>NZ_JFOM01000044.1:0-395847 GCF_001860525.1 Paenibacillus sp. LC231 | reverse complement strand
GATCTCCTCCTCGTGTTTTAAATTTGGTTGGCGAACCGAATTTATCTTAACACTTCGGAGGATTTTTTTTATACAACGCTTAAGCTATCCTGAACCATACGCATAGCGTATGGTTTTCTTTTTACAATAAAAGACCCCCGCTAAAGCGGAGGTCTTATTTTTGCACGAACGGGCGCTGGCATCTGCACCTTAACGGTTTGCAGAATGGTCCCCTGGCGTGTTCAGTTCGCCAAACTCAGCATCAAACTTCTCGTTCGGTTTTTTGTAGTTCTCTTGAACTTTGGAATTCCCTTTTGGGTTGCTGGCTATGCTGGTATCTTCAGCAAACTCAGCGTTAAACTTTTCATTCGGCGTTTTAAAGTTTTCTTGTACCTTGTTCTTTTTAGCCACAGTATTCACCTCCCTGTTCATATGCAATACCATCATCCTCTTCAGGGGTTTGGCCCCCGAAAAGTAGTATGTGATGAACAGGGAGGCATTATTCTTAAATGTTTACTGCCAATCTACGCGCCAAAATCACCCTAAATGGCTTCTTCCAAAACGGATGCCGGCAGGAAACGATAGGTCTCGATCGCGTTATCCAGGGTTCTGAGCATTTCCTCCGTGCATTTGCCGCTCCCGGTTTTAATGACCTGTACCTCGACGTCCTTCTTCCCCCACTCCTTAAACACTTGTTTGGTTGTGGAGAAATAAAGATCGATTTTTTGCCCTTTGATCGCTGATCCGATATCCGCTACGATTCCATAACCATAGCCCGGTATATAGAGAATACTGCCAAGCGGAAATACATCCGGATCCGCGGCAATCGTTGATAGCGTATTTCGATCCCGCTTCACCTTCACCCCGGAATAGGTAATTCCATATTGAGGATGCCCGGGCTTCTTCCCGGTCGATTCATAACCTGCCGTATAGCCCGTAGCGGTTACCTTCACCGTATGCAGCACCTGGTCCTCCCTAGGCGCAAGCACGGGCATGGATTCGCGTTTCTTGCCAGGCACGCTGGCCTTAGGCCCCGTATCCGGAACATCCAAGTATCTATTCATATCGCTAAAACCTGCTACTCGAAGCGCATAGAAGCGAGACATTTCCACGTAATCGGAGCCTTGAAATTCCCCGGACGGATCATACACATTTCTTAAGTCTGTTGAATCATAGGATTCGCTTAGAATCAGATTATGGGCATCTACTATTGAAGAACCTGCACTGAACAAGACGGCTGATAAAATAAAACCAGCAAAAAACCTCTGCCATTTTTTCCATTGGATCATGTGAGTACCTCCCCCTTACTAGCGAGGGTTCCCACTTCCCAAAAAGAATATACGTGATGGCAGAGGTTTGCATGTCCCTTCGTTACTTAACCTTATAGCTAAACTTAAACGACGTGGGTGTTAATTTCTTCACGAAGCTTGAGGATGATCTCGTCGAGCGGCTGGGCACCGATATCCCCTTCGCCGCGTTTGCGAACGGAAACCGCGCCCGCATTTTTCTCGTTCTCGCCAACGATGAACATGTAAGGAATCTTCTCGAGCTGCGCTTCCCGAATCTTGTATCCCAGCTTCTCATTGCGAAGATCCGGCTCTACAGAGATACCGGCGAATTGAAGCTTCTCGGCCACTTCCTTGGCATAATCCTCAAAGGCATTGGAGACCGGAATGACTTTCACCTGTACCGGTGACAGCCACAGCGGCAGCGCACCCGCAAAATTCTCAAGCAAGAACGCAGTGAAGCGTTCCATCGTGCCCAGAATACCGCGGTGGATAACGACCGGACGATGCTTCTGGCCATCGTCGCCGACATATTCCAGCTCAAAGCGCTCAGGCAGCAGGAAGTCGAGCTGAACGGTTGACAGCGTCTCTTCCTTGCCTAGAGCCGTACGGATCTGAACGTCGAGCTTCGGACCGTAGAAGGCAGCTTCGCCTTCGGCCTCATAGAACGGCATATCCAGGCTTTCGACGACTTCGCGCAGCATGCGCTGGGACATTTCCCACATTTCATCATTCTGGAAATACTTCTCGGTATCCTGCGGATCCCGGTAAGAAAGACGGAAGCGGTAGTCATGGATGCCAAAATCCTTGTAAACCGTCATGATCAGCTGAATGACCCGTGCAAACTCTTCCTTGATCTGATCCGGACGGCAGAAAATATGCGAGTCGTTCAACGTCATCGCTCGCACCCGATGCAAGCCGGTCAATGCACCGGACATTTCATAGCGGTGCTGCATGCCAAGCTCAGCAATACGGATCGGCAAATCCCGGTAGCTGTGCATATCGCTCTTATATACCATCATATGGTGAGGACAGTTCATCGGACGAAGAACAAGCTCCTCGTTGTCCATCTCCATTTTCGGGAACATATCTTCCTGATAGTGCTCCCAGTGACCGGAGGTTTTGTACAGCTCCACGTTTCCGAGCACAGGCGTGTACACGTGCTGGTACCCGAGGCGCTCTTCCATGTCCACGATATAACGCTCCAGGGTACGACGCAATTTCGCGCCGTTTGGCAGCCAGATCGGCAGGCCTTGTCCAACAAGCTGAGAGAACGTAAACATTTGCAATTCCTTGCCCAGCTTACGATGGTCACGCTTCTTGGCTTCTTCCAGCAGATGAAGATGCTCATCGAGCTGCGCTTTTTTCACAAACGCCGTACCGTACACTCGCTGAAGCATTTTGTTCTTGCTGTCGCCGCGCCAGTATGCGCCCGCCACATTCATGAGCTTGAATACTTTGATCTTGCCGGTTGAAGGGACATGCGGTCCACGACAGAGATCAAAGAACTCGCCTTGCTCATAGATCGTAATAACGCTATCCTCAGGCAGGGCATTGATCAGTTCCAGCTTGTACGGATCCCCAAGCTCGCCAAAGATGCGCAGCGCTTCCGCACGGCTTACTTCCTTGCGGACAATCGGAAGATTCTCGCCGATAATGCGTTCCATTTCCTTCTCGATCTTTTGCAGGTCCTCCGGATTCAAAGGCTCTTCCAGATCCATGTCATAGTAGAAGCCGTCCTCAATGACCGGACCCACGCCCAGCTTTACTTCTTTCGCTCCATACAAACGCTTGGTCGCTTGAGCCAGCAAATGCGCTGTACTATGACGCATCACTTCAAGCCCTTCGGGCGTATCCTGCGTTACGATCTCGATCAAAGCTCCGTCCTGAAGCGGTGTCGAAAGATCCACGACGATCCCGTCCATTTTTCCCGCGACCGCATTCTTTCTAAGTCCGCTGCTGATTGAAGCAGCCACATCCTCAATACTGCTGCCCGCATCATACTCCCGTACGGAGCCGTCAGGCAATTTAATGCTAATAGCCACCTTGTATTCCTCCCAAGAAAAAGAATTTCACGTTTCTTCCATATATGAAGGACGCGTTAGTCTCCCCGCGAAGACAGGCATGGACCGCTGAGGTGCCCGCCAAGACTTCAACGAAAGATACCGGAACATGCAAAAAACACCCGTCCCGCGAAGGGACGAGTGTTATACCCGTGGTTCCACCCTAATTCGATCTCTTTCATCACCTTATGTACTGGGTACATAAACGATTAAGATCCTTCATCAGCATTGAGTAACGGTCATGAACCGGTGAAGCCTACTCATCCGCAATCATCATGACGTGCGGGTTCGACGACACAGCTACAAAGGGGTAAATCAATGGTGAACCGGAGGAAATTGCAGCCAAGGTTTCCTCTCTCTGAGCGGTCAAATCCAAAATTGATTCATGTCTTTGTCAGAGCTTTTACGTGAATTTATCAGTAATTATAATCCTGACCGCTTCGATGCGTCAAGTCATCATTCGTCCGCTTCCGAGAAGCGCGCTGCATTCGGGACAGCTGCAGCATACTTCGGCGCGGTTATCAAAGATATGGGCCAATGTCACGATGACGGGAAGCTCAGGCTGCCTCGTATGGATAATCATGCGGGCCGGAGATACCGAAATCAGCGTACTGACCACCATATCTTCAATCTCCATATCCTGGTCCAGCCTCTCCATAACGAGTCCTTCATCCCGAGGGCGTTCAATCGGGCGAAGATTGCCATCCAGCAGCAGGAACTCTTCCTCCCCCTTATGAATGACATGAACCAGCGGCATTTTGGGCTCCTGAAAATAAACAAAATATTTCAGCAGGCTGACGAACTCCTCGTACTGCTGATCGAGCATAAATTCATCCACTGCATACTCCGCCATCTCGCGGAGCTCCTGTTCATAAGACTGAAGCCGGAAGGTTATAAACCCATCCAGATTAAGCTCAGGCGCCTCGTTCAGGCATTGATATATGCCTTCCGACAGCTTGCGTTTGCGGCTCTGCCAAAAGTCCCCGGACGGGCCTTCCTCTTTTTGCAGGAGCATCAAAAACCACTGCAGGATCCGCCCCGCTTCTTCCTCATCATCAAACTCGAATTCCGAGAACATTAACCGTGCAGCAATCTCCTGCTCTTTCTCTTCCATAATATAAGCAGTGACTGCTTCGGCAGTGAGCCGGCGCAGCGTGTCGGCCGATGCGGTCCATGAGGACAGCGGAAGCTTGCCGGAGCACGTCCAAATTACGCGGTCATCCGAAGCGCTGAATGTGAATTTCAGCTGCTTGCATTGTTTATGTAGCTCTTTCTGCTTGTCTGACAATATACGGTGAAACGCCTTTTTCTCGTCTTCCGTCCGTGTACCGACAGAAATGCTGAACAGTTCCATGGAATCACTCCTTTCGAGTTCCCTTTTCAGTATATGGGGACCCGCTCGGGGATATACGGAACTCCTGCTTGGAAAAACAAGCAAGTCCGGAAAATATCTAATCAACGGCCGCATCCTAAATATGTCCATCAACGCACATACTCTCTGATGTAAATTAAAAAGGCGGACCGAGTTGCTCGGCCCGCCTTGCGGATCTACATGAAGTATAGAATTAGTTCTGCATAACGAAGTCACGCTCAACGGTGCTGTTATCTTCGAACACGCGCAGAATATCATACCGGGTGTTGCGTTGAGCCGGGATGTTGCCGGTCTCCCGGATCAATTGAATTATCGATTCAATATTGACCTTATAGACGGCTCCTGCGGAAGAAACCACGTTCTCCTCCATCATCGTGCTGCCAAAGTCATTGCAGCCGTAGCTGAGTGACAGCTTGCCGATTTCAGGTCCCATCGTTACCCAGGAGGATTGCAGATTCGGAACGTTATCGATCGCCAAGCGACCAATGGCTACCGTCTTCAAGTACGCCTCCGGCGTTTCGCGCTCGCGCTTAAGGTTCGTATTGTCCGGCTGGAACGTAAATGGAATGAAGGCCAGGAAGCCTTTGGAATCATATCCGTTCTGAATGCATTCATCCTGCGCATCACGTACGCGAAGCATATGTAACGCACGCTCTTCCATCGTTTCACCCAGACCGATCACCATGGTAGCCGTCGTGTTCATGCCGACTTTATGGGCCGTTTGCATGACATCCATCCACTGGCGCCATGTGCCTTTCAGACGACTGACCTTTTTGCGGATACGATCATCCAAAATCTCGGCCCCGCCGCCAGGCAATGAGTCCAGACCCGCGCTGTGAAGCTCGCGCATCACCTCTTCGAGCGTAAGCCCGGAGATCTCCACCATTTTCATAATTTCCGCCGGGGAGAAGGAATGCATCGTGATGTTAGGAAACCGCTTCTTAATGTTGCGAAGCAGGTCGGTATAATAATTGAAAGGCAAATCCGGATTGACGCCGCCCTGCATCAGAATTTCAGTACCGTTCACATCCTCGGTTTCCTGAATCTTCTGGAAGATTGTTTCATCGGGCAGTACATAGCCCTCGGAAGAGCCGGGTCTGCGATAAAAAGCGCAAAAACGGCAGAATACATCACATATGTTTGTGTAATTGATATTCCGGCCGATAACAAATGTCGTGATAGGATCCGGATGCAGACGCTTTGTCATCACATCCGCCGCATGACCAATTTTCTCAATCTCATCACTTTCAAAAAGCGTTACGGTATCTTCCAGGTTCAAACGCTCACCGCGTAAAGCTTTATCCAATATACGGTTTACCGCACTCATTCTTGCAGCCTCCCTACTTAGAGCAAAATAACAAATCACCAGCAAAACTTTTTCTATCTCATCCTACCACAATCCGGCATTAAAAACGACATCCCGTCCGTGACAGGATGCCGAATTCTATGATTTGGCAAATCTTTAGTAACTGGCAGCAAAAGCCCGATCCAGATCAGCAATCAGATCGTCCACATCCTCGAGTCCGACCGAGAAACGGAGCAAGCCATCCGTAATTCCGCGTTCATGCCGAACCTTCTCACCCATGGCCGCATGCGACATCATTGTCGGGTACGACAGGATGCTCTCCACGGCTCCCAAGCTGACCGCGACCAGCGGCAGCTTCACATGGTTCAGCACCTGCTTGGCGCGTTCGCCTGAGCCGACGTCAAAGGAGATGACCGCGCCATAACCACTCGATTGCTTCTCATGGACTTCACGTCCCGGATGATTCAAGAGGCCAGGGTAGTACACTTGCTCAATGTCGCTTCTCCCTTGCAGCCATGCCGCCAGCTTGGCCGCGCTTTGCTCGGAGTGGGCCATACGTGTGCTGAGTGTTTTCATTCCGCGCATAAGGAGCCAGGAATCCTGGACCCCAAGGACCGTGCCCAAACCATTTTGCAGCTGCTTCAGTTGGTCTCCCAGCTCCTCGGTTCTGGCTACCGCGAGACCTGCCAGCACATCGCTGTGCCCGCCAAGGAATTTGGTCGCGCTATGGATCACGATATCCACGCCGAACTCAATCGGACGCTGGTAAAACGGCGTCATGAACGTATTATCCAGCAGGGTAAGGAGGCCATGCTCCTTCGCCCAATCCGTCACCGCACCAATGTCGGTAATTTTCAGGGTCGGGTTTGAAGGAGTTTCCATATAGACGGCTTTCGTATTCGGTTTGAGGGCCGCCTTCACCTGATCCAGATCGGTCATGTCCACGAAGGTGCTCTCGATGCCCATACGGCTTAAAATGCTGGTCAGCAAGCGGTAGGTTCCGCCGTACACATCCTCCGTCACGATCATATGATCCCCCGCACTGAGCAGCATGAACGAGCTGGAGATCGCTGCCATACCGGAAGCATAAGCGAAACCGCGTACGCCTCCCTCCAAAAGGGCGATATAATCCTCCAGCGCCTGCCGAGTCGGATTGCCGGAACGGCTGTAATCGTGTTGCGGCGGGTTAAAGATATCTTCATGGTGAAACGTCGAGGCTTGATAGATCGGAACGCTCGAGGCGCCGGTTGCCCGGTCGATTTCCCCGCCGAAATGCAATAGTTTTGTCTCGAAACGCAGTTCTTCCTCGTGTCCCCGTTTAGCAGCTAACTGCTTGGTTTGCGTTTCCAATCCGGATGGACCTTTATCGATGCTCATTCTCCCGTGCTCCCTTCCACTTCAGCCATGGCCGCGCTCAGTGCAGCATCCAAATCCGCGATCAAGTCATCCGCATGCTCGATGCCGACCGAGAACCGGAGCAAACGGTCATCCACGCCGATTGCTTCCCGAATCTCAAGCGGGATGTCCGCATGGGTCTGAACGGCAGGGTATGTCATCAGGGACTCAACGCCCCCCAGGCTTTCAGCGAACGCAATCAGCTTAATGTGCCGCAGCACGGGCTCCACATAACGGGCGTCCTTCACCTTGAAGGAGAAGATGCCCGTGTTGCCGCTGGATTGACGATTCTGGATGTCATGTCCCGGATGGTCCGGCAGGGCAGGATAATACACCTCGCCGATCGCCGGGTGAGTTGTCAAAAACGTTGCCACTGCGGTTGCATTCGTCTCGTGCCGATCCATGCGCAGCGCAAGCGTCTTCATTCCTCTCATCAGCTGATAGGAATCCGTCGGGCTTAACACCGCGCCGATGGAGTTATGAAGGAAAGCGATCTCCTCCGATAGTTCCTTGCCCTTCGTTACGATGATCCCCGCCAGCACATCGTTATGTCCTCCCAAATACTTGGTGGCGCTATGTATAACGATATCCGCCCCAAGCTCGATGGGTCTTTGGAAATACGGAGTAAGCAGCGTATTATCCACGATGCTGATCAGTTGATGATGCCTTGCCCACGTACAGACGGCTTCGATATCCGTAATCATCATCAGCGGATTGGTGGGCGTTTCGATAAATACAGCCTTCGTGTTGGGCCTTCTTGCCCCTTCCAGCGCATCCCGGTCATTCGTGTCCACGTACGTAGCCGTAACGCCGAACTTGGACATAATCCGCTCCAGCAGCCTATACGTCCCACCATACAGATCCAGCGATACAATCAGATGATCCCCTTGACCGAACAAAGCAAAAATCGTCTGAAGGGCTGCCATGCCCGAGCTGCAAGCAAAGCCGGCATCTCCGGATTCCAGCTCGGCGCAGGCGTCCTCCAGTACCGACCGGGTCGGATTTTTCGTACGGGCGTAGTCAAACCCCGTGCTCTGGCCTAATTTGGGATGGCGGTATGCCGTAGCCTGATAAATCGGAAAATTCACGGCTCCGGTTACCGGTTCTTGCACCGAGCCGATCTGTGCCAGCCGGCTCTCTATATTAAAAGGTTTCTTCTCCATCACAAACTCTCCTCCCGTATACGGCTATATTTGCGGACCAATATCGTATGGCGTTTCCTGATATACATAGTAATTGAGCCAATTAGTAAATAATAAGTTTGCATGCGCCCGCCATATGGATGGAGGCGTCCTTGTTGGATCATTATTCGGATAATAGTTGCGCGGCAGTTCGATATCCATGCCCTTGGCAACGTCCCGGTCATACTCCCACTTCAGAGAGTCCGCATCATACTCGGAATGCCCTGTGGCAAAAATCTGCTTTCCATCCCGGCTTGATACCAAATAAATGCCTGCTTCCTCGGATTCGGACAGGATGACCAAATCGTCAATGCCTGTAATGTCTTCGCGCCGAACTTCCGTATGGCGGGAATGCGGAACAAAGAACATTTCGTCAAATCCGCGGAGCAGCTTGGTACATGTTTCATTGATCGTATGTGGAAATACGCCGAAGCATTTTTCCTCAAGGCTGTATTTCGGCACGCCGTAATGATAATAAAGTCCGGCTTGCGATGCCCAGCAGATATGGAGCGTGGAGGTTACATGCGTCTTGGTCCATTCAAAAATTTCAGTAAGCTCATCCCAGTAATTCACTTCTTCAAACTCCAACTGCTCGACCGGAGCGCCTGTAATGATCATGCCGTCAAAACGACGGTTCTTCACTTCTTCAAAGGTTTTGTAAAATGATTTCAGATGCTCAGCCGACGTATTCTTCGAAACGTGCGAACTCGGGTGAAGAAGGACAACATCCACCTGGAGCGGGGAGTTACCGATCAATCGCAGCAGCTGGGTCTCCGTCGTTTCCTTGGTTGGCATCAGGTTCAAAATAGCGATCCGCAATGGGCGGATATCCTGATGAAATGCGTGACTCTCATCCATGACAAAAATGTTTTCTCCAGCCAGAACTTCCTTTGCCGGCAAGGCATCCGGAATTTTAATCGGCATCGTGGCTCACTCCTTCGAAATATGAAATGATACATCCATAAAAAAGCTGTGAGAAAGAGCGTTAGACTGTATAAACGCAAGAAGACCTTTCTCAAAGTAGAGAAAGGTCATCATATACGTATCACAATGCGCCTCTCTCATCTGTCAGACTATACAACGGCTTCAAAGAAGCGTCGTATCTCCTGCAAGAATTAGCACCGTGCGATGTTGCCGCCGGTTGCCGGGTTTCATAGGGCTAGTCCCTCCACCTGCTCTTGATAAGATTTCGCTTTATTCAGTTGTCTTAAATTGTTCGTAATTGATACTTACTTTAAATCATTCCCAATTTTTCGTCAAGAACCTTTTCATAAAGTCCGTCACACTTCACCGAAGGTTTCCATACCCTGTACAAATGGCCCTTGGCTGCACCGGATTTCAACTTGAAAGGTCCTACACCCGGCGTTATACTAGACAAGTGCTGTTTAAAACCGAGTATGAAAGAGGTGACATGGAAGATGGACGGTGACCCGAGCCAGAAACTGGATGCACAAGACGCACAACCGCATAGGATCAAGATCAGCTTACCGGCAGAGGGCGGCGTTATTTTTCATGCGCTTTTTATCGTATTCTAACCTTCCTTGATTATGCCCGTATACCGGTGGGCTGATATCCTGTGCCTTTACTGCTTAACCAAGCAGCTTGTATTTGACAAAGGAGTGATATCAGATGAAAATCCGGTTGGTCGATTCGGGCGTATTTACCCCTATTGATGACATCGAAATGACGCTGACACCTCCGGCCAGCGGCTTCTACTGGCTGGATGCGGACGTGGATGATTTAGCCGAACTGCAGCCCCTCTTCTCCCTGCATGATCTTGCGGTTGAGGATTGCCTCAGCGAAGAGGAGCAGCGTCCCAAAATTGAAATATACGAGAACCACTATTTTATCGTCGTGAACAGCATCCGGTTTGACGACGAAGAGATTTTCCTTCGGGCATTGAATGTTTTCCTGGGCAGACATTTTATTATTACGGTGACCAAGCAAAAGATCCACGAGCTTCGCACCGTTAAACCTCTTCTCTGGGAGGATGAAGTCAGCACGCCTGACCGCTTCCTCTATCTCTTGATCGACCTTGTGACGGACAACTATTTCTCCGTCGGGGACCGCATCGAGGCGCGGATTGAAAAGCTGGAGGAAGACATTCTGATGCATACCAAAAAATCCCACCTCAGCGAGATCATCGGTCTGCGAAGCGAGATTCTTTGGTTGAAAAAGGTGCTTGGACCGCAGAAGGAAGTTATCAATACGCTGAACAAAAAAGATCTCCGGCTGATCGATGACCAGCTGCAAAAATATTTCAGCGATATCTATGAAAATGCCGTGAAAATTTCCGAAACCTTCGAAACTTATCGAGATCTCATGGGGAACCTACGAGAGGCTTACCAATCCAGTATCGCCAATCGGGCCAATGAAATCATGCGCGTGTTTACCGCCATTACAACGATCTTCATTCCACTGACGCTGATTACGGGCATTTACGGCATGAACTTTGACAATATGCCTGAGCTTCACTGGGAATATTCTTATTATGTAGTTATAGGCGTCATGATTTCTGCCGGTGCTCTCATGTTTTATCTGTTCCGTAAGAAAGACTGGATATGAATACTCGAAACCATCAGGACGGATCTCCCTGCCGCAAGGGAATCCGTCCTGTTTCATTACCTGGAATTAGCCTGCGTTCGCTTTACCAGGTTCTTGCCGCCGGAAGCGTATCCTGATCAGGCGCAGCCGCTCATACAGCTCCTCCGTTCCGCCAATCTCTTCTACCTCTCCATTGTGAGCTTGTCCTTCTCCATATACCCGTTGTAATACGGGTTTAAGAAATGTATCGCCCAGCTCCTCAAAAGCCTTCCATACCGTCGCCTGCTCGGTAGCCGTCATCGTATTCAGCTCAACCTCCAGCAGCTGCTCCGTATCATAACCTTCCTTCTCAAGACCTTCCAATTCCTCAACCAAATCTCGACGAGTTAACGAAGTGCGTTCTTCCAGCTCGGTCAGCGAAGCTCCCTCGGCTATGCCAAGCAGCATCGTACGGCGAATTCGGAAGCGGTCCAGCTCTTGCTTGTATCGCTGCTCCTTCTGCTTATACAGCCAGGACAAGAACACCTCTTCCTGCAGCTGCTTATCAACCCAATCCAGTGGAAAGGTTGTGGTTCGCTCGATTTTCGTCGTGATCTCCAGCCACTCCGCCCCATGCTCTGAAGACTTGCTGATCCCGATTCCCGGAAGCTGCAGCAGCTCTTCCTCATTCTGGGGGATGAAGGCGCTAATCATGCGCAGCACCCGATTGCTGGCAATGAAATAAGGTGCTTTTCTTCCGGAGGCCGCCTTTCTTCTGCGCCAGGCACACAGCTCCGTGTACAGCTCCTCCGAGCCATACAGCTCACTGTAGCACTGCAGCTTCTGCACACCAAGATTCTTTCCTCCAGTCTCTCCCGGTTCGTGGAATACCCCCTCCACAAGCGGCCGGAACCCCTCTCCAAGCTTCTTCGCTAATTGATGTCGGTACACGCATAATAACTCATTCCACGAACTTCCTTCATACCACTCATCATCGGATACTTCGCCGTCCGGTTCCATGTTCCGCCAACCGAGCCGCCATCCTCCCTCTTCCTCACCGATCCAGACTTGAGCAGAACGGAGGTGACCTGACTCATCCGCTCCGCTCATCTGATTCATGAATACAATTTGCATCCCTCGAATACCTCCCGTTTACGCATTCAGCACAACGATGGAACAACGCAAAAAAGCACCTCTCCTCCGCCGCAGCGACAAAGAAAGGTGCTTCCCGTTCCATACATTATACTGTTGAATTCATAATACCATAATCTGTAATAGAATGAAACCCATTTTTGCTCACTCTATATAAGAATAGAAGTTAAGCTTGACCGCTCTTGGCCTCATCTACTGCCAGCTTGGCCAACGCCAATGCACCGCAGAGACCCGCATTATCGCCGAGCATCGGCGGAACGATGAATTGATCAATCCCGTCATGAAGGCTTGGATGCTGTACATATCCGGCCAGCAGCTCCTGAAGCTTCGTGCGGATCAGCGGGAACAGCTGCTCCTGCTTCATAACGCCTCCGCCCATCACGATCCGCTGAGGGGACAAGATGAGGACATAATTCATCAGCGCTTGAGCGAGATAATAAGCTTCCATCTCCCAAGCCGGATGATCCGGCGTCAATTCCACGCCGGGAACACCCCAGCGTTTGCCAAGGGACGGTCCGGCAGCAAGCCCCTCCAAACAGTCTGCATGATAAGGGCAGGTCCCTTCATATTTGTCATCCGGATGACGGCGGACGTAAATATGCCCCATCTCCGGATGGGACAAGCCGTGAATCAGTTCGCCGGATACCACGGCGCCTGCCCCTACTCCCGTTCCGATGGTGATGTAAAGACAGCTGTCCAGTCCCTGGGCCGCCCCCCACGTATATTCTCCAAGAGCCGCTCCGTTTACATCCGTATCGAATCCGATCGGAACGTCAAAACGCTCTTCCAATGCTTTGACGATATTGTAATTGCTCCAATGCGGCTTCGGCGTCGTTGTAATGCAGCCATAGGTCGGGCTGCCTTTCACCGGGTCAATCGGTCCGAACGAACCGACTCCGATCGCCTCTATATCCTTATCAGCAAAAAAGTTAAAGACGTTTGCCATGGTTTCTTCAGGGGTTGTCGTCGGAAAGCTCACTCGCTCCACAACCGTTCCATCCTCTGTACCCACGCCGCAAACGAACTTGGTTCCTCCTGCTTCAATTGCTCCAAGTAAACTCATGCTTCTTCCATCCTCTCCACGATGTGCTGTGCCTTGTTCTCTATTTGGTTGCTAACAAGCTCTATTCGAAGCATATGTAAACATTGTGCTCCCGTCAAGTCGGCCTGCCTCTTTCTCTGCTTCTGCCCGTTCCAGACGCGGCCAGTAACAGCCATGAGAACAAAATAATGACCGCCGTCCACGCCCACGCCAGCCCGCTCTCGCCATTGCTTACTGCAACGTAAATCGCCGTGGGCAGCGTTTGCGTAACGCCCGGTATATTGCCTGCAACCATCCAGGTTGCCCCAAATTCCCCTAAACCTCTGGCAAAGGCCAGTATGAACGCCGAAATTCCCGCCCTGCGAACAAGCGGCAGCGTAATCCAGCGAAGGACCTGCCATTCGCCGGCGCCAGCCGATCGCGCCGAATCCTCAAGCTCCGGGTCCACGGACTCAAAGCCCACCCGCATGCTCTGATACACCAGCGGAAACGAGACCACAATAGCCGCTATGACCGCGGCTCCCCAGCTAAAAATGATGGGTCTGGCAAACAGCCATTCAGCAGCTGAACCTATCCAGCTGTTTCTGCCCAGCATGACAAGCAGAAGAAAGCCAACCACCGTAGGCGGAAGCACGAGCGGAAGCATCAGCAGCGTTTCTACCGCCGTCTTGCCGACAAACGAGCGCCGGGACATCCAGCGTGCTGCTGCTGCTCCCAGTATAAATGCAATGATGCTGGACAGCAGTGATGTTTTTATCGACAGCCATACCGGCATCCAGAACATTTCGGTCGTGGTCACGGCGATGCCTCCGCTACCTCAAATCCAGCCTCCGTGAAGATATCCCTGATCTCGGGCTTCCGCATAAATTCGAGAAGAGCCTCAGCCTCCTGCGGATGCTTGGCATTACCGGGAACCGCTGCAGGATATTCGATCGGTTGGTGCTTGTCCGGATTGACCTCAAGCGCAAGCGTTGCCTTGGCGGAACTCTTCAGATCGGTTTTGTACACAAAACCGGCGTCCGCATTCCCCGACTCTACATAAGCCAGAACTTGCGTCACGTCCTTGGCATACACCGCCTTGGATTCGACATCATCCCAAAGGCCTTCATTCTGAAGAGCCTCCTTGGCATATTCTCCGGCCGGTACCGTATCCGGCTGCCCGATAGCCAGAACGCGCACCTCGGGTTTTAATAGATCCGGTAATTGCTTCACGTTCTGTTTGCCGACAGGCTCAATCAGCACCAATGCATTTCGAAACATCAACTGAACCGCATCGGATTGCACGATCCCCTTCTCGACCAATCGATCCATCGGCTCCGTTGCTGCGGATATAAACAAATCTACGGGCGCCCCTTGCTCAAGCTGTTGTCCAAGAGAGCCCGAACCACCGAAATTATAACGCAGCGTAACATTCGGAAACTCCGCTTCAAATCGACGTCCGGTCTCTTCCAGACTGGATTTGAGGCTTGCTGCTGCCGAAACCATAACTTCCACCTTCTTCTCGGCCCCCGAGGGCTGTTTAGAGGTATCGGTTGAAGGAGTCTGGTCGGAGGCGCATGCCGATACAAGAAGCAGCAATGCCCCGAGCAGTAATCCGGTCAAGATTGATTTTCTTCCGAAATTAAACCGTCTCCGCATGACTAGGAAACCACCGCCACCCCAAAAAGATGACCGAGGCTCTTCATCTCAAGCTCCTCCAGTTTGGTTAATGCACGTTCGTGATCCACGCTTAAGCGGCACAGATCCAATTCGCACTCCATGGGAACCTCGCAATGGATTTCGGCCAAAGCCCGGGACAGATGCAGCATTTCCAGATCCGCCTCGATCTTGGTGCGGACCCCTTTGGTCAGTGAATCAAGATTCGCAAGAATGCCTTCCACCGATTCATACTCCTGAATCAACTTGACTGCCGTTTTCTCGCCAATCCCGCGTACGCCCGGATAATTATCGCTCGTATCTCCCATCAGGCCTTTCACATCGATAACCTGTCTTGGAGAAAGTCCTTTTTCCGCGTACAACGTTTCCGGGGTATAGTGCATATAATTGCCGTGTCCCTTTTTCATAATAATGACGGAAGTCGAATCGTTTACGAGCTGAAGCAGATCGTGGTCCCCCGACAGGATCTTTACATTCATGCTGTCCCCGTACCGTCTGGCCAGCGTGCCGATGCAATCATCGGCCTCATAGCCCACGACGCCCAGGTTCGGAATTCCCAGACATTCCGTCACATCGCGCACCAACGAAAACTGCGGAACCAGATCATCCGGGGCTTCCGGACGATTGCCTTTATACGACGCGAACTGCTCTGTTCGAAATGTTTTTGATCCCATATCCCAGCAGCACGCCACATGGGTAGGCTGAAATTTATCGATAGCATCCCACATATACCGCAGGAAGCCGTAAATCGCGTTGGTCGGCACTCCCGCTTTGGTTCGACGGATATAGCCGCTTGACGCGGTTGCATAATAAGCACGAAATAATAAAGCCATCCCGTCTACAAGCATTAAGGATGGTTGTTGATTGGGTATCACAGTCATGATCGCTCCTAACTTTAACTTCTCTGATATTACCTTAAATATACCTTGTCATTATACCATATCCCTATATAGACTTGGGCTTGTCATAAGGTATTTCTTTGAATTTCCTATCTTTGGCTGTCCATAAGAAAAACGTCTATCGACGTACTTTCTCAGTAGACAGACCGCATTTAGCGGAAGTTTTTCTTGCGAGATAAGGATGCTAAGCCTCGGATGTTTATACTATCTTATCTCTTAAAACAAAAGAACATCCCGGCGGTCGAAAGACCTTGGGATGCTCTACCTTCTTCAGCAGGAGAATGTGTACATGCCGGATCCATTCTACTTCTGCCATGACTCCTGATATTGTTCCGCTTTAAAGCCGACGGTCACTTTACTGCCGTCCGTCACGATCGGACGCTTAATTAATCTCCCGTTGGACGACAACAGTTCGATTTTCTCCTCATCGGAGAGCCCAGGCAGCTTGTCCTTCAGATTCATTTCCTTGTAGACCTCGCCGCTCGTATTGAAAAATTTCTTAAGCTCCAGACCGCTCTTGGCGATAAGGTCGGCTAGTTCTTCCTTCTGTGGCGGTTGTTCAAAAATATTTTGAAGTTCCAGCTCATGTCCTTCGTTCTGCAGCCATTTGACCGCGTTGCGGCATGTTCCGCATTTCGGATATTGATATACTTTCAGTTTGCTCATTCGATACGTTCTCCTTCTAGTGTTGTTTTGAACCTACTTAAGTCGCCTCATCCGCGAGCATGTTTCTCAGTGCGTTCATATCCTCAGGAAGCGGGGCTGTGAATGTCATCGTGCTCCCCTCAATCGGGTGAATTAGCGTCAGGCTCGCTGCATGCAGCGCCTGCCGGCCCATATAGCGGTCCAGCCTCATGATCGTTGCAGCTTCCAGATCTGCTGGACCGGCGGCCAAGTCCGAAGCCGCCCCGTCTGATCGTAACTCCCGATCGCTGTAAACCGGATGCCTGTACATCTGATCTCCAATCAATGGACAACCGATGCTAAGCATATGCACCCGAATTTGATGGGTACGGCCCGTTTCCAGCTTTAATTCGACCAAGGATGCGGAAGGGTAAGCTTCGCATACCTTATATCGCGTAAGCGAAGGGTATCCTTCGGGAGTTACGATGCGGCGGTGGGGGTCTAACGGGTCCCGATCAATCGGACCGTCAATATCGCCTGAGGGGAAAGCAGGCTTGCCATGAACAAATGCTACATACCTCTTGTCAACGGTGCCGGCTATCATTTGTTCGGAAACATGCTGGTGAATATATGCATTCTTCGCAATCACCAACACGCCGGAAGTCTCCTGGTCCAGCCTGTGAACCGCTCTGAACCGGTATTTCCAGCCCTTCTCCTGCCAATAGTGAACGACGCCGTTCGCCAGCGTGTCCGTATAATGCCCGTGCGTCGGATGGACAATGATCCCCGCCGGCTTGTTCAGCACAAGCAGATGTTCATCCTCGTACAGAATATGAAGATTCATCGGCTGGGGCAGCATATCGTCTGATCGTTCCTGCTCCATCCGGATTTCGATCAGATCTCCGGCATGCACGTTAACGCTAATGTATACACGGGCCCCGTTCAGCATGATGCCCTGCTCAGTCAACTTGAGGCGCGACAGCAGCTTACGGGATACCCCCATCCGTTTTTGCAAAATGGTCTTAAGTTGCATGCCGTCTTCCTGTGGGGACACGACATAACTGATAGGCGGATAATACAAACTCATGAATTACCGAAACACCTTTCCGCTTCGCTCATATTCGACATCCGGAATCCCGGCGTGCACATTGGCTGCCCGTGCAGTCACGAAGAAATAGTCGGACAAACGGTTCAAATAGCGGCGGACCTCCGGATTGATTTCCGTGGTTCGCTGCAGCGAAACGGTCAACCTCTCGGCGCGACGGCATACGGTCCGACATACATGAAGCAGCGAAGACAACGCGCTTCCGCCTGGCAAGATGAAACGCTCAAGCGGAGGGTTCTTCTCCTCGAAAGCATCCAGCCATACCTCCAGATTGTCCACAAGCTCGGCGCTTACCTTGAGTTTATCCTCTCGAGGTCTCGCATAGGCCAGATCCGAGCCGCAATCGAACAGTTCATGCTGGATTCGAACGAGCTGAAGATGAAGTTCCTCAAAGTCGGCTTCCTTGGCCAAAAACACGGCCTGACCGACAAAGCTGTTCAATTCGTCAATTGTGCCATACGCTTCTATCCGCGGGTCATCCTTGGGCACACGACCGCCAATAATTGAAGTTTCCCCTGCATCTCCCGTTCTTGTATATACCTTCATCACATTATCCTCCATTTCATCGTCCGATCCTTATCCATAAACACCATATATCTTAAGATTATAGAATTTATAGTTTCAGCGAAGCTTAGCAATTCTATAATCTCAAGAAAAACTTCCTTTAACCGCGGTCTGTCTTCTGAGAAAGTACGTCGATAGACGTTTTTGTTATTATGCTCAACTATAGCATATTTTCGAATCAGGGTCCCTCTACGCCGGAATAAGCCCAGGCCCATCATGATTCCGGGATGTTTTTTTTCATCAGAGGGAATCTTTAGACGCAAACAAGGCTGATCCGTAAGGCATCTAGCCCCAGGAACAGCCTTGTAATATTCAATCAGATCGTATTTTATAGTTTCTTTTTGGGATGGGCCTTCATATATTCGTTAATCTTCAAGTCCAGCAAACTGCTGATCTCGATGACAATCTCCGACGTGAAGGACTGCTCTTCCAAAAAAATTTGTTCCATCTTTCGGCGAAGCATATGAATTTCGTCTTCCAAGGTAATTTCCTGAGGAGTGGATTTGGCTGATTTAATTGACCATTTACCGTGATTATTGTCTTCAGCCGTATAGTCACCACGGTAGTTTGACAATTCATAATCACAAAACACTGGTGATCCCTCCTTGGAAAGTAAAATTCTGCCCCCAAAATAAAATTATAACATATATTTTGCCAATGGAAAGTGATTTTTTTGTTAATTCAAGGAAAAAGTTCAACGATTTCCTTGCCTACTTTATTTTTTCCACAAAATTACCCATTCTCTCCAAGGCCTCATTCAGTTGGGCAATGGATGTAGCATATGAGCAGCGAATGAATCCTTCCCCGCCAAGGCCGAATGCGGTGCCCGGTACGGCAGCCACTTTCGCCTCGGTCAGCAAGCGCTGGGCAAATTCATCCGAGCCGAGTCCCGTTCGCTTGATGCTTGGGAACGCGTAGAACGCTCCCTGTGGCTCGTGGCAATCCAAACCGATCTCGCGCAGCCCTTGAACCACGAGTCTGCGCCGCTGGTTATAGGATTCAACCATTCGGTCCTTTTCCCCCATGCCGTTACGCAATGCTTCGAGCGCGGCGACTTGCCCCATTGCGGGTGCACACATAACCGTATACTGGTGGATTTTCAGCATGGCGCCGATCAGATCCGAATGAGCACACACATACCCCATACGCCAACCTGTCATAGCAAATGCCTTCGAGAAGCCGCTCACCAGAATGGTGCGGTCCATCATGCCTGGCATCGAGGCAAAGCTGACGTGCTTTCCTTCATATGTGAGCTCAGCATAGATTTCATCGGAGATCACAATCAGATCGTGTTTTTCCACTACTTCCGCAATGGGCAGCCAATCCTCATAGGTCATGATTGCTCCTGTTGGATTGCTTGGGTAACACAGGATCAGAATCTTCGATTTGGGGGTGATTTGCGCTTCGAGCGCCTCGGCCGTCAGTTTGAAATGATGCTCTGCCGTCGTTTCAATACCAACAGGCACCCCGCCACCGATTGAAGCAATCGGCGAGTAAGAAATGTAACACGGCTCGGGGATCAGAATTTCATCTCCGGGAACAATCAAGGCACGCAGCGCCAGATCAATCGCTTCACTGCCGCCTACGGTTACGATCATTTCATTGGCAGGATTATAGGTCACGTGGAAACTGTCGTTCAAATATTCCGCGATCGCCTCCCGCAGTTCCGGCATACCGGCATTGGACGTATATCCTGTAAACCCGCGCTCCAATGAATATACGCAGGCTTCTCGTACATGCCACGGCGTTACGAAATCAGGCTCACCGACACCAAGTGTGATAATATCTTTATTTCCACTGACGAGATCAAAAAACTTACGGATTCCAGAGGGTTGAATGTCCCTGACCCTGGGCGCCAAATAGGAGCTCATCGATTTCCTGTTATTTTCTGCAAGCTGCTGTTCGTTCACAATCATAGCACACGCTTCCTTTACGGCGAGATCAGGAGACGATTGTCTTCTTGACGTTCTTCAAAGATAATCCCGTCTTGTTTATATTTTTTCAAAATAAAATTCGTTTTGGTCGATAGTACAGAATCGATAGGTGACAGTTTCTCCGAAACAAAGTTGGCCACCTCACGCAAGTTTCCGCCTTCCACTTCAACAAGCAAGTCGTAGGCGCCAGACATAAGATAGACCGACTTCACCTGCGGGAATAAATAAATCCGTTCCGCAATTCCTTCAAAGCCTCTTCCGCGCTCAGGTGTAATTTGAACCTCGATCAGCGCCGTAACCTTCTCGTCTTCCACCTTGCCCCAGTTGACTACGGTCGCGTACTTAACAATGACGTGATCTCGTTCAAGCTCCGCAATGGAGGTCTTTACTTCTTCCTCATCTACACCGAGTAGAGTAGAGAGCAGAGCCGGCGATCTTCTCGCGTCTTCTTTCAGCAGATCAAGCACCTTTAGTTTCAATTCGCTAAGCTCTTCCATATACGTATCCTCCAGCACTTATTCCGAATAACCGTTCTTATAGCATGATATATCGGAACAGAGATTAATACTTATATTACAATAACTTACACGGGATGTGCAAAAAAAAATACCGATGCATGCCGGCAGCGGCGGCTGCGGGGGTCATCGGCTCATAGATTGAGTTAACCATGGGATCATTGGGTTACATTATTAGAAGCAGGCGCTACATTGGTGGCATGCGGCGCTACATTCGGGTGATGCGCAAACGCGCCCATGCCGGAAGTTTTTTGATTAATGGTTTCCCGAGTTTTTTGCAGCGACTGCTGCGCTTGCTTATACTGCTTGTCCACATCGTATTTCAATGCATGCCGAGGCGCGGTATACATGTTCTGCTGCTTCATCATATTAAAAAACTCGCCTTGCAGTCTCAGTGTATCCGCAGTCAAATCTGTAAACATTTGGCGCACCTCAGGGCAAGAGGCTTCCGTCGTGGCTGTCGTATACTCTCGAACGGCACGTTTCAGCTCTCCCAGAATAGGGCTAAGCATATCCTCTTCGGGCAGGTATGAAGATCCATTAGGGGTTACCATAAGTCGTTCCTCCTTAACAATTTTGCTTCCTGGTCTATACATCTCCTCTTATTGAGGCTGCGTCGGCGCGATATTGCTGTGAATTTGCAGAGCGTTAACCAAGGTGTCCAGATGCTGCTCATGGCGTTTTACGAATCCCAGCAGCGCCTGCTGGATGGCTGGATTCTGACTGGCTGCTGCTGTCGCGGCACAATGCTTGGCCAGCATGGTTTCGTTGGAGATGCAATCCGCAATATAGTCCAGTTCTTTTGAGGTTAGAGGCTGTAATTGCTGATTAGGTGTCATCTTTGTGTTTGTTCCCCTTTCCATTTAGGTTGCACAGGAGCTAGTATGCCACCTATATAAAAATCTATGTCGTGAGATGTCATTAAAAACGAAAGGAACGTCCAAACTAATAACGATGTGACAATGAGGGGGTGAGGGACATTTTACTGACCGGCGGAATAACGCCCTGGAAATATTTAAACACTGAACCTGTAAAAAAATACCCCGGTCTATCAGAACAGCTCAGCTGTGATGTGCTCATAGTCGGCGGCGGTATAAGCGGCGCGCTGATGGCCTACGTGCTGACCATGCAAGGCGTGGACACCGTCCTACTGGAGAAAAAACGCGTGTGCGAAGGCAGCACATCCGCCAATTCGGGGCTGTTGCAATTTTCTAACGACTGCCCTCTATCTGATCTGATCCAACAATTTGGTGAACAACGGGCTTCCTCCTTCTACATGATGTGCAGACATGCGGTACGCCGGATCACCGAAATCGCAAATCATCTGTCCAGGGATTCCGGCCTGATCACGCGAAGCAGCCTCTACTATGCCAGTACCCCTCAAGATGTCGGCATGATTCGGCATGAGTATGACCTGCTCAAACGGAAGGGCTTCGATGTGGAATACTGGGGCCGCGAGCATATGAAGGCTAACTTCCCGTTCTCAAAAGAAGCGGCCATCTATGCCCGTGGCGATGCCGAAATCGATCCTTACCGTTTCGGGCATAATCTTCTCCGGGATGCCAGCGAGCATGGGCTGCGAGTTTACGAAAATAGCGAAGTGAAAGAAACACGGTATACCGATAGTGATGTCACCGTCTTAACCGATAAAGGAAGCGTTCTGGCCAAGAACATCATCTGGGCCACCGGGTATAGCACCCAGGAATGGAAGCCTGATTATCAAGCGGAGCTGCTCAACACCTATGCCATCCTGACGGAGCCGGTATCCGATCTGTCTTCATGGTATGAGCGCTCATTCATATGGGAAACAAATCGCCCTTATCTCTATTTCCGGACAACGCCGGATCAGCGAATCATAGCCGGGGGGCTGGATGAGCCGCTGCCTCCTTCTGGCAAACCAGAGGAGTACGCTGAACCAAGAAGCCGGAGATTGTTAAATGAAATTCATCAGCTGTTCCCCCATATGACGGATTTGAAGATCGCTTGCAGTTGGGCCGGCGTATTTGCCACAACCAAAGACGGCATCCCGCTGATCGGCAGGCACCCGAAATATCCGCACAGCTATTTTATCGAGGTGTATGGCGGAAACGGGACCGTATACAGCATGATCGCTGCGGATCTGCTGGGCGAGACGATAGCAGGACGTGAGCCCGAAGAACTGAAATGGTTCTCCCTGACACGGCCAATGGACCTTAAGACGTCATAAAATAATAGAAGGTATCACCAAGCAGGCCATGCAACCTTGGAGATACCTTCTTTGCGTGTGTACGGATTGCGCTCTCACAGTCGTTCAGCAAACCGTTTGTTTAACTAGCGGAATTCTTTTGACCCGAGGGATGTCATTAGCTTTAGGTGACTTGACCTTTGGACGGGAACAGCTTACGTATAAACAGCCACGATCCGATAGGGGATGCCCCCAGGAACAACAGCAGCAACGTCACCGTTAACGTGTCCTGTCTAAATGACAGGACAAGAATGAACACAAGCAGGCCCGTAATTCGTCCTATGGTTAAACTGAGCTCCCGCAGCACGACCAGTTCCACCCGCTTCTCCACGTTTTCCTGATTCACTCCCATAAGATCAAAGCTGGCCGATATAGCCGGCATCATATACAGCGGAATGAACAGCGACGTCCCGATTCCCAGCACCAGCAGCGTCGTATAGTTGACCGCAACCAGCAGCGGTAAAATGACCAGCAGCATCAATATGGAACCTACCAGCATGCCGGTTTTACGGAATTTGGGCTTGAACCACTTCCCGCAGGCCCAGTAGCTGACCAGCGAAACCGCCGAAGTAATCAATGCAAACTGCCCCAGCTTCGACTCCTGATCCGTTGCCACAAAAACAAGGAGCGTAATAAGGAAGGAAAATACACCTTCCCTGATTCCCTGAACGGCCAAGCCGAATACCGCGTATTTCCATACGCCGCCCTCCTTGAGCCGGCTCAACCCCTCCAGCCAATGATAGCCGCTTTGGACCGGCCTTTTTCGCAGAAAAAAGCTCAGCACCACCGTCACGGCGAAGATGACCATCGATACGGTAAAAATAAACCGGTAGCCTTGATCCCCACGCATCATCGTGATGATCCAGCCCGCCAGCCACGGACCGATAATCCCCGTGATGGAGCCCAGGAGTCCGATCCAGCCATTAAACCAGTCCCGATTCTCCGCGCTCGAAACCTCAAAATAGACCACATTAAAGGCTAACCAGAATAATCCTAATGACACGCCGAACAGCAAGCCGAGCGGCCAAATATAATGGACGGCGTCCCGCCCTGCCCACAGAACGCATAAATAAAACAGGCCGGACACCGCAATTCCCAGGCGAAGCGCATTCATTTTGTTATGCTCCTTCACCCATTTGCCGGCGGCCCAGAACGTCAAGCCCAATGCCACCTGCTGAGCAATCGTGAACCAACCGAGCATCGTATAATCCTGGCGGCTTTTCCATAGGTATACGTTGAGGAACGTACCCGACAATGCACTCGATAAGATAAACAACCCATGAACGGATAACAGAAGTATAGCCTGGGGGTCCTTTGTCAACTTCATATACAGTTCCTCCCTCGCCCTCACACTTGAAGTCCAAGGTATTTTACCCCTCTAATCCCCACTTCATGAACAAAAAAAAGGAAACCGCCGGTAGCAGTTTCCTTAAGTTCGCACGGATCGGCACACAGCGCCTTTCCGTAAACGCTATTCCTTTTTATGGATAAAGCTCTTGATCATCCGAAGCCGGTCATTCTCTGCCAGATTATACTGTACATGGAAGCATCCAGGGCACACATATACGTTCAAATCATATGGCGGCTGAAGGATAGGGCCTTGAATCAAAGCTGCGTTAACCGGCTGGAAGCCTTCCCCGCTCACGTGCTGCGTTCCGGCATGAAGCATATACTCCCGGCAATGCAAGCACTCGGGAACTTCCTCTTGCTGGTCCAGAATCCCCTCTACGGTCTCCTCAAATGCAAATAGGTCGTGATCCTCCCCGTACTTATCCACGGTTCGAAGCGAGGACAGCGATTCCTGGTCGGATCCCCAAATACGTTGAAGATCAACCACTTCCTCTTCGGAAGCCTCATAATCCTCTTCATATTCCTCCGGATCGTCTTGTGTTTCCTCGTCATCCAATGCGATATTCAATGTGCGGTAGCCTTTCAGCTCGTTCGCACAATGAGGACAAGTATCTTCGGGACCTATCTCTTCATCCCACACAATCTCACTTTGGCACCATGGGCAAACCGTCGGTTCCATCGATCATTCATCCCTTTCTTATTCAAACGGCCATGGATGGCCCTGTTCACTTTATTTTTATTGAGACATCAAGTATACAATACCCGCCACAAAAAAAATCAAGGCAGCCGCAAACAATATCCGCGGTAAATATTTCATCGTCCTTTTCCTCCCGAAGCCCTTAAATGATGCTCGCTCCAATAATGTAAGATAAAGATACGGTGATAAGAAGTACGATCAAGCCCACTGCTCGATTATCCTTGCTAATCTCTTCATCGACCGAAAACACAGGCGTCAAGAACTCAAGCAACCAATAAGCCAATAACAGCAGTATAAACCCGAAGAACGACCATTTAATCATGCCATAAATGGACGTATTGGCCGTTATGCTGTACCGCATCACGTTACAGATGCCAAAGATCTTCCCGCCGGTCGCCATGGCCGCGGCAACATTTCCTTTGCGTATTTCATCCCAGCAATTGTACTTGGTAACCAATTCAAAGCAATACAAGTAAACAATAAGTGCAAGTATCGCAACCGAGAAATAGCCGACGAGCACCCCGAGTGGATGGGTCAGCAAATGATCAATCGCTTCCGTCATTACCTTATTTCCTCCCTGATATAAACGGGATGCGGCACCTTTCGCATCCCGTCGTTCTAAACCTTATGATGATATGTTATACGATTGAAGGAGAAAACGGTTCCTGATTTCTTACTTTCCTTACTTCAGCTCGGCAATGGTGACGCCATTGCCGCCTTCGCCGTAATTACCTAAACGATGACTCTTAACATGCTTGTGCTTGCGCAAATAATCCTGAATTCCGGTTCGCAAGATCCCGGTGCCTTTGCCATGAATGATGTAAATCTGACCCAAGTTCCCCAGAAATGCCTCATCAATGAACCGATCCACCTCAATCAGCGCTTCTTCCAGATTTGCGCCTCTTAAATCCAGCTCATTCCGGATGTTGGTATCGCGAGTCCGTTTCAAGACAGTCGCATGCTGTTTCGGCGCCTGTTTAGCGTTTGCTGCCGGATTCGACAGCAGCTCCAAATCATCCAGCGATACCTTCATCTTCATGATGCCGAGCTGAACAACCGCCTCCTTCGAGCCGGCCATTTCCACGACATGCCCTTTCTGATTCAGGCTGTATACCCTAACCTCGTCTCCAGGCTCAATGCTGCGCTGCTGCTTCGCAGTACGCTGGCCAGCCGTCTTCTTGCCTTGCTGCGGTTCGGCATCATCCAAACGCTTTCTGGCAGCAATCAGCTTATGCTCCTTAACGGAAGCCCCTTCTTCTTGGGCAATCTTGCGCAGATCCGCGATGATTTCCTCGGCCTCATTCCGAGCCTTGTCCACGATCTGTCTCGCCTCTGCACGAGCTTTATCAACCAGCTTGTCCTTCTGCTCTTCCAGCTTCTGAAGCTCGTGCTGGTGACGAAGACGCAGATCCTCCATTTCCTTCCGAACCTGCTCCGCCTTCTCACGCTCTACTTCCGCGGTGTGACGGTTCTCTTCGAGGGATGCAATCATATGCTCCACCCGTTGATCCTCTTCCTTAACTTCGCCACGGGCAAATTCCAGAATGGATACCGGCAATCCCAAACGTTCTGCAATGGCAAACGCATTACTGCGTCCAGGTACGCCTACCAGCAGCCGGTAGGTCGGGCTTAGGGTATTGATATCGAACTCCATGCTGGCGTTGATCACGCCTTTGCGTTCATATGCATAAGCCTTCAATTCAGAATAGTGCGTCGTCGCAATCATGCGGCAGCCCATGCGGTGGATATGCTCCAGGATGGAAATCGCCAGGGCTGAACCCTCCGCAGGGTCGGTTCCTGCTCCAACCTCATCAAGCAGCACCAGACTCTTCGGCGTCATCTGGCTTAATATTCGGATGATGTTCGTCATATGGCTGGAGAAGGTACTGAGGCTCTGCTCAATGCTTTGCTCATCACCAATGTCCGCGTAAATTGCATCAAACACGCACATCTGGCTGCCTTCTTCGGCTGGAATAAAGAGTCCTGACATCGCCATCAGGTTTAATAACCCGATCGTTTTGAGCGTAACCGTCTTACCGCCGGTATTCGGACCCGTGACGATGATGGATGTATAGGAATTGCCCAATTCCACATCAAGCGGCACAACCTGATCCGCCGGAATCAGCGGATGTCGGCCTTTACGCAGCTTAATATAGCCTCTGTCATTCATTCTTGGCAGTGAAGCCTTCATGACATGGGCCAAACGAGCCTTGGCAAAAATAAAGTCGAGCTGGCCGATCAGATCCAAGTCAAGTGACAGCAGCTCAGCCTGTTCGCCGACCTGGGCGGTCAGCTTCTGCAAAATCACTTCGATCTCCCGCTCTTCCCGCATTCGCGTCTCGCGCAGCTTGTTGTTCATGGCTACGATGGATTCCGGCTCAATAAACAGCGTCGCGCCTGACCCGGACTGGTCGTGCACGATACCGCCAAAATGCGAGCGATATTCCGCTTTAACGGGGATGACAAAACGGTCGCCTCGTATCGTAATTAACTGGTCCTGCAGCATCTTCGCCACAGATTGCGATCGAATCATGGACTCCAGTTTCTCGCGAATGCGAACTTCTCCGCCCCTCAGCTCCCGCCGGATCTGGGAAAGCTCAGCGCTTGCGGAGTCAAGGACCTCAGCAGCATCATCAATACACAGCCGAATGGCGTCTTCCAGGGGCTTTTGCTCCGAAATAAGATCACTCAGATTATAGAGGATCTCAATCTTCTCGTCCTCATGAATCGCCGCAATAAACCGCTTGATTCGGCGTGATCCATGAATCGTATTCGATGTAGCCAGCAATTCATGGGGACTGAGCGTCCCTCCGATTCTGGCCCGCTTCAAAGCATCATTGATATCGGTAATCCCGCGGAAAGACGGATTGCCCTTGAGCCTGTCTACGGTGTAGGCCTGATCGGTAGCCGCAAGCAGATCCTTTACAGCCTCCAGGTCGGTTTCAGGCATTAACTTTTCAGCTCTTGCACTTCCCATAGAGGTTTGCGTGTATTGTATTAATGTATTTAAAATTTTCCGGTATTCTAAAGTTTGCAAAATCTTGTCATTCAAGAAGTTCACAACTCCTCTCAATCAATGCATATATTATATCGAAAGTGATGGGAATTCGCCAAGGAATCCAAAATCCTTCCACACATAACCGACGGTCCTATTGAACAAAATAAATTCTGCGTAACATTCCAGTCTTATTCTAAGGAGGCAGGTACCATGCAATTTCTCGGGCACGTTGTTCGATTTATCGTTGCCGCGCTCGTTCTTATGGTTGTCGGATGGATTGTCCCCCAATTCACCGTCGGCGGATTCGGAAGCGCCCTGTTGCTTGCACTCGTTATCGCCCTGATTGGTTGGGCTATTGAGGGCATCTTCGGCAAAAAAGTCACGCCTTTTGGACGTGGCATCGTGGGCTTCCTAGTGAGCGCACTCGTGATTTACCTTGCCCAATTCATCGTTGGAGGCGTTAGCGTCTCCGTATTGGGCGCCTTACTTGCTGCACTGGTCATCGGGATCATCGATCTGTTCATTCCGATTTCCACCCCTTTTGAAGCAGGCAAAACCCGCAAATAGAAGCACCCCGCTTCAGTTAGAGGATTCCTCTGGAACCCTCTAACTGAACGAACCGATCGGCAGCTGCATTACTCCACATTAACCCTCTGTTGCAATTTGCGCAGGGGGTTTTCATTTTGGGTAAAGCTCCATTCTTTTATTTCCATCTTCTCCTATATTATAAAGGAAATCCATATCATCGTTTGAAACCGTTCACGTTCACCAATTTTTCATAACACATATGTGCATCCACTCTTTTTCTGCGCTATCATAAAGATTGGAAATTATATTTCACAATTATTTCATAGTCAGGAGAGGTTATAGTGAAAAAAGGCATAGCTTTACTTGTTTCATGTATGCTCCTTTTTGTATTGGCTGCCTGCGGCGAAGACCAGAAAGAGTCCCAAGGAGGTTCCGGGATCTCGGATACTGGCGTAGCACCGGAAGCTGAACTCGTCATTAAGGGCACCAATTTTCAATTCGACCAAGAGGAATATCGGCTCAAGAAAGGGGTGCCCGTCAAGATCACTTACGAGAACGAAGACGGCAACCACGGCGTTATGATTCCTGCACTTGGCCTGCAGCTGGACCGTAAAAACAACTCCACTGTCGTTACGCCGGATGAAGCGGGAGAATTCGAAGTTTCGTGTTCCATTATGTGTGGAGCGGGTCACAGCAAAATGATCTCCAAACTTATCGTCGAAGAATAGTAGATCTGCTCACGAAAATAAACCTCCGGATCGCCAGAGTATCCTCTGTCTAATCCGGAGGTTTTTTCAGGTTCAATTCTTCGCCATGGCCTAACGCTGATCCTGCTCAATCAACTCGATCCACTCATTATATTCAACTTGGAGCTTCGCATACTCTTCCTTCAGCTTACGGTGTTCTTCTTCAAGCTGCGCAGATTGCTCCGCCTTCAATTCCTGTTCTGCCTGGAGCAGACGATACTGGTGCATAACCAGCTCATACTGTTCACCTAAATCGGAATACTGCTGCGCCGCTTCATTCTTCTCGTCTTCCAGACGCTCACAGTCTTGGCGTGCGGATGCAATTTCCTGCTGCCAGGACTGGAGCTCTTCTTCGAGAGCAAGCTTGGTTCGTTTCCACTCATCGCGCTCGGCGGCCAGCTTCTCGCTGTCCTCGGCAAGCTGCTCCCGTTCCGCCATCCATTGCTGGTATTGCTCCTGCCACTGAACGGCGCGTTCCTCTGAATCTCTCAGCTGCTCGGCGAGTTCACGTGCGCGCTCTTCACTGGCAGCCGCCTTCTTGCGAAGCTCATCCAGCTGATTCGACACCGTATCGTATTCTTCTTCCAGCATGGCGTACAATTTGCTGGTCTCTTCCTCTCGGGTTCCCGCTTCCTTCGTGAGCTTCTCCAATTCTTCATGGCGAAGCTGCAGTTCCTTCAATTCCTCCTGGGCACTTCGGCGCTCGGACATGCTCCGGTCAGCTTCGTCCTTCATGACCTGGATTTCATCCTGAAGTCCCTTCATTCCTTCTTCCAGGCTCTCGTTCGCTTCCATAAGCTCGACAATTCGCATCTCCAGCTCGCCGGTTTCCTCTTTGCGTTGATCAGCCAGCGTACGCCAGGATTGAAGCTCACTGCTTAGACGCTGCAGCTCTTCCTGCTGCTTGCGGGAAGTCTGATTCGCATCCACCACAAGTTTCTGCAGACGACGGCGCTCTTCCTCCGACTTGGCGGATTCCTGCTTCAGTCCTTCGAGCTCCTTCGTCAGCCCTTCCACCTTCGTACGGAAGGAACGCAGTTCCTGCGAAGAGGCTTCGGCTTGCTGCCTGGAAGATTGGAGCGATTCCTTCAGCTTGTCCGATTCCGCTTTTACAGTACCCAGTTCCTTCTCCGCGGACGACAAGCGTGATTGGAGCTGCCCGCCGCGCGTTCGCTGCTCGGCAAGCTGCTTCTCGAGATCCTGGACGGTCCTCGTATGCTTTTGTTCCATATCCTGCACGGTTTTCGTATTCTTCTGTTCCAGATCCTGCACCGTCTTCGTATACTTCTGCTCCATATCCTGCACCGTCTTCGTATACTTCTGCTCCATATCCTGCACGATCTTCGAGTGCTGCTGCTCCTTCAGGAGCGCCTCTTGTTTATAGGTACTCTCCTGTTTCTTCAATTGTTCAGCCAGCTTCTCTTCGGCCTGCTTCGCAGAAGCCCGTTGACTCTGTTCCAGCTTCTCGATGGCCTGCTTATGAGTGAGCGTCAGCTGCGAAATTTGCCCTTCATAGCGGCGCTTCATATCTTCAATAGACTGCTTATGGCCGCTCTCCAGCTTCTCACGCTGCTCCTTAAGACGCACCTCAAGCTGCTGCTTCTCCTTCAGCAGTTCCGCCACGCGGTCCGATTCCTTCTGGAGCAATTCCTTCGTACGCTCTGACTCCGCGGTTAGATTCTCCTTGGACTTCCTGTATTCCTCAGCCAGCGTTGTCTGCTCCGCCAGCTTGCCCTCGAGCTGCTCCAGTTGCTGACGATGTCTCTCCTGCTGCTCGATTTGAAGTCCTTGCACCTTGGCAAGCTCCGTGCGCAGTTCATTCCGCTCGGCCGTCATCTGCTTGGCCTCATTCTGAAACTCCAGCTTCTGCAAAGCTTCTTCAGCCATATGTACTGCAGCTAGGACGGCAATGCGCGGGGTATCCAATCGAGAGTGCGCCTTGGATATGGTACGCATGCGGTCATCTACATAATTCGCTACCTGTCTGGTATAATCACTGCTACTGCCAACGAGTTTATAGGAAGTTCCGTAGATGTCTACGGTAACGCTTTTACGGTCCGATGTAGTCAAAATTGTGCCCTCCTTCTATTATGTGTAGATTCTATGATGTCTGAAATGGTCTATTCTCTACATTCATTATATATGAGATAACATCTGTAGACGAACCTCAAGAAAACAGACCGAAGTTTGGTATATGATAACACAGTTTTGTGCTTATAATTATGTACCCTGCGGGCGTCCTGATGCAAATCCCAGTTCAATTTAGAGCAAAAAAGCCCGCATCGAATCCCTGATGTAATGGATTCGATGCGGGCGTTCACAATTCCTGCTATTTTCTTAATTCTGCGCCAAAAGTTTGCTGAAGGGCAGCAACCGCTTTTTCCGTGACGCCGGCAACCTCTTCATCGGTCAGGGTTCGTTCCTGATGACGGTACGTCATGGAGATGGCAACACTCTTCTTGCCCTCTCCAAGCTTGCTGCCCGTGAAGACGTCAAACACCTGAATCTGCTGCAGAAGCTCACCTGCATTCTCCTTGATCACTTGAATCAGGGAGCCGGCTTCAACCTCCTCATTCACTACGATGGCAAGATCTCGTTCCATGCCCGGAAATCTCGGCAAATCGCGGTAAACGACGCGGGCGTTGGTCAGATCATACAGCGGCTCAAGCAGAATCTCAGCGGCATAAGTATCTTCCAAATCCAGCTCCTGCTGTGTCTTCGGATGAATTTGTCCAAGTACGCCTAGCAGCTGCTTATTCTCGCCTTGACCCGCATACACGGAAGCGGAACGTCCCGGATGGAAGCCAACCGGTCCGTTAGCCTCGTAAGTGATATCTTCCGCGCGAATTCCAAGATAGTCGAGCACCGTTTCGAGCGCACCCTTCAAATCGAAGAAATCCACTTTGGCCGGCTGGACATTCCATTGCTTGCTGCCTTTGCGTCCCGACAGCAACAAACCAAGAACCGGACGCTCCAGCGGCTGCTTCGTCAACGTCTTCTCATGTGTATGGAACAGGTTCCCTATTTCAAACAGGGCCAGGTCCGGCTGCTTGCGGTTATGGTTGTACACCGCGATATCCAGCAGCTGTGGGAGCAAGCTGGTACGAAGGACGCTGCGGTCCTCGCTCATTGGCATGGCCAGCTTAACCGCCGTGCCATCTGACGACAGGGATGTGAACATTTCGGCTTGCTCCGGATGGATGAAGGAATAACCCAGAACCTCCTGGAATCCGCTATGCGTCAGCAAACGGCGAAGCGAGCGGCGGATGGCCTGAGCGATCGTCAATGAACCCGGTGTCGTCGGACCTTCTATGGCCGTTGTCGGGATATTGTCATATCCATACAGACGGGCCACCTCTTCAATGAGGTCTACGTCAAGCACGATATCGCCGCGACGGGACGGCACTTGCACATCCACTAATCCTTGGCCCGCATCTCCGCAAGGGAAATGCAACCGGGCAAAGATCGTTTTTACCTCAAGCAGGGACAGATCCGTTCCCAGATAGCGATTGAGCTTCTCCAGCGATAAAGTAATCACGGTAGGCTCGGAGTCCGCACTGCCTGCTTCGACGATTCCCTGATGAACAGCGCCGCCGGCATATTTCGCCATCAGTGCCGCTGCACGGTTCAGTGCAGGAATGACTGCGGCGGGATCCACTTCCTTCTCGAAGCGGGAGCTTGCCTCTGAACGCAGTCCGAGCTGACGGGATGTTTTGCGGACGGTTCCGCCATCAAACTTCGCCGATTCCAAGAAAATATTCACCGTGCTGTCCGTTACTTCGGATTCCAGGCCGCCCATAACGCCAGCCAAGGCCACTGGCTTGCCGCCAGCTGTAATCACCAGCATATGCGGCTCCAGACGACGCTCCGTGCCGTCCAGCGTCACCATCGTTTCGCCAGCTTCAGCCATACGCACGTGAACCGCGCCATCCTCCAGCTGATCAGCATCAAAAGCATGCAGCGGCTGGCCATATTCCAGCATCACATAGTTCGTAATGTCCACGATATTACTGATCGGGCGCACGCCTGCCGCCATCAAGCGGTTCTGCATCCACAGCGGAGAAGGACCGATCTTTACACCGGTAATGTAGCGTGCCGCATAATGGCTGCACTGCTCGTCAGCGCCAATCGTAACCGAGATATGATCGGCCGCTGCATCTTGAACCTCCAGCATTTCCTTTTCCGGATTCGGAAGACTGAGCTCACGCCCCAGTATGGCGCTCACTTCGTAAGCGGCTCCCAACATGCTGAGACAGTCAGAGCGGTTCGGTGTCAGATCCAGTTCCAAAATTTCATCGTTCAGACCCAGCACATCCACAATCGGTTTGCCGATTTCCGTATCCGTCGGAAGTACCAGAATCCCTTCCTGCAGCTCTTTAGGCAGCAGTTTGTCATTCATGCCCAGTTCCTTCGCCGAGCAGATCATGCCTTGGGAGAGCACGCCGCGCAGCTTGGCCTTCTTGATATCCATACCGCCAGGCAGCTTCGCGCCCACAAGCGCCACCGGCACCTTCTGGCCCGCATCCACATTTTTGGCTCCGCACACGATCTGGAGATCTTCCTCCTGACCCGCATCCACGATACATACATTCAGCTTGTCTGCATCAGGATGTTTCTCCTTGCTCTTAACGTAGCCGACGACCACTTTATTAATGCCTTGATTCCGTTTCTCGATCACATCGATTTCAATACCAGCCGAAGTAATGCGGCTCGCCAAATCCTCTGAGGTTACGCCTTCGAGCGAAATATAATCGGACAACCAATCGGTTGAAACTCTCATTGTCTATTCACTTCCCTTTATCGTAAAATTAGATCCGCGTGAACTGATTCAAGAATGCTGTATCGTTGTTGAAGAAGTGACGGATGTCATCCACGCCGTATTTCAGCATCGCAATCCGCTCAACCCCCATACCGAAAGCAAAACCGCTGTACTTCTCAGGGTCATAACCGCCCATTTCAAGTACCTTCGGATGAACCATGCCGCAGCCTAAAATTTCAAGCCAGCCTGTTTGCTTGCATACGCGGCAGCCGCTGCCGCCGCATCTTACACAGGATACGTCCACTTCCGCGCTCGGCTCCGTGAACGGGAAGAAGCTTGGACGCAGACGGATCTGCGTGTTATCGCCAAACATCTCCTGCACGAATTGCAGCAGCGTTCCTTTCAGATCACTCATGCGAATGTTCTCGCCGATGACCAGGCCCTCGATTTGGTGGAACTGGAACGAATGCGTCGCGTCATCGTCATCCCGGCGGAATACGCGTCCCGGGCAGATGATTTTGACAGGCGCTTTACCTTGCATCGACAGCATTGTCCGGGCTTGCACCGGGGATGTCTGAGTACGCATCAGCAGATCTTCCGTCAAATAGAAGGAATCCTGCATGTCACGTGCCGGGTGATTCTTCGGCAGATTTAGCGCTTCGAAGTTGAAGTAGTCCGTTTCCACCTCGGGTCCTTCTGCTACCTGGTAACCCATCCCGATAAAAATATCCTCGATATCCTGGATCACCTTGCTCAATGGATGAACAGCGCCTTGGCTGAGCTTGCGGCCCGGAAGGGTTACGTCCACCTTCTCTGCACGCAGGCGCTCTTCGGTTTCCTGCTGCAGGAATGCTTCCTGCTTGCCGGAGATGACTTCCTCAATCGCGCCCCGAACGTCATTGGCCACCTGGCCGATAACAGGACGCTCTTCTGCGCTCAGCGCTCCCATTCCGCGCAGGATTTCCGTCAAGGCCCCTTTTTTGCCAAGGTATTTCACCCGCAGATCATTCAGCTGCTGCGGATCGGTAACATCCTGCAATTGAGCCAATGCTTCCTGCTTTAATGCTTCTAATTTTTCCTTCATGGCTATTCGCACACCCCTTTGTAAACTCCATCTTCGAACTGAAAACAAAAAAGACTGAAAACAAAAAAGGCCTCTCCTCCCGAAAAGGGACGAAGAGACCGTGGTACCACCCTTGTTAACATGTTTCATACCCTAACCAAGGCGGTAAAAGCCTTAGCCCCGAGTATGCCTCATCATGCTCACTTGACCGACGTAACGAATCGGACCCGTTATCCCCTACTGACCGGCAGCATGCCGTGTTCAAGGAACTGCTCCGGAGCGAACTTCACCAGCCTGATTCTTTGAGGGACACTCTCAATCTACGGTATCCCTTCCCTGTAAAGAGGCACTGACTACTTTTCTCCATCAACGCATTTGTTACATATGCAAATATATAGGGTTTATTATATGCAACCTTTCGGGATATGGCAAGTTTCATTTCCCCATTTTAGCCCCATCCGGCTGATTTTAATCGCGATCCCTGATCTTATTCCGACTGAAGCCTAGCCAGCTCAGCCCGAAGCTCCCTAATCTCAGCAAGCCAGCTCCCCTCGTCCCCGGGTTCAAGATCTTCGGCTGACAAGCCCAGTAATTCCTGAATCCGGTATTCGAGCTCCATCCGCCGGTTGTCCTTCTCCGTATCTCCCTTGATCACGCCGGTCCGCGAGGCCTGCTCTTCCTCCTCATCCATACTTCCCTCGAACCAAATCGGATCTTCCCCGGGCGTCAGCGTAAGCAGTCGGTTCGCGATTTTACGCACAAGATACCGGTCATGGGATACGAGCGCAATCGCACCCGGAAAACTCACGAGCACTTGTTCAATTACCTCGCGGGTATCCACATCCAGGTAATTCGAGGGTTCATCCAACACAAGCAGATGCGCACCGCTGAAGTACAGCTTGAGAAAAGCCGTTCTGCACTTCTCTCCCATACTCAGCTGCCCCATCTTCTTAAACACATCGTCCCGTCTGAAGAGGAACGAGCCTAGCAAAGTACGCGCACGGCTCTCCGTCATTCCCGGAATGACAAGCAGACTGTCCAGCAGCGTGGTTTCGGGTTCCAGCCCCTCAAGCTCCTGTGAGAAATAACCAATCTTGACGGAAGGATTACGGGTAATCCGGCCTTCATGCGGTTCGATTTCGCCCAGAAGCAGCTTAAGCAGTGTCGTTTTCCCGCTCCCGTTAGGGCCTCTTACGGCCAAACGGTCGCCGCGGTTCAGATAGAAGGTGAGCTTATTAAAAAGCGGTTGATCTCCATATCCAAAACAGATATCCTTCACTTGAACGAGGGTACGGCCGCCGAAAGCCTCCCCTTCCAGCTCCATGTTCAGCTTGGGACCGTTTCGCGGTTTATCCACACGCTCTGCTTCCAGCCGTTCCAGCGCTTTCTCCTTGGCATGATATCTTGAGATGTTCTTCTTGGCCTTGGCCTTGTAAAAGCTGGCGGTGATCTTGACGTCATTCACGTCCCCGGCCGCGTTATGCGCTTTATGGAACCATTCCTCATATCTTCGGATCGATTCCTCCAGCGCTTTGCGGGCCAACTCCTGCTTCCGGTAAAGCGTCTCCTGCTCGCGCAGCTCCCGTTCCTTTTCGCGGCGGTAATCCGTATATCCTCCCCGGTAACGCCGGAGTTCCTCCGAGGTCAGCTCACATACAGAGGTTGCTACCCGGTCGATGAACTCCCTGTCATGGGATACAAACAACACGGTGCCTTTGTAGGATGATACCAGCCACTGCTCCAGCCAGACCAAGCTCTCACTGTCCAGATGGTTCGTGGGCTCGTCGAGCAGTAAAAATTTCGGTGCCGATACAAGGAGCCCTGACAGCATGACCTTCGTCTTCTGGCCTCCGCTCAGCTCACGGTAGGACACAGGCCATACCTCCGGACCGATGCCCAGCATCGTCATCGCTTTCTCCACCTCGGTCTCCCACTGGAAACCGTTCTGGGACTCGTAACGCTCCAGCAGATTGCCATATTGCTCAAGCAGTGATTCCAACTCAGCAGCGCTGCCGCCATTCATCTGCTTCTCGACGCCGGCAATCTGAAGCTTCAGCTGCCACAACGTAGGGTTACTGCGGCTGCGCACCGTATCGATGGCACTCCGATCGATTTCGTCCGGCTCATCCTGCTGCCTGAGCCAGCCCCAGCGATCTCGTGGGAGAATCGTCTCCACAACGCCTGAGGCAGGTTCGAGCTCGCCGGCCAGAATCGAGAGGAGCGTGGTTTTGCCGGTGCCGTTCCGCCCGTACAGCGCAATCCGCTCTCCTTCTGCCACCTCCAGCTGAATGCCTTCAAACAACGGTCTCCCTTGGAGCTCCATACTTATATCTTTCGCTTTTAGAATCATGGTCATATCGCCTCATCCTCTCTCTTTGGAAAAAACTAAAAAACCGCAAGCGATGGCCTGCGGCGGATATCATGAGAGAGGATTGGTTCTGATCTGAGTAACGGGACGAACGCGCGCCACAGCACACTGCCTTCGGCTGTTCATTCCAGGCCAGCCCTGACGGTATGGAGATATTAGGCTCTCTACCCTCGGCTGTCAGCGAAAGCTGCAATCCGTTCCGTATATGTGATTGTTTTGCATAAGAGTACCACTTTCGACATAACAAAAAGAGGTACCCCAGTCACATTGTTCAGACACACCAAATCTCTCCCTCTACCGCCGTAGAGAAACGCCTGCAAACCACATGCAGTTGTTTTTAGAGAAAAGGGTGTCTTACTTCATTGGACTAGGTTACCTCGCATTCTTGGAATGAAATTATGGCCATTATAACAGATATTCTTACGAAGTAAAAGGGCAATCTACGGCAGCCGCGTCAGATAACAGCCGAAGATCCTTGATATATCAAGGATCTCCCTTGCCCGCCTATTTTAAATACAATCCTTTTCCTAACTCGACATCCTCTGCCAAGTCGTTCCAGATCATAGCGGTACCGTTCACTTTCTCGCCGTCCGCCATCTTCAGTCCGTCCGTAACGTTCGGATAATTCTTGCCGTCAAACCGCAGCTTCACCTGCGTCGCTTCCGCCCCGCCGCCGGACATCTCCATAATCAGATCGCGCCAGCCGTTCGAACGTTCGCTGCTAACTATGATCGGGTTGCGGACAAGTTTAAACGACTGGATGTGTTCATAATGCCCGTTCCTCTGCCGGAACAGCAGACCCGTATCTCCGCCCGTGCCGCTTACAAACATTCCGACCAGCTGGACAAACACCTCGTTCTGCCCGTCCCCATCCAAATCGATATAATTATAATAATAACGGGTTTCCTTCAGCTCATTCGAAGCCAGATCGATTACCTTCTTGATACTCTCCTCCAGCTCCTGATTTCGAACCGTCTCCGATTTTAGATGCGTCATACCGCCGGAATCCGACTCCTTCACGTAAATGATGTTCTCCGACTTGTCCCATGCAACAGCATGTCCAAGCTGCTCGGCAATTCCTCTAAGGGGTATGTACGTTGTACCGTCGATTAGTATCGGATTGACCTTATTCCCCCGTTCATCCTTAAACTCCACAATCTCGCCGGATACATTCACTTTAACGTTGTTATATGAGACCCGATCTTCTTTGGGAACGTCTCCGGCTGAAACCGTACCTACTACAGCAGCCAATCCGATCGTGATCGCTGCCCCTGCAAGCATTCCTTTAATTCCGTCTGGCTTTATCATCCTTCTGCTCATCTCCTTTGGTGTCGTTTATACTCTCCCAAATTATAGTAGACATGAACGACAAGGAAACTACACATCGGTTACATGGACATGAAACTATCTTTCATCACTCTAGCTTATACTTTACAAGATTGATATAACTGGCTTCCAGAAGCCGGTCATGCTGCATTTATGCAACAAAAAAACCCTTGTCACCAAGGGTTTTCGGTCTAACGTAAGCGGGTGATGGGAATCGAACCCACGCTACCAGCTTGGAAGGCTGGAGTTCTACCATTGAACTACACCCGCATATATACCTACAAAAGTGACGCTATGACTCGGTGCATATCCCGATTACTTCTGTGAGGTCCTAAATCTTAAGCGAATCGGGACGACACGATTTGAACATGCGACCCCCTGGTCCCAAACCAGGTGCTCTACCAAGCTGAGCTACGTCCCGATAATAAAGATGCTGTCTTTTGAAGACAAAAATAAATATACCATGCCGAACGCGCAATTTCAACATGTATTTTATGGAAAATGTATCGCGATATAAAAAAGCAAACAGCATCCTTCCAAGGAGGAAAGATGCTGATTACCTTGACCTGATACGAGCAGGGCTACAAAAGCACCTTGCCTATTTTTTGTCGAAAGTCACTTCCGGTGTCGTCAATTTATCATAAAAATCCACAATTTTGTCTTTATCGTCCGAAGCACGGAGGGCCATGGCGGAGCGTGGATGTTCATCCAGGGTGCCTGTAATCATGTAAGGCATGATATAACCCCACTCTTCTTTTTCACGAAGTGGAATCATGTAGCGCTCGATAATATCCAGTACCGGACGCAGCTCATACTTGGTGCCTTTCAGATGGGTAACCAGAAGCTCGGTCGGGCAGTTGCCGGCCGCACGTCCCATCCCGTATACGGATGCATCCAGAAGCTCAACGCCAAGATCTGCAGCGACCAGCGTGTTGGAGAACGCCAGCTGCATGTTGTTATGGGTATGAACGCCCAGACGTTTGTTCGGCAGATGCGTCTTGAACTTATTCACAAGGTATTCCATATCTTTATGATCAAGGCTTCCGTAAGAATCGACGATATATACAACATCCACGACGCTCTCCCTGATCAGCTCAAAAGCTTCCAGCAGCTCGTTCTCCATTACGTTGGAGAGGGCCATAATGTTGAGCGTAGTCTCGTAACCACGATCATGGAAGGTCTGTACCAGCGCAAGCGCCTTATCCACGTCTTTAATGTAGCAAGCGACTCGGATGAGATCCAGCAAGCTTTCCTCGCGCGGCAAAATATCGTCTTCATCCACGCGGCCGATATCTACAAGCGCGGACAGTTTGGTTTTACCTTTATGAGGAATGACTTCTCTGAGGAATTCATCATCCAGAAAACGCCAAGGGCCCGCCTGATCAGCGCCTTTCAGCAGTTTAGGCGAATTTTTATAGCCGATTTCCATATAGTCCACGCCAGCCTCATTTAGGCCCGCATATAAATTTTGTACGAATTCTACACTAAAATCCCAGTTATTTACCAGTCCGCCATCGCGAATGGTACAGTCTACAATCTTTGTCTGACTACTCTTAATCATCTAAGCTAAACTCCTCTCGGCAATTTTTCTCTTCATCATACTTGAATGCCGGTTGAAAAGTAAAGCAAAAACGTCCGAAGGACGGACGTTATTCAAAGGGGTACGGGACGGCCGCTGTCTCTTCAATTCATAACAAACGCTTCAATTGACGACCTGGGCCTGCTTGAGTATCCAGTCGGTGATGGTGCGGACGAGCACGCCGGTTGCCCCTTTGGGATCCACGCCCCGCTCCTTGGATAGGTATGCCGTACCTGCTATGTCAAAATGCACCCAAGGCAGCCCATCAGCAAATGTCCCCACAAAAAGACCGCCCGTTATCGTCCCGCCTTCTCGGCCCGTTTGATTTCGCAAATCCGCCACCTCACTCTTCAATTTATCCCAGAACTCCGGATAGGATGGCAGCGGCCATATTTTTTCGCCGGCCCTACGGGAGGAGGCAATAAGCTCCTGCAAAAAAGTCTCATCATTGGTTACGGCCCCAGTGGCGATATCCCCAAGAGCCGAAACGACGGACCCCGTCAATGTAGCTACGTCAATCAAACGCGAAGCTCCAAGCTGCTTGGCATAGGTAATTCCGTCCGCAAGTACGATACGGCCCTCGGCATCCGTATTCAATACTTCGATGGTGCGGCCGCTCAGTGTCGTGACGATATCGCCGGGTTTAAAGGCACTACCGCTCATCACATTCTCCGCTGTCGGAATCACCATCACTACATTTACTCTGGGGCGAATCCGTCCTAACGCTTCCATAACGCCCAATACGGTAGCTGCCCCGCCCATATCACTGATCATATCCTCCATTCCAGATGCCCTCTTCAGCGATACGCCACCGGTATCAAATGTAACCCCCTTGCCAACAAGTCCGACAACATCCTCCCACGTCTCCCGTCCCTGATAACGGATCGCGATCATGCGCGGTGGATGGATGCTGCCTTTGCCTACGGCCACGAGGCCGCCCATACCCTTCTCGTCTATAGCGTCCTCGTCCAGTACCTGGGCTTCGAAGCCATACCGTTTCGCCAACTGAAGCGCCTTCTGGGCCAGGTCTTCCGGCAGCAGCATATTGCCGGGCAGATTCGTCAGGTCTCGTGCCAGACAGGTTGCTTCTCCAATCGCTGCGCCCAATGACATTCCCTTCGTCCACCCTGCTTCAAATTCCGCATCCATATCGCCTTCTATATAATAGAGGATTTCTTCTAAATTCGTTGGCTCGGAAGCATCACGCTTATAATGCGGTTTCCGATAGCTTCCGAGGATAAACCCTTCAGTTAAAGCCTGAGCAGCATCTTGCGGAGTCTGTTCGGCGGTAAAGTTAACCATCGTATTTGGAATTTGAATGGCGGCACTGCGTACACCCGATCTCCCGGCTGCTTTAACTGCCTGTGCTGCAAACAGCCGCAGCTGTTCGGATGTCAGAATTCCTTCGGGACGGCCCAGCCATATTAACAAGCGTGCTCCGCCTTCGATGCTCTCAGGCCATACGAATGACCGGTTCGGAGTGCCATCAAATAACCGATTCTCGACCAACTGTTTGAGCAGTGGATCCCAGGACTCGGAAATGCCGCCTTCCGCCGCTTGTTTTTTCGTTACGGGAACCATGATGGCATCGGTATGCACTTGCCCGGATGATAAACTGCCCTTTAATGTCCACTTCATGCGTTTAATCTCCTCCTAAAAAAGAAAAAGCCATTCCATCGGAACAGCTGCTCTCGTATTCATTTCAGGCACATATTGTACAAACTTAGACTTCCGGAACGTCCAGCTTGGGAAAAGTAATCACAAACTCCGTTCCGGCACCAACCTGGCTATCCACGGCAATCGAACCGCCATGGTTTCTGATGATACTGTAACTTACGGATAATCCGAGCCCCGTTCCACTCTCCTTCGTTGTGAAGAACGGGTTGAACAGGTGGTTCAGTGTATTCTGATCCATGCCGCCGCCGTTATCCGATATGCAGATGTTGATATGTTTCCCCGTATCGCGGGCTGAAATATCAATCACGCCGGTGATGTTCTCATCGTGATGCTCATTAATCGCATCCAGGGCATTTTTAATAATATTCAGAATCACCTGTTTGATCTGCTTCACATCCACGGATATAAACGCAGGCGGGGTCTTATCGGTATGCAGATTAATCTGGCATCCCTTCATTAAGGCTTCACTTTCAGTTAGCAGAACAACTTCCTTCAATAAAGAGGATACGGACACAATCTTGGTTTCTGGAGCCGAGGGTTTGGAGGAATTTAGAAATTCATATATAATATCATTCGCACGATCGATCTCCGTAAGTATAATTCTGGCATACTCGTCCTTACCTAGACTTACGAGATGCGGACGAAGCAGTTGGATGAAGCCACGGATGGAGGTGAGCGGGTTGCGTATCTCATGGGCAATGGAGGCCGAGATCTTTCCCAGCATGGCCAGCTTATCGTTCTGATAAGCGGTTTGCTCAATTCGTTTGAAGTCGGAAACATCCTTCACGCTGATCAGAAAATCGCCTTCCATTTGGTCCCCATAAGTCATCGTGATCAGCCACGATCGGCCATATTCATCAACCAATTCATGAAATCTCTTGCGGTGGAATACCGTTTCCCGAAAAATGCGAAGTATTTTTCTCTTCTTAAATCTGGAGAGCTGGGGATGTCGCAATAGTTGGGTCAGCGTACAGCCAGTCAGCGATTTACGGGATACACCTAACAATTTTGCCATCTGTACATTAACAAATGCTAACACACCGTCACTATCAAAGAGGATGATCCCGCTGTCGAGATTCTCCAGTATGTTCTCATACTTGTTCCTAATAAGCTGGCTGGAATGAAAAGAACGAATTGCCTGCAGCTCAGATTCACGGATTTGACTCAACAAGATGGCTCCCCCTTTTCATGAAAAGTTGAACTCACCAAACCGACAAAAAACCTTGCAAACATCAGCTTGTCCGCCTTTGAATCAGAAGCAGCCCGAATCTGCTTCCTTCCATGATAGTCATCGAGACAAAGAAACGTCAATCAGAAATCCTGTCGAAAAATGGGAAATTGCATAAAAATACCATACATCATGCTTATGTATTTCTGCTTATGTAGTGTATCTAACACCTAATTCCAAACAACAAACAACTAATATAAACATTACCCCCTTTTGTATGATTTGAAACATTAAAAAAGCCCCGGGTAATCACGAGGCTTTATTAATTCCTGGATTAAGGCTGCTTCTGGAGCCGGAGCCTGCGCTGACTCATCACGGCAAGCCGTCTTTTCAGTTCGCCCTGCCACTTCTCATCCTCCATCCATTTGGCAACCACCAGGAGATCTAACGACATATCAATCTGACTCTGAACCACCGTTAGCGGATCCTCCGACTCCCGGTTGACAACATTTTCAAAAATCGCATCCTCATCTTCCATCACATAATCCTGAAAATCCACCTGGGATGCTCCGTCACCATGGGCATATTCAGCTAATATTTCATACTCATTCTCAACCCGATGATGTACCTCCACGCGATGGCAGACCGGACAAGACAGCAGGGGAACATTATGTACTTGAGTGCGATAATGCTTCAGTGTACCCTTTGTACCCATCATACTAGCCCCACAGCAAAAACTCATATCGTTCACCCTCCTTTTGTGGATTCTCAACCGTTTCAAAATATTGTATTCGCTTTCACTCCCGCTAATTCCTTCATGAAAAGAACCTCGATTAAAATTTTAGGCACGATTCCCTAAACATAAGTCCGTAAGCCTATATATTTAAATTTAAATTATATATCAACGCAAGAGCGGTTCTCTAAACAAGAGTCTTCCCCTATTTCATCCATTAAAATCAGAGGTGAAAAAACCCCCACTACCTGCACATAATGTCAGATAATGAGGGTTGCCTTAACTTTAACGAAATGGAATTACAGGTTGCTGTCGCCTGGTTTCCAGTTCATAGCGCACAATCCGCCGGATTGAAGTGCTTGAAGAACACGAAGCGTTTCTTCTACACTGCGGCCTACGTCGTTATGGTTAACAACTTGATATTTCAATTCGCCTTCCGGATCGATGATGTACAAGCCGCGCAGAGCAACGCCTTCTTCTTCGATCAGAACACCGTAGTCTCTTGCTACGTTTTTGGTGATGTCGGAAGCCAGCGGGAAGTTCAATGCTCCCAGACCGTTAGCTTCTTTAGCAGTGTTGATCCAAGCTTTGTGGCTGTGGATAGAGTCAACACTTACACCCAGAATTTCAGTATCCAATGCTTTGAATTGATCATAAGCATCGCTGAGAGCCGTGATTTCAGTTGGGCATACAAAAGTGAAATCAAGCGGATAGAAGAAGAATACGAGCCATTTGCCGCGGTAGTCGGACAGGCTTACTTTACCAAAATCTTTACCGTCTCCTGATACAGTTTCCATTGTAAAATCAGGAGCCGCTTTACCAACCAAACGTTCTGCCATGATTGAATTCCTCCTTAACATATGTAAGAAAATACGTGTATTTCCTACATGCTATGTTCCTATGAACATTTAATAGAAATGTTATCATTGAGGCTAATCAAAGTCAAGATTGTAGACGTTACTTTATTATAATTATTATAAATAAGGATTTTCTTTGAACGGATGCTTCCTCTATTAACGGATAGCCGCAGCGATCAAATCGCCCATTTCTGTCGTACTGAGCGCTTTGCTCTTATCCACAGCAATGTCTGCTGTACGATGTCCGGCATCAAGCACCTCGGCAACTGCGCGTTCAATTGCGTCTGCCGCATCCTCGTAGCCGAACGTGAGGCGGTACATCAGCGCTACGGACAGAATCGTTGCGATCGGGTTTGCCAAGCCTTGGCCGGCAATGTCCGGTGCCGAACCGTGTACCGGCTCGTACAGGCCGAAAGCACCCTCGCCCATGGATGCGGATGCCAGCATGCCGATGGAACCTGTCAGCATGGCTGCTTCATCGCTTAGGATGTCGCCGAACATGTTCTCGGTTACGATCACGTCAAAGCTGGACGGGCGACGCAGAAGCTGCATCGCGCAATTGTCTACCAGCACATGCTCCAGCTCCACGTCCGGATATTCAGGAGCGATGCGGTTTACCGTTTCGCGCCACAAGCGGGACGTTTCCAGCACGTTCGCTTTATCGACGGAAGCCAGCTTCTTCCGGCGCTTCTGTGCAATCTCGAAGGCTTGATGGACGATTCGCTCTACCTCAGCCGTATTGTATACGCAAGTATCTACAGCTTCTTCGCCACCAGCACCTTCGCGTCTGAATTTCTCGCCGAAGTATATGCCTCCTGTCAGCTCACGAACGACCATCAAGTCAGTGCCTTCCAGAACTTCAGGCTTCAATGTGGACGCATCCTTCAAGCAATCGAAAATGACAGCCGGACGCAGGTTAGAGAACAGGCCAAGCTCTTTACGGATGCCAAGCAATCCGGTTTCCGGGCGAAGCTCCTTCGAATTGTTGTCCCATTTCGGACCGCCTACCGCACCAAGCAATACAGCATCGGCGCTCTTACATACTTTCAACGTTTCTTCTGGCAGCGGCGTCCCTTTCTCGTCAATGGCAATGCCGCCAAACAATGCATGTTCCGTCGTAAATGAATATCCGAACACCTCTTCGGTACGTTTAATGATCTTCTCCGCTTCAGCCACTACCTCAGGACCGATGCCGTCTCCGGCGATTACTGCGATTTTCTTCGTTTCTGCCATTCTTCGTCACTCCTTCATTTATATATACACTGGTCGTATTTAATCATCTAGTTAATGTTGTAACATACTTCCCCCTTGATTGACCAAGATATAGAAACTATGAACTTAATTCGTTTTGCCTATAAGTAGGGGGAATGTGATCAGGGAGATGGTTGCGCCGAAGAGTTGTGCAGACGCTCGAAGAGTTAATATCGCAAGAGCGACTGAATGCGAGTAAGGCTTACTTTGAGAAAGACTCGAGGTAAAGCTTAATCGTGTGTGCTTTTGTGCGTGGGTAACTTATGCGAGAGCGGCTTTAATGAGAGCAGCTTTATGCGAGACTTCGAAGACTTAATGTGGGAGGCTCCGAGTACGTATCGTTCCTCCAATCGCTGTTGTCGCCGAATTTCTGGATTGTATGTTAGCGGTTGAAATTCGGCTCCAAAGGCGACCGCTTCGCTTTTCCGGAATCGATTCGTCCTCTTCGCTGCTTCGAAGCTAATGAATTGGCGATTGGCAGGTCACTGGAGAAGAGCACATCTCCCTGACCACAAGGGTGGTGGGAGATAGAAGAGCCGCCCTATACATAAGCATGGGGCGGCTCTTGAAAGTAACATCTTGAAGAGATTCTCGGTTACTCCTAGTCCTGCTTGTGCTTCTTGCTCCTGCTTGTTGCTTCTTGAATTAAACAGATCACTCGCAGGTCGGCTTTCAGTGCAACCATATTAACGTCTCCGAACGCCGTTAGTTACATTTTTCTGCCAATACGCTACAATAGGGGTGAATTTGTCTTATACCCTAAACGACCAAGGAGTGATCATTGATTATGAAGTACACAGCTCTAGGTAAATCCGGTATGAAAGTAAGTCGTCTGTGTTTGGGGACGATGAATTTTGGTCCTGCTACGGATGAGAAGGAAGCCTTCCGCATCATGGATGCTGCGCTTGACGCCGGCGTCAACTTCTTCGACACGGCCAATATCTACGGCTGGGGCGAGAACTCCGGACTAACCGAAACTATCATCGGACGCTGGTTTAACCAAGGCGGGGGCCGCCGCGAGAAAGTCGTTTTGGCTACCAAATTCTATGGCTCCATGAGCGATCCTCTGGATGGTCCCAATAATGAAGCCGGGCTGTCGAGCTATAAGCTTCGCCGTCATCTCGAAGCGTCGCTAAAGCGTCTGCAGACAGACCATATCGAGCTGTACCAAATGCATCACGTCGATCCTTCCGTCACCTGGGACGAGCTGTGGGGTGCTTTTGAGGTTGCGGTTCATCAAGGAAAAATCGGGTATGTCGGATCCAGCAACTTTGCGGGCTGGCAGATTGCGGCTGCACAAGCCGCAGCCCAGAGCCGTCATTTCCTCGGCCTCGTTTCCGAACAGCATAAATACAGCCTGACCTGCCGATTGCCGGAACTCGAAGTGCTTCCCGCTTCGCAGCAGCTCGGACTCGGTGTCATTCCATGGAGCCCGCTGGACGGCGGACTGCTGGGACGCAATGCGCTTAAGAAAATCGAAGGCTCTCGCAGTGGGGGCAATGCGGAGCGCGTAGAGAAACACCGCTCGCAGCTGGAACAGTTCGCCGCACTCTGCCAGGAGCTTGGCGAACCACAGGATAACGTCGCCCTTGCCTGGGTGCTTAAAAACCCGGCGGTTACGGGACCGATTATCGGACCGCGCACGCTGGAGCAATTCGAAAGCTCCCTGCGCTCGCTTGAGATTGAACTCGATGAATCCGTAATGAAGCGTCTGGACGAAATTTTCCCGGGTCCGGGCGGAGCCGCTCCGCAGGCCTACGCCTGGTAAAATAAGGATAACGCCCGAACGAAACGCTGTCTTATCTCGCTGATCAGCTGCATCAGGCGGTATCGGCACACTGCCATGAGAGTTAAAGGCTCGGAGCTCGTATCTGATACCAGCATTCACGGCCGGCCAACAGCATCATAAAATAAATAAAAGAGGAGCCGCTTTAACAACGGCCCCTCTTTTTCTTTTGAATATCTCCTGCAGCACAAAACGATGCGATTCAGAGCTACCATGCACTTTAAGTATGGATTAAAGCGTAGCGCGCTCACGCCGGCTAAACGTTTTGCGTTTCTCGATCAGGACGTTAACCGCATCCACGTAAGCTCTTGCACTTGCTTCCAGAATGTCAGTGCTCAAGCCGCGGCCTTGCGCAGCCACGTCGTTTTGCGACAGCACGACATGCACTTCACCTTGAGCATCCTTGCCGTGCGTTACCGATTTGATGGAATAATCCGCAAGCGTAACCTCTTCGCCGGTCACCTTGTCGATCGCGTTATAGATCGCGTCGACGGAACCGTTGCCCTCGGCCTCTTCCTCAATCGTCTGCTCCGCAGTCGCAATACGAACCCGCGCCGTCGGTGTCGATTCATTGCCGTAAGCAACAAAAATCGTTTCCAGCTTGAACACTTCCGGCGTATCGATCAGTTTCTCTTCCAGCAGAGCCAGCAGATCCTCATCGGATACTTCCTTCTTCTTGTCGGCCAGCACCTTGAATTTGGCAAATGCGTCATTCACCTGTTCTTCGCTCAGCTCATAACCCAAATCCAGCAGCTTCTCCCGGAAAGCATGACGGCCGGAGTGTTTGCCTAACACCAGCTTGCTTTCTTTGAGCCCGATGGACTCCGGCGTCATGATTTCGTAGGTCGTCTTCTCTTTCAGCATGCCGTCCTGATGAATGCCGGATTCATGAGCAAACGCGTTCGCGCCGACAATTGCTTTGTTGCCCGGCACGACCATACCGGTCAGCTTGCTCACCAGGCGGCTCGTGCGGGCGATTTCCGTTAGTGCCAGCCCCGTCTTCGCTCCGAAAAACTCGGAGCGCGTCTCCAGCGCCATCGCAATTTCCTCAATGGCGGTATTCCCTGCACGTTCGCCGATTCCGTTGATCGTTCCTTCGATCTGATCGGCTCCGTTCAGAATGGCGGCAAGCGTATTCGCCGTCGCCATGCCCAGATCGTTATGGCAGTGCGCGCTCAGCTGCACCTTCTCGATATCCGGAACATTTTCCTTCAAGTATTTGAATATAGCCCCGTACTCCGAAGGATTCAAATAACCCACGGTATCCGGAATGTTAACGACATTGGCGCCTTCCCGTACAGCCATGCCTACGACCTCAGCCATGAAATCCAGCTCCGTCCGGCCGGCATCCTCCAGGGAAAACTCCACTTTGGAAAAGTATTTCTTTGCGTAACGGATCGAGGCCTGCGCCGTTTCCAGCACCTGCTGCTTCTCCATCCGCAGCTTGAACTTGCGGTGAATCGGGGAAGTCGCCAGGAATACGTGTATGCATGGATCCTGTGCTCCCTGAAGCGCTTCGCGAACCGCATCGATGTCACTCTCTCTGGAACGTGACAATCCAATGACCGTGACGTCTTTAACCGCGCGTGCCACTGCGTTCACAGCAGCAAGGTCACCGGGTGACGCCGCTGGAAAGCCTGCTTCCATGCGGTCGATTTTCAACTTCTCGAGTTGAAGGGCAATTTCCACCTTTTCCCGAGTGTTCAAGTTCACGCCAGGAGACTGCTCTCCATCCCGCAGCGTTGTATCAAAGACATAAATCTTTCGCATGTCGGCACCTCCTTGAAGTTTATCGCATGACGTAAACATCCGGCGGCAAGGTTCATGATATCCCCTGCCGCCGGCTGCTTATTCTAAAGGATCCCGGCAGTAGCACCATCATCTCATGCTTGACTGCCCCAAACCCGGAAGAATTCTTATGAATTCTATATATTCTTATTTTTTGATCCAATGCATCATTTCACGAAGCTCGGCACCAACCACTTCAATTGGATGCTCGGACTCGTTGCGGCGGGTAGCTGTCAGGAATGCACGTCCGGACTGGTTCTCAAGGATAAAGTCGCGAGCGAATTTACCTTGTTGAATATCGGAAAGGACTTCTTTCATTGCCTTCTTCGTATCTTCGGTTACCACGCGAGGGCCTGTTACATAGTCGCCATACTCCGCTGTGTTACTGATGGAGTCGCGCATGCTAGCAAGACCACCCTCATAGATCATGTCTACGATCAATTTCAATTCATGCAGACACTCGAAGTATGCCATTTCTGGCGCATATCCAGCTTCAGTCAAAGTTTCGAAGCCAGCTTTGACGAGTGCAGACACACCGCCGCACAATACAGCTTGCTCACCGAACAAGTCGGTTTCTGTCTCCTCACGGAAGGAGGTTTCGATAACGCCGGCACGAGTACAGCCGATGCCTTTTGCATAAGCGAGACCGATTGCCTTAGCTTGTCCAGTCGCATCTTTCTCGATTGCAATCAATCCAGGTACGCCAAAGCCCTCAACATAAGTACGGCGAACCATGTGACCTGGGGATTTAGGAGCAACCAGAAGGACATCGTTGTCTTTTGGAGCTACGATTTGACCAAAGTGAACGTTGAAACCGTGGGAGAACATCAGTGCCGCGCCTTTTTTCAGGTTTGGCTCGATATCGTTCTTGTATACCGCTGCTTGCGTTTCGTCCGGCATCAGAATTTGTACTACATCTGCACGGCTGACGGCTTCGGCTACAGGAAGCACTTCGAAACCATCGTTTTTCGCTTTGTCGAACGACTTGCCTTCACGAAGACCAATGACAACCTGAAGTCCGCTGTCGCGCAAGTTTTGCGCTTGAGCATGACCTTGGCTTCCATAACCGATAACCGCGATTGTTTTGTCTTTTAACACGCTGAGTTCTGCATCTTGTTCATAATAAGTAGTAATTGCCATTTGTATAAGTCCTCCTTTGATTTTAAAGACCCTTCATGATGAGCGGGTATCTCAATAGACCGCTGCTTTCCCGATCTGCTGAGACACCCGCTCATGCCATGCAGGTGTCTAACGCTTATATTGCAATAACTTTGTCATCCGGATAAAAGATAAACGTAAAATCATTACGCGTTACCGCGAATCATCGCGGTAACCCCGGTACGGGAAAGCTCCTGGATGCCATACGGCTTAAGCAGTTCGATCATGGCATCGATTTTGACGGTATCGCCAACCACCTGAACCATCAGGTTAGCTGTGCCGATATCCACGACGGATGCGCGGAACGTTTCGACAACGCCCATAATTTCCGGTCTTGCCGATGGCTCGGCTTTTACTTTGATCAGGGCGAGCTCTCTGGCTACCATCGGTTTCGAGCTCAGGTTAATGACTTTAATAACATCGATCAGCTTGTAAAGCTGCTTCTCCACCTGCTCCAGCGTCGTTTCATCACCGGTGGTTACGATAACCATCCGGGACAAGCCGGATTCCTCCGACTGCCCCACGGTAATGCTCTCGATGTTAAAGCCCCTGCGTCCGAATAACCCGGATACGCGCTGCAGGACACCCGGCTGGTCGTTCACTAGTACGGCAATGGTATGTTTTGTACTCATCTTACGCATCCCCCATCAGCATTTGATCGATTGTCGACCCTTGCGTCACCATCGGATACACGTTCTCGCCCTTCTCAACAACGAATTCAACGAGGACGGGTCCCGGTGTTTCCATCGCTTCGGCCCAAGCACGCTGTGCTTCTTCTTTCGTCGTGGCGCGAAGTCCTTTGACACCGTAGGCTTCGGCCAGCTTGACGAAATCAGGGCTGCCTGCCAGATCGATGTGGCTGTAACGGTTATCGTAAATGAGCTCCTGCCATTGACGAACCATACCGAGCACCTGGTTGTTGATGACAACGATTTTTACCGGAATGTTGTTGATGGCACAGATGGCAAGTTCTTGCGAACACATCTGCATGCCGCCATCCCCGTTGATCGAAATGACCAGGCGGTCCGGATGCGCCATCTGAGCACCGATCGCGGACGGGAATCCGAAACCCATCGTTCCGAGACCGCCGGAGGTGATCCAGGAGCGCGGCTGGTTGAACTTGTAATACTGCGCGGCCCACATTTGGTGCTGGCCAACGTCAGTCGTTACAATGGCTTCACCCTTCGTGGTATCGTTCAACATTTCGATAACCCATTGCGGCTTCAGCACCGTATCCGAATCGACGTAACGGAATGGGTATTCGGCTTTCCATTTTCTGATCTGGTCTCTCCAGGCATCTGCTTTCGCAGCGTATGGAACAAGCGGATTCAGCATCTCAAGCACGGTCTTCACGTCTCCGACAATCGGGATATCGGTTGGCACGTTCTTGCCGATCTCAGCCGGGTCGATATCGATATGAACAATCTTCGCATGTGGCGCGAAACCATCGAGCTTGCCTGTAACCCTGTCATCGAATCTTGCCCCGATGTTGATCAACAGGTCCGACTGCTGAATACCATGGTTCGAGGTGTAGGTTCCGTGCATACCCGGCATTCCTGTCCACAGCTCATGGCCGCTTGGGAAGGCACCCAGACCGAGAAGCGTTGTCGTGATCGGAATCCCGGATTTATTCACGAATTCGTACAGCCCTTCATGAGCTCCAGAGTAAATCACGCCGCCGCCAGCAAGGATCATAGGACGCTCGGCTTCCTCAATCGCGCGGGCTAATTTATCCAACTGAAGTTTGTTAGGTACCGTCCGAGGATTGTATCCTCTCAGTTGAATTCGTTCTTCCGGCTGGAACAGCGTCGTTGCGGCGGATACATCCTTCGGAATATCGATCAGTACCGGACCTTTACGGCCGGTTGAAGCGATATGGAAGGCTTCGTGAATCACCCTTGGCAGATCCTTTACATCTCTTACCAGATAGCTGTGTTTCGTAATCGGCATCGTGATGCCCGTAATGTCCGCTTCCTGGAAAGCGTCCGTACCGATCAGGGTTGTTGCAACGTTGCCGGTTATCACAACGAGTGGAACGGAATCCATATAAGCTGTTGCGATACCGGTCACAAGGTTCGTTGCCCCCGGTCCTGAAGTCGCTATGCACACACCGACTTTGCCGCTTGCGCGAGCGTAACCGTCAGCTGCATGAATGGCGCCTTGTTCATGACGGGTCAAGACGTGATTGAAGTCCTCAAAACCATACATGGCATCGTAGATGTACAGGACCGCTCCGCCCGGATACCCAAAGACGCATTCGACACCTTCGAGCAGAAGACTCCGAAGCAAGATTTCCGATCCGGTAATCACTTCAGGCTTCAACCATTTCTCTCGTAATTGTTCTGTAGACCGCACTTCTGGAGTTTGCGCGCTCATCAGTCATCCTCCTCTCAAATATTGGCACTCTTCATTCAAGCAACAAAAAAACCTTCCGTCGCCACACCCGGAGTATCTCCGTGTGAGGGACGAAAGGTTTAGCTTCCGTGGTACCACCCATGTTTGCTCTACACTTCGCAGTGTAAAGCCTCAGCAGGTATGAAGAACACAATGAACACAGTTCTTCAATATCTGCAGTCCGTAACGTGGACTAAGACGATTCCCCCTAATAAACGCTGTTACGACTTAATGCGATAAAGTCATAACGTAGCATCTTTCAGGGAAACAGCTCCGAGGTGAGCTCGTATAAAAGGGGTTTTGGTGGTGGTTTCAGCTGATCCATCCACTCTCTGAGCAAAAGAGCCCTTTAAACTTCGTCCTCATCATTGCCGATTGGATATATTCGTTAAAATGTTTAGAAACATTATATGATTCATTCATTCCAGAAGTCAACACATTTATTTTACTTCCGATGAAAGGTTTTCATTCACTATTGGAACAATCCCCTCGCTTCCTTGATGCAAAACACGCTCTTAAACCCTGCTACATATGATAAATGGAGCTATCCTTAATAGCGGTGAAGGGAGGAAACAACACGATGATCCGCTATCGAAAACCGGAGCAGGATGATCCGATGATTCTACAACTCATTGAGTCCCAACTCGTCCCGCTTTCCCATATGACAAAAAAAGAGCTGGACATCATCCGCAAGGATATTCCCTCTCGATTACGACGCGGCGTGACCCTTGTTGCTTCGCCTCAGGATAACGATAAAATCATTGCCTTTATCCATTTTATGATGCACGGCGAACTGCTGTATATCGATATGCTGGCCGTCGCATCCACCGCACAGCGAAGACGGTGGGGTGTCCGATTGATGGAGCATGCCGAACGTTTCGCTGTATCCCGCGGATGCAAACGCGCCAAGGTCATGGTGGATATTGGAAACCAGACCGGCCTTAACTTTTACCGAAAGCTCGGCTACACGGTTACAAGAATCATCGAACCGAGCCGCTGTTATGAGCTAGAGAAGATTTGGTTCCTCTAATTACCAGAAGAAACCTGGCCCAAAGCCTGGCCCGAACGCGCCATACCCCGGTCCGAATCCGCCGTATCCCCCTGGGTAGCCTCCCGGATATCCACCGAATGCGCCACCATAGCCTCCACCGAATGCATAAGGTGCCGTCCCAATGGCAAGAAGGTCAAACAATGCGAGCGGAAGAATCGCCTTGGTTCTCACCTTTTTCCCCTTGGTTGCCGGTTCTACAAAAAGGCGGTTGCCGGAAATGCGTACCAGCTTGCCTGTCACCATCGTCCCGTCTTTCTTATACGCTACGATCTGTTTGCCCACATATGATTTCACTTTTGCCTTGCTGACAGGCTTGTGCATAAGATCCCTCCTCAGGTAATATACATTCAATCTATTCCGGAAGGAGTTCCTTTGCTTGTTTCATGGCCCTTACCACGGCTAAAGATAGGTGAAAAAGCTCGTCCTGCCCAGCATTCAGCGCTAGCAATTCTTATGTATGACAGACAGGAGTGGAAAATAAAAAAACCGCCGTAATATTACGGCGGTTTCTTCATACACGTATAATTAAGCGTTCACTTTTTCTTTAGCTACAGTAGCCAAGGAATTGAACGCGTTCAGATCATTAACAGCCAGATCAGCCAGCATTTTACGGTTAATGTCCACGCCAGCAAGCTTCAGACCATGCATCAATTTGCTGTAAGACAGACCGTTTTGACGAGCAGCGGCGTTGATACGAACGATCCACAATTTACGGAAATTACGTTTCGTTGTACGACGATCCCGGTATGCATAAACGAGGGATTTCATTACCTGCTCGTTCGCTGTTTTAAAAATGCGGTGTTTGGAACCGAAATAACCTTTCGCAAGCTTCAATACTTTTTTATGTCGACGACGAACGACAAATCCGCCTTTAACTCGTGCCATATCAAAAGACCTCCCAATAATTGTTGTTTACTATTTCAAGTTAGCCAGACCTTGCTTCAAACGTTTAACATCTCCAGGCGCCATAACTGGGCTATTGGACAATACACGCTTCGCACGCTTGGATTTGTGGGAAAGCAAGTGGTTTTTGTAAGCTTTATAACGTTTAACTTTACCAGTACCAGTAATCTTGAAGCGGCCTTTCAGGCTGCTATGTGTTTTCATTTTAGGCATTGTAGTACTTCCTCCTCTAATTTCTCTTAGGCTTTTGGAGCCAAAATCATAATCATGCTGCGGCCTTCCAATTTCGGTTGACGTTCAATGACGCAGAGATCCGCCACTTCCACCTTCACGCGCTCCAAAATCTTCTGACCAATGTTAGCATGGGTGATTTCACGACCACGGAAACGCACGGAGCATTTCACTTTATCGCCGTCTTTCAAAAACTTAACGACATTGCGAAGCTTGGTTTGATAATCATGCTCCTCAATGTTGGCTCGGAACCATACTTCTTTGATATCCACAATTTTCTGGTTCTTACGTGCTTCCTTCTCTTTCTTCTGCTGCTCATAGCGGAATTTACCGTAGTCCATGATGCGGCATACCGGCGGTTTCGCCTGAGGGGCCACGTTCACCAGATCCAGATTGAGATCAATTGCCATTTGCAGTGCTTCACGAATCGGCTTGATCCCGATTTGCTCACCTTCGGCACCAACCAAACGTACTTCCTTGGCCCGAATCTCGTCATTGATCATATGTTCCTTACTGATAGTCCTCCACCTCCAAATTACTTGTTGTTCCTGTTTGCAAAAAAAATAAAGGGATGACGGGTTAATCACCGACATCCCTATTTGATACTCATCTCACAAATGAAGTTAAATCCATTCATTGATTTCGTGATCAAACCAGCCAACACACGTCGGTCAGGTGAGAAGCGGCGCTTCTGCTTGCAATCAGATATTCTGTTTAACAGACTACGATAGTATAACAGGTCATCCTATCTTCTGTCAACACAGATGCAATATAAATATTGGATTAGCCTTGTTTGCTTTGAACTTCTTCAAGGCGTACAACCCGGGTATGCTCCGTATGACTCCACTGCTTGTTGTTCTGCGTGAAGAACGCATACACCGTGATAGGATACCACGACAGCAGGTAAATCGGGAACAGCACCAGATACATATACACTTTCTTGTATTTCACCTTCTCCAGAATCATCGCGATCATGAACGTGAACACATTCGCTGCGATCGCTGTAAAGCTAAGCCAGAGCGGTAAATATCCATACAGGTTCGCGATATTCGGACCATCGAAGAATGAGCTGTCAACCCATATGATGGCCGTCAACAAGAAAGTCAGCAGTACGATGTAAACGTTGACTCCGTACAATGCCAAGTCCAGCTTCACGAGGCTGCGTTCTTTAATGGCACGCCACAGCAGCGGGAAGAAATAACGGCGGGCAACCGTAAAGTGACCCTGCATCCAGCGCAGACGTTGTCTGGCGGAAGCCTTAAACGTAAGCGGCTTTTCGTCAAATACCTTCGCGTCATAGTTGAACTTCGGATACACGCCGCGCATAACGCTGCGCATCGTGAACTCCAAGTCCTCAACCAGACTGGTTGCGCCCCAGCCGATCTCCTTCAAGAGATTGGTCTCAAAGCACATTCCTGTACCGCCGAGGAAGTTCGCCATGTTCAGATTGCTACGGGAAAGCTGCCACAAGCGGTTGATATACCAGTAAGACACCCCGTAAGAGGCAGTGATCCAGGAATCCTCAGGATTCTTGGTATCGATATATCCCTGGATAACTCTTGCTCCAGAGCATAGATCATTGTTCATTTCGTTCAAGAAATTCGGAGCGGCCAGATTATCCGCGTCAAACATAACAACCGCATCATACTGGCGCGGCATTGCCCAGAGCTCTTTCAGCATCCACTCGATGGCATAACCTTTGCCTCGCAGATTCTGATTCGTGCGCACGCATGCGTTCATCCCGTGGGCACGGACGATCTCTGCAGTACGATCTGTACAGTTGTCGCAGATGACAAATACGTCGTACAGATGTTTCGGATAATCAAGCTGTTTCAGGTTCTCCATCAATGCACCGACAACCTGTTCTTCGTTGTGCGCAGCAACTAACACTGCAAATGATTTATTGGGTTCAAACTGTTGTTTCTTTTTTCTTTTGACCAGACCAAACAAAGAGAATACGAACTGGTACACACCCACCGCGGCCAAGAATAGTTGGAGCGCGATAAAGATGGCGTCTGTCATGATTCTCCGTTACCCCCTTTTTATAACCCGAGAATGTTTGTTATTTTTTTCTCTCTAAGTTTTTCGCTTTTTTTTGTTGTTGCTATGACCCTGTGACTTGTGTCTGTCCTTCTAGTAGCCTCGGTGCCGCGGGGCAACTTCGCACGTCATACACGATTTTCCACACTTTTGAATCTTTTGTCAAAACCGTGGAATGCTCTAATTTACGGAAAAACTTCGTAAAAGAGCTCAGCTTGCAATGTCGTTTGCCAGCAAGCTTCGTTTCAAACGGCTTTAGTTCTTATTTTCATCCGTTTCCTTGCTTTTTATTTCTCTTGGCTGCCCATTTTTTCTTTTTCGACTTGTCCGCCAATAAATAAACGCAACAGACACCCAAAAAGTTTCCGTTTTTCAATGCTCTTTCTCTAATAAACTTTTTGATGTCCGTTTGAATCATTGTAGCGGCATCTCATACTCAAGTCAAAAGACCACGGACCCTGATTTTCTACAAAATGCGCGCAGCTGACTAACTCCTTAAGTAGCAAGGCGCCAGCGAGAAGCTTGCCGAATAAAGTTTCCGTTTCCGGGACCAAAGTCCCTGAAACATAAGTGGAGAACGGTTGATTTCTTTTCCCAAAGTCGATATGTTAAAGTTAAAGAATAACGCTGCAGAACGGGTGAAAAGTAGTGGCTAAAAAAAGAGTCTTGCTGTTATCTGAAGGGTTCGGTGCAGGCCATACACAGGCCGCTCATGCACTCTCCAGCAGCCTGCGCCAGTTATCTCCTAGCGTACAGACCAAAGTTCTCGAGCTCGGGAGCTTCTTGAACCCTAAAATCGCTCCACTGATCATATCGGCCTACAGAAAGACGATTACAACTCGCCCGAGATTGGTCGGGTACATGTATCGCCATCAAAAGTCCTTTAATCGCTTTACGGCTTTAGCACTTCACCGAATGTTCTATACAAGCACCAAAAACGTGGTTAGACAGCTCAAACCCGACATCATTGTGTGTACCCATTTTATACCGAGTGCGGTCATCTCGCGTTTGAAACGACTGGGCATCGATGTGCCTCTGTGTACCGTTATTACCGATTATGATGCTCACGATACATGGATCAGTCCAGAGGTCGACCGATATTTCGTGTCCACGCCGGAGGTGAGGCGAAAGCTGCTCAATCGCGGGGTGTCCCAAGCCAAAATTCAGGTTACCGGCATTCCGATCCATCCCGACTTCTGGACGCATCCGAGCAAGAAGGAAATCAGGGAACGATTTCATCTGTCCGATATGCCTACCGTGCTTGTAATGGGCGGAGGCTGGGGCATCATGAATGATGAAGTGGTGCATGAATTTCTGACCCGATGGCGCGACGAAGTCCAGATCATATTTTGCCTCGGCAATAACGACGAGGGACGCGAGGAGATGGAGAACAACCCCCGGTTCCGGCATCCGAACATCCGGATTTTGGGCTTTACGCGCGAGATCGACAAGCTGATGGAGGTGTCCGACCTGCTCGTTACGAAGCCAGGCGGGATGACATGCACAGAAGGCTTGGCCAAAGGAATCCCGATGCTGTTTCATCAGCCTCTTCCGGGACAGGAAGAAGAGAACTGCCAATACTTCACCGCGCAAGGATTGGGCGAGCCTATCCACTCGCTGGAGGTTATTGCCAACTGGATGAACAAACTGCTTCATCAATACGACGTAATCCAACAGCAACGGGCGCAAAATTTGCGAGACATCGAACGATTCCATCCGATGCAAAGCGCCCGCAGCATCATCGACATGCTGGAAAACGAAAAGGTGTACTCCTAATGAGGGAGCACACCTTTTTTTGCGCCGTTTCCGCAAACACGTCATCGAATTGATAGATTTCCTACTATTATAATAGATGCAAGCGCTATCATCGGAGAAACTCTACCATATAGACGTTATTTACCGTATTTTTCAAGACGATTCTCATGGTAGGAAGCAAGTGCTTCCTTGCCAACGATGGCCTCGCAGCGATGTATCTGCATACCTTGACCGACGAATTTCGTCTCGTACTCAGTCATCACGTGTTCTTCGTTCAGTCCGTCCCGATGCAGATCCAGCGAAATATTCGTCATTTGCAAACCATAATCGGCAAATGCATTCAGGGAAAACTCAAAAAGCGTAACCGAATCGGTCTTGAAATGAATTTCCCCGCGCTCGTTCAGGATCTGGGAATACTTGTCCAAAAAACGCGGATGCGTCAAACGACGGCGGGCATGCTTGGCTTTTGGCCACGGATCGCTGAAGTTTAAATATAAACGTTCGATCTCGCCGGATTCAAAAACCTGCTCGACATTCTCGATATTAAACAGCGCCAGCTTCAAATTCGGCGGGGTATCGACACCGTCCTGAGCCCAGACATTGCGTCCCTTTTCGCTTGCGCGGCGAATCAGCTCGTCGTACATGTCCACCCCGATAAAATTCACATTCTGATGCTTGTAACTCATCTGGCTTATAAATTGGCCTTTGCCCATGCCGAACTCGACATGGATCGGAAGGTCATTGCCAAATAATGAAGCCCATTTCCCTCTATATTGACCGGGGTCCAAAACGACCAGGTCTTCCTGCTGCTCCAGATTTTCCCGTATACCTTTTCTTCCGCGTAAACGCATGTCATACCTCCGAAACTTTCCAAGTAAATTTAGAATGATATCCCGATACTGCATTTATTGTGACGAAGTTAATCCCAAAAGTAAAGGCCCCATAGAAAAAGGAACCTATACTCTGCTTAACGCAAAGGCTTAGGTTCCTCTTTCTTATATTTGGAATTGGGGTTCCGCGATGGTTAAACTGTGAATAGTCTACCTTTCATTGGACGTAAAATCAAACGTCTTCTCAAAGGCGGCCCGAATCTTGCGACGTGCCGAAGCCTTCACGTCCTGATCGGAGTTAAACTCCACGCCAGTAAGGGCTAAAGCTTCGTTCGGGGTAAGCTCCACAGCGATTTTGTCTCTACTGTCATTCTTTACTGTCGATGAATTCATTCGTAATCACCTCACGGTATTATTGTATCCATGACGTCACACAAATATGAATCCTATCCGATATATACCCATGCCAAAATTGCTTGAATCATATTTTTATTTTTCTACTTTAAATATACCAATTATATGCAATTCATTCAAGTAACAACATCTTAATTAGGCATGAAGACCTGTATATAACGCAAAGTTTTATTTTTTGTTACAATGGACATATCTGCTTAAGTAAAAGTTAAGTAACACATGTATACTTTGAGGCACGGCTATCCCTGTCTCTATTCATCTTATGCGGCTATAAAGGAGCACACATGAGTACATCACTTAGACCCGCCCCAACATTATGGGGCGACAAACGATTTCATACATGGAATTACGAGATGCGCAGCCAATTCCAGGAAAAAGTATTCAAGGTTATGCTGGATGCGGGCTTTACGTGCCCGAACCGCGACGGCACGATTGCCAAGGGCGGGTGCACCTTCTGCAGCGCCCGCGGCTCCGGTGATTTTGCCGGACGACGGCGGGACGATCTTGTAACCCAGTTCAACACAATCCGTGACCGGCAGCACCAGAAGTGGCCGAGCGCCAAATACATCGGTTATTTCCAAGCCTATACCAACACTTATGCTCCAGTAGAGGAGCTTCGGGAGTACTATGAAGTCATTCTGCAGCAGCCGGGCGTTGTCGGTTTATCGATCGCTACACGCCCGGATTGCTTGCCTGACGACGTCGTGGAATACCTGGCCGAGCTGAATGAGCGAACCTATCTCTGGGTGGAAATGGGCCTGCAAACGATCCATGATGCCACCTCCGAGCTGATCAACCGGGCCCATGATACCGAATGTTATTTGGAAGCGGTCGAAAAGCTGCGCAAGCATAACATCCGTGTCTGCACACACATCATTTATGGTCTTCCGCAAGAGGACCATGAGATGATGCTCGCCACCGGCCGCGCGGTCTCCAAGATGGATGTGCAGGGAATCAAGATCCATCTGCTGCACCTCATGCGCAAGACGCCGATGGTGAAGCAATATGAGGCGGGGCTGCTTCGGTTCCTGGAACAGGACGAATATATCAGCCTTATCGTAGATAGCCTGGAATTTTTACCTCCCGAAATGATCGTCCACCGTCTGACGGGAGACGCTCCACGGGATCTCTTGATCGGGCCGACGTGGAGTCTCAAGAAGTGGGAAGTGCTTAACGGCATTGACGCCGAGCTCAAGCGCCGGGATACATGGCAGGGTAAATTGTGGGGGGGATCCTGATGGGCTTCCTCTCGGTTTTGAGTTTTGCTCACAAGCTGGTGTCCGAAAGGCTGCGGCCTGGAGACATTGCGCTGGATGCGACGGCGGGAACCGGGGCCGATACGCTGTATCTAGCCAAATGCACAGGATCAAAGGGCAAGGTGTACGCTTTTGATATTCAGGAACAGGCGCTGCAGCTGACTCGTGATCGGCTGGACAAGGAACCGCCCGGCACCCTTGCGGAGGTTACCCTTCACCATCAGAGCCATGCCCTTATGGGAGAATGCGTACCTGAGTGCGAGCATGGCCGTATGGGTGCGATCATGTTCAATCTCGGTTACCTTCCGGCAGATTCATCAGATAAACGGATCATGACGGAAACCGCCAGCACACTCACGGCTCTGGAAGCAGCCATCGAGCTGCTCCGTCCCGGCGGCATTATCACCATCGTGCTGTACCCGGGCCATAAAGGCGGCGATGCCGAAGCGGACGCCGTGCAGGCCTGGGCGGCGGAATTGCCCCCGCACAAGGTGCAAACGATATTGTATCGTGGTCTTCAGCGTTCCGAAGCGCCATATCTCATTGCACTGGAACGGAAGAAGCCGATATGATATAAGTTCTAGGAGAGGTCCCGCACTTACATCCATAGAATATTCCAAACATGATGAAAGGTAGATGATTACTATGACAAAACCATATCCATTATTGTTCCAACCCGAATTTAAAGAGCGTGTGTGGGGTGGCCGTGCCCTGGAGCAATTCGGCCTGGATATTCCTGAAGGACATATCGGAGAAGGCTGGATGATCGCCGACCACCCGAACGGCACGACCAGCATTGTGAACGGTGAACTTGCCGGTCGCGGCCTGGATCAGGTTCGGGAGCAATTTGGACGGGAGTGGTTTGGCAGCAAAGGATTCTCCGAGGTTAACGGACGTTTCCCCCTGCTGATCAAGCTGCTTGACTGCAATGACAACCTCTCCGTTCAGGTGCATCCGACCGATGACTACGAGGGGCTTCCGAAAGGCGAGCTGGGCAAGACTGAAATGTGGTATGTGCTGGATGCGAAGCCGGACGCCAAAATCATATACGGTCTGAAGGAAGGCGTTAGCCGTGAGACGTTGAAAGAAGCCATGGAAGACGGCACGGTTATGGACCAGCTGCAAGAAGTGTCCGTAAAAGCCGGAGACACGTTCTACATACCTGCCGGTACGGTGCACGCCCTGTGTGCTGGCGTTGTAGTGGCGGAAATTCAGCAAAATTCGGATACAACCTACCGGATTTTCGATTATAATCGACCAGGCCTTGACGGTAAGCCGCGCGAGCTTCATATCGAGGACTCCTTGAATGTGACGGCCTATGAAGGATCCGGCGCGACCACGATGAGCACGGAAGGAACCGCGCCTGGAGAATGGCTTGAGCTTGCCAAATCTCCCTATTTTGTTGTCGAGAAAGGCGTTGTTAACGGTGCCTGGTCCTTGTCCACTTCCGCGGAAAGCTTCACGATCGTCGTGGTATGCGATGGTCAAGGAACCCTCAGCTGGGATAACGGCTCCATTGAGTATACGTCCGGACAATGCTTCCTGCTGCCAGCTAACCTGGGTGCATATACGCTGGACGGGCAATCTACGGTTCTTCGTTCATATCTTCCATAAACAGGGTATAAAGTATTGAAATAAACCATTCGTTTTTGTGGAGGTGTTAGGCCTGAAATGCAAACCGACACGTTTACGATGCTGAATACGCAGGGCATGCATGTTTTTGTATATCAATGGCTGCCGGAGCCGGACCATCCCGTTCGTGCCATCGTGCAAATTGCGCATGGCATGTGCGAAACCGGCATACGATACGAGGAGCTTGCCGAGTTGCTTACAGCACACGGTTACGCTGTGTACTGCAACGACCATCGGGGTCATGGACAAACGTCCGGCCTTACACTTCTCGGCGATGCCGGGGAAGACGGATTCGAAGGGATGATTGAAGACCTGCTGCTTCTTGCTTCCGAGCTTAAAAAGCGCCATGCTAGTGTTCCACATTACTTGATGGGTCACAGCATGGGGTCTTTTTTGACCCAAAAGATCATGTGTTCGAACGGCGAATTATTCAACGGATTCATTCTGTCCGGCACCAATGGTCCACAGGGACTGCTGGCGTTCGGTTTGAATCTGGCAGCGGCACAAATGCGCCTTCAAGGAAACACGCACCGGAGTCTGATGCTGAACGCCATCGTGTTCGGCCCTTACAACAAAGGTTTCGGCCCTATTCGCACTCCATTCGATTGGTTATCCCGGGATGAAACGGAAGTGGATAAGTATATCAACGACCCCTACTGCGGTCAGGTATGCAGCGCTCGTTTCTTCCGTGATTTCTTCAAGCTGCTATCCCAGATCCATAAACCTCAATTGATGGAATGCCTTCTTAAGGATAAGCCGGTCTACATTTTCTCGGGCGAGGATGATCCGGTCGGACACCGCGGTAAAGGCGTACAGCGGTTGATCGAAATGTACCGGAAACATGGCATCCAGGATCTTGAATACCGTTTGTATCCCGGCGGCCGCCACGAAATGCTGCATGAAATCAACCGGGATGAAGTAGCGGCACATGTTCTCGACTGGCTAGAACGGCACACCTCGGAATCGCATGGGACTAGAGACGCCGCGAGAATCGAAACGCGTATGTAAAAGAATGATGCAGGACGAATTAATAAGGGGGTGTCCCAAAAGGTCGATTAACCTTTTGGGACACCCCCTTCTCTGTTGTGACGCTGTGCATATCCATCCTTAGTAAATGTAAACCCTTTTTAATTCGACAAGCTATTCGTCAAGTAAGTAAACCTACTTAACAGAAAGCCCAGCCCCTTACTCTTCCTCGTTCGGCGTGCGATCGATGATCAGCTGCGTGACCTCGGTGTACTCGCCATGGTCTACTTCATCCTCCGTAGCCTCTTCGCGCAGATCATCATTGGTTTCCATACCCGGCGCAATGGTGGGCTCATCCTGCGGATGCTGTTCCCGCCCCATCTGTTTCCCGTTCATAAACATCCCCTCCTCATCGGTTGATGCGATTAGAATACCGATCCTCAGGGTGTTTTATTCCGGGACGCCCAGGTTACAGTCCGTTAATGATACGAAAGGGGGCGTGATCACAGCTTCAATCCAATCAGTCCCTATGAGTCCCTACCGATCCATGATCCTTAGAAGAAAGTTATCTCGCCAAAACGGCAAGCCGCTCACATCAAGTTCCGGTAAGGAGTTGTCCTTCGCTAACTCTACTTTGCCTGCTTCGCTAACTCCACAGGCATCGTGTAGTACTGCGGCTGTCCTGTTTCGTTCTGCTGATACAACACCAACAGCATCGTTGCATGGTCCGAGCTGTCCGGGAGTCCAGTGCCACCCTGGATGGCATCGCTGAGGTTAAATGGCAGCACCTCGATCATCGCATGTTTCTGCAGATCGCGCTCCGTGATCCCCAGATCGGCAAAACCGTCGGACAGGGCCGCAGGCTCCTCTACGATTTTGCGGACATTGGCGGTCCATTGCGCTTTATCCTGGGTATGATCCCACCATATTTTCCGAGGCTTATACTTATGGCCCAGGAAATAATCGAACTTCATGAGACCGGAGACAACGTCCATATGCGGGGTCTTCCGATCTTCAAGGAAAGCCGTTAAACGCGTAAACAGGTCCTCGAGCTGATGGCCGATTTTTTGCCAGCCCTGTCCTTCCCAGTAGTCTCCAAACTCTTGGAAGAAATCAAACGGCGACGTAAACTCATGCTTCATCAAATAATTCAGGGTGTGATCCATCCGGTGCGCATTCCAATACTTCTCCAGCACATCCTCCAGTCTCTTCAATCGGACGATATCCGAGAACGGAAGCACGTCGCTGCCGAGGATCTCATACGGAGCATGATCCATGTAGGTGTAATTATACTTGTCCGCATCGATCCGCAGCCCGGTTCCGCGGAGCATCTTCAGGAAGCCTAACTGCAGCTCCTCCGGTCCAAGCGCAAATACGTCGTTAAACGTTTTGCGGAATGTATCGTAATCCTCTTCCGGAAGGCCTGCGATCAAATCCAAATGCTGATCGATTTTGCGGCTGTCCTTGATCATGGTCACCGTGCGCGACAGCTTGGTGAAATTCTGGCGACGCTTCACCAGCTCGTTTGTCGGATCATTGGTCGACTGCACCCCGATTTCAAACCGGAAAATGCCGGGAGGCGCATTTTTCGCCAAATAATCCAGCACCTCGGGACGCATGATATCCGCGGTGATCTCAAACTGGAATACGCAGCCGCCATGATTCTCGATCAGAAACTCGAACATTTCAAGCGCGTAATCCCGCTTAATGTTAAAGGTGCGGTCTACGAACTTGATCAATTTTGCTCCGTTCTCGATCAGGTAGAGAATATCCGCCTTAGTCCGTTCAATGTCGTAGTAGCGAACCCCCACCTCAATGCTCGACAGGCAGAACTGGCAACTGAAGGGACAGCCCCGGCTGGTCTCAAAATAGACAACCCGCTTCCCGAGATGCGGGATATCCTCCGGAAAACGATGCGGGGAAGGCAGCTCCGCCAGAATGCTCTTCGGTCTTCCGGGATTCACAATGACTTCGTCCTGTTTGCGGTAAGCCACGCCATAAACGAAATGATACTTCCGATCCCCTTCAATCGTTTGCAGCAAATGATGGAAGGTCTCCTCGCCTTCACCCATGACGATAAAGTCGACATTGTGCAGCCGTTTCATCCAATACTCCGTATCGTAGGATACTTCAGGTCCGCCCAATATGATCGTGACCTCCGGCATAATCTTCTTCACGATATCGATCACTTTAATCGTTTCTTCAATATTCCATATATAACAGGAGAATCCGATCACATCCGGCTTGCGCTGGAACAGGTCGGAGACGATATTCATCACAGGGTCCTTAATCGTGTACTCCGTCAGTTCGATATCGAAATCCTTCTCGCTGTATGCCTTCAGGCAGCGAATGGCTAAGGAGGTATGAATGTACTTAGCATTCAAGGTTGATAGTATGACTTTCATGGTAGGGTCCACTTTCTTTCTACGTAATGTAAATTTATTAACCGAACGGTATATTCTGAGTGATGGAACGGGAAAAAGCCATGATTTCCGCCTGTCATGCAAGCCTATTCTTCATAGTCAAACAGATCGTCCCCGTCATTCGACGCACTCTGACCATTCAGGAAGAATTCCAGGAACGGACGGCCGTATTTACGGAATTTCACCTCACCGACCCCTTTGACATTCAACATCTCATCTTCACTCTGCGGGCAAACCACACTCATCTCACGCAAGGTTGCGTCATTAAAAATGATGTAGGACGGCACATGCTCTTTGCTTGCCAGCTCACGCCGAATCAAACGCAGCTGCTCAAACACCGTCTCGTTGACGGCTGACGGCGAATAATCGCGGCGGCTGCCGCTTCGCTGGCTGCCTGCGGCTTTGGAAGGACGCGGAACGCGCTGCATCACTTCGCGCTGGCCTTTTAACACATCGGCGGCCTCGCTCTGCAGTTTCACGACAGGGTATTGGCCTTCCGTCAGCGCCAGGAACCCTTCCGAGATGAGCACATTGATCGTCTCGGATATCTCCTTCTCGGTCCGATTCGACATCACGCCATAGGTCGGAAGGCGGTCAAAGCCGTACTCCAGCACTTTTTTTGCCCGCGAGCCCTTCAGCACGGAGGCGACCGTGGACACGCCAAAGCGTTCGCGCATCCGGTGGATGCATGAGAAAATTTTCTGCGCATCCACCGTGATATCGACAAGCTCCCGGTCATCCGTACAGGAGCTGCACGTACCGCAGGGCTTATCTTCGTGCTCTTCCCCGAAATAATCCAGCATCGCGCTGCGCAGGCACCTTGTGGTGTAGCAGTAATCGATCATCTGCTGCAGCTTCCGGTAGTCGTTCTGCTTGCGCTCGCCCTCCTGGGGATTTTGTTCAATCAGGAATTTCTGGGTCATGATGTCCTGGGCGCTAAACAGCAGTATGCACTGGCTGGGCTCGCCATCCCGTCCGGCGCGACCCGCTTCCTGCACGTAGGACTCCATATTTTTCGGCATATTGTAATGAATGACATACCGGACGTTGGATTTATCGATCCCCATGCCAAACGCGTTCGTTGCTACAATAACGCGAATATCGTCATAGAGGAAAGCCTCTTGGCTCTCCGCCCGCTCCGCGTCACTCATGCCGGCATGGTATCGACCCGCTAGAAGCCCCTTAGCTTGAAGGCGCTGGCATAAATCATCGACCTCTTTGCGAGTGGCGGCATAGATGATTCCTGGCTGGTGGGTATGCGAGGCCGCATAGTCCAGAACGAACTCCCGCTTGTTCTCACCGCGAAGCACCGACATCTCCAGATTGTCGCGCCCAAGGCCCGTTACGAACACCTGCGGCTGTTCCAGTCGCAGCAGACGCTGCATGTCCTCCATAACTTCAGGCGTGGCCGTGGCCGTAAAGGCCGCCACGATCGGACGGTTCGGGAGCCCTTTAACAAAAGGAGCCACCGAGAGATAGCTGGTCCGGAAATCATGCCCCCACTGGGATACGCAGTGAGCTTCATCGACAGCCACAATCGAAATGTCAAGACCTGCCATCTCCTCCCGGAACCAATCCAGTTCAAGCCGTTCCGGGGCGACATATAACAGCTTCAATTCTCCGCGCTTGGCCGCACGTATGCGCTCGTTCACTTCCTTACCGCTGAGCGTGCTGTTGATATAGGCAGCGGCCACACCCGCTGTCGTAAGGGCATCCACCTGATCCTTCATCAAGGAAATCAAAGGCGATACAACCAACGTAAGACCCGGACACAGGAGCGCCGGGATCTGATAACAGATCGATTTGCCTCCGCCCGTCGGCATAATCCCGAGCGTATCCTGACCCGCCAGTAGACTGCCGACGATTTTTTTCTGGCCCTCCCGAAAATCAGGATAGCCGTAATATTTCTGCAGATAATCCCGCGCTGTATCCATATTCATCGATTCTCTATCATTTGTTTCCACATTCATGGATAAAAACTCCTTAATTCTCCTTGGTTTTCCGTTTCGAAAAGCCTGTATCCTTTAAGTTTAACGGCCTTTCCATGAATGGGCAACCGAATCGTAGAAGGAAATTGCATTCGACGAAGAGAACTTCATAAATGTGGAAAAAGGCATGCTATCATGTAGAGCCCAAAAATTGAAGTTGGTGATCCTAATGAATGACGCACATACGGAAGCCGTAAATCAAACCATTCAATATATGAAGGAGCATCTGGACGAGCCCATGACGACCGAGCAGCTCGCCGATCTTGCGGGATACAGTCCCTACCATTTCTCCAGAGTATTCAAGCGAGTAACCGGCATATCGCTCAGGCAATACCTGTCCGCGCTCCGGGTTGAATCCGGCAAAATCGAGCTCCTTCAAAGTCCTTCCCTGCTCGTAAAAATCGGAATGAGCATCGGTTTGGCAAGTCCCGGCACCTTCAATACCCGCTTTAAGCAATTTGTCGGCCTGTCTCCAAAAAAGTTCCGCACCACCACGGAGTCTCTGCATCGTTACGTGAATCAATATGAACACAAGCCATTAACCTGGGCAGAAGAAGAAAGACATGCTCTGCCCCGGATTCATTGCCGGATCGAAGCTCCCGAGGCGTTCCGCGGCATGATTTACGTTGGTCTGTTCCCAAGACCCGTGCCTGATCAGAAGCCCGTGTCCGGTACGGCGGTCAACCTCAAGAACCGGACCTGTACTTTAACCGGCATACCAACCGGAACGTATTATGTGCTGGCAGCGGGCATCCCCTGGAGCCTCAATCCCCGGGATTATTTTCTACTGAGCAAATCCTTGCGAGGCAAGCGGGAGGAGCCTGTCCATATCGACGAAGAAACCGATCTCGCCGTAAACATCACCTTGCGCGAGCCTCTGCCCTACGACCCGCCGATTGTTGTTAATCTACCTCTGCTCTTGTTCGAGAAGGATCGGAAATAACAGCGCAAGGTAGAAGAATTTTTGAATCGCATATCCCTTTATAATGGAATTGCTGGAAGCGTTATTACGGAACGATGAGCAGGATATGTTTGGAGGAATAGACATGACCATTATTCAAGAAACCATAATTCAGGCCGACGTGCAGCTCCTCTGGCGAGCATGGACGGAGTCTGCGAGGATAACCGAATGGTTTGCGCCGGCTGCGGAAATTGAACCGAAGGCGGGCGGGAAATTCGAGCTTTATTTTAACCCCGCTAATCGTGAATCGATGTGCACCGCGGGCTGTACCATTTTGCAATATGATGAGCCGCATACCCTCGTGTTTGAGTGGAAAGGACCCGATCCCTTTGCGGAAACGATGAATCAGGGGGAATTAACTGAGGTCAAGGTGTCTTTTAGACCTGAACAGGACGGCGGCACGAGAATTACCTTAGAGCATACGGGCTGGAAGGATACCGAAGCGTCACTGCAAGCCCGAGAATGGCATGTGGATGCATGGAAGGGCATGCTCGCCAGCTTAAAATCCAGCATCGAATCCGGTGAAGGCATTCTATGCTGCCAGTAAGACAACCCATGGATTAGAGGAGAAGAGGAACTATGCCCAATCTTTGTGTTCTATCGATTAATGTAAGTGATATGGATCAAGCGACGCGATTTTATTGTGATATTCTGGGATTCGAAATTTCCAAGGTGTATGATGATCAGATCATCAGTTTGAAACATGAAGACGTTTCCCTTGTTCTGCAAAAATGCGACCGTCCTACGAAAACCGATTATCCGCATGAAGCTCAGGTTATTATCGGACTTGAGACGGCTGATGTAAGCGCGGCGATTGCGAACTACAAATCGCAGGGTGTAGAGGTCATCTTTGATACACCGCAGCCGTGCCCTCCCGGTCTATACAACGCAATCCGGGACCCTTTTGGCAATGTAATTGAACTGCTGGAATTTACGGAGTAATCATGCCGTTTGAGAAGGACCATGGTATCGGCAATACGAAGTGAAGTCCATATACACGCTCGAAGGATATGCTGCATGTAGCAGGTGTCCTTCTCGTCTTGAGGTCAGCCGGGGATTACCGGTTGACCTTTTTTGAGTTTGGAGCAGCCGATACTTGTCTCTATCATCCTTGACCCTCTGTTAATGTTAAACCCGATCCGGGTAAGAACATATTAATGTTAATTCCGAAGGTGAGGCATGGGCAGATTAGGAATCGCTGGTTTCGGAAATAATAGGTACTCGAACTGATATATTAACGACACAAGGGGAAATTCATATGGATATGACACCAGAACAACGCGTTACCCTGCACGGGTTCAATAACCTAACGAAATCGCTCAGCTTTAATATGTACGATGTCTGCTATACGAAAACCCGGGAAGAACGAGAGGCGTACCTTGAATATATTGATGAGCAGTATAACGCGGATCGGCTAACAAAAATATTAAGCCATGTGGCCGAAATCATCGGAGCGCATGTCCTGAACATTGCCAAGCAGGATTATATCCCGCAAGGCGCCAGCGTAACGGTGCTTGTATCCGAGGGCCCTGTCGTAGAGGTTCCTGAGGAATCCTATGACGAATCGCCGGGGCCGCTGCCGGAGAATGTAAACCTTCAGCTCGACAAGAGCCATATTACCGTCCATACGTATCCGGAATTCCATCCCGATGAGGGAATCAGCACCTTCCGGGCCGATATCGACGTGTCAACCTGCGGGGAGATTTCACCCCTGAAAGCCCTAAATTACCTGATCCACTCCTTTGATACGGATATTATGACGATCGACTATAAAATTCGGGGCTTCACGCGGGATATTCACGGGCACAAGCTGTTTATCGACCATGAGATCAGTTCCATTCAAAACTACATTCCGGACGAGGCCAAGGAGCTGTTCGATATGATTGACGTTAACGTATACAAGGAGAACATCTTCCACACCAAGTGTAAGCTGAAGCAGTTTGATCTGGACAACTATCTGTTCGGTTACACGAAGGATAAGCTATCCGAAGCCGAGCAGCAGAAAATCACCGAGCGCATCAAACTGGAGATGGACGAAATTTATTACGGTAAAAACATGGACCGCAGTTACTGATGGTATGCACTCCGATACGCTGCCATCAAACGGATTTGATGCAGGAATATGCAAAAATCAGAAATCAGGCCGGGCTCATAGGAGCCCGGCCTGATTTGCAATTTCTATCGCTTCGTCCCGGTTGCGGACGCCCAGCTTGGCATACAAGGTTGAAGCGCTTATCGGAAGTGGATTCGTTGATCCGGACACCCGTATCCAAAAAGACGACTCCGTCCATTTCAATCCAAGCAGCTGCTGCTTCGTCAAGAGGCCTGTGCTCTGCTGGATAAGGCTTTTAACTTCTACACCCTTCCGCTAGCCTCGAAATAAATTAGGGATCGAAAAAGCCCTGCACCCCTCGGTGCAAGGCTTTTCATTTCTTCCCATGGCGCTTGCTTGCCGGAGAAGCAACCGGATAACGGTGCTAAAATTGAACCGAAAATCCGTTGAACCGGTGAATGCCCGTTCCAAATCGGACAAGGTCTTTTTCCCGCAGCTCTTGAACCGCCTCTTTGACCACGACCAGCCATGCCGGATCCAGCCCAAGTGTATTGTGAGAACCATAGATGCGCTTTACACCATCGAGATTCGCGATCCGCTCCAGCGAGTTTACGAGATCCTCCGGACTTGTCGTTGGATAAAAAGCATATATCGGCGTCTCGTCATACAATAAATCCCCTGTGAACAAGTAACCCCGGTGTATATCAAATACCGCGATATGCCCGGGCGAATGGCCCGGTGTGTGGTAAATAACCAGACTCCGCCCGCCCAGCTCGATGACATCTCGATCCCTTAGAATACCGGTCGGCTGCCCCTGGTAAGGGGTATAGGTTGCCGGATCGAAGGAAGCCGGTACCGGCCTCGTGATATCGCGTGAAATGTCCTTACGGATTTGTTCAATGGACAGCTTCTTAATCCCGCTGACGAGCCAGTCCTCCTCAGCCTCATGCACATAAATCTCTCCGTACTGCCCATGACTGCCGATATGATCCGCGTGAACATGCGTGGTTAGCACCACAACAGGTAAATCCGTCAGCTGATCGGTCATCCGCCTCATGTTGTCGATGCCAAGTCCCGTATCAATCAATGCGGCACGCTCGCTTCCGATCAACAGAAACGAATGCACCTTCTCCCAATGTCCGTATTCACTGATCGCGAACGTGGTCTCATCCAGCTGCGATACGGTAAACCATGCATCATCGATAACGACGTTATATTGATTTTTTTCCATATGTAACGACTCCCCCATCAAGGATTATCGAATGGTGATATCCTCCTGATCATCTTGAAATGCGATCAACGACATATAGTAATTTTTCTCTTCCGTGGACACATGCGTATGGCCTGTTTCGGCCTTCTCCATCGTAAAGTGTTTATTCATGAGCTGCTTGAACTCGTCCACAAAAGCATGGAAGCTCTCCTTTGTTGCATGAAAACGGTAGGTCCCTGCCATGTTTTTTCGATAGTGTTCGCTTGTGCTGTCCAAGGCAAAAGAAGAAGCCGGCGCGCTTTCGATTTTCGTCCGGGTAACATCGAGTGTCTCCATAAATACCTGTCTGGATGTTTCCACCAAATCCAGGCTCGGCAGCAAATGATCCTCCGGAATGAAACGGCTTGCGACGGCGCGATAGTATTTCTGCACGATACCGTTCTTCTCTTCCTTCCGGACCACGTGAATGATGCCGTGCTTCTCCAGCTCCTTCAGATGAAAGTAAATATTGTTCCGCGTAATGTCCAGTACCTCGGCTAGCTGCTGTCCGGTGTAGGCATCTTTCACGAGATTCATCAGGATCTTGGTGCGCAGGGGATCGGCAATCGCTTTGAGCTGTTCATGAGTTTTAATTCTATAAACACCAGTCATTTTAATTTTAACACCTCCATACATTTTACCGGTAAAATATATTTTACTGTATTTTGTGTTTCATCCTATCATGATCTTTACCCGCAGGTCAATCTTGCTGCCCCTACGATTTTTCCGTTATACCAGATTGGAGCCGATTGCGAGTCAACGATGATACCATTTGGCAATACTGTTATAAAACGAAGGAAATCACGCAGAGAGTCCCATCTTATACATTAGTATGCTCCCCTTAAGCAGCTGAATTGTGATATATTATCCACAATCGTATATACGACATTATGACGTTTAAAGGATGTGCCTCATGTTTGACCCGACGATATTCGAAAATTTAAAGGTTGGCATCGAAAACGCGGTCTATGATCTCGATAACCTCGATGAAATCATTCGTGTTACCGATCGGAAGGATCTCCTGGATATGGCCACGTTATCCAAAAGTTTTAGCCTCCGGTTCGAGCTGGCAGCGCCATCCACAACTTCAGCCGAAATTTGCCTCGAGACCGGGCTCCGGGATTTGGCGGCCGAGATCTTGGAAATTCCGGAAGGCCAGCCAGCCTGCGAGCTGAAGCTCCGCTTTTATAAACATATCGCTGATGCTTCCATAGCGTGTCCGGCTATTGCCCAGATCATAAAGGAGATATGGAATCCGGAGCTGCCTCCGCTGCAAACGATACGGTACACCTACAGCGATGATCCGGTACCGCTTCACAACACGATCGAGCTTCGCTTTCCCCGTAGAATCAACGAAGAACAGATGGGAGATATCCCGAATATCTTGGAGTTCATGCTTCGTACGCTGGGAGAATTAGACCAGATATAACTTAGAGATAACCGAGATTTCTCATAAAAAAAGCCTGCCCACGATCATCGCGGACAGGCTTTTTATCTTAAATTATATTAAGCAACAACCAACCGAATCCAGATATCCAAAGGATCTTGAACGGCCCAGACGCCATCGCGCTGCTCCAGGCGCAGTCCCGCCTCACGGATACGGCCGGTTACCGCTTCAAGCTCCTCATAGCTCGGAAGCTCAATCGTATAATCTTCCATCCCCGCAGCGCTCCGTGGTGTGTTCGGAACACCGTATCCTGCCCAAACATTGAGCCCGATATGGTGATGGTATCCTCCCGCAGAAATAAACAACGCAGCGCCGCCGTAATGGGCTGTCAGCTCAAACCCAAGAACATCGCAATAAAATACGCGGGCATCATGCAGGTTGGACACGTGGAAATGCACATGCCCGATAACCGTCTCTTCAGGGAGTCCATACCATTCCTTGTCCTTGGAGAGAGCCAGCAGTCCTTCTACATCGACAGGGTCGGTAGTCATCACATACTCCCCATTGGCATCACGCTTCCAGGTATCCCTTGGTCGGTCGGCATAAATCTCGATGCCGTTTCCGTCCGGATCATTAATGTACAATGCTTCGCTGACCAAATGATCGCCTTGACCGACAGGAATGTTATGCGCAATCAGATTGGCAAGCACAAGCCCGAGCGATTCCCGATTCGGAACCAGGATCGCAAAATGGTACAGACCTGCCGTCCGGGTCTGCGGTCTCACCAGATCTTGAATTTCCTCTATAATCAGCAGCGGCTGTTTGCCGTCTGCCGTCAATTCGGCAACACGGCCATGCTGGCGAAGCATTTTCAACCCGACGACTTCTGTATAAAAGCGAACAGATTGTGCCAGATTACTGATCCGCAGAGAGACGGGGCCAAGCTTTGTGGATGGATGTATAATGGCTGTCATATTCTCACTCCTTGAATGTTGTGGTTAGTTCGTTCCATATATTCAGGTCAACGTCAGGTTCAACTTGTAATCAAATCAGTTACACCTTGCTTGTAATCATTATAGTTACAGGACATCCTTGTTGTCAAACCCAGTAATTTACAAGTACATCGAAGAGTCGCCAACAGTTAACCAAAAGAAAACGCCCATCCTACATAAGGATTGAGCGTATGATTTTGGCTTATTCACTTGATGTTCCATTCGCAGAGGCATCAATTTTCCGGACAATCTCTTCCAGATTCACCTCATGCAGCGTGTTCTCCATGGCCTTCTGGGCCGCTGAAAAAACCGGGACAATTGCCGTTTGAATATGTTTGCCAACAGGACATTTTGTGTCCGAATTCTCATGAATGCCAAACAAGGAATCCTCCTGCACGACATGAACGGCATGATAAATATCCAGAAGCGTAATCTCGGACGGTTGCTTTGCCAGCTTCGCTCCCGCTACGCCAGGTTTAACCTCCACCAGGCCCGCTTTGCTCAGCATGCCTACGATACGCCGGATAACCACAGGATTCGTGTTCACACTCTCCGCGATATAATCTGAGGTGCTGACGCCAGCCTTATTCATCTCCAGCACGGAGAGAATATGAATGGCCACTGCAAATCGGCTGCTTATGTTCATGTGACCCCTCCTGACGGACCAAATCTTCAGATGACTATCATATCATGTAACCATCATAGTTACATTAACCCTTAAAGTCAACGGTGAAGCCCCTTAATCCAAAACCAGGCATTTGATATACAAATTTCAAAATAATTATGGGATATAATGTAATTCTATGTTGATTTTCCCGAGCATTTCACTATAATTATCACAACACGTATTGGTAAAATCAACCTATTCAAACATAATCCAGGCATCCCTGCATGATCCGAAACATTCAAGGAGGAAATCCATGGATCCCAGCCAACATCGAAATGAAACGTATACTATCAGACGTCCTCGAAAACCTAAAAGCCGTATCAAGCTCAAGAAATGGATAGGAATATCCTTATCGATACTAATTCTCTTAGGCGGACTAGGCTATATTTTCAGAAAAGAATTATCCTGGATGGCGTTTCATGTTTTTTTCGCGAAAGATATCAAACATACACTGGACAAGTCCTACAAACCTGTTGGTCCTTCTGATTCGCCCGAGCCTGCTTCGGAGGCAACGAAACCATTCTCGGTTTTGCTTCTGGGCGTTGATCAACGCGAGGACGAGCCTGCCCGTTCCGACACCATCATCTACTCTGTCATCCGACCTGACCTTAATAAAATATTGCTCGTCTCCATTCCCAGGGATACCTACACCGAAGTCATCGGCAGGGGAGTCACCTCCCGAATCAACTCAGCTTACGCCCACGGCGGCGCGAAAATGGCCATGGATACGGTTGAGCATCTGTTTCAGCACCCTGTCGATTATTATGCAGCGATCAATTTCTACGGATTAAAGGATATCGTCAATGCATTGGATGGGATTAAACTCCCCATCGATAAAGTCATCGAGAACAAGAGCGCCCGTCATATCAAATTGCGGATCGAGCCGAACAAGCCGATTTACGATGGCACAGATGCATTAAATTATGTCAGGTACCGGGAAGACTCGGATTTCAACCGCACCATGCGCCAGCGCATATTCCTCAGTTCCTTAATGGATCGGGTATTTGAATTGAAAAATATAACCAAAATCCCGGAGCTAATACGTATCGGAGGCAGCAATCTCACGATGGACTTAAACTCCGATTTCATTCTCAAGCTGGCCGAAAACCTATTTTTTAATGACTCCCCACCGACATTTGAGAATTACATGCTAAAGGGAAAAGATCTAGTGATCCGCGGTGATTACTTCTATGATCCGGACGATTCGGACATCCGGTATATTCAAGAACTGCTTGCCGACTGGTCTGATGAAGAGACCAAGCTGGAAGATTTGATGATCCCAGCTGCAAAATAAAGCTGATCGTTCGAGGTTGGGTGAATCGCCTGACTAGGGTACAGCTTGTTTTGAAAAAAGCCGATCCATGATAAAAAACCTCTCTTTCGCGTACCACGAAAGGGAGGCTTTTTAACGAATACCATCTGCTCCTTCTAGAACATCGGAAATACGTATTTGATAAGGAAATACAAAAATCCAAAGAAGATAATCAGATAAGCCACATACTTAATTAACGTAGATGCTACCCTGCTGGAGTCATTCCGCTCCTCGATATTGCGGGTCTCGATCTCCACGTCTCGGTCACGCTGCCTGCTCATAGTCTCCACCTCCATCCGATTCTTTAGTTGCAGATGTTGGTTATTTCTTGACGCTTACTACTCTTTACACACACGTCTGGAGATTGAACCAAGCTTCAGGTCAGGAGATGGCAAGCCTAGAGAAAGCCGATCATGGCAGGCAGAACGATAAAGGAAGCCAGCGTGGTCCACAGTATGCACCTGGATACCAGCTTGGGCGCGGCATCGTATTGTTCAGCAAGGATTACCGCGTTCACGGCTGCTGGCATCGCCGACAAAATCAGGATGACCGCAAACAAGGTTCCCTCAATGGATAAAATCGCGAGCAATCCCCAAGCCACCAATGGGCCCACCAGCATTCGCATCGCCATGCCCGACCAGAATCCGCGCTTGGAGACGGCAGAAGCTCCGCCATCCCGAACCCCGACCATCTGGGCTCCCAAGATGACAAGAGCGAGCGGCGCATAAGCCGCGGACAGCATGGAAACGCCGGTATTCAACCCTTCCGGAAGCTGAAAGTCCGTCAACCGGAAGAGTACGGCGAGTCCCGCCGCGTAAACCGAGGGGAGCGTAAACACCGATTTGATCGCCTTTGCGGCGGAAAAATGAGATCTCGCTGCCAGATACACCCCTAATGTATTCATAATGATAATCTGCACAATGACATAAACAGAAGCTTTATCCAGCCCCGCTTGCCCGAAGGCAAGCAGAACGAGGGGAAGGCCGTAATTCACGCTGTTGGTAAAAATAGTGGTCAAGGCGAGCCCCGATTTCTCTGTCTGGGACAAGCCCAGCATTTTACCGGCTAAGGCACTCAACACCCATAGCGCGATCACATTCAACAAACAAAACGCAACCGTTACCGTGACCTCATTCGAGGTAATCGAAGCCTTCTCCAGCGTTTCGAAGATCAGAGCCGGGCTCAGCACATATAAAGACAGGGCCGACAGACCCTTGGTTTCAATGCCCTTGAATCGCTTGAGCAGTGCTCCGCCGATGACGGGCAGCGATATGGGTAGGAATACGCCATAAATCGTAGCTAAGAAAGAAGAGATCATGAGGTCCACCTTTATGCAAAGTAAAAATTCTTGGTCCGCCGCTGTTGTCTTTTCAACTAACGTATCCCGTTGATTGAGCCATAAATCATCGATTACTGCACTTTGGAAAACTGGCTATCCTATGACGGATTAATAATCGCCAGAACCTGATGATCCACCCACTTACCGTTGATCTTTGCGTTGCTTCGAGAGATGGCTTCATTGTATAAGGTCGACAGCCATCCAAGTTTGCCCCGGACCACGCACCGTGCGCACAGGGGGCAAGGCGCTTGGTACGTGTGCACAGGGGACAGCGTGCTCGGTACGTGCACACAGGCGCCGCCGCGCTCGGTGTGTGCACACAGGGGACAGCGCTCGGTGCGTGCACACAGGCGCCTCCACGCTCGGTGCGTGCACACAGGCGCCGCCGCGCTCGGTGCGTGCGCACAGGGGACAGCGCTCGGTGCGGGGACGCCGCGAACGGTGTACAGACATAAGACCTGCTCCGTGCGGACCGTGATTCCGCTATTTGCAAACAAAGGTACTAAAATTAAGCTTAAGCGGACACTTGTTCCGCTATTGCCGGCATATCACAGCAAAAAACAGGAAAAAGCCGAGAATAACGGATTCTGTGTCCGCAAAGCCTTAAATTTGGCACTGTTGTTGGCAAATAGCGGACCTCCTGTCCGCATCTCTCCGTGCATATTGCACATCATCAGCGCATATTGCACATCGTCAGTGCATATTGCACATCGTCAGTGCATATCGCACATCATCAGTGCATATTGCACATTATCAGCACAGGGGGCGCCGCGAACGGTGTACAGTAGTCATAAGACCTGCTCCGTGTTGACCATGATTCCGCTATTTGCAAACAAAGGTACTAAAATTAAGCTTAAGCGGACCCTTGTTCCGCTATTGCCGGCATATCACAGCAAAAAACAGGAAAAAGCCGAGAATAACGGATTCTGTGTCCGCAAAGCCTTAAATTTGGCACTGTTGTTGGCAAATAGCGGACCTCCTGTCCGCATCTCTCCGTGCATATTGCACATCGATTGTCCGATGTTTATATTATTGAATCGGCATTGCCATTTCCCCCTCTTTCGGGAAAATGGCGAGATTTATGGGTAACAAAGCGCGGCGGTTGATCCGGATTCAAGACCGGGAATTCGGTTACGTAAGTTTTATTATTTACCATCAACTAACTTCGTCTCCGTATTTTCCCTAAGAACAATGTACCTGGATCATTCTCTCTACATCCTAACCCATACCTCAAGCATTCGTCCAAGATTCAAAGACTATAGGTTTAATAGGCTTAGGCTCTCATTATGCCATCTTCCTGATGACAAACGACACGGTGGTTCCTCTGCCCCTTGTGCTGTCAATCATGAGTCCTTGCCCATAGACTTGCTTCAAACGCCGATCCGTGTTCATAAGGCCGACTCCCTTGCCGGTACGCTGCCCGCTCCCCAGCATCAAGCGGAGCTTCTCGGGATCCATCCCGGCACCATCATCCGCAATAATGACTTTGGCGGATTCAGCTTCACTTACGATGCGAATCGTTACGGTCCCTCCCTGGGTTCGAGCCAATACCCCGTGAACGACAGCATTCTCCACAATCGTCTGCATGGTCAAAGGGGGAAGCTTCCACTGCTGAACAGCGACTTCCTCGGAAATATGCCAACGGACACGCAGGCGTTCCCCAAACCGCTCTCCTTCGATATACAGATATGAGCGAACCAAGCCAAGCTCCTGCTCCAGCGGGATAAAACGCTCCAAGTTGCTGATATCATAGCTGGCTCTCAGATAGTGGCTGAATTCTCCAATCAGCGCAACCATCCGGGAAGGGTCAATCTCACTAAGAGACGCAATCGAATTTAAAGTATTGTGCAGAAAATGCGGCTGAATTTGAGCCTGGAGCCAAGCCGCCTCCATATGCAGCCTTTCATTAATGGAGCGCTTCAGCTCCAGCAGTGCGCGTACCCTTGTTTTTAATTCCAGATGATCCACCGGTTTTATCAAATAATCGTTAGCTCCGGAAATGAAGCCCATATGAATATCTTCAGGCCGATTTCTTGCAGTCAGCAGCAGAATTGGAAGCTCCGATATCATATACCTCTGCCGAATCGTCCTGGACAATTCATATCCTGACATCTGGGGCATCATCACATCAGATATGATGAGATCCCATTCTCCCTGCTCTAATAATTGGAGGGCTTCGTCAGCCCGGGTAACGGTCACGATCTGATACCCTTCGTTTTCAAGCAAATGACGGATAACTTTTAGGTTAACCGGATCGTCATCTACGATGAGCAGCCTGCCATCGGTTTGACGAGAACGCTTCTTAGCCTCGGATTCGGCATCATCCTGTTCGTGCTTATCTGACATGTTAGATAGCCTCTCCTTCTCTTTCTCTGAATTTGAAGCCAAGGAGCCGGCAACAAACTCCTGTTTATCCGTATTCTCCTGCCTCATCATATCGTCCACTTTCAGCGTAAACGTAAAGGAACTTCCCAGCCCCGGAGCGGATGACACGGAGAGTTCCCCGCCATGCAGCTCAACCAGCTGCTTGCAAATGCTAAGTCCAAGCCCCAAGCCGCCTCCCGCTGCGGCAAAGCTGGAGTCTCCCTGCTCGTAGGGGAGGAATATCCGCCTTATTGTCTCTTCGTCCATCCCCATCCCCGTATCAAGAACGTGGACGCAGGCCCTTCCATTAACAACATCGGCAGTCACCGCGATTCGGCCTGACTCCGTATATTTGATTGCATTGTGAATCAGATTGAATATAATCTGAACCAACCGGCTTTCATCTGCCCATACCTTGGGAAAGTCATCCTCGATCTCGCATACGAGCTCGATTCGTTTGCCCTCCGCCATCGGACGGAGCATATCCAGCACGCCTTGGGCAGCCGAACCGAGATGGGTGCTCTGTACATTCAGCCGGATCCGCTTGTCCTTCAATAACGAAACATCCAGCAAGTCATCCAACAGCAGCGACATCCGCTTACCAATGCCGGTAATCAGCTCCAGGTGATTGCGATCCTCTTGCTGAAGTGTACTCCCTTTACGTTCCAGCAGCGTTTGCGCCATATTAATCATGCCATTCAACGGATTTCGCAGCTCATGGGACGTATTTGCCAGAAATTCATCCTTCTTCTTGTCTGCCCGCTGCAGTTCCTCTGCCTGTTCCCTCAGCACCACAGTGTTTCGGGCAAACCGGATAAACCAGAAGGAAGCAAATCCGAGAAACGCAACGATCAAGTCAATCGGGTAATAAGGCAGTTCCTTAAAATATCGAAACCTTAAAATTCCGCTTAAGATAATGTTGCAGGAAACCGCAACCGCCGACAGCAAGATAAATATGGCCGCTTCCGTCCGCTCGCTGACCGCCTTCCTGGCCATCGAAGGCAGGAACAGCACGGAGCTTATTAGCACCAATGATAAATAAGTAGAGAGATGCACCATCAGATGAAACGGAAGCAGCAAATAAGCGACGGCATACGAAACCACAAAGATCGTATAGGCCCGGTATAATCCTTCTTTGATTCTCGGCCGGAGTAAATGCTTGGTGCACAGAATCAAACATAAGGATATAGCCACATAAGCAACAACCTTAAGCTTCACTGACCATTCGAAACGGATAGCAGGCTGCCAAACGAGCAGGAGCTTATCGTCGTCAACCAGCGTAGCCAGCAGCGTAAACAGTATAAGGGCCGCAAAATATAAGAGGCCTTTGCTCCGATAGCCGATCAGATACAAAATTAAGACATACATGACATGAAGAAATAACACTACGCAGACCAGCAGCTGCATGTTCTCCGAGAAAGCTTTTCCTTTCATCACCGCTTCTGCAGTCCCGAATTTGATTGGCAGCCTAATCCCGCCTGAATCGGCATATTGGTAATTGCTCACTTCCAGGATGATATCCAGCTCGTCTCCGGCAGCCGGGGGGATGAGTTCGATATGGGGAACGATTCTTGCCACATGGGTCTTTGGCGTATCGGAGGGATGTCCGGATTCGTACAATAACTCGCCATTGACATACAAACGATAGGCTGTACGGATATCGGTGATCCAGAGGCCGTAAGTTACGTTACGTTCCGGTACGAGCAGCTTGAGACGATAAGTGCCGAAGCCTATTTGGTTCCCGTTCTCGTTTACGCCGTCCCATGGACCGGGAACCTGTATCCAGCGCGGATCGGCGGCAGGCTGCCGCTCCCCTTGAGACCATTTATCGGGGCCCAACCATTGATTCGGATAAAAGGCCCACTCCCCGTTCAGCGCGACCGTATTGCGGTCATCCGCCCGCCAATCCCGAAGATCCAGCACTCCTTGCTGAAACGGAACTTCCTCAGGGATCATGATGATTTTAAAATAAGCCAACCGCACGGAGAGTAAAATGACAATAAACAGAAAAGTAATCCCCAACAGCCTTCTGCCGGAGATCGGTTTCGGTTTCGGTTTCGATTTCGAGTTTGAGTTCGAGCTCGAGTTGGAATAGGTCGACAATAATAACAGTCCTTTTAACATATTGTAAAAAATCAACACCCCTACACAACTGTCCATTATTTTACATCGTTACGGAGCTGTTGTCTGTTCCTTTTCCATAAAGTCCAATAAATAAGCGGGCCGGGTCAGGCCGCTATACAAACGACAATGTCTTGCCCGGACGCTGCAGCGGCTGGTACGGACATAATTCCGCAGCGGATACATACTTCACCGTATAGTAAGAGTAGAATCTTTTTCTCCCGGATGCTTCATAGATCCACGAAAAAAAGTCGAAAATCGAATCATCCACCCATTTTCCGTTGTACTCGATCAACGACCGCAAATAAGGAATTTGGAGTTTCACTCCTCCGTCCCACATAAAGATAAATGTGTTAACCTCGGCATTTTTTTGCAATAAAAAATGAACGGTACGCTCATCCAGCAAGTACTTTTCCTGACCACACAGAAATACCGGACCCTCATCCGTAGCAACGATGCCAATCCGCTTGCCGTTGAAGTGAGCATAGAAGCCTCTGCAATGCTGGAGGTCCTTCTCCGCATCAAGCTCGAACTCCCGGAACGTTCCAAGCTCCAATCCCATGGCCTTATGCAGCGAAGATTCCTTAAATTTCCGAATGAATTTCATAACCGAATCATGTACCTCCCGATTGTTATGGTTCACTCCACAGTATAGGAGACCGTCCTCTACAATTTCTGAACAACACCGGGAGGACCACAGATTTGGGCAGCAATATACAAAAAATCACCGGTCGAACGACCGGTGACTTCGAAAGCGCGCTTTGGCTATCTCATCTATTTCATATTGGTGACTTGGATTCCATTGCTCCATTCGTCGTACCATTTCACAATGTAAGGACTTGGCTCCTCGCCCATCTCATCTTCTAACACCTGACACAGAAGACTGAATTGACGGTGCACCTGGGCCGGATTATCCTGCAAAGCATATATTTTCATCAATGAAAAATAAGCCTTCTCCTCCAGGGGATGCTGCCTCTGGATCGAGAAGTAGCATAATATGGCTTCATCGATGCGTTCCTGATCCACATACCATTCCGCCATGGACAAAGAAACGCTAAGCCACAGCTCCTTCAGCCTTTGACGCTCTCCTTCTGCCCACCAGTAGTCATGTTCCTGCAGGTAGTCCCCGGTGTACAACTTCATCATTTCAATATGTCCCTCAATCGATTCGGCCGACACGGAGGGATTGGACATGAACCAATTCTCCCACTCCTCAATGTCCAGCTGCACGCCTTCGATATTCAGCACATAGCCTTCCGTCGTGTTGGTGATTTGGAATCGGGTATCATAAGGCTCCAATGTTTTTCGGATATGATAAATGGCCGTGTACAGCTGGGGATAGGCTTTATCCATATCAAACTCCGGCCATAACATATCGATCAATGCCGACTTTCGTACAAGCTGTCCTCTATGCTGAAGCAAATAAATGAAGATTTCCTGAGCACGAGTTGTCCGCCAATGAAGCAGAGCAAATTGCCCCTGCTCGTTCGGCTGCTCGATCATAACCTGGCGGAACATCGTCATCCGAATGTTGCGATTGGACTCCATGACCTCTTCCGGCCTGGACGCAATGCGGCTTCGCAAACGCTCCATCGTTTTGGCGACTCGATCAATCTGGACAGGTTTAACAATATAGTCTACGGCATTCAATTCAAAGGCAGTGACTGCATATTCGTGATACCCCGTCACAAATACAATACAGAGATGAGGCTTCTGCTCAAGCAGCTGCTCTGCCAGCTCAATGCCGTTTAATTCCGGCAAGCTGATATCCAAAAACACGATATCGACGTCCCTTGCAAGAATTTCTTTTCGTCCTTCAAAGGGATTCGTATATGTACCGATTACATCTATAGACATGGTATCCAGTTTTAACAGCTGACGTTCTAAATACTTCAAGGCCAACGGTTCGTCATCTACGAGAATTACCTTCATTCATATTACTCCTTGGATTGGAAAAATACGGTCACATTTAACTATATTGATTCCTTCGCATTGTTGCAACAAGCGAAAGCAATGTTTATAACAATATACTCGTTATTTTTTCTCTTGAAAAACTCATAATTCCAAGTATAATACTTGGTATAAAGTGATTAGAAGTTTGCTAAGGGGGCTTTCAACTTGGATCAATGCGATAAAGAACCGACATCTCTGACCCTCGATGATTATCTGGATCTTCTCAATTTGGCTATCCGCTTGGAAGATCGGAAGTGGCAAGCAGACATTGTTCGTACACTTCGTCATATGTTGGAACCGCAGGGCAAGAAGCAAGCGAAGTCGGAGGAATGCACGGAACAAGAACTGTGGCAATGCTTGAACCAAATCAATGACCGGATGTTTGCCCTTTACAATGAACTGAAAGCAACGGATGATAAAGATATGCAGCGGAGGCTGCTGGACCAAATGTGGGAACTTAAAATTGCCCGGGTTGAGGTTTTCCGTAAAATACGCTCGATATATCAATAGCAAACAAAGACGATAACCCCTTCTGGAGTATCGTCTTTGTTTGCTATCTGACCCTTCGTTATGATAAATCCAAATAATAATTAGCAAATTCTTCATCCAGCACATACCCTGCGGATTCATACAAATGCTGAGCTGTCACGTTATGAAGCTGCGTAGACAGGGTCAGCCCCATGGCTCCGGTCTGAAGGGCGTGCGCTTTGGCTTGATGCAGCAGTTTCCTTCCGATACCAAGCCCGCGATATTCGGAGTCCACGAATAGATCATTCAAGATCCACAACCTGGACATCGATAGCGATGAGAAGGATGGATATAACTGGAGAAAGCCAGCCGTAAACAGGTTTTCTCCTCTATTGCAATCCGCTAAATACATAACGGAATCGCCCAGGTTCAGCCTCTCCCTTATATATTCCTCGGCCCCGTTCAAATCATCTTCCCGCATATAGAATTGCCGATACTGATTAAACAGAGCGGCTGCCTTGCTCAAATCCTTCTGTTCCGCTTGATATATATGAATCTCTGCTTTCAAATCACGCACATCCTTTACATCCGACGTTACCTCAAGTGTACTGGATGACGGTCAGGGTTTGGAATGCATAAAATCACGAACGGTTTGCACGCAACTTCATCTTCAAGCATCCAGGATGGTGTCATGATTTCCGGATTAAACTGCACGGCCTACAATGACCAAATCCCGCTTAATGCCATCAAGCTCCGCAACCCCGGGGAGAAGCCCCCATTGATCAAAGCCAAACTTCATCAACAGCTTAAGGCTCGGTTCATTATGGCCGAATACAAATCCGACCAGATTACTGACGCGAAGGCGCGGGCACTCCTCAATGGCCTTCTGAATTAATATGCTTCCGGCACCGATGCCGCGATATTTTTCGTTTACGTATATGCTGATCTCAGCTGTGCCGTTATAGGCCGGACGGCCATAAAAGGATTGAAAGCTCATCCATGCAACCATTCCGTCATCGGACCGCATGACCCACAGCGGGCGAAAATCGTTGCTGTGCTCTTCGAACCAGCGTATACGGCTCTCCACCGTGACCGGTTCCAGATCGGCGGTTACTTTTCTGCCTGAGATCGTCGAATTGTAAATGTCCACAATGGCCGGCAAATCCTCTTTGACGGCATAATCGATACGGTATTGTTGCGTCACGATGTCCTACCTCCGAATAGATGCGTAGTCTTTTTGTACGAGATCTATTGTACAAGAGGCAGCGGAAAAACGCTTCTGTTTTTTCAAGCGGCATTAATTCACGAAGGTGTTTCGCACACGCTTGGAGCGAATGAAATACGGGATCCAGATACAGGCGTACAGAATGGACCGGGTAACTTCACGCATGAATGTCCCATCATCCCCCTGAGCCAGGATTTCGATTTGGCTGACTGCGACATAGTCCACTATGCCGGTCAGCAGACTAAATAAAATATAACCGATCATCAATTTGGGAAACGCCCTTTTTTTGCGATAGAGCAAAAATAAAGCAAAGACTAATGCAATAATAAACAACACATTAACTACGGTCTCAAAAAGGATTAGCTGGACAAGCGATTGATTATAAGCAGCCGATCTTTTATCGGTAATCATACTCCATATCTCCGGCTCGAACACCGGGAAAATATGATTAAACAGCAGGTATATGATCGTGATCAATGAAAAATACATAGAAATCTGGACTAATACAAGCCATCCGCCAAGCCCTTCCACTTTAAGTTTTATAAGATGTTTGGGCGTCTGGCCCTGCGGTGATGAACCAGGATTGTTCTCCTGAACTTGATTCGGATCCATTCGAGTGTAATTCCCCCTATATATTATGTAATTTTTAACTCCAAAACATTATATAGGAAGATCAAGCTCATAATAAAGGAACACTTTACTTACGTGATTGAACGCGATAACCTAACATTAATAGCGTGAGAACCGTCTTCTGATGATGAAAGGAATGAACAGAATGAACGAACGATTGCAAAGTTTGCTACAATCCATGAATACACAGGGCTGGGATCATGTCCTTGTGACAGACCCCAAGCATGTTTACTATTTGACCGGATTTGCGAGTGATCCCCATGAGCGTTTCCTGGGCCTGCTCCTCTCCTCTGCGAATGATCCGGTGCTGATTGTCCCCGCATTGGATGCCGACGCGGCAGCGGCCGCTTCAACGGTTAAGCATATTGTCACGCACCAGGATACCGATAATCCGTATCTCTTGCTCAAGCAGCAGTTTCAAGGTGCAGTCGGTACGCTGGCGCTAGAGAAGGATCAGCTTACGGTCTCCCGTTATGAGCAGCTGCAGCAGCATCTGAACGCGAGCCGGGTCGAGGATGTTGGCGCTGTGCTCCGGGAGCTCCGCATTCGAAAGTCGGCCGATGAAGTGAAGATCATCAAACATGCAGTAAGACTAATTGAGGATGTTCTGACGCAAGGCCTGGCCCAGATCAAAATCGGCGTCAGCGAGATTGAGGTTGTGGCAGAGCTGGAATACTTAATGAAAAAAATGGGTGCCGATGCTCCGTCCTTCGCCACAATGGTATTATCCGGCCCTAATACCGCCTTGCCTCACGGTGTTCCCGGTACGCGCCGGATCGAAGCAGGCGATTTGCTCATGTTCGATATGGGAGTTTATGCGGGTGGTTATGCGTCGGATATTACCCGTACCTTTGCCGTAGGCGAGCTGAAGCCTGAAGCCGTCAACATCTATGAGACGGTTCTCGCAGCGAACCTGGCCGGCATTCAGGCCGTAAAACCCGGCGTAACCTATGGCTCGATTGACCAAGCCGCTCGCAAAGTGATTGACGACGCAGGGTACGGCCATGCTTTTGTACATCGCTTGGGGCACGGGCTTGGCATGGATGTTCATGAATATCCGTCCATCCACGGTTTGAACCAGGACATTTTACAGTCCGGGGCGGTATTCACGATCGAGCCCGGCATTTATCTGCAAGGCGTAGGCGGCGTGCGGATCGAGGACGATGTGATCGTAACCGAGGATGGCGTCGAGGTGCTGACCTCCTTCCCGAAAGAACTGACTCGCATCGGATAATTCCATTTTCAGTATGATAAAAAAAGCCCGGATACCGTTTTATTTACGGTATTCGGGCTTTCTCTATGTACCAGAAGAGCCATCCTCCGGCAGAAACAATGCCTCCAAGATGGCTCCCATGGTTACGTTCTTATGCCTGAACCATATCCAGTTCAATGTTGTCGTCGTTATACACGTCTTTATCCACTTCATTCATGACTTTCCCGGTAATCACACCCGCTGTCATGGAGTCATTCACGTTCAGTGCCGTCCGTCCCATATCGATCAGCGGCTCGACGGAAATCAACAGGCCCGCCAAGGCAACCGGCAGGTTCATCGTAGAGAGCACGATGAGCGAGGCGAAGGTAGCCCCGCCTCCGACACCCGCCACGCCGAAGGAACTGATCATAACGACCACAATCAGGGTAAGGATGAACGACCATGAGGTCGGGTCCACGCCGGCTGTCGGCGCAATCATGACGGCCAGCATGGCAGGATAAATGCCCGCGCAGCCGTTCTGCCCAATCGTGGCGCCAAACGATGCCGAGAGATTCGCGATGCCTTCCGAGACACCCAGCTTTTTGTTCTGGGTCTGCACGTTAAGCGGAATCGTAGCCGCGCTGGAACGCGACGTAAAGGCGAAGGTCAGCGTCGGGAATACCTTTTTCACATATTTAAGCGGGTTGAACCCGAATATCGCCAGCAGTACCAGATGGATAATGAACATGGCGATCAAGGCCACGTACGAAGCAAGGACGAAATCGATCAAATTCATGATGACCGCAAGGTCGGTCGTGGCAATCGTTTTGGCCATAAGCGCCAGAATCCCGTAAGGGGTCAGACGAAGCACCAGCGTCACGATGCGCATGACCACGCCATACACCGCAGAAATCATATTGCGGAACGTTTCCGCCTGCTCCTTGTTTTTTCGGTCTAACCCGAGAACCGCGATCCCGATGAATGCCGAGAAAATAACGACCGCAATCGTCGAAGTTCTTCGTGCCCCCGTCATGTCGGCAAACGGATTGCTCGGAATGAAATCCAGGATCTGCTGCGGGAGCGTACGGCCCTCAACATCCCCGAGCCGTTCTTGCAGCAGTGCACCCTGCTGCTCCTCCGCAGCACCGCCTTGGATATTGACGGCGGACAAATCGAACGCCAGCGCGGTTGTAATCCCGACTGCAGCGGCTACGGCTGTCGTCAGAAGCAGCACCGTGATGATAAGTCCGCTCATTTTGCCCAGATTCTTTCCGCCCTTCAGCTTCATGATAGCCGATATGATTGACACCATGATCAGCGGAATGACCATCATTTGCAGCAGCCTGACGTAGCCGTATCCTATCAAATTAAACCAATCGGTGGATTTCACCACCACATCGGAGGTCGAAGTGTAGATGAGCTGCAGTGCCACTCCGAACAACACACCCAGTCCGAGTCCGGCAAACACGCGTTTGGTAAACGAGATATGCTTTCTCTGCATCCAGTACAGAATACCGACCAGCAGAATCAGAACAAGGACATTGATGATAACCCAAAGCGTTTCCATCCTAATGATTCCTCCCATTCTTTAAATAAGGATATATGTGCTCCATCCTCATGTCATAAGTGCGCTAGTATGTATTCATATCCATTACAGCCCACTCTAAACATATCATTACCCGATTGAGAAAATTCCTGTCAAAATCGTTAGTTTCCCATCGATGCGGATTATGTCGACTATGTTTATCGGATTACCACTGATATCACCCTACTATCATATCATGTAAACTTCAAAAGGAGAACCACAAATATTAACAAAACCGTTTCAATCAGTTCATTGAGCGCTCCATATGTATCCCCCGTCAGTCCTCCAAGTCTTCGGCTCATCCGTTCAGCCGTTAAACTTCCAGCTGCCCAGGCTATGAACGGAATGACAAGGATTCCTCCGACTGCAATCGTCCAAAGATTAGTCTCGCCTGCCGTGATCCATAGGAAACCTACATTAACTAGCGTTAAGAGAGCAGCCATTACGCCCGCCAGCGATCTCCTTCCGGCCGTCAATCCGTGAAATAGAGCGGCAAGCCCCTCACTTCCCCGTGCCATCGGCCAGCGATACATCGCATGGACCATAAACCAGCGGCTCCAAACCGGAGCCAGCACCAGCAGCCATGCCTCTTGTTTCCATGCCCCGGCTGACAAATCCCATACAGACATGATCAAGGAAGCCTTCAGAAGGAGCAGCAGCATACACGCCATGACGCCCATCGCACCCACACGGCTATCCTTCATGATTTCAAGCATCCGTTCACGCGACCGATGGCTGAGCAGCGCATCCGCGCTGTCCATCCAGCCATCGAGATGAAGGCCTCCGGTCAGCGCCACCCATACAACCAGCAGGATGACCGCAGCAGGAAGGGAGGGCAGCACATAGCTTAAACCCAGTCCCAATCCGGCAACGATAAAGCCTATGACCGCCCCTACCAAAGGATAAAAAACGACGCTCCGTTGCTGCACTTCCGGAGTAAAAGGAATTTCTCTCCGCACCGGCAGCCTCGATAGAAATTGAAAAGCGGCCGCAGCCGCTTCGATCATCTTGCTCATATGAGATACTCCCTGCTCTTGATTTCCATCGGAATTCCCGCAGTCACCAAAAATACTTCATCGCATATCTGAGCCAGCCTCTGATTCATGATCCCTGCCCAGTCGCGATATATTCGGCCTAGCGGATATTCCGGAACAATACCCGACCCCACTTCATTGGTTACCAAAATGACCATGCCCGGGTAACCCTGGACCGCTCTTGCGAGTCTGCCGATTTGAAGTCCTAACCGTTCTTCCATTGCAGCACTTCCTTCAGGCTCAGCTTGCAGCAGCACGTTCGTAAGCCACAGCGTCAGGCAATCCACTACCACAGCAGGGGCATCCGAGGCGGACTGGCCGAGCGTTTCCAGCAATTCGGGCAGTGCAACAGGCTCCTCCACCGTCTCCCAACGATAGGCTGAATCCTGCCTGCGGTCTTGATGAATCCGGATCCGTTCCCTCATCTCTTCGTCGTAGGCTTGCGCAGTCGCCACGTACGTTCCCGACTCCGATCGCTTCATGCACAGCTTCTCCGCGAATGAGCTCTTTCCGCTTCTGGCCCCGCCTGTTACCAACACGCTTCCACGATGGCTCATACGGCCCCTCCGCTGATTCCAGCGCTCTCAAACGTGGCCATCTCGTTCACGATCCTGCACGCCGCCTCGACCAGATGAAGGCACAGCACCCCGCCCGTCCCCTCGCCAAGACGCATGTCCATTTGCAGCATCGGCTGGAGTCCGAGCTCTTTCAGCAGAAGAACATGCGCCTGCTCATGCGAAACATGAGAGGCAATCATATAGGAGAGAGCGTCCGGGCAGATGCATTTGGCAACCAACGCCGCCGCACTGGATATGAAGCCGTCGATGATAACAGGACAACCGTGAGCAGCCGCACCCAAGATCAGTCCAGCCAACCCGCCGATTTCATATCCTCCAACTTTGGCGAGCACGTCGAGGGGATCATCGGCATGAGGTCTATTAACTTGTATAGCCTGTTCCACCACTCGAATCTTATGCAGCAGCCGTTCATCCGTTACGCCGGTTCCCCTCCCCACGACTTCAGAAGGCTGATAGCCGGACAAAACGGAGAAGATCGCCGCACTCGGTGTCGTGTTCCCAATGCCCATCTCTCCGGTCACGAACATTTGCGTTCCTCGAGATACCAATTCGGCAGCTACCTCTGCACCGGCTACAATGGACTGCAGTGCCGCTTCCTTTGTCATCGCAGGCCCTTTGGCCATATTGGCGGTTCCTCTGCCAACGTTCCGCGACATCAGCTTCTCATGGTTCAACTCGATCGCGACCCCGATGTCCACACAATGAACGTCTGCCCCCGCCTGACGGGCCAGCACATTCACAGCCGCCCCTCCATTCAGGAAGTTCATGACCATCTGGGGCGTTACCTCAGCCGGAAAGGCGCTGATTCCTTCTTCACAGACTCCATGATCACCAGCCATGACAACGACGGATTTTTTGGTGAACGACGGTTTCATATTCCCTGTAATGCCCGCTAATTGGATCGCTAGCGACTCCAGCTTGCCCAGACTGCCCGGAGGCTTCGTCAGCGTATCCAAATAAGCGGCTGTTTCGTTCTGCACCTCGACACTCAGCGGTTTTATGTTAGCAATGTAACGATTTAAACGATTCACGTTGGTATCCGTCAATGAAACGACCTCCTCATATCTTGTTCCTAAATATTGCATCCCCGCCCGGAACATGCGGCAGCATCGGTCAGGACCACGTGCTATTTGCCGTTAACAGCACCTGCGGAGCGCCATTCTCGGGATGGGCCACAATCGAGGGCTCCACCCGGAAGATTTGGCGTATATACGCCGCTGTCAAAACTTCTTTCGGCTTGCCAACCCCCGCGATCTTTCCCTGATCAAGGACCAGCAGCTTATCGCAAAACTGGGCTGCCAGGTTCAGATCATGCAGTACGCTGATCACGGTAATTCCGGACGAGCTCCGCCACTGCGCCACCATATCCATAAACTGAAGCTGATAGCGGATATCCAGATAAGTCGTCGGTTCATCCAGCATCAGCAGCGAGGGTTCCTGGACCATCACCTTACCAAGCGCGACACGCTGACGCTGGCCCCCGCTTAACTCGGTAAGCCGCCGTTCCTCCAGACCGTTCAGATCCAGCTTTCGGATAACGGCCTCAATGAGCGGTGCTGCATCCTTATCTTCACGACCAAGCCAGTTTAGAAAGGGGAATCTCCCCATCTCCAGCACTTCCCGGACCGTAAAATCGGTAGGGTCAAGCCCTTCCTGCTGAAGCACCGCCACGATCCGTGCCAGCGCCTTTCGGGCATAGCGTCCAAGCTCCTTGCCCCGAAGGGTCACGCTTCCTGTCGTGGGACTCTCCACACCGGATAACAGCTGCATGAGGGTGGATTTACCGCTTCCGTTCGGACCGATGATCCCCCACCATTCCCCTTCGGCAATATGAAGGTCCACACCTTCAAGAATCGGCACCTTGCCATAGGCTTTGCCAAGCCCTTGAGCTGTAATCATGATAAACCCTCCCTGCGCCTTTTTTTGTTCCGGTATAGCAAATACGCAAAGAACGGAGCGCCTATGAATGCCGTAACTACACCCAGCGGTATTTCCGTTGGTGCCAGCACGGACCGTGCCGCCGTATCGCACCAGACCATGAACACCGCGCCGCCCAGAGCCGACAGTGGAACAATGACGCGGTAATCAGAGCCGGTGATCAGCCGGATCATATGCGGTACCACAAGTCCCACGAATCCAATCACGCCGGAAACCGACACGGCTGCGGCGGCGAGCAGGGTAGCAACGATGAGCACACTGGTCTTCAGCCGATCCACATTCAAGCCCATATGGGCGGCCTGCCGTTCCCCCAGCGATAAAATATTAAGCGCTCGCGACCTGCTCCATAAGTATATAAAACCTGCGATAAAATACGGGAAAAGGATGGCCGTATACGACCATCCACGCATGCTGAGGCTCCCCATCGTCCAGTACAGGATCTGGTTCACCGTATCTTTGGACATGACCGTCAGGAAGGAAACGACGGCGCCCAGAAACGACTGCATCACCACGCCGGACAGAATGAGCCCGTGGATCGGCAGCTTTCCTTGATCCCTCGCCAGCAGCAGAACGACCCATAAGGTCCCTGCTCCGGTCAGAAACGCTACAAGCGGGAGCGTGTAACCTCCGGCAAAGGAGTATTCCATCCCGAAAAAAATCAGGGATGCTGCGCCAAGCGCAGCACCCGAGGATACACCGAGCGTAAACGGATCCGCCAGCGGATTGCGCAATACCCCTTGAAAGGCGGCTCCGGCGACGGCCAGGGAGGCTCCTACGAGCATCCCCAGCAATATGCGCGGCAATCTCACCTTCATTAAGATTTGCTCGGATGAAGCTTCCCAGCCCGGAACGATGGAATCGCCGATTCCCGGCAGCCGGTGCAGCAGCATCGCCCCAATCTCTCTCACAGGCAGGTGCACGGAGCCGATTCCGAGACTGACAACCAAGGTTAACAGTAATAGGATGATGCCGGCCGCACCGAATCCTGCAAGTTTTTTACTCATGGATTCATCAGTTCCGGATAAACGGCCTTCGCCACTTCAATCAACCCTTGCGTTACACGGGGACCCGGACGGCTTAACAGATTCGCATCCACGGATATGACCTGATCGTTCTTGATGGCTTCGATCTGATCCCAGCCGCCGCGCTCCTTAATCAGCTGATCCAATGTTTTCTTGGTTGCTTCGTCAACGACATCGTCCGTGTACAGAATGACGTCGGGGTTTGCAGCGATAATATTCTCCTCGCTGATTTCGAACCAGCCTTCCGCTTCGCCGGCTGCGTTAACGCCGCCAGCTAAGGTGATGATCTCATCCATAAACTCGCCCTTGCCGACGGTCCATCCTGGAGAGAATTCCACATACACTTTTTTCTTGTCTTCATCCTTCACGGATTTTACGGCATCCGTAACGGTAGTCAATTCCTGCTTCATCTGATCCACGACCGCTTTCGCCTCCGCTTGACGGTCCGTAATTTGCCCGATCAGTTCGATGTTCTCCATCACGGCATCAATGGTTTTCGGATCATTGACGAACAGGGTCACGCCAAGCTCACGCAATTTCTCGGCATTCTCGGCATTCATCGAAGCGGCGAATACCACATCGGCATCGGCTGCAATAATAGCCTCTTCATTTACTTGGAACCCGCCCAATTTCGGCTTGGATTTGGCCGCTTCCGGGTAATCGTCATTATCGGACACGCCCACAATTTCCTCATCCAGGCCCAAAGCGAACAGTTTTTCCGTCTCGGACGGTGTCAGGGATGCAATTTTGACCGGAGCCTTCTCAAACGTCATTTCAACCCCGGTTGAATCCTTAACGGTCAGCGGATACGTCGTTTTAAGCTCTTCGCCCGAATCCGCAGGCGCTTCGTTATTCTGCTCTTCCTGCTGTGCCGGCGGCGTTGTATCCTTCGGCGCCGCTTCTTCGCCTCCACAGCCGATCAAGGCCAGAGCCATCAGTATGGCTACCAGAAGTACGGACCATGTTTTGTTCAATGCTTTCATCTCTTGAAATCCCCCTATACATAATTGAGAACCTGGCGCTGCGAGTTTACATTCCTTCGACCGATCCTTACCGGGAGAAAAAAACATCAATCGTCATACTCCAAAGAAGCAAAAATCCCTGACTCCTCGTAAACAAGGAATCAGGGATTACGTTTTAACATAAGGACATCTGGACCACCGTTCACAGATAGCGCCTTAAACTTCCGCCCACACATGCTGCATGGGTCCGGCAAACGTAATCCTCTCCTCGAAGGACCGTCATTCATTCGCCGAGGGCAGGTCTCCTGACTTGCAGGCTGTAACGACTTCTCCGCCTTCCCAAGCGCTTTTGGCTCAGTGGCATATGGAGAAGTCCCTGCTTCACAGTGGCGGGACCGTGCCGGACTTGCACCGGCTTCCCTATTAACCCGGCAGATGACAATAAATGCCCTCTGTCCGGGACCCTCGCAAATAATATGAATTTATGTATGTTAGGCCAAGCATGGTTTCTCTGCCCAAGATTATAGGCGATAAACCTCCCTCTTACAACCGAAAGTTTCGGTCATTTCAAATGCCTTATGATACGGATTTATCCCGTTATCGCCCATTCCGCACCGATATCATACGATTTCGTTTAATCGCTTAACCGTACGCCTAGCCAGCGTTCTCCATCCCAAGTCAATTGCAACTGGAGCTCCTCCCCCGGCGACACCTGCGTCTCCCAGAATTCCGTATGCGGAAGGGCTGCTGCCGCGATCTGCCGGATGACGCCCCCATGGGTGATCACAAGCACATCAAGCTCCGCCCTCTGTGCTCTAAGGACATAACTAACTGGCATTGCCTCTGCCTCTGCCTCTGCCTCTGCCTCTGCCTCTGCCTCTGCCTCTGCCTCTGCCTCTGCCTCTGCCTCTGCCTCTGCCTCTGCCTCTGCCTCTGCCTCTGCCTCTGCCTCTGCCTCTGCCTCTGCCTGCACAAGGGTATCCGGATCTTCCTCTACATGCAACAGTTCCTTTAAATCCAAATACATTCCGGTCAAGAATGTCTGAATCCGGGAACGGAACGCCTCCCAGCTCTCCCCATTCGGCGGCGTAACTTCTGCGGGGTTATCAATCCAGTGCCGATAGGAGATATCCGATTTCAAATCCTCGTAGGTTTTCCCTTCCCAATCTCCGAAATCGAGCTCGCGCAGCCGCGGATCATACACCACTCCCGGTATAATCCTGCCCAAAACTTCACCATCAGGAATAGCAGCCATTTTGGAGTCCGATAGGATAACATTCAGCGTCTGTCTGCATCGAAGGAGATCGCTGCAATAGATCCGGACAAAGTGCCTGGTAAAAAACCTATCCCGCAGCGGGAGGAGCTGTTCCCTTCCCTCAACCAGGATTCCCTGATCCTCGTGGCCGAGATAACGGCGTTCCTCGTTCCACAACGTGCGGCCGTGACGGACCAGATGCAGGGTGATCCTCATAACCATAGGCTTCCTCCGGCTGCGGCAACAAGTCCAAGCACCAGGGTACCCAGCAACGTAAACAATACCGATACGCCCAGCAGCAGACGGTTTGTCACCCGAATATGCTCCGCTTCAAGCGGGCGTTCGGGATCCCCCATATAAGCCCGGAACGAGATCACGCCTTGATAGGAGTTTTCTCCCCCGAGACGAACCCCCAGCGCACCGGCAACGGCCGATTCCGGGAAGCCGCTGTTCGGACTGGGGTGCTTTCGCGCATCTCTTCTGACCATTTTGATCGCTTTTTTCCATTGCAGCGACAACATGGCAGCCACCATGGCCAACAGTCCTGCCGTCAGACGCGCCGGTATCCAATTGGCGATATCGTCCAGTCTTGCGGATGCCCAGCCGATATGCTGGTATTTGTCGTTTTTATATCCGACCATGGAGTCGAGCGTATTCACGGCCCGGTAGGCCATCGCCAGCGGCGCTCCCCCGATCAGGGCAAAAAACAGCGGAGCGATGACCGCATCCACGATATTCTCCGCAACCGTCTCCACCGTTCCCCGCACGATCTCCGGCTCATCCAGATGACCGGTGTCTCTTCCGACCACCATGCTGAGCGAGCGCCTGGCCTCCGCGATATTCCCGGAGCGAAGATGGCCGTAGACCTCCAATCCGGCTTCACGCAGCCCCTTGATGGCAATCGTAGTCGCAATAAGCACGATCTCTACTCCCCACGCTAGCCAAGGATGAATCGCCCCGCACAGCTCCAGCAGCAGCCATGCCAGTACGAAGGAGCCGCCGGCCACGATCACCGGCAGCAGAATGCCCGCTCGCTTCAGGCTCTGAGCGGTAGTCGCCCGTTGGCGTATCCAGCCTTCAACCCGGCGGATGGCTTTCCCCATGCCGATGACAGGATGGGGAAGCCATCTCGGATCTCCGATCAGCAGGTCCAGTACGACCGCTGCCCAAATGACCCACACGACGGTCATATCCGGTCCTCCCTTTCGGTGATAATGCTTTCCGTAACACTCTCGTAGACAAGACGGCCGATCATGCCGCCCAGATCGGTTGCGGTTCCGGCATAATGGTGGTTAACGCCATACGCTGCATTGCCGCTGACCCCAAGGACCATCGCGTCCGTTGTCGTTCCGGTCGCAACGCCTCCAGTCTCATGATCCTTCACGCCAAGATCATGCAGCGCAGCGGCTTTCGCTTCCGTTGCCGTCAGCATCGCGTTCACCATGCAAGCCGGCGTCATCATCCCGTCCACCATCAGCATGATATTAATCGTGCCCGGCTGGTAGGCCGCAAAGGTCGTACGGCTCGACCCGGCGCGGGCTGCATTGCCCACGCCGGCGGTGGTGCAGCACAGGATGGAAGACTGTTCACTCCGCTCTTCCCGGATGGCAGCATACTTCAGTTTCACCGCTGTCATCAATCCAGTTGTAGATTCAGCCGGATAACCGTGAACAGCCATAAAGTTAACCATATCGTTCACAGGGTCGCTGCAATCGTAATGCTTGTCCACATAACGGTTTACGATATGATCCAATAGCACGAATCCGCCGCCGTATATGGCGCTGCTTATGGACGCAGCCGGCTCCGGAAGCGAGATCCGGATATGCGGATGCTGCCGCTCCGATTCCAAGGACACTGTGGCTCCCGGCCATGCGTCCGAGTTATACGGACGCGTGTTGCCTTTCAGAAAAGGTACTGCCATGTTTTTTTCTCTCCCTGCTCCTTAAATATCTGAACCAACTGTACCTGTAGCGTTCTTCATATAGCTCTGCTGCTAGACATCCCTATGTCACGCCAGCAGAAGGATTTCCAAGGACCTCCGCGGTTATGGCCAGCAGCCTGTCATTAGCTCCGGCATCCTTAACGGCTAGCCGAATATGACGCTCACCAAGGCCCGGGTACATGGCGCAGCTTCGGACAAGCACGCCGCATCTGCCCATCTCCGACTGAAACCTCCCGGCACTCCATGGCCGCGGAAGCTCCATGAGTAAAAAATTGGCCTCCCCCGGCGTAACGTCAAGCTCCATCGCTAGTAACCCCCGTATCAGCTTCTCGCGCTCTGCGCGAATCAATTGCAGCGTAGCCAGTTCATATTCCCTGCCGCTGCCAAGACAAGCCTCTCCCGCAAGCAGCGCCACTCCATTGACACTCCACGTCACCTGTTTGCCTGCCATCTTGCGTATCACGTCGGGATGCGCGACCGTGTATCCGAGCCGCAGGCCCGGAATCGCATAAAACTTGGTCATTGACCGGACAATGATCGTCCGCGGATAGTCCTGCAGCTCCGGCATCAAGGTCTGTCTGTCCTTCGGCGGAATGAAATCGATGAAGGCTTCATCCAGCACCAGCCAGGTCCCTTCTTGCTCTGCGCATACCGCTATTTCACGGATATCCTCCAGGCTGTATTGAACCCCGTTCGGATTGTTGGGCTGGCCCAAAAACACGAGATCCGTGCGAGCCAACAGCTCCATCACATCCGCCTTGTCTGCTCTCCAGTCCCTTTCCGGATGTCCGCACACGGAGCGGATATCCGAACCAAATTTTAAGGACAATTCCCGGTATTCGGAAAAACACGGGTCAACCACGCCCACAGTCCTTGGCGTAAGGCCCATCAACAACAGCGCCATGCACTCTGCCGCCCCGTTGCCGACAAGGATTCGCTTGGGATCGGTGTCTAACTCCGCTGCGAGCAGCTTCTTGAACCTGCGGTGTCCCGGATCCGGATAACGAATGACCGCACTCATTCCCTCTTGCAAGGCCGTAATAACCCCTTGCGGCGGTCCGAGCGGGTTAATATTGGCGCTGTAATCCAGGAAAGCCGAGGCTTGCCTTCCGAATGCAGCAGCAGCCGTCTCCACGTCTCCTCCGTGGCCATACACCTCGATCAAGGGTTGTTTTTTGTCATTCATAAGGGCTCCTCCTGTTCCATGTCCTGGCTCTTGCAAGCCCTGCCGTTATGTAATGCCATCATTATGTCGCTACCGTCCCTGCCTCGTCAACATGGAATGCTTTGTCTCTGTCTTAAAATTGGTTTACAATAGTCTGGAAGCACCACATTTTGATTTGTGACGACGGAGGATACTATGCTATTTATCGATAATCAGGGGATCCACGATCCTTCCATTAACCTAGCGATTGAAGAATATGCCTTGAAGCACTTGTCCATGGACGAGAGCTACCTTCTCTTTTATATCAACAAGCCTTCCATTATTATCGGAAAGCATCAGAATACGATCGAAGAGATCAACCAGGAATACGTTCGTGACAACAACATTCAGGTTGTGCGCCGGCTGTCCGGGGGCGGTGCCGTATACCATGATCTCGGCAACCTGAATTTCAGCTTCATTACGAAGGATGACGGACAGTCCTTCCACAACTTCCTGAAGTTCACGCAGCCGGTTATCGACTTCTTGCAAAAGATGGGCGTGCCCGCCGAGCTGACCGGCCGGAATGACCTGCAGGTCGGCGAGAAGAAAATTTCGGGGAACGCGCAGTTCTCGACGCGGGGACGCATGTTCAGCCACGGCACGCTCATGTTTGACCTGAACCTGGATGATGTCCAAGCCTCGCTGAATGCCAATCCGGAAAAATTCAAATCCAAGAGCACCAAATCCGTCCGCAGCCGCGTGGCCAACATCAAGGAGCTGCTTGGCTCGGATATGACGATTGAACAGTTCCGCGCCGAGCTGCTTCGCTCGATTTTCGGGATGGAGCCGGATCAAGTACCGCAATATGTCCTTCAAGAGAAGGACTGGGAGATGATCAACCAGATCTCGAAGGAACGCTACCAGAACTGGGATTGGAACTATGGGCTATCCCCTGAAAGCAATGTGAAGCATGCCAAGAAGTTCCCGGTGGGCATTATCGATATCCGAATGGACATCCGTGAAGGACATATCGGAGAGATCAAGATTTACGGCGACTTCTTCGGCGTCGGCGATGTTGCTGATATCGAGAACCTGCTCCGCGGCAAACGGTATGAAGAAACAGCGGTGCGCACCGCGTTATCCGGCATCGACGTCAAGTTTTACTTCGGCAACCTTGAGCTCGACGATCTGATCGGCTTGATTTTCCTTGAGGAATAGAGCCGGCTCGTATTAAATAAGCCTCCCGCCCGTATGCTGCACAAGGGTGGGAGGCTTTTTCATTTCAAACAGGTATACCTCGGATCAAGAGGAGGCCATAAACACATACCAAACGAGGACCAGCGTTAACACAATGCAGGCATTCTCTACCGTACGTCCCCATTTGCTTCCGGTGCTCATGATTTTCAGTTTAATTCTCCATTTGAAAGGAGGAAGCGGGCGAATTCCGCGATTGGTCAATGCATCTGCAAGCAAATGAATGGAGTAGGATAAACCGCCGGCAAACCATAGGCTTTCCCCGCCGATCTTACCCTGCGATGCAAAATACAATAGGCCCGTCCATCCGGCAGCGGCATAGACGGTATGTGTTAACCCCCGGTGGGTCACCAAGGAGCCTGCAATAAGCACGCTGCCTGCGATCGTGTTCCATGGGCTGAAGCCCTGCCCGAAGGATATCAGTCCGAGACCGATCAGGAACATGACGATATGGCGCAGGGTCCGGCTTGGCAGGTACGAAACCACCCCGATCAGTCCGGCCAGGGCGATGTTCCAGGGGGCATACTCCTTGCCGTAGAAGACAACAAAGATGGCTGCGCCGATCATGGCCAGCTGCAGGATTCGCAGCAACCCGGAAGGAATCGCCTTGCGCACCAGCAGAGAGTTGGGCTCGTCAATATCGGGAAGCAGCGCGCTAACCAAAGCCACTGCGGCAGCCGGCAATGTGACAGGCACTCCGCTCATGCCCATGACGGATAACGTGACCCCTGTGCTAATAATCAAATGAGCTCTGCCCATCATGATGACAATCTTCCTTTCTAAGCTCAATGCTGACTAAGGGATCGATGGATCGCTTGCCGACCTTCACGTCCGATAGCCCAGGGTCATGAGAATGTACGTTCGGTTCATTAGTATAGCAAAATCATCCTCTTTTTGTCTACCCCTTCCACTTGGGTTAGGCCTAAAAATGGTTGTCCGATTCTCTGATATGGGATACAATTTGATCACTTGCCCAAGGTTACGACCGGGGACGAATGTACGGGAATCTCATCAGGAGTTTCACATCTTCAAGAAAGGATGACTACCGAGTGAATCGCTCACGAATTGCCGATCTCAGCCTGCTTCTGGTGGCCATGATGTGGGGATCTACGTTCCTCATCGTTCAGCATGCGGTCCGCGTGCTCCCGCCGATGGCTTTCAATTCGGTCCGCTTTCTGGGAGCGGCCCTGCTCCTTGCATGGATCATCACCCTCTTTTACCGGAGCCAGTGGAAGCTAATATCCGGCAAAATGCTGCTGCATGCTTGCCTGCTGGGTCTTTTTTTATTTATAGGGTACGCCTTTCAAACCGCGGGCCTTCTGTACACCACCACGTCCAATACAGGCTTTATTACCGGCTTGTCCGTCGTGCTGGTCCCTTTCATATCCTATGTACTGCTAAGGCACTCCATCTCCAAATTCACCTGGATCAGCGCCTTGCTTGCGGTGGCAGGGCTGTATCTGCTTACCTTCACCGGATCCGGCATGAGCCTGAATAAAGGGGATTTGCTGGTGCTCGTTTGCGCCATCGGTTTTGCGCTCCATATCGGTTACACGGGCGTTTATGCCGGCCGATATCCCTCTTTGCTGCTCGCGGCGCTCCAGATGGCTGTCGTGGGGATATTGAGCTTAGCGGCATCTGCGCTAACCGAGCATGTCGGCAATGTGACCGACCTGATAGGGAAGCTGACCCAGCCGAACGTGCTGTGGGCGCTGGCTGTATCCATCGGACCTACCAGCGCATTCGCCTTCTGGATCCAAACCGTCTGTCAAAAATATACGGCGCCGTCCAGAGTGGCCATCATCTATGCAACGGAGCCGGTATTCGCCGCGCTGACCGGAATCCTGTTCGCGGGAGAGCGGCTTACGCTCATCGGCGGCATCGGTTGTCTATGCATTTTGGCAGGAATGATGATTGCGGAATTGAAGTCTGCGCCACAGAAGGTACAATAGAGTTAAAGACAGAGACAGAAACAAAAGGAGAGATACCCATGACAACTTACAAATTGATGGCCATCGACATTGACGATACCCTGATCAATGACGACAAGGAAGTAACCCCCGGCGTCCAGCAGGCGCTTGAGCAAGCCGTAGCCCACGGTGTCGTTGTGACACTGGCAACCGGGCGTGCCTATGCGTCCGCTCAAGCTATTGCGCGTCAAACCGGACTCAACGTTCCCATAATCACCTACCAGGGCGCCCTGATTAAAAATCTGCTCGACGAGAAGGTTCTCTACGAACGCTTCGTACCCGTCGATGCAGCCGTGAAGCTGTATGAATACTGCGTAGAGCACAATCTCCATCTGCAAACCTACATCGATGACAAGCTGTATGCCCGTGAAGAGAATCAGAAGCTGATCGATTACTGCGCCCTGAACCGGACGCCGTATTACATCGAGCCTGATTTTATGAAAATGGTTCAGCAACCGACCCCGAAAATGCTCATCATTGACGATCCGGACTATCTGGATGAACTGATCCCTGTATTCCGTGAGCTGCTGGGCGATGACATGCACATTACCAAATCCAAACCGCATTTTCTGGAGTTCATGCATAAGGAAGGCACGAAGGGACATGCGCTCACCTTCCTGGCCGATCATTTCGGCTGCGATCTCAAGGAAACCATCGCTGTCGGCGATTCCTGGAACGATCACGAGATGCTGGAAGCCGCCGGTCTTGGCGTCGCCATGGGCAATGCGATCGAGCCGCTTAAGGCGATTGCCGATTACGTTACGCTTGGGAATAACGAAGACGGCGTGAAACATGTCATTGATAAATTCGTGCTCAACCAAGGTTAATATCCGGAACAAATAAATCTGCGCAAATAAGCCTCCATGGTATCCATGGGGGCTTGTTCATGTCCATAAAAAACGCAGCCAGTGCGTTCCCTACCCGGTCACCTGGGATGGCGCAAAGCCGTCAATGCCTGTCCGTCATTCCCGATCCGGGTTAAATGTTAGAATCGGCTTCAAAAGCGCCGCATCGTTGAACTCCAGCAGGCCTACCTCCATGCAGAGCTCCATCAATTTATGAATGCCGTTGTATTGCTGCAGATTCCGTTGATGGATGACGGACAACGCTTCGCGGACCATTTTTTGGGCCTGCTCAATGCTCTGATGCTCCACGGCTTGAATAATCTCCTTGATGCTCTCCAAGTAATATACGGTCCGCCTGAGCGAGCGGATCAGCAAAATCTGCCTGACTTGCGACGGGGTGTACAGCCGATATCCATTCTCGGGGTTTCGATCCGGGGTGATCAAGCCTTCCTTCTCCCAGTGACGGATGGCGGACGATTCCACGTTGGTCAGTTCGGCGACCTCGCCGATTGTCATATGGGGTTTGAGCTTTTTATCCTTGATGATGTTAAGTTCGGGATTCTCCAGCAAGGCTAGCGTTTCATCCGCAATATTTTTTTCCTGCAGCAGTTTGACCTGCTCCCCATTCACGAGCCAGAGGGCTTCATCCATCTCCCTCTTCTGAATGTGGCGAATCACATCATAAGTAACCGCGTAACCAAAGCCCGGAAACATGGCGCGCAGACAACGGAAGTAGGCCATATGCATTTGCGTGTATAAACGGTAGCCCTTCTCGTTCCGGGCAGGAGGGGGTACCACTCCCCAAGATTCATAATGCCTTAAAGCACTCGTGCTGATTTGCAGCTCTTTGGCGATATCTTTCGGCTTGTAGTAATGCATGCCCTTCCCTCCCCAATCACGATTGAGAACCTACTTTACCAGAATCGCAAGCCATTGGCAAACCTTAAATTAAAACATTAAAGTGCTCTGAGAATGTCTGTTGGATGATGTCCTCGGCTTGGTTGGATCCGCTGCAAGACATCTTCTCACTTGCATCAATGTTGTATATTGAGTGGTGTAGAGGCAAGATAAACTTAATATTATCCGCGGGAGGCGATTATGATGAACGTGAACATAACCGAGGAGTTTCCACAGAATCAAGAATACATGGATCTAAAAGCAGTTACAGGGCTGCCTGAGGTTGAGATTTCGGCCATAGCGACGGCGCTAAACCGCAGCGTGCTGTCCCTTCTGGCCAGAGACGACAATGACCGGCTGATCGGGATGGGAAGGGTCGTAGGCGATGGTGCTTTCTATTTTCAACTGGTGGACATTATGGTTGCGGCCTCCCACCTTGATCAAGGGGTTGAAGAGATGATCGTGTCCGAACTGCTCTCCCGCCTGACAAAAATAGCGCCAAGCGGAGCCGAAGTCACCGTCATCACCGACGTGCCCGGAATCAAGCTGTACCAACATGCCGGCTTCAAGCTGCTGTACCCTGATCGATACGGCATGGCCAGGTCATTGTAAGAGAGAGCCCCGGAAGCACTTAAAGCGGCAATCCTGCCGCATTTTCACGCTATAGGTCTCGGCACGGGAGCAACCGAGCCCCACGCATGCCCGGCCTACGCTATATTTTTCATTTACTCAGCTTTATTGTCATCCCTGTCCTCGCCACGCGGACTTCCTCCGGAAGAGGCAGCTCCTTCCGAACGTCGACGTCATGAGACATATGGGTATACACCGTTTGGCGAGGCTTCACCTCGGCGAGCAGCTCTGCCGCTTCCTTCATGTCATAGACGGAGCGCGTCTCAAATTTGGCGGTTTCATGAACAAAGCTGGTTCCGAGGACCAGCAAATCCACGCCATTCAGCGGTTCCTTTTCCGCAGGGCTCAGATTAATCGAGTCGGAATTGTATACCCAGATGTACCCGTCCTTCTGAAACCGGTATGCATAAGAATATCCGTTCTGTCCATGGTTTACCTTCCAGCAGGAAATCTCCCAGCCGCCCAGTGAAAATCCATCATCGACTGGCGTCATCTCCATCTGTCGCGGGAGCCATGGATACTGCCTTACAATCTGCTCCAGCACCTCGGCAGGTGCGTATAACCGTCCCTTTTCCCTCTGCCATCTGCAGGCATCGCTCCATTCCGGCAGGCCGCCGATATGATCAAAATGGGCGTGCGTAATCAGCATATCGCTCATCTTCCGCTTTCCCAGCCCCTCCATCATGGAGCGCCAATCCGGACCGCAGTCGATCATGAAGGACGTTTCATCGCACTCCACCATAACGGCAGAGCGCAAACGCCGATTGATCCCCGTATTCCGGGCTTCCGTGCATACCTCACAATCGCAATATACCCGCGGAACGCCCATGGCATCTCCCGTTCCCAAAAAAGTCAATGTATCCCCGCTCACATGACATCCCCCATTTGTGTTTATAGATTTGTTCTTGTTTGCGTAAACCTTGTCCCTATATTGTATAAGCGCACCAAGAAAAAACAAAGACCGCCCGGATCATCCCGAACGGTCTTTCGTCTTAAACGGTATCATAGCAATTCATTAAGCAAATGAGGGCTTATTATCGTCAACAGCTCCGCTGATGACCTTGACGTATTTCTTATCTACACCTTCCACAGAAGGACCAACATATACACTGTTCTTGCTTGGGCGTCTGACCGAGCGCTTCCGGGATTTCAGCGTACTCATCATCGGTACGGGTCCCCGAACCACCCAGCTGCTGCCATTGGCGGACCCCTGCGGATGACCTGACGTTCTCTTCTTCTCATTCCTGCTCACGACGAATCCCCTCCAACTAAATGCCTGATGGTACGAAGCAGCTCACGATTCTGTTCTACAACCTCCGCGAGATCTTCATCCGTAAGAATCTCATGTCCCGTAAAATGCACGGACAATACATGATTTACACCTAAAGGATAGCAGAACACATACACCTGCGCAACTTCCTCTTCGTGATAAAATGCCCATTTTCCACTATTATAGACATCTATCACGTAAATCGACTGGTTACTTGGCGAATGTTCCTTACTCCCATCGAACGGGAAATACCGTCCTCTACCTACATTACCCCCAATTTGGGCAATGCCTTCATCTCTTCGGCCCCAGAAGGCGGCCCCGGTCACCCTGAAATCCCCTGCAGCTGGCGGGAGCAAGGAATTTCGGACAGCTTCACTCAGTGCATGATATTTTTCCGCTTCATCCGTCACATGCACATTTCGATTATATTCCCAGAAAAAATGCAGCACGCTTTGCTTGCGCCTCAGCTCCGCATCCTTCTGCTCAATCACGGTGCTCGGGTTGTTGTAGAACCCTTCGGTTTCGATCGCGCTCAGAATATGCCCGCAAGCGACATCGACGGCTGATTTGTAATCGTCATCGCTTCGCAATTCGTATTCGAGCAGCGTTATGCCCTGCAGGTCGGAGAGTAGATGGTAATCCTTAACGATCACGTCTTGAACGGAACTGCTGTCTGCCTCCACCTGATCCGGGATGATGCAGTACACCCTTCGCCGCCCGAGCCTTCCCCAATACAGCCCCATCTCGAACAGCGTGTTGTCGCGGGTAACGAATACATGTTTGCCTCGAATGAGTGCCACATCATCCGGAGAAAAGACGAACACACCAAAATCACTGGACGCCAGCTGCTTCTCCAAAGCTTCCATCGTATACATGTTCGCCCCGAACGTTCCGCCGTACCACGGTGTCACTTGGGCGGACCGTTTGAGCTGTTCGTGGATCGCCCTTGCATACTTGATGGCCTCTCTGGAAGAACCTATGAATAAATTCGGCTTCGGTATGGTCATAGGCACATCCTATTCTCCCTTTGTTATACATTTTAGTCTTATTCGACCATTATAACAAAGTTGCCTATTTTTGGGTGAAAATTATGGCAGGCGCATGTTGGTATAGTATATGCTAAGGTTTCAAAACAGACCCCATAAATAACCATGTGCCGGTGTCCCGATCTTCAATGGCAAAGAAAAAAGGGCGGTCAACATTCATGACGATCGGCTCGGTAGGCTCAGCTGCGGTTGTCTCGATCCCGACCGCTGTAATCGCGGCGGCCTCCGTGCCCTTTTCGCTGACATCCACCACCGTTTTGTGTTTTACCTTGTCAATCCAAAATTTCTCTCCATCGGCAGCCATGGCGCTAAAATCAGCTGCATCCCTGTCGAATGCCTGAATCATCCCCAAACTTTGAAGCGCATCCGGGAGCTCGAAGGTCTGTTCCACCTTAAATTTGGGCAGCCCAAGCTGGATGGTCTCATGCGGGAAATCGCCTTTCCAGACGGACGTATCCTTCCACAACTGCTGCTGCAGCTCATCCATGGATGAGGATTCCTTCGGCAGGATGATCAGCATATGCATGCGGCCATCTCCATAAGGAATGCGGATCGCCTGCCAGGACTCCCCTTCTTTGTAACCGTATCGTCCTTCCCGCTTCATCATCGAAATTTTTTGAGTGGTGCCGTCAGAAAGCGTGAATTCTTCATCCACGGTATTCGCCGGATCAAATTCATCCGTCCACCCCCCGTTAAAATAAATGGCATTGATCAGAACCGCAACGCCGCCCGGAGGCTTATCATATATCGAAGGAATCATGCCGCTCGTCTTGTCGTTCACCCACCGATTTATGGCATCCACTGCATCGGCATGCAACAAGTCGGCCTCCTTAACTTCAGCACGATAGCTATCCTTAACGGCCTGCAAATACGTCTTCTTCATCTCAAGGCCTGGCTGGTGCCAAACGGAATTGGCCACATTCAGCACGACGCCTCCCCCGTTCTCCAGCAATGATCGCAGCTGGCGGTTCCCATCGTTGATATCAGCCACATTCATGCCCTTCCATCCAAGTACGTCGGACATCTCGGCGGCCGTACCGCCCGCTGTCCCGTTATAGGCCAGTGCCAAAGCTTGCGTAACGCTGTACGGAGAAATAATCAGATTATCACTTCTGTACTCCGGGTTATTCGATAACGCCTGATGCAATCGTAAGCCAAAATCATTCTGCGCTTCCACCATGCCGGTATTAATCTTGCTCAACACCTCTTTACGTTCCTCAGCCGACAGTTCCTTCACTTTGGGCTGCTTAAGCTTATCTACAATCGCTTGCGGTTCCCCTGACTGGATATCGCTGCCCTGAGCGCAAGCGGTAAGCCCCATAAGTAAACATAGGCCCGAGAGTACCATTCTTTTTCGCATAACCTTGTCCCCCTTCAATCTCAAATTCCTTGTCTATCTGCTATTGACGGAATAATGTCACCTAATGTTTCATATAAAGGATCATTTATCCAAATTCAGTTGGCAACCAACTTGTTCACCGTTACAATGTAGAGAACCCGGACCGTACTTAAGCATGTACAGAATACAGAGCGAAAGGAATTTCTACATATGCAAAAAATTCGCCTTGAAGGCAGCAAAGTGACGCTAAGATCCAGGAAACCCGAGGATACCCCGGTTCTATATAATCTGATCTATGGCAAGAAGAATCCGGAATGGAAAAAATACGACGCTCCTTATTTCCCGCTCAAGCCGATTTCCTACGAAATATTTGAAACGCAGTGGAACGCCGACTTCGAAACCGATCAATTTCCGAGTGATTTGCTCATCGAAGCAGAGGGAAAGACGATTGGCATCGTCACGTTCTATTGGGAGCATGAAGCCTCACGCTGGCTGGAAGCGGGCATCCTGATATACGATCCGAGCCATTGGAGCGGCGGATACGGCACGGAAGCGCTGTCGCTGTGGGTGGAATGCCTGTTTCAAAATCTCACCATCGCTCGTGTCGGCATCACCACCTGGTCCGGCAACCCGAGAATGATGCGCTGCGCGGAGAAGGTTGGCATGCAGCTGGAAGGCCGTATGCGAAAGTGCAGATATTACGAGGGCGTCTACTACGATTCCATTCGCATGGGCATTCTGCGCGAAGAATGGGAAGCGCGGAAAATGCGCGTGTAGGGCAGGATTGTACGGCACAATCCGTATACATGGAAAACTTCAGTACACGAGGCGTTATCCAGATCATTGCTTAATGTTCTATATATACAAATAAGAGCCTGCCAGGAGATCCTGGACGGCTCACTTTCATTCTTTTTTGATTGACGGGTCATTTGCGAAACGCAGTTCAGCACGCGACTGCCCCTCATGAAACCTCAATCGCTCCCGTTTGCCGCGAGCATCATAGACCGGCCAGCACCTGATACCAGACTCCGCGCTTGGAATACAGCGTCTCGCGCACCTGATCCCATCCACCCAGATACTCGATATCGAATAACCCCGGCGGATTGGAAAACTGATCCTTCGTCTGTTCAAACACCGATTCTTCAACTGGACGGAACCCATACTTCACAAATATGCTCTGCGCCTCCGGCGTGCGCAAGTACTCTACGAAAGCTGCCGATACATCCAGCGTGCCGTGTTTTTCAGCGAAACGCTCGACGACTGCAGCCGGATTCTCGATCAGCATCGTGTGCTGCGGCACAACGATATCATACTGGACGCCTTGAGCAATCCGGGCGAGCAGCTCGTTCTCATACGTGACGATTACGTCGCCGACCCCGTATTCAAAAGCAGCCATGGAAGCCCGCCCGCTTTTATCGAGCGATTCCACATTGCGGTGAACCGCTTCAAGGAAGGCTTTCGCTTCGGCAGGGTCACGCTTTCCGTTCTCTTCCGATTGTTTCAGCCCCGCGCCGTAGATTGCGTTAATGTCCCACTGGGCGCCGCCCGATGTCTTCGGATTCGGATACAGCACCTTGACGTCCGATCGGGTCAGATCGTCGAAATCCCGTATTCCTTTCGGATTTCCCTCGCGGGTGCCGAGAACGACTATCGATCGTGTCACCATGCCGTTATACGGCTGAGATTTCCATTCCGGGTCCACAAGCCCTTCCCGAACCAGCTTGTCGACATCCCCTTCCATGGCAAGCAGCGTTACGTCGGCCTCAAATCCGCCCGTGATGGCACGAGCTTGTGTTCCGGAAGCCTCGTAGGATTCCTGAAACCGAATGGTTTCTCCCGTCTGCTTCTTCCACTGCGCTTGAAAAGCAGGGATGATCTCGGACAGGGCATCTCTGGCCACACTGTACGCGCCCAGAACGATCGTTCTCTCTCCCGCTCGGGATATCACTTCTTCGCGATCCGGCGGATCATTGGCGCATCCTGCCATAAAAAAACTGAAGAGAAGCGCCATGCCAACCAGCAGGAATGAGGTGCGTTTCATATTTAAGATCCGCATGAATGAATCCACTTCCCTTCGGATATTTAGAACCATCAGATCATAATTGGCATCGGATCGACCTTCAGTCGATTCTCCTCGATCCAGCTGTGCTCTTCATTAAAGAGATAAGCCCGGTGAACGAGGACGCGGACCTCTTGACCCGGATACAGCGTTTCCTTCTCCAGTGAACGGTAGGTGATCAGCTTATGTCCCTTAACCTCCACCTCCACCAGCCATTCGCTGCCGCGGAAATGCAGATGACGGACGATCCCCGTCTCCGTTGCGGACAACACGCTGAAATCATGCTTGCTTCCAATCTCGATGTATTCCGGACGAATCAGCGCACGCGTCGCATTCTTGTTAGCCGCTGCCTCAAATCCCTTCAACTCGGCCGCGCTCGAAATCACGGTGGATTCGCCTATGAATGAAGCGACAAACGGCGTCTTCGGCTCCTTGTAAATATCCCAAGGCGTTCCCTTTTGCTCCACGCGCCCCTGATTAATAATCATTATTTCGTCCGCGACTTCAATCGCCTCATCCTGGTCATGCGTAACAAAAATCGACGTAATGCCGACCCGCTCGATCAGCTCGCGAAGCCAGGAGCGCAGCTCCTGGCGGATCTTCGCATCGATGGCGGCGAACGGTTCATCCAATAAGAGCAGCTGCGGTTCAGGTGCCAGCGCTCTGGCAAAGGCTACACGCTGACGCTGTCCGCCCGATAACTGGTGCGGATAGCGGCTCTCAAAACCTTTTAAGCCGGTCAGCTCCACCAATTCCATAACCCGGTCCTTGATTATGGCCTTTGGAGTCTTCTTCACCTTCAAACCGAAAGCGATGTTATCAAACACGGTCATATGCTTAAACAAGGCATAGTTCTGGAATACAAAGCCGATACCGCGCTCCTGCGGCGGCAGATCATTGACCACTTGGCCGTGAAAGGAGATTTGCCCGGAGTCCGGATTCTCAAGCCCGGCCAGCATGCGCAGGATGGAGGTTTTGCCGCCTCCGCTGGGCCCCAGAAGTCCAATCAGATGTCCCTTCTCAATCTCGAAGCTGACATCCTTGACGGCATGAAACGTACCAAAATGCTTGTTCAGATCGCGAACCTCCACATGCATATCAATGCACATCCTTTCTTTTTTTGGCCCATTCCATCAGCAGCAAGAGTCCTACCGAGAAGGCAGCCAATACCAATGCGACGCCATTCGCCGCAGCCACGTTAAAATTCTCCACATCCTGGTATACTAACGTTGTCGCCGTCTGAGTTTTATTCATGATATTACCGGACACCACCAGCACCGCACCAAACTCGCCCAATGAACGGGCTACAGTGAGTACCAGGCCATATACGACAGCCCACCGGATGGAAGGCCATGTTACCTTTCGGAACGTTGTCCATTCATAAGCCCCCAGCGTCGCTGCCGCCTGTTCCTGATCATTTCCAATTTCCTGCAATACAGGCATGACCTCACGAACCATGAGCGGAAACGTGACGAACAGTGTGGCGATTACCATTCCTGGGAAAGCATACACCACTTTAAACCCGATCCCTTCAAAAAAACCGCCGATGATGCTGTCGGGTCCGAGCAGCAGTACAATCATCAAACCGCCAATGACCGGCGATACCGCATAGGGCAGATCGACAATGCTGTTCAGAATGCCCTTGATCTTTCGGCTCAGCCAATTCGCCCGTACCAGGTACAACGCCATCATGATGCCAAACAACGCATTGAAGAACGTAACGAATACCACTATAAGCCCCGTCATCATCAGGGCATGCAAGGCTTCCGGCCTGAACAAACCTTCGGCAAACCCGCTCAGCCCTTTATCAAACGCACCGATCGCAATTCGGGACAGGGGGATGATTAGCAGAATAATAAATACAGCGTACGTAAGTCCGATCCACAGACGTCTCAAACTCGTCTCCCCCTCTGCTGTACGGCATTGATCACCCAGAGGATGATGAAAGAGAGGGTAAGGAGCAGAATAGATACCGCAGCTGCTCCAGCAGGATTATCGCTCTCGACCTCACCAAAAATAAAAACCGAGGCAATAAGTGTTCTTCCCGGAATGTTGCCGGCCACCAAGACAACGGCCCCGAATTCGGCTAATGCCCTTGAGAATGCCAGCATTCCTCCGCTGATAATCCCGGGCAGCATCGACGGCAGGATGACTTTAAAAAAAGTTCTCGTCCTGGAAGCTCCCATCGTATAAGCCGCTTCTTCCTCCAGCGGGTCGAGCTCCTCCAGCAGCGGCTGAACCGCACGGATGACAAACGGAAACGTGACAAACATCATCGCTATCACAATCGCGGGCTGGTGGAATACAATTTCAAAACCCAATTTCTCTGCCAAACCACCGAGAAAGCTCCCGGGGCCCAGCAGCAGCAATATCATCAGACCGCCAACGGCTGTCGGCAGTGCAAAGGGCAGGTCGACCAGACTGTTCAGCAGCGTCCTTCCCGGAAACTTATATCGGATAAGCACCCATGCAATCATCGTTCCGATAAGCACGTTGATGAAAGTAGAGATGACGCCCAGCTTGATGGTAAGCAGTACAGCCTTCCATGCTATCGGATCCATAATGCTCTCCGTAAAATGACTCCATCCTGCAGAGAATGATTGCACATATACCCCAAAGATCGGCAGTACGATCAAGGCAAGAAAATAAAGCAGTACGGTACTTCGAAACCCCCAAGTCCAACCTTTATGACGAATCCATGTTGTCATCTCGTATCCCTCCCGCCTCCGGATGGCATTCCGGTCGACACTTTCGCAAACCATCTTTATATTTCCTATTTGTATACTTGGTTTTCTTTACACATACTTTACCAAAAGCGGAATCCCATCGTCAATCCATCTTTTGCACTTTATCGGGTAAAATAAAAGAAATGGCAAATAATGAGGAGGTATCTACATGCTGTATACCGGTGAATTGGATACGCAAGGTCGAGATGAGATGAGGGATATTACAAGGGAGATCCACTCCTATGTGAAACAAAGCGGGGTCCAGCAGGGAACGGTCCTGATCTACTGCCCGCATACGACGGCGGGGATTGCCATCAATGAGAATGCGGATCCTGATGTGAAACGGGACGTCCTGATGTCGCTCGATGAGGTCTATCCTTGGAATCATCCCAAGTATCGCCATGCGGAGGGCAACACCGCTTCCCACCTCAAATCGATCACCTGCGGCCCTTCCCAGACCGTGATTATTCAGAACGGGCACCTGCTCCTCGGACGTTGGCAGGGCATTTATTTCTGTGAATTCGACGGACCGCGGCAGCGCCAATATCATGTGAAGATCATGGAAGGATGATCCCTCAAATAAGATGTTATGTTGACGCCAGCGTATGTATAACAACACAAAAAGCAGACAGGCACATGCTAGGGGGCGTGAACCTGTCTGTGTTTTATTCATTAGGTGATTGACGTTTCAACGCTAGATCGTTGTAACGGATTGAAGCATCAAGCTGCGCATTTTGACCGTATTTAAACATCAGACCCTGCTGTACAAACTCCGGCATAACACTTTGATATGGGTAAGAGCGGCTGGTTTAATCTCATCAAAACCAATTCTGTCCTGAATATAATACGATATAAATCCATGCAGCGACAAAAACAAAGTCAACGGAACGGTTCGCCGTTCTTCCTCACTGTAATTCTCCTCAAGCAAATACTGACGGACCAGCATAGCAAACATTTCAAAACAGCGTCCCTGCTCAGAGCGACAGTAGGACAGCAGCTCTTCGTCCCGAATCATGAACATGATTTCGTACTGGTAAGGATTATCCAGACCGAAACGAACGAATTCCAGCATCAGCTGCTCCAGCTTCGATACCCCGTCACAGGGAGGCTTTCCCGAGACTTCCAACAGCAAATCATTTAGATCATTAAAGTCCTTCATGACAATGGCGTAGAAAAGCTCCGCCTTTTCCTTAAAATGATAATACAAGGAGCCGTGGCTATAACCCAGATGCTGCCCGATGCTTCGCATCGATATGGCCCTGTACCCTTTGGTTATGAACAAATGCCTGGCTGCTTCCAGTATCCGCTCTCTCGACAACTCGCGTTCGACTGCTCTTCTTGCCATATTATTTTATTCCCCTTCAATAAAATAAAGCCGCTCTCCCTCTGTGATCAGGGACTGCCCCTGTGTCAAATCCACCATCCAAGACATAAAGCTCTCCGCATCACCATCGAGCGGCAAGCAGGTCAAGGTCACCGTGTCGGCAAAGTTTGTCTCTCCCATACGAACGCCTCGGTTGCGGAGCTCGTTCTCCACCTTACCCAGCCAGGTATAATCCAGCTCCACGAAAATCTCCCGATGCAGAACCCTTGTAATCGGATCGCCTGACTCAATCGCAGCCACGGCTCCGTCGGTGTACGCCCGGATCAATCCGCCTGCACCCAGCATAATGCCGCCAAAATAACGCGTGACCACAATGGCTACATTCTTCCGCCCCTGATTGCGGATCACCTCGAGAATTGGCTTACCAGCCGTTCCGCTCGGTTCCCCGTCATCCGATTGCTTCTGAATCTCATCCCGCTCGCCGATCATATAAGCGGAACAGTTATGGGTAGCATTCCAATGTTTTTTCTTGATCTCTTCAATAAAAGCGACGGCTTCCTCTTCGGCTTCAACCGGCATCACATGCCCGATGAAACGCGATTTCTTGATGACGATCTCTTTGGAGCCCGCCTGACGTACCGTTTTGTAACGATCCAGCATGAAACTACAACCACCTCTATATTGCCAAGAAAGCAGTCCACGGCAATGATATGCCAGCGGACTGCTTCCTTCAGCGTCTTACGTCTAATCCAATGAAAGTGTCAGGTTATTCGGAAAGTCTAGCTTCCAATTCGGCCTTCTCTTTCTCATACCCAGGTTTGCCGAGCAATGCGAACATATTTTTCTTGTACGCCTCTACGCCCGGTTGGTCAAACGGGTTGACACCCAACAGATAGCCGCTGATACCGCAGGCCTTTTCGAAAAAGTATACCAGATATCCGAACGAATAGGGAGTGAAATCTGGAATTGTCACAATCAAATTCGGAACTTGTCCGTCTGTATGGGCCAGCATCGTGCCTTGGAAGGCCTTTTTGTTAACAAAATCCAATGTTTTCCCGGTCAGGAAGTTCAAGCCGTCCAGATCGTCCGGATCCGATTCGATCGTAATATGCTCGGATACGTTCTCCACCTGAATGACCGTTTCGAAGATGTTGCGGCTGCCTTCCTGGATAAATTGACCCATGGAGTGCAGATCGGTAGAGAAATCGACGGATGCCGGGTAAATCCCCTTGTAATCCTTGCCTTCGCTCTCGCCGTAAAGCTGCTTCCACCATTCGGATACAAAATGCAGGGAAGGCTCGTAGTTCACGAGGATCTCGATGCCTTTGCCTTTACGGTATAGCGCGTTACGAACCGCGGCATATTGGTAGGCTTCGTTCTCGGCTACGTTCGGGCTGCTGTATTCCTTGGATGCGTCAGCCGCGCCTTGCATCATTTCTTCAATGTTGATGCCTGCCGTAGCAATCGGAAGCAGACCGACCGCTGTCAGCACGGAGTAACGTCCGCCCACATCGTCAGGGATGATAAAGGACTCGTAGCCTTCTTCGGTAGCCAGCTTCTTAAGGGCGCCCTTCGATTGATCCGTCGTAGCGTAAATGCGTTTGCGAGCTTCTTCTTTGCCGTATTTCTTCTCCAGTTCCGCACGGAAAATACGGAATGCGATAGCCGGCTCTGTCGTTGTGCCGGATTTGGAGATGACGTTGACGGAGAAGTCCTTGCCTTCAATCAATTGAAGCAGGTGAGTCACATAAGTGGAGCTAATGTTGTTACCCGCAAAATAGATTTCCGGTGTCTTGCGCTGGTCCTTCGACAGCTCATTATAGAACGAGTGCGAGAGCATTTCGATGGCCGCGCGTGCCCCGAGATAGGAGCCTCCGATTCCGATAACGATCAGGACGTCCGAATCGTTTTGGATTTTGGCAGCCGCTTTCTGGATGCGCGAGAATTCTTCTTTATCATACTGCGTCGGCAGGTCGATCCAGCCCAGATAATCGGAGCCGGCTCCCGTACCGTTATGTAACTGTTCATGAGCTGTGCGGATCGGCTCAGCGAAATAATCAACTTCGTGCTGATTGACAAAAGTCAGTGCTTTACTGTAATCAAACTTGATTTTTTTAGACATGCCTTAAACCTCCTGTGAATTTAGAAATAGGATACTTTAATTTAATAAAGACCGCAAGTTTCACGGGCCAACTGTCATCTATTCTTCATGCGCGGATCTCCTTACCGCTTCCATTCCTCACAAACGCTGGCTTCGTTTCAGGAACCCATGCTAAGATAGAGTGGATCAGGAATCCATAATCGAAGGTGATATAGCTATGAAAAAAATCGGGTTTATCGGACTGGGCACCATGGGCGCTCCCATGGCCTCCAATCTGCTGAAGCAGGATTACGATGTGACCGTGTATAACCGCACCCACGAAAAATGCCGTCCGCTCGCCGAACAGGGAGCCTCCATTGCGGAGACGCCTCGTGAAGCGGCTGATGGACAAGATCTTGTCATTACAATGGTAAGCAACGACCAATCCATCCGCGATGTATTCTATGGAGAGAATGGTCTGCTCGGCTCCCTGACGAGCGGGATGACCGTCATTGACTGCAGCACGATCTCCGAGAGCCTTGTCAAGGAAATTGCTTCCGCCGTATCCGGTCTCGGCGCTTCCTTCCTGGATGCCCCGGTAACCGGCAGCAAGCCTGCAGCGATGGATGGAACCTTGGTCTTCATGGTTGGCGGCGATGCCGCTGTCATCGAAGCGCATGCGGACGTATTTGACACCCTGGGCAAAAAGGTCATTCACATGGGGCCTAACGGTAGCGGTGCCGTGGCCAAGCTCGCACACAATACGATTGTGGGCATTAACAACCTGGCACTGGCCGAAGGCTTCGCCATCGCTGCGAAATCAGGCATTCCCGCTGACAACTTCCTGGAGCTCGTGCAGCTGGGATCGGCCGGCAGCAAAGCGGCCGAGCTGAAGGGACGCAAAATTATCGAGGGCGACTTCAGCAACCAGTTCTCGCTTGCGCTCATGCTCAAGGACCTCAAGCTGGCCTCCTCGCTCACCGATGGCATCGGAATGCCTTCCCCTATGCTGAACCTGGCCAAGAGCCTGTTCCAGGCCGGTGCCAGCGAAGGTTATGGCGAAGAGGATCTTTCCGCTGTGGTGAAATGCTATGAAGCCTGGATCGGCCAGAAAATCGGCGAACAACAGCAATAATAACAAACAAGCCGTGCTATATCTTATAATGGTTCCTTCTTGCTGGTTTTCGGTTCATCCGGACCAGGAGGAAGGAGCTATTTTTTTGGTCATTCCATCATTTTCCTCTCGGAAAGAAACTTTTTGCATTTCACTTCCGTCTACTATGCAAAGGGAGGAATTACAACATGAAATGGACCAAAAGATTAAAAGCAATGGCAGCTGCTGTCATGCTAACCGCTGTTCTGTCTCCTGCAATAGCCGGTTCACCGGCTTCTGCCGCAGCCAAACCAACCGCTTCGATTAACAATGTTACCGCAAGCGGTGACGTGCTGATCAGGCAGGGCACCACCTTTGTTACCCTTACCGATCTCAAGCCTCTGGGTAACTACGTCATGAAGTACGACAACAGCAAGAAACAGGTGACGATTCAGGGCAACCATCGAACGGTGATTCTCACGGCGGGAAGCACCCGCATGGATGTGAACGGAGTTTCGAAGACGCTGCCTGCAGCCCCGCTGCTGCATAAAGGCAAGACCCTGATTCCCCTGAGAGCCGTAGCCCAAGCTTTTGATGCTGACATCGACTGGAATGGTTCTCTAAAGACGGCATATATCAATAAAGCAGATGCCGCTATGCTCGCTGACTTAAAGAGCTCCGATCTGGCCACCGCCCGGAATGCTGCAGCCAAGCTGCCTTATTCATCCCAACTGCAGAAACCTGAGCTGGAAATGCTCCCTGTGGAAATGCAGGGCGTGGATTATTATTTTCCAAAAGGCAAATCCAATCGCTTCTTCCTGGTCGATAACGACATCGCCGAATATTACGAGATCCAGGGTGGCGTCAAATATTTGAAATGGCAAGGCAAGCTGGATTACTCCGCCAAAGCGGCTGCGAATCAGAACCTGTTCTTCCTGCCCCCGGTTCAAGCCGAGATCGGTAAGCAGCCGGATGCCAGAAACTGGACTGTAGCCGAATTCGCATTCCGTTATCCTTCCGGCGTCACCAGCTACAAACTGCTCGACCGTAATCAGGAATGGAGCAAAGGATACGTAGAGCTTGACAACCGGGCTCCCGGATATAAAGGCGAGATCGTGACGATCCCGGAGGAATAAGTCCATTATAACAACCAACGTTAAAGGCATGCGTTGATATCCGGCATTGACAGTAAGGGTTCAGAGCCAACGGCTCTGAGCCTTTTTGATGTTTATTTACGGACACAAAGTCATGTGGAGCGCTAAAACTATTACATGGTCGGATAAGAGCAGCAATAATCCGTAACGGTGCGGATTTCCAGCTTAAAGCTTGAATTGCCCGGAACGTTAAAGGTCGCAGACCCTTGAATCTCTAACCACTCCTGCTCTCCAGGCAGCAGAACACGCAAATCGCCCGACAAAATCTCCATAATCTCAGGGCCATCCGTTCCGAATTCATAGCTTCCCGGAAGCATGATACCGAGCGTTACCTTCTCGCCATTCTCCAGCAGCACCGTACGGCTGGTTACCTTCCCCTCATAGTAAACGTTGGCTGCCTTTGTAACGGTAGCATTCTTAAATTGTGACATCGACAAACTCTCCTCCTCCAACATCGTTATGGCTTGATATATGGACGGCACCCGCATGATGCGGGTGCCGGAAAATCAATATAGAGTTAGATCCGCTTGGATTACAGCAAGCCTTTTACGCGGCTAACCACGTTCTCAACGGTAAATCCGTATTCGGCAATGACGCGGTCGCCAGGAGCCGAAGCGCCAAATGTGTTGATGCCCAGGATGTCGCCTTTGTCTCCGACATAACGCTCCCATCCGAACGGATGAGCCATTTCAATAGCCAGACGGGCTTTAACGTCAGGAAGCAGCACGGAATCTTTGTATGTCTGATCCTGGCTGTCGAACAGATCCCAGCTCGGCATGCTGATGACGCGTACGGCGATTCCTTCTTCAGCCAACACTGCTTGTGCTTTAACGGCAAGCTGAACCTCGGAACCCGTTGCAATGATTTGAGCTTGTACGTTGCCATCCTTCGCATCGGATACAACATAAGCGCCGCGTTTGATGCCCTCGCGTGCATGATCCGCCGTGCCTGCAAGGATCGGCAGATTCTGACGAGTCAGCACCAGCGCTACCGGACGGTCTGTGTTCTCAACCGCATAAGCCCATGCCGCGGAAGTTTCGTTGGCATCCGCAGGACGGATCACCGTCAGGCCTGGAATGATGCGCAGGGAAGCCAATTGTTCAATCGGTTCATGCGTAGGACCGTCTTCACCGACAGCGATGCTGTCATGAGTCAGTACATACGTAACCGGCAGCTTCATGATCGCAGCCAGACGTACAGCCGGACGGAGATAATCCGTAAATACGAAGAACGTACCGCCGAAAATCTTCAGTCCGCCATGAAGAGCGATACCGTTCATGGCACCGGCCATTGCGAATTCACGAACACCATAATACACGTTGCGGCCTTCGTAGCTGTTCGCTGTGAAAGAGGCCAGGTCGTTCAAGTGAGTCATCGTGGAGCTTTCCAGGTCAGCCGATCCGCCGAGCAGCTGCGGTACGCCTGCAGTCAACCCGTTCAGCGCTTTACCGGAAGCCACGCGAGTGGATAGCGCTTTGTCATCCGCGCTGTATTTCGGAAGGTCTTTGTCCCATCCTTCAGCCAATTCGCCGGATTCACCGCGCTCGAATTGCGCCGCCAGCTCAGGATAAGCTTCTTTGTATTTCGCAAATTGATCAACCCAAGCTTGATAAGCTGCAATGCCGCGCTCTTTCACTTTGCCGAAATGCTCGCGCACTTCCTCAGGCACATAGAAATCCTCTTCATATACCCAATTATAGAAATCCTTGGTCAGCTTCGCTTCATCAGCTCCAAGCGGAGAACCGTGCGTACCGCCATGGCCGCCTTTACCTTGTTTGTTCGGGCTGCCGTAACCAATGACGGTCTTCACTTCGATCAGCGTCGGACGGTTCGTATCGGCTTTTGCTTCCTCGATCGCTTTCTCGATCGCAGGCAAATCGTTACCGTCTTCTACACGCAGCACTTGCCAGCCATAAGCATCAAAGCGCTTCGCTACGTTCTCGGAGAATGCCAGGCTGAGCTCGCCGTCAAGGGAGATATCATTGGAATCGTACAACATGATCAATTTTCCAAGCTTCAAATGACCTGCCAAGGAAGCTGCCTCGGAAGCTACGCCCTCCATCATGTCACCGTCGCCGCAAATCGCATACGTATAGTGATCCACTACATTGAAGCCGTCTTTATTGTAAGTCGCGCCCAAATGAGCTTCAGCCATTGCCATACCTACAGCCATAGCCACACCTTGTCCAAGCGGACCTGTCGTTGCATCTACGCCGGCCGTGTGGCCGAATTCCGGGTGACCCGGGGTTTTGCTTCCCCATTGACGGAACTGTTTGAGATCCTCAATGGACAAGTCATAACCGCTCAGGTGAAGCAGGCTGTAGAGCAGCATGGAGCCATGGCCTGCAGACAAGACAAAACGGTCGCGGTTAATCCACGCCGGCTGGTCCGGGTTATGGTTCATCGTCTTCGCGAACAGTTGGTAGCCCATAGGTGCAGACCCCATCGGCATGCCCGGATGACCGGAGTTGGCTTTTTCGATCGCGTCGATCGCCAGTGTCCGGATCGTTGCGATGGACAGGTTGTCGATCGTTTGGTTATGTTCAGTTGTCATGATTCGTCCTCCTCAAATCTTTTCCATAGTAAGCTTCGAAAATGAAGGCTTCTTACGTCCCTCCAGCCCCAATCCACATGGTATCAGAGCAGTTAGGAATGTTGAGAATATCATTTTGACTCTTATTGTATCACCACACGTCTTTCATTTCCATAACGTAATTGTCAAAGTTGTGTAAAAGCCGCCAGGGCGAACGACATCCCCCTTGCATTATTTCCCTTAATAGTCCGGTTATAACCGGATTCGACATCCGTTAAACGATTTTACGGACATCGGCGGCATGGAAAAAGTTACTTCATTCGACAATAAAAAACTTCGGCCGAAGCTGCACATTAGACAGCTTAGACCGAAGCGTGAGACGGCACATCAGCGCGTGCCGCGTTTTTTGGCTTTGAGGAGGCGATCCATGGAGGAGCCTCCTTCCGGAGCCGGCCCGGTCTCCCCGGGCCGGCCGCTGCCGTCCCCCTGCGCCTTCGGCGGCGGGGGCGGGGGTGGCGTGGGCGCGCTTCCCTTGCGCGCGCCCTGGCTTGCGGGCGGCCTCGCCTGCGCCCGCCCCTCCCCCCCCCGCGGGGGATCCCCCCGCTGCGAATCGCGCGCCTCCGGCGGGGCCTTGCGGCCCCCTGCCGGAGCTGCGCTAGCTGCCGGGGCGGGGTTCCCGCCCCCGGCGCCCTGGCCCGCGCCGCTGCGTTCGCGCGCGGGCGGGGCCTGCGGCGGCGGCTTTGCGGAGCTGCCGCCGTAGAACTGGGCGGCGCGGGCTTTGCGCGCCGCCAGCCGCTCGAGGCCGGCGTCACGCCCGGCCTCGCCGGCAGGTGCAGGCCGCCTGCGGAGCAGGGCGGCCAGCCTAGCGCCGATGGCGCCCCATGGCAGAGCCAGGCGCCGCACGGCGATGTCGGCGACCCACAGCAGCAGGGCCGCCGCCAGCAGCGGATAACTCCAATCATGGAGCTGCATCCGCGAGGCCGCCTGCCGGTCGAACACTTCGGCCGGGTTATCCCAGGATAGTACACGGCCCCCGGTTATCTCGGCCAGCCGCTTCATGGCTTCCTCGCCGCTGCCGGAAGATAGCCGGTATTCCGGCGAATACGGCACAACAAAACCGGTGCCCGGCGCGGCTTGCAGCGGCTCTTCCCCGCTCGCGTCCTCAAGGGACATGAGGAAGGCTCCCGGCTTGGATACGTTGACGAGTCCGGTATAACGGCCGGGCGCCTCCTGAATGAGCTCTACCGTCTGCTCGCCGGCTTCATCGTCCCCGATCACCGCATTCAGCTTCTCCGGCGGATTCTCGCCCTCTGCCATAACATGGAGCTTTACCTGGTTGCCGGCCGTCTCGGTAGTCACTTCATAGGGCGACGACGTAAACTGCGGGAATGTCCACTTCACGATTTCGGTCAACGTGTTGGCAAAGCCGGACCACGATACCCATTCCTTGGACCACTTTCCGCTTAAATCACTCGTCCATGCCACCGTTCGTCCGGATCCGTACTGCCAGCGTGACAGGATCGGGTCCGGCTCCGGACTGGACAGAATCGTCTGGGCGGAAGACTTCGGCGTTGTCGCTACATAACCATACAGCCCCGGAACGCCCTGCTGGAATAGACTCGCCCAATCGCCCGGGTTCTGAACGGCCGGGACAAAGGGTTTATCCACGATATAGGATTTGGCCAGCATGACTGCCTCCCGGCTGAATACCGCCGGCAGCGTCGTTTCATCCTCAACGAAGTAATAACGGCCCTTGGCCGCATCCGCCAAGGATTGAAGCAGGTTGGTATCGGCATCCATCCCGACCGCCACCGAAGACATCGTAATTTTGTTCTCCACCATCGTATCGGTCAGATCCTGATAACCGGAATTCATGGCGGACTGCCCGTCGGTCATCAGAATGATATGTCTGCGCTGGGTTTTAATCTTCAGCATTTCCTCAAGCGCCGAGGAAACGGCAGGATAGATGTTGGTCCCGCCTGCGCTCGGAATCGACTGGATGCTGCTGAGCACCTCTTCCTTGTCCCCGAGCTTCTGCGGCGGAACGACCCACCACGGCTGATCGTCAAAGGCGACAACGCCGACCGTATCCTTGGCTCTCAGCAGCTCCACCGTTCGCATCGCCGATTCCTTGGCCAATTCGATTTTGTTGCCGTCCATGCTCCCCGAACGGTCGATGACGAGTATGAGGCCCAGGGATGGAATCTCCCGCTTGCCTTCCAGCTCCATGGAGACCGGCAGCGCCTTTTCGATCGGGGTTTTAAAATATCCGCCCATCCCGAAGCTGTCCTCGCCGCCCGCCATCATAAACCCGATGCCAAAGCTGCGGACCGCCTGCTCGATCAGATCCATCTGCTTGCCGCCGACGTCACTGCCCGAAACGTTATTAAAGATGATACTGTCGTATACGGCATACTTGGCCGCTTCCAGCGGGAGCAGTTCCGGCGGAATCACCTCGGTGCCGATCATGCCGGACTCGAGGGCTGCCGTGATATTCCCCGATGTTCCCGGGGTTCCTTCCACGATCAGTACGTTCGGCGGACCTTCCACCCGGGTGAAATCGAACGCAGCATTATTGGCGGACGCTTCATCCCCGTCCATGAAGATTTCGGCACGGTAACGGTGAAGTCCCGGACTCTTGGCCAGGCCTTTCACGGCATACCGGTTCTCGCCCGGGGTGACGTCTACGCGTTCCCGGCCGATCTCACGGTTGTCCTCGTAAATGCGCAGCTCACCGGAGGTCTTAAACGTGCTGCGGATCATAACCTCCACATAGAAAGACTCCGCTTGATACAGCTTATCCGGTACCTTCAGTTCCTCCACCGCAACGTCACGGATGGCCTGCTTCGGCGTCGGAAGCACATCAACCGCAATGCCACGGTCCTTCAGCAGCCTCCCGGCCGCTGCCATGCTGCCTACATTCTCTTCCCCGTCCGAGATCAACACAATTCTGGAATCGCTGTTGCCCTCGAACAGGCTCCCCGCGAGCTGAAGACCGGACTCCAGCCCCGTAAACTGCTGCTCCAGCAGCGCATTAAGAGAGGCTCCTGCATTCTCTGCAGAGGTTAACCGCCGTTCTACAGCGCCCTCAAGCCCCGTAGAAACAACGGCGGTGCCATCCTTCTCGCCTTTTGCCGTGAGAGAATCGTTAATCCAGCTCGCGATCCGGGCTGAATCCCCCATACTGTCGGAACGGTCGGCCAGATATACAACCTGTTTATCTCTCAGGACGGTAAAGCCATGCAAACCCGAAATCATAAGAATCAATAATAGAATGACGCAGGTTCTAAAGAATAAAGCCAGTTTCTTCCGAAAGCCGTTTAATCGAAAATCCGACTTGTATGCATAGTAGAGAAATAATCCTGCCGGAATCAACAGCAGCAACAACCATGGTTGGCTAAATTGAACGCCCACGCTGGTACACCCCCCATTCTGCTGCGATCACAGCCAGTGCCAAGACAGCAAGCCATGGCATTAACGAGCCGGCGCGGTTTGCGGTTTCGTTGCTGCCGGATGTCCCGGCATGCTCTCCCGCTTCAGACTCATCCAAGTTCGGAGCCGCTTGACTTACGACCGGCCCCTGATCGTTGCTCCAATCCGCCTCGTATGGATCCGCCGTCACGGCCAGCCAGAACCTAAGCTTCTCACCCGCTTCATTTTGCTGTTCAAAAGCGTACAGCCCCGGATATTCCGGCACAAGCTGTACCGGCGATATCCCTTGCTCATTCCGGAGCGCTTCCGCAGCAGGGATGCCGCCAGTAAGAGCAAGACCGCTCGCAGGTACCCATTTTGCCGCTACCGTATCCGCCGCAATCGGTATATCCGCTTGCGCGCCAGCCATATAGCGGCCAAGGCCGCTTCCCTTGCCCGAGGTCATCCACTCCAGTGCATTGCTGACCATGACCGGGAACTCCGGCGATAACGGAAGATCACTATCCTGTAGCAGGAAATTAAACGACAAGCGCGGTCGCCCGTTTTCGCTTCCCGCATAGACGATCGGTTGATCCCCCAGCTTTATAACGGGCTCTCCCCAGGCAGGGGCCTGTTCCAGTAGCGTGCCAAAATAGACGCCTGACAAGGTTACATAGGCGGTCACCGGATGCTTGGAAAGCACGGCGCGCCCCCCTTGGTTGCCGACTTTGGCACCTTCTCCGCCGATCGTCCAGAGCGGCGTTTTGGCGGCCAGTTCCGCCCACTTCCCTTGCTTGAACCCTTCCGGCACGTCCCCGTCGATGACGAGCAGATCAAATTCGCCTTCAGGCACGGGCGGTACATCCGCAGCTGTGCTGCCCTTACCCGCCTCCTTATCCGTACTGCCATTGTCCTCGGCGGTCTTGTCTTTGGACTCGTCCAAAGCAACCCGGGTGACTTCGGCTCCGCTTAGCTGCAAGGCCTTCTCCAGAAACAAGTTGCCCGAAGTCAGCAGAAGCACGCGCGAAGATCCATGACCCAAACCGAATGCAAAGGATTGATTGTCTGCGGCATATCCGTCATCCTGGGACAACTCGAGCCGGTACACTTCCGCAAACGGCAGATCGGAAAAGGATTCGGTTAATTTTTTACCAGGCTCCAGTTCAAGCATCCTGCTGGTCAATAGCTGTTCATCCCCGTAAAGATTCACTTCAGCCGACATCGATTCCTTGGCATTCGTGCTGAGGACAGACACCGCCCCATAGGATGAACCTGTTTCACCCTTGGGTGAAATGCCGAATTGGTCAATGGACACGTTAAGAGGGAGCTCCCCCTGCACCTTCTCTACGGATACCGGAACCTGAAACGTTATGGGAGCCGTATCCTGCTTCCAGTAGCTGTCCGTAAAAATAACGACCTCTGCATCCCGCTCTTCCCGTGTCAGAGCGGAAGCGAGCGATAAGGTTTCCCTGTAGGATGCCTGGCCGTAATAGGGCCGCAGCCCATCTACAGCCTGATCAATGACGGTGCGGTCGCTTTCATGGGAGACCAGCGTCATGGGACTTGCTCCCACGGACAGGAGGGTGATTTCGCTCCGTCTCCCTTGGTTCTTCACGTATTCCTTTATTCGTTCCTGCATCCATTGCAGCCTGGATGCGGCTTCGCCTTCAGCCGATGGCTGAATCTGCGCGCTCATGCTGCCCGAGGTATCGGCAACGATGACCACGTGGGCGCTGCCTCCGCCAGACACCTGCAGAAAAGGCTGCATCAGTGCGAAGACCATCAGCGCAGCAGCAAGCAGCTGGAGCCACAGCAGAAGCCGGTTCTGCAGCTTCTGCCACGGCCTGTTGGCCTCCAGGTTCCGAAGGACCCGCTCCCACAGCAAATGGCTGGGAACAGTTGTATCGACATATTTTCGTTTGAACATATACATAAGCACGATGGCCGGCAGCGTTAAACCGAACCATAGACTCAGCCAAGATTGAATCCCCAACGTGTCCCCTCCTTACTCCCGTGGACCCTGACTAACACGACTTGGACGTTTTCTCAAAGCATCGGATGAAGGCCTGTCATCTGTTCCTGTTTTATTTCAACGAGTTCTCTTCTTGTTTCTTCTATATAGATCACAAACAGGTGCTCGTGAAGCCCGCATTTCATAGATGTGTATTCACCGGTGTTCCCCTGTCTACCAGCTTCCCCAATACGTATGAAGCTCCTGCAGATGCTTGGACACGGGGCCCTGCAAGGGATCCCGCTCTATCCAGTAACCAGGCCAGCTCCCGCAAGCACCCCGAACATCGCATCCGTAAGCGGCATGTCCGCCGGAATGAGCACGTAAGACATCCCCCGCTCCGCGCACACGCGGGACAGCATCGTCCGGTACCGCTCCAGCTCCTCTTTGTAAGCATCGAGCACTTTACCCGTCAACGCCACTTCCTTGCCGCTCATCGTTTCGCTGTCGACCAATCGCAAATCGCCGGTCAATTTAGGCTCCAGTTCTTCCCTTGACAACACATGCACCAGCACCACTTCCTGCCCGGTGCCGGATAAAAGGGAAAGCGCCCTGAACAACTCCTCCTCGCCGCCCTCGAGCCAAAAATCCGAGAACACCCAGGTCATCCCCGGCTGCCGGGGGAGTGCGCCAGGAACCGCAAGCGCTGCGCCCAAACTGCCCTCGCCTCCCGTTTCTGCCCCTTGCAGGAACGAAAACAGGCGATGGGCCGAGCCCTTTCCTCTCATGATCGGAAGGCGGGCGTTAATCGAACGGCTGTAACAGGCGATCTGCAGCCTGTCGTAAGAGGACAATGCCATGTAGCCGATGCTTGCGGCGAGTTGACGTGCGAGCAGCCATTTCGGACTTTCCTTCGTTCCTGCCGGATCTGCAGCAGATGGTTCGGATGACGATGACATGACAGCCCCCATCGATGCCGAGCAATCCACGAATAGACTGACCGTCAGCTCCTGCTCGTCCATGAATTGACGCACGAATGCTTTTCCCGTACGAGAATAGACGCCCCAGTCAAACCTGCGGACATCATCGCCGGGTGCATACACTCGATAATCGGCAAACTCGAGGGACGATCCGAGCCGGCGGGATCGCCTCTTTCCCTGCAGCGTCCCGGCAACCCGCCGCTTGGCATCCAGGCTCAGCCGCTCCAGACGCGGAAGCCATTCCGGAGGAAGCAGGTGCCCGCCCCCGCTCACGCGGATGCCTCCAGCGCTTGCAGAACCTCCTGAATGACATGGTCTGTCGTAATGCCGAGCGCCTGCCCCTCGAAATTCAGGAACAAACGGTGGCGCAGCGCAGATAAAGCCACGGCGCGAATATCCCCTGTCGATACATGCATCCGCCCGCTGCACAATGCACGGACCTTGCTCACTGATATGATGGACTGAATGCCCCGCGGTCCGGAACCGAACTGAACGTATTTTCGCACCGCCTCCGGGGCCGCTGCCTCTTCGGGATGCGTCATCATGAGCAGACGAACCGCATAGTCCAAAATTTCCTCGGCAACCAGCACTTCCCGGGCTCCGCGCTGGATTTCCAGCAGCTCGTCGCCGGTCATTTGCCGTTCCACCTGGAATTCGTGGGAGGACGTCGTCCGCTTCACGATTTCCTTCAGTTCATCCGCGCTTGGATACGACACTTCGATCTTCAGCAGAAAGCGGTCAAGCTGCGCCTCCGGCAATGGATACGTTCCCTCGTTTTCCAGCGGGTTTTGCGTGGCAAGAACGAAGAAAGGTTTGGGCAGCTGGTGGGTTACCCCACCCACCGTGACGGTCTTCTCCTGCATGGCCTCCAGCAAGGCGCTCTGGGTTTTGGGCGTGGCCCGGTTAATTTCGTCGGCCAGCACGATGCTGCTGAACAGCGGACCCTTTTGAAAGGTCATCCCGGTGTCCCCATGCTGCCCGAACGATAGGATATTGGTGCCCGTTATATCGCTCGGCATCAAATCCGGCGTGAACTGTATACGGGAAAAGGATAGCTCCAACGCTTCCGACACCGTGCGGACGAGCATCGTTTTACCGAGACCCGGAATCCCCTCCAGGAGGGCGTGCCCTCCTGCAAAGATACACCAGAGCATTTGCTCCACAACATCCTGCTGCCCGACAATCACCTTGCCGATATGTTCCCGCAGGCCTGATATTTTCTCCATCCATTCCTGTGGTCTCACTGCTATATCCGACATGGACGAAACCTCCATCTTCTTGGTAAAGTTCAAGTACTCATTCTATATAAGTTGAACTAAAGATTCTTAGCCTGAGCATCACTACGAATGCGGATTATTCTTCCGATCGCTGTTGCCCCCAGATTTCTTCTATACATCCATAGCATGGTTAAAATCCGGGGGCAGTATATGCTTCCGATGCGAGCTTTCCTTTGGAAAGCTTTCGGGCGACCTCTTCGTTTCTCCAGAATAATTCCGCCTTCTTTCGTTGAAGTTCTTCTTTTCTTTAGTTTAATCTATATAGCTTTTCGTTATCGGTTCCTCGATCCCCTACGGATTCGGATTGATCTGTATGAAATATTCCTCAACCAACCCTTGCATCTGGTCAGGCAGCGGATTGCGATCTAACGTTTTGCGCGCTTCGGTCTCATAATCGCGGTACACTTCCTCATAAGGCCTGGACATGCCCGGAACGGTCGGCGAAACACCGCCCTTCTGAATATCTCCGCCGCTGCCCTTGATCTCGCCGGAATCGTTCTGCACATTGCCGCTGCCCTTGAAATCCCTAGGGATCGTCACAAGCTCGCGACCACCTGAGCCGAGGCCGGCTCCGCTTCCGGTTCCGCTTCCCGATCCTCCGCTGCCGCCAGAGCCGGAGCCTGCTCCTGATCCAGAGCCGCTCCCCGAACCGGACCCACTACCGGCGCCTTGACCTTGACCGGCCCCGGAGCCGCCTTCCCCGGAGCTTCCCTCCGAGCCTTCGCCTTCTTCTCCCGAGCCTTCCCCGGATCCCGCCTGCGCCAACGCCTCCGCACTGCCGCCGTTACTCCAGGCATCCGATACCGACATCCCGGCAGCCGTCATCTGATCGGCCAAGCTCAGTCCTTGCGAAGCAAGGGAGGACGCCAGCGAAGCGGCGGATTGCGATTGACTGTCGGATGCGGCTTTAGCTTGGGCCGCTTTAGCCAGCTCCTCGGCCAGCTGCTGGAGCGCTTCTTCCAGCTCTTTCGGCAGCTTGCCTTCCTTCAGCGAGTCTGCCGCTTTCTTGAGCTCTTGCTCCAGCTTCCCGTCCTCCAGCTGCTTGGCCGCTTCCTCAGCCAACTTTTTCAAAGCATCGGCCAGCTCGTTCTTCTCTTCCTGGGACATCTTTTTCACCTGCTCGGTGAGTTTCTTCATTTCCTGCTTGAGCTCATCGGCCATGCCCTCGGCTAGCTTTTTCCCTACCTGGGACAACGCCTTCTCCTGCTGCATTTTTTGGGCCAGCTCCGACAATGCCTTCGCTTTTTCCTCCTGCTGTTTCGCCATTTTCTCCAGCTCTTTCATGGCTTCTTCCAGCTTCTCCAGCGCTTGCTCGGGATGCTTCTCACGCTCCAGCGCTTTTTTCAAGGCATCCAGCTTCTCCTGCAGCTTCTTCCTGTCAGCAGGATCGATCGTTTCTTTCTGGAGTTCTTCCGCCAGCTTTTCGGTTTTGGCTGCCTGCTCCTTCATCCAGCTCTGAGCTTCTTTTGCCGCTTCCACCTTCTTATCCATCGGATTCGGAACAAAAACAAGGATGAGCACGGCAGCCAACGAAGCGCCACAGATCAAGAGATGTCTTTTACGGTTAGGGTAAGGAAGACGCTCCGGCAATTGCTCTGCAAAGCGTGCGCCATAGCGCTCCGCCTGCTCGCGCTGCCATTTTGCGGCCTGCGACTCCTCTTCTTTGAACGATAGTGCCGTCACCATCATGTCACTTCGCTCCGCTCCGTCAGGAACATGATCCATCGCAGAAGCAGCCTCTTCGATCGGAATCCGGTGCAGCCATCCCCATAACAAACCCACGAATCCTGCCCCGACGGGAATGGCGACGGATGCAACGGGAAGCCAGGCTATGGGCACGAATCTCCCCAGCACCAGAAGCAGCAGCAGTGCGGCAAACCCTGCCATCAGTCCGTATAAAACATACGTTATGACGCGGAATCGCTGCAGCCGCCGTCTCGCGGCTTCGATAAAACGCATGATGTTGTCCATTGCTCTTCCTCCTTACCCTGCTGTTATGCTTTAGGTTACGCTTCGTCCCGCGTCATTTCCGATACTTGCGGGAGCTGTTCTTCGTTCTTATCCTTACGCTTCCGCCTGGCGACAGGACGGATATTCCGTACGGCAACCCACAGGGCGAGAACGATCACAACCGAATAGACGATGAAAAATTCCAGCCACAATTCAATGGGAGCCTTGCTGTTCAAGCTTCCTCCGTGGAGCAGGAACACGTCTTTTGAGAAGGACGGGTTAAACAAACTCATCATCGCCCCAGCCGGATTCAAGCCCAGCAAATATCCGACCCAGGAATAGCTGCCTGGCGTTGGCGCCTGCCCGCTTTGATACATATTCTGCTGTTCAATTCCCATGAAGAACAAATACAGAAGTCCTGTTATAAGGAAGATAATCAGTCCCGCACCGTAGGTGACAATAATCGCGACGATGGTTCTTTTGAATAAAGTCGAGAACATCACCCCAAGCGAACCGAGCAGCAGCATCACGAATAAATAAAAAACAAAGACGGATATGAGCTGTTTCGGCGAAATCCCCCCATACAGGAAAACAATGCTGTATACCGGCAGGGTGGCCAGCACGATCAATGTCATGAAGCTGAGCGCCGACACCAGCTTGCTCAGCACAATCGTGGCCGAGCTCTGCTGCGTTGTCAGCAGCATGCTCAGCGTTTGCTTCTCCCGCTCGCTGCTGATGACACCGGCGGTAAGAGCCGGCGCCATGAATGCGATGAGGACAAGCTGGGCAAAACTCAGCACATAGAACATCATTTGGCTCATCTGCGGATCGAATCGCTGTGGTCCCCGCTGTCCCAAATATAAGAAGAGATAAATGAAGCCCATCGCAACGGCTCCGAGAGCCAATACATAAAACAACACCGACAGCATGGAACGCGTAGAACGCATCCGCAGCCGAAATTCCTTGTCAATAACCGGATTAATTAGCTTTCTGCTCCAATTCATTCGCGGGGCCCTCCTTTGGTAATTTCGAGGAATACATCCTCCAGATTACTCTGCGCTTCCTGAAACGAGACAATCGGAATTTCCCAGGAGACCACCTGCCGAAGCAGAGCGCTTTGCTGCGTGTCATCCCCGCCGTAATGAACATGGACGCCGGTGTTATCCGTTAATACCGACGTGACAAACGGTTCGTCCCGCAGCTTCTCGGCCAGTTCCTCTTCACGCTCGAGCGTGCGGATGTGGATGACTTTTTTCACGCGGAGACGGCTCTGAATATCGGCCACCTTGCCTTGGGCAACCATCTCGCCGTGCTCGATCACGCCGATTTCATCCACCATCTCCGCCAGCTCAGGCAAAATATGCGACGAAATGATGATCGTCTTGCCCATCAGTTTCAATTCCTTCAATATTTCACGCATCTCGATCCGCGCCCGCGGATCCAGCCCCGAAGCCGGCTCATCCAGAATCAAGACGTCCGGATCATGCACCAGGCACCGGGCAAGGCATAACCGCTGCTTCATGCCCCGCGAGAGACTGTCGACGTAGGTATCCGCTTTGTCGCTCAGGTTGACAAGCTCCAGGAGCTGCGGAATGAGCTGTTCCCGCTCGGCGCGCGGAATGCCGTAACTTGCCCCGTAAAAATGCAAATATTCGGTAGACTTCAGCTGGTCATACACGCCAAAGAAATCGGGCATGTAGCCGATCCGCTTGCGGACCTCCTTGGGATGCTGGGTCACGTCGAAGCCGCCGACCTTGGCAACACCCGAGGTTGGCAGCATCAGGGTGGCCAATATGGACATCGTTGTGGATTTGCCGGCTCCGTTCGGACCGACAAATCCAAATACCGTCCCTTTTTCGATATGGAGACTGATGTCCTTCAACGCATGGAAGGTTCCGTATTTTTTACTCAGGTTTCTAATCTCGATCATTGAGTGGCCTCCCCCTTCACAGACAGCTCCGGCATCATAAAGTTGGTCTGATCCTTGGCGGTGATCATGAAGCGGATCCGATTCCCCACGATATACTGCTCGGGATTCTTGGTAATGGTAAACACATTGTTCGCGTCTGTAACAGGCTCCCATGCGCTCTTCTTCGAGTTCCAGATCTCCATCGTAACGTTGTTGTTAAATTTGGTGCCTTTCACGGACAACTCCGAATACTTCACGTTGCCTTCCGAAATTAACGGGAATTCGGCGATCAAGCTGCCCTGTCCCATCTCGACCCCATGAGGGTAAACCCCGAACATCGGCGCATTCACCTGCGATATTTCGGGAGACAGGAAGCCGAAAGGAATGTTAATCTCCCCGTTCAGTCCCCAATCCATCTCCACCGGCTGTATCCAGAAATTGAGCTGATCACTGTCCACCTCAGCGCCTTTCAGCGTGTAATTCGTCAAATGGTCCTTGCTCCATCCCAAAATGTAAGCATCCCTGTTGACCATTCTGTTGGAATATCCGTATTGGGACATAATATCGCGCTCACGCTGTTTCGGATCATTCTGCGAATAAGGGTACAGCATCCCGGACAAGTCACCGCCCGTAAACTTGATGATTTGTTTCGGGTCCTGAGGAACGGCTGCAGCAGCCCCCTTCTTGATATCTCCCAGCTTGTAGGCTTTGCCCCCGACAACCAGCACAACCTCGGTCAAATCGTTAATCGTGTCATTGGTGACCTTACCGTTTAATTCTCCTTTGGCATCCAGCTTCAAATCCATGCCCAGACGCCCCATCTCCTCAGTTCCTTGACGGTCCACCCAGACCTTAGCTAATGACCATTGGGACATGTCGCGTAGCTCCAGCGTCGTGGACGCCTGCTCCACTCGGACAAAACTCTTATTCTCGCCCATTCCTCCAAACCTGGTCTGGGACTGCCCCGTTTTCAAATACGTATTCTCCGGAAATTCCAAAGCATAGTTCCCGCTTCGAGGCGTGAAAAATGCGGAAGCCGTCGATTTAACCGCATCCCCCTGACCGTTTAGTTCAATCAAGTTGATGGTGTGCGCGAGTTCCCGCGTCTTGTCCGATGAACCGACCACGTAAACGGAACCGCTCGCGATGACGGCAATGATCGGGATCAAGAACCACGCCCATTCCCGCTTGTCCGCCTTCTTCAAGATATAGTAGAGCAGCGGGGCAACGACGACCGCATAAATAATGAGCATCCATAACAACAGGGTGAAGGAAGGCATCTTCAGCGATGGAAAATACTCCAGAACGTAATTCAAACTGTCCATCAGCGAACTGTAGTACATGCCATTCTGCGCGCCCACCATGGGAAGGTTATTGCGCAATATTGATGCCCATGCATCCGGATGGCCTGCCCATGAGCTCACCGGCTCCATAGCCAGATCATAGGCCGCATATTGAACACTCCCTTGGCCATAGGCTTTCGAGGCAAACAAAGGTTGTCCGTCCGCTTCAATTCCGATTTTGGAGCCTTCCACCGCTTTCGCTGTGGAAATGGTAAATGCCCCATCCAGGTTCAGCGGCTTCCCGCCAAGCTTCTCCAGCTCAGCCAGCGAATGAACGGTGGTGGTTCCATCCGCAACGACCGGCGTGATGTCGGCAAACGGCGCCGCTGTTTTGGCATATCCCGCGCCGCCGGCCAGAATCAGGGTGCCGCCGCCATTCACCCAATCTGTAATCGCCTTGCGTTGTGGCTCTGACAGCGTATCGGAAGCAAAATTGTTGATCACGATGGCGTCCAGTCCGTTCAGCAGCATTCCATCCGATGGAACGCTGGCGTTCTTAAGCGGGAACACGTTCACGCTGTTGCCCTTGCCGTTAAGGACATTCATGAAATTCATCGTATCCGGATCATCGGATAACACGGCAATGAGTGCGCCTTGATACGGAGAAGCCTGCACGTAATTTTTACCTGAGGCAAACGGAATCTGCTTCCCCTTGGTATAAGATCCTTCATAGAAGAGGATCTGGTTATTATCTTTATTCAGCACAGCCCCTGGAATGCCGATCACGACTTCCTTCGGCGTATCCTTCGGCAGGTCCACCTGCTGGACGTAGGAGGTTTGATATCCGAAGCCATTGTAGTTCTGAATCTGCACGACCACGTCACCGGATATATCCCGGTCACTGGTTAAGGTCAGTTTGAGCGGATTCCATTTATCATGTTTAATCTTGCCTTGATAACCCATTTCGGATTGAATGCCAATCTTCGCTCCGTCGGCGTAGACGTTTCCGGCCGGGAACGAGAAGGATAACGTTGCAACAATCAGCAGCGCCACCATCGGCAGCAACATCCACGTTTTTTTTGTATAAAACGACAACTGATGATTCCCCTCTCCACATATAAATTGCTTTCTCATGACAAATGACACCTATGTTCAGAAGACGTATGTAAAGGTTCTCTTCACAAGTTCAACTATATTGACGAGTCGAATCTATAAAAAGTTTGACGTTTCCTTCCATCAAGAGATGTATCGGACCGTAATTTCTGCATATCGGGCGATCTAGCTTTTTTTACCAAGTCGGCTATAAATAAAAATCCCACTCCAATAAGAGGAGCGGGATCAAGGGGTAATCCATTGCAGCGTTAAAGTGTTGGGCTGCTCCATTGTACTATCTATGATGAATCGTCCGAATACAGCCTCACTTGCAATCCTTAATTGAATACAACCGTTTTATTGTTATGCACCAGAATCCGATCCTCAACATGCCATTTGACGGCTCTTGCAAGCACCACGCGTTCGATGGTACGGCCGATACGCTTCAACTCGTTGACATCATCCCGGTGGCTAACGCGCTGCACGTCCTGCTCAATAATCGGCCCGCCATCCAGCTCTTCGGTTACATAATGGGCGGTGGCTCCGATAATTTTCACCCCGCGGTTATAAGCTTGCGCATAAGGCTTGCCGCCGACAAAGGCCGGAAGGAAGGAATGGTGGATGTTGATAATCCGGTTGCGGTAATGTTCGATAAAGGTTGGCGAAATAATCTGCATGTAACGCGCAAGAATAATCACGTCGATATCATCGCCGATCACATCCAGCTGACGCTGCTCCGCTTGAGGCTTCGTATCAGCCGTAACCGGAATGTGGTGATACGGGATACCGAACGATTCCACGTATTCCTTCATATCCAGATGGTTGCTTACCACCAGCGCGATATCCGCGTCCAGATCGCCTGCCTGCCATTGCCACAGCAGCTCTACAAGGCAGTGATCTTCTTTTGAAACAAAAATCGCCAGCCGTTTCTTGCGGACCGCATGGTAGATATTCCATTCCATACGGAATTGATCGGCAACTTCCCGGAAGGACTCCTCCAGCTGGGGAAGCTTCGTGTTCAAATCCTCCAGATCGAATTCCACCCGCATAAAAAACATGCCGCCGGCCGGATCCATTGTATATTGATCAGACTGGACAATGTTGGCGCCATGCTGGTACAGAAACTGGGAGACCGCCGCCACAATTCCCGGTCCATCCGGACAGGAGATCAGCATGCGGGCACGATTAGGGTACTGACCTGCCGCAGACGACAGATCCTTCTTGATGTGAATTTCCATGAGACTTGGTGATCCTCCTTTTAAATCTGCAATTAACGTCAATCGGCCTCTCAGGAAAACATGCCGCGAAATGCGGACGTTATCCCGAGAATGCCTTAGTATTGTGATTATAAAGCCATTTAATGAAGCTTATGAAGTCAGGGAAACACCGGACAACCAAGCGATCAGGCGCTGATTGATCTGCTCCTCCGAAAGGTCGGACAGCAGGCCAGCTGCCATGACCATATCATACAGGCGCTCCATCGGTTCGCGAGGATCCGCCTTTTTGGCCTTGGCATCATTCTTCAGAAGCGTCCAGGTATCCAGCACGAACGAACGGGATTCGATGCCTTCCTTCGCAAAGAAAGCTCCCAGTTCTTCTACTTGCTGAGCAAAAGTCGGCCCGAAACGGCCTTCCACATCCCCGCGCAGAAGCGCAATCTCTATCTCATACATCGGACGCTGCGTTTTCGGATCTTTACCAATCCACGGCGTCTCCAGAATGAACGGTCTGCCCTGAAGCTTCTCATGATGAACCACTCTTTGAATGGCTTCATAGCCGATCCATCCGGTTCCTATCGGCGTATGACGGTCTTTACCCGCTCCGCGCGGATTCTTGCTGTCATTCACGTGCACGACCGTTAACCGGTCGAGTCCGATCAGCTTGTCGAACTGCTCCAGAACGCCGTCCAGATCATTTACGATATCATAACCCGCATCATGAATATGGCAGGTGTCGAGGCAGATGGCCAAACGGTCATTGTACTTCACCTTATCAATAATGGAAGCAATTTCTTCAAAACTGCGTCCCATCTCGGTGCCTTTACCGGCCATCGTCTCCAGTGCAATCTTCACTTCGGTCTCATCCGTACCGCCGAGAACTTCATTAAGACCTTCGGCAATTCGGTCGATGCCGTATTCCGCATCCTTATCGGTATACGCACCGGGATGGAGAACGATATTCTTCACGCCGACCGCATGCGTACGGCGAATCTCCTCTTGCAAAAAGCTTACCGCCAGCTCAAACGTGTTGGGCTTGTACGATCCGAGGTTAATAATGTACGGCGCATGGACCACGATCTCCTCAATGCCGCTTTCCTGCATGGCGGCTTTGCCTTCTTCGATAAACATCGAATCGATCGGCTTGCGGCGCGTGTTTTGCGGCGCGCCGGTATATATCATGAACGAGCTTGAGCCATATGACGTGGCTTCAGCCGTCGCAGTCAGCAATCCCTTGTCCGAAAACGACACGTGGGAACCAATTTTCAACATGCTGCATCCCCCTTTTTTAACACACAATTACACCTATTTTAGCTTGTATATCGAAATAAATCTAGAAATGCGTTATAATTCTCATGAAAGTGTCATGTGACAATAATCATTGAGGTGATATACAGATGAAGAGCACAGGGGCCGTCATGGGCTATTTGTCGTCCAGTGCGCCGCCGTCATGGTTCATGAACTCCATTGCCTTCTGGGGATGGGTCATGCTTGGGCTGATGGGCATCGGCGGATTTTTCATGTTCCGTAAGTTTCTGAAAGTGCTTCCCAAAGCCGACGGCAAATCAAAGCTCGATTGGCAAAATTACTGGGTAGAGCGAAGCCGCCCGCTGTGGACGGATGAATCCAAGGCATTTCTGGACGAGCTGGTGCAGCCGGTTCCGGGACCGTTCCGGGATATCGCCAAACACTCCATTGCAGCCGAAATCGGCAAAATCGCCGTCGAATCCGGCGCAACCGAAGTAACCCGGGATCACTGCATCAAAGGTTACATCGTGGCTACGCCGAAGCGAGATTACAAATTCCTGATGAATTTCCTCCAGAAGAAGGAAATCGACTACAAGCCCTATCAGCATTTGATTAATAAGTAATAATACAACTTCAAATGAAACGACGGTACCTGCCTCATTCAAATGTTCGGACAAACCGTTGGGTCCGAATCATATCTCCCCCTAATCCTCATACAGAGGATCAGGGGGATTCGTTTTTTTATTTCGTTAAATTGAAGGGATACGAATGAACTTGGCCTGTTTTTCTCCAAGAAAATCATGGAAATAAATCATAGATCACGTATAATGGAGTGTTATAAGAATTCTAATCCGATAGTCCTAGGAGGAAAGAATGGCGTGAAGTTGAAATTAGCAATTATTATCGTTTTACTTTTTACATGTATCGTGCCGACCGCAGGAGCGGCGCAAGCCAATATCGTCAATGTGGATGGCGTTAAAGTGGGGCTACGACAGGCCCCTATTTTGCGAGACCGGGTGACCTTGGTACAATTCGCTCCGATATTCAAAAGCTTGGGTCTCTCTGTAAAGTGGGATCCCGCTAAACAGCAGATTACAGGAACTAAAAAAGGGATCAACCTTGTGCTGACCGTTGGCAACAAAAACGCCTATGTAAACGGCTCACGAATGCTGCTCGAATCTCCTCCGGTATCCTTGAACGGAAACATTTTCGTTCCGCTTCGCTTCATTAGCGAAGCCACTGGAGCAACCCTGGCCGTAAATGGAAATACCATCAACATTACCAGTTACAAAGGGACAGAGCCTTTTGTTCCTAAGCCTACACCGATCCCGCCGGTAAAAACGAAAGCCGTAAAAATCGAAGAGGAGTTGGAATCCAAATACTCGAATCTCTCTTTCGGAAAATTGCACCTAAACAACTTAACTTATGGCGTAACCGACGATTCGGATACACTCACCATTGCCGTAGAGATTTCCGATGAACAAACGATGCAGAACATTATCGACACCTTTGACAGCAAACCTTCAACAGGGCATCTGCTGACCAAAAATATTGCCAACCATGTACATAAAAAATATGGCTACAAAAAAGTTAATATCTTTATTATTACTTTTTTTATCCACTCGTCTTATCCAAGCGGATATGATGCACAATATAATATCTTCGTTCCGGAATACAATGTGTACGTTACACGCTGGCCCTTATACGGAGGATCTTATAATTACTCAAAAAAGGTCGCTAACTGGTACCTGGACCCAACCGGAGATACGGAGTACCTGATCTATTCAAGCTCGTTATAAAAATTTCGAACTTACACTTCAATAATAATAAAAAAAGAACCCCGGGTATTATGTTAAGGCAGATGGCTGCCTTTCAAAATCCGGGGTTCTTTATGTACTAAATAATATTAACCCCTTCGCAGGGTAAACGACCATCCGGCAATAATAAAAACATCCCCCTCCATCAGAGGATATTCTTTATAAGGCACCATGGATTCCCCTTTCAACACCGTACCATTTCTCGAACCTAGATCCTTCAGGACGTAACCCCCGCCTTCACGCGAAAGCTCGACATGCGCACGTGAAGTCCCCACACCCTGTGCGACGAATTGGGCTACGTCAGGGGATCGGCCGATGATGAAATGGGGCTGATATAGTTCAATCCGCTGCGGGGCGGCTGCATTCGGTTCGTTTAGCTCGAGGTAAGCACCTGCTGAATACTGCACGGCTGGACGGGCTGTTGCATCCGGACTTAGTAGGACGGTAGCTCCCTCACCTCCAGGGAACGAAAGCACCTCCGTCCGTTGGGACAACTGGGCATAATAATCCCCCACTTCCCCATATGGATCCGCGGCCGCAGCTTCTGCCTCAGATGATCGCGAATAAGCATGGCCCTGCGGAGATTGTGCGGAATATCCCCCTGAATGGTGATCTCTCTCGGAGTTGAATGGAGATTTAGGGGCCCGCCATCTCCAGTTCTCTTTCCCCTCCTCAAGCCCTGCTTCTGCTTTTCCAGCGTCTGTTTCCGAGTTATCCCCAAGAAGACCCGATAAAGGGTCCGCCTGAAAACGCGGGACAGACTTCCACTTGGAATGCTCCTGCGGACTAAGCTCTGTTGACTCGAACATGGGCAAGGAACCGGACCAATCGCCGGATCTCCGTGAGAGCAGCTGGAGTTTACCTGTCCAGCCAAGCCAGGTTACCGCAGCAAGCAGAATTGTAATACCTACCGACAACCCCAGCATCAATGGAGTAGGCTGATTCATGTAAAGCAATCTCCAAGCTCCCGCTGCGGCGAGCAAACATCCTAACATAATATAGGTGCGAACCGGCGAAGTCTTCTCATTATCTGAAGCTTCTGAATTTGTCTCATCCGTATGAGGCAGCCACGAAGGAGTGGAACCCAATGGGCTTCGACCCGCATGAGAATTCATTTCCTCGCTCTTGTCTCTCTTCCCGAACATCTCATTCGTACGTTCCTTCAGACCTTGAATTAAACTCTGTTTATCTGTGTAGATGTCACTCTCCGTCTGTGGCACTGCTGTCCGTCCATGAGTCGGTTCTGCAAATGCGAATGCAGGCTTGGAGCGAATGTTGCTTGATTGACTATCGGTATAGGGCGATCCTTGATTCAGACCTGAAGGCACTGCTGCATTTGCTTGAGTTACAGTACGATGGTCTTCACCCTCTCCGGCTAACAGTTCAATCACAAGCTTCTTAAGGCCCGGCAGATTGAAGCTCTGTTCGCTGCAGAACGACATCAGTGCCTGTATCCCTCCCCCTTTTAGCTCCGTCACCGATGCAAGCAACCTTGTCATTAGTTCCTTGAGCATAAGCGGAAGACGAGTGCCGCTTGCTTCGATGGCTGCAACGGGAACATAAGTTAAATATAAAGTGCCAAGATGCAGGGAACCTTCAATAAACAGATAATCCTCATGCAAAATATAATTCTCCGGTTGAAGCATATACAACTTGCTGTCTTCCAGAGCCGTGACGATCTGCAGCAGCAATCCAAAATATTCGGTCAGCGTCATGCGCTCGCTCTTTAACGTTTGAGATAGCATTTTTTTGCCGGTGATATCATACTCCAGCGTTACCTTATAATCGACTTCTTTCATATGCAGCTTCAGAAAATGAGGGATTCTCGACGAACGGATCATCCCTAGCTGTACATGATTAAGTTCTGATGATTGGATTCCTTCAGCCCGATCCAGCACCATAATGGTTCCACCGTTCTGCATAAAATCCGCCTTTAATCCGAGCATAAATTCCCCCTCCTACAAGTGCAGTACCACATACGTGCTGATTACGCCAGGAAGGACGGCAATCATAAAAGGGAATCGCAAGTGTTCCTCCTGGCTGTTGCGCCATGGCAACCAGCTCTTCATCACAAAAACGCCGGCGATACTGCCAACGACAGTGCGTATTCGCTTCATCGTTTCCCGACGCCAGAGCAGGATAAGCAAACCGATGACACCGGCAAAAAGGACAGAATACATAATGCCCTGCAAGGTAAACCATAAGCCGGTCCAGGCACCAATGCCCCCAAACAGCTTAACGTCACCCGCTCCTACAGCCCCTATAAAATACATGATCAACAAGATAAGAAATCCGGCTCCAAGCCCCTTCAAAGAAAAGAGCAGCCCCTCCCACCCGTCCAGAACGCCATGATAGACAGGGCCGGACAGCATAGCCGAAACAGTTAAAACATTCGGTATTTTCATGGAGCGAAGGTCTGTAATGAATGCGGCGATCAAATAAACAGCACAAACACCAAAAGCAACGGCCATAAAACATCATAACTCCCTTGCTAAACTATTCACTGGAATAGCCGTGGTAGGATTTTAACTATGGATGTACAACGAATGCTTCTTGGAATGACTCTCTTAAACACTTCCCTGAAACGCTTCTTAGGGAACCCTTCATTTCGAACTCTTGCTATCAAGGTTTCAAGAACCTGACCGCGCGACCACCGTAAACGGCACCTCAATCCGCTGCCCGTCTGCTGTCTCAACGACAAACAGCCACGTTCCCGGCGTTGTATTAAAGCCTACGTTCCATTCCCATTCGATATAGCCGTTCTCGTCCGCGGTCTCCCAACCCAAATATTTAGCCGTACTCTGACCGCTCTTATAATAGACTGACAATTGAGCACTGCTGCCCGGCGCCACTCGTACTTTTACCTTAGCCTGCTTGCTGGCAACGGCCGGATTCGGCTTCTCCAACAGCTCAATCGCCCCGTTTGTCCCGGATCCATCCCCTGAACCCGTCCCTCCTTCACCGGTATCGCCAATCCATAATCTCTCCTGAGCTTTTGCCTGCAGCACGATGCGTTTGTTCAAGAAAGGAACCCGGATCGGAAGCGCGTAATTCAGCTCAATGCCGAAATAGGGACTCGCTCCGCTCTTCAAATTGGGAATATGAACATTGGACACATGGATTCGATCATAGTCCAGAAGATGTTCGGGCATAAATGGCTTCAGCATCGGCTTGACCACGGGATCGAGTACGGCTTCCACGGTTTGGTTCTTAAGCTGCTGCAGCGGCTCCTCGCCTGACGCTACAGCTTGCGTGATCCACTCATTAACAGGAGCAGGAAGAGAGTCGCTGTAATTCGAAACCCAATCAGAAAGCGACAATTTGGGAATCTCCCAATGAGATGTGCTTGGAGAGCCTTCTCCTGTTCCACTACCACCAGCATTGGCCTGCACGGCTAGAGAGACAGGATACATATGAGCCGCCACAGTTTTGACCGTATCCGATACGGTACTCTGGAGCGCTGTCGATATCAACGTCATTTGCACGATATAAATGAGAAAAATAACAAAAAACATAAACATCGGCAGCACAAGTGCAGCTTCCACGACCATGCTTCCTTGTTCCGATGACGCTTTACCTTTACGGAGAGGTGTCTGTATTTCCGATAATCGTTTCATTCAACTACCCCTAATCCTAATAGGAAAAATCCGCCTTGCGCTTCACCATGTAACGACTTCCCTGAACTTCGTCCCCATCGCTTCCAAATACAACGCCGATCGCCTTCGTCACTCCTGGAAGAAACCATAAACGCATGGCCGTCCTGACCTCTCCTGAAGCATAGGTAAATCGCTCCGCAGGATTGGTGCCGGTGTTCAATCGAATCAATGCCAACATGCGTGACAGCTTCTTCTCGTTATTGCTGTGAATAAGCAGAAATATTCGTAAATGATCTCTGTAAGTCAGCTCAATGGGGGCATACTTGGATAGCTGAACACTCCCCTTCTGACACAATTGGATCATATCCTCTATGGCCTTCTCAATCCCATACAGAATGGCCGCCGCCAAAATCGCCAACGGATTTCCTAATTTACTATTCACAATGAATCCTTCCATCGTCCGGACCGCGAGTCTGGAAGAAAAAATCTCTGCATAGGCCGCGGATATATTCCCGGCGGGGTTATGAAATCCGTATAGAATATACTCCACTTCCTGGTTCCCAATGGCGAATTCCTGTATGATATCTCCGCCGGTGTTGGAACCATCAACCATTCCGGTTAATTTCCCAATATCAAAATGCTGATAATAATGAACGGCGTACTCATTTTGAAACAGTTCATCCCTGACACTGCCAAGCACGTTCCCCATAAATCCAAACATACCGTCCATATTATCCATTGCCTGTTTACCGGCATCATACGGATCATCATCCATAGGTTTTCCCTTACTCATACTGTCCGCTTCGGCGTTAAATTGAAGACTTTCGTCATAGTACTGCTGGAGTTCACGAAACTCATCGATAATGGCCTGATGTTGTCCATTCAACCCGTTAATTGCCTCAATGACTTTGGATGCCTGCTTCAGCTTTTGATTGGCCTGCTTCTCCATCGCCTTGCGTTCCTTATCCGATGTGCGGAACTGTTCCAATGACGCCTGCTGCCGATCTATAATATTTCCACTGCCTGATACTCCATAATTAGAAACAAAATGCTGTAATGTGCGACTGGCTTCAAGCACCGCTTCCTTCATTCCCTCTCCCCCCAGAGAAGACTGAAGAGTGGTGACCGCTCGTGCAGCCTGCTGGTATCGACTCTCCTGGCTTTCAATCTCTTGCCGGAAGCCGTTCAAGAATTCATCGCTATGAATCAATTTGTCAGCTTGCTTCCGTATGGATTGAATCATCTCCGCTTCTGCCCCCGAAGAATCGTTAGACCCTGGCGTTACATCATTCGTGACCTGATCATATCCCCTATTAGATGAACGATTCTCGGAATCCTTGATGACCTGCTTCATCTCTTCATTCAGATTCCTTGCTTCCTCCCATAATTGATGTGCATCTGAGAGCAGCTTGTCATTCTCCCTCTGAATTCGGCTGGCCTCCCTCGAAATCTGTGAGCCAATGGAAGAAATTCCGCTCCGGTAAGCCATGAGCAGCAGCGTATACTGTTGTTCCTTGGGAGGCCTGTCCGCATCCTCCTGTTGTTTAGCCTTATAATCCTCGTATTGTGATGCCACATCAGCGGCGGTATACATCCTGCCCCCCAGCGAAGTGTCGGAGATCGATTGTCCCGGCGGATCCATAACCAGCTTCGAAAGCCGGATTGCGCCCTCCCCTGCCTTACGCTGCTTTGCCAGCATCTCATCCAGTGCCGCTTCCCGCTTGTCATACAATTTACGAAGCTTCTTAAGAACATCTACCGTATTGGAAGCTTCCTTCATGGACTGCGATAACGGTTTGAACTTGTTCACTAATTCCAAAGTGAAATCAATCGGCGCTTTATACTTCATATCCTCGATAATCTGCCGGTTGAATATGTCATAGGTCCCTAGCGGACGCTGCAGCTCAAGACCCGAACTATCGAGCTCCATTGCCATTAACCGGAATGCATCGCTCCGTTCTCCCGGATTCATGCTGTCATTCAGCACATTGCCCATAATAAGATCGCCGCTGGTGTCCCCAAGGGCATACAATCCATATTCCTTCTGAAGCTGCGGATCATAGGAGGACATCACGGAGCGTACGGCCGCTCTGGTCAGCCTTTCGCTCTGCACCTTCATCGCTGCTATGCGGGAATAATCAATAAAGATAGCTACAAACATGAATACAGCAGCCAGGGCGATAATCAAAAAAACAGATACAGATCCATCGGAAGATCGGTCGCCCTCTCTCCTTATCCGACTCGACCGTGGTTTCCTATGCTTCGTCATGACTATCGCGAACCTCCGAACTTTTGTAGAACTTCTCCGGCGGCAGCTTTATCCGTTCCGTTTCTCCCGCCTTGAAACTTCGATCCGTAATATCGCATTAGATCCACCGTGCGAATAAATTCAACAGGGTCCACCACGATCGATTGTGCGCTGACCCTGATCTGGCCCCCATCGTCCAATATTCGGCTCAATGGCGTCAGAGATACCTGCTCATTTAACGAGGTCGTTACCTTTCGAATCAGCAGCTGATTGGTATAACTCATCTCTCCCGCCATGCTTGTGGGAACAGCCTTGCCGCCCTTGAACATTTTGAGTTCGGGCAGTTTCCCGCCCCCTTCTTCGCCATGCGGCAATGAAATGGACTTCGTTTTCTCACCCCCAGCAAAGCCGAATAGAGTTCCTATAACATGATCATCCGTCAACCGCCAATATAGCGAATCATATTGTCCCTGCTCTACGGATCCCGTGGCTGCATTCTTATGGCTGTTATCCCAGTTATACGCAGTCCGCTCGGATGCTGCAGCTGAAGCTTGGACCAGCAAAGACTGTTGATAGATGTACAAACATAGGAACAGCAGCAATACCGTCACCATCAGTACGACGGGAAGAACCAGGGAGGCTTCCACCGTGAAACTTCCCGTCTCGTCCTTCCATCTTCTCTTAAGCCGATTATTCAAGGAACTCTTTGCTCTTGTTGTTCACGTTTTTAAACAAGTTGTTCACCAAGGCCGTAATCTGATCTTTAAATATCAGCGCGATAATCAAAATAACGACAAGGATCAGAATCATCTCAAGTGTTCCGATCCCTTTCTCATCCTTCCAAAAAGCTTTCATCCCGTTCTTCGCCATGTTTAACATCATATTTCGCACACCGGTCCCTTCTACATGTTCATCATCATAAATGCAGGCGCTCCGAGCAAAACAATCACGATCATGAAGATGACCACCATTGGCAGTACCAGCTTCGAGGAGGCCTGCTCGCCCCTTGTTCTTGCAATGGCCTTGCGCTTCTCCCACAGCACTCGGGACAAATCCCGCAGTGCCAGGACAAAGTCATTCCCGCCGCGCCGAAAATTAAGCAAAACGGTTGTTGTAAATATCGATACTTCCTGAACGCCGCACCGTTTATTGAACTGTTCGAAGGCTTGCTGGAACGGATGGCCTCCCTCCCATTCAAGCACCATTCTCTTCAGCTCAGCATACAGGGGATGGTTTGCGTTCTTGTTCCGTTCCACGCAATGAATGATCGCCCGCTGCACCGTCTCGCCGGCCCCGACAAGCAAAACAATCTTGTTCAGAAGCTCCGGCAGCTCCATCACGATATCCTGCTCACGCAGCGTGACCTTTTTATGGAGGTCCTTCACCAAAGCGACGGGCAGCAATGCCCCCAATGCCAATCCAGCCAGAAGTCCGATTGCATCCCCGGACAGCAACGACCACAAGCAGCCGCCGATCAAAATAAGCCATGTATACGCAAGTGCCTCGGCCATAAACAACAACGTCATTTCCGCGCTGTGCCGCAGACCATGGATCTTCTGGACTGAGCCCTGCATCCGATAGAACACGATCGGAAAACGCATCGGAATCTTTCCCTGCTCCAGCAGGAACAACAGAGGCGGTGTTAACCGCTGCAGCCTGAGCCCATCCATGGGCACTTTGCTGAGACGATGGTATCGTTCGCCGCACATTTGATTCAGCACCACCCAACCACCCACAAGCAGAACCATCAGCGCACCGGATATCCATGTCAGCATCCCCGCCTCACCTCCTTACACCTTGATATTCATCATTTTGGTGATCCATAAGAAACATCCTCCTAAAGCCGCCAATGCAAAAGTAGAGATCATGATCCCCGATCCGCTATACATGGGCTCCATATAATCGGGAGACGTCAGGTTCATGAACAGCAGCAGCAGGAACGGCGCAGCCAGCAGCGCCTTGGATTCGAACCGCTTCTGGGCGATCATCACAGATATCTCCTGCTGAATATCCAGCTTTTCTCCGATGACTGAAGAAGTTCTCCGCACGACTTCAACCAGATCGCCGCCTGTGCGTTTGCAAGTTGAGAAGACATCGGCAAAATTCGTTAGATCCTCCATCCCCGCCCTCTGTGCAAAATCTTGCAGTGCCACTTCGATAGGCTCGCCGTACTCCAAACGGGACACAATGACTTTGAGTTCGAAGATCAGATCGCTACTGCCTCCGGGATCCAGCAGCAGCAAGTCCTGAACGGCATCCCTGAATCCGTTCTCCACGGAGCGGCCGGCCGACAGAGACGAGGACAAGGAGTAGAGAGCTTGCTTGAAGTGAAGATTCAGCGTCCTGCGTCTGCGTTCCAGCATAAACCGTCCCCAAAATTTAGGGATCGTCAGACCTGCCGTTCCAAGCAGCAGCGACAAAATCAGATCGTGATAAAACAGATAACCGATGGAGAAAAACATAAGACCGCCAAGGATAATGCATCCCATTCTCTGTCTCATCGAGAGATGATAGACGCCGTAATCCGGAAGAGTGTTGGTTCCAACTGGAGCAGCTTGCTCACGCTTTCCAGCTCCATTCCTCCTCTTGATCACCCGCTCACCTTGACCCTCTTCCGGGGTCAAGACCGAACCTTCAGATCGCTTCATGACGTCACCTCCATCATCTTCTGCAGCGGCCAAGCCGTAATCCCGGCCATATGAAGCTTGTCCGCCGATTGAAGCGGATTGCCGCAAGGCTCAAGAGACCCAATCACCCGGCCGCCCGATTCGCCCGTTTCACGGAACCGGTACAGCGGATTCAGCACCACCTCGCCATCGCTCATTCCGATCACTTCGCTAATCTCCGTTACGCGTCGCGATCGATCCCTAAGCCGGGATAAATGAACGAAAATATCGATCGCCGAGCTTATCTGCTGACGGACTACACTGATCGGAAGATCCGCGCCGCTCAGCACCATCGTTTCCAAACGGCTGATCATGTCCTGTGTGCTGTTAGCGTGCCCCGTCGACAGACTTCCGTCATGCCCGGTATTCATCGCCTGCAGCATATCCAGCGCCTCGCTTCCCCGCACCTCGCCCACTACGATCCGATTGGGGCGCATCCGCAGCGAGGAACGGATCAGATCGCGTATCGCGATTTCTCCCCGGCCTTCCGTGTTAGCATTCCGGGTCTCCAGCGACACGAGGTTCGGGACCGTCACGATCTTTAATTCCGCCGAATCCTCAATCGTGATGACACGCTCATCAGGCGGAATATACTGCGATAATGCATTCAGGAAAGTCGTCTTCCCCGAACCCGTCCCTCCGCCTATAAAAATGTTGTATTTCCCCTTAACCAGTATCCGAAGCTGCTCCGCTGCCTCCTCTGTCAGGGCGCCCCTTCGTACCAGGTCCTCCATCGTCATCGGCGATTCCGGAAACTTACGGATCGTCATGGTCGGCCCTTTCAGCGCTATGGGAGGAAGCACGATATTTACCCGCGAGCCATCCTTCAATCTGGCGTCAACGATGGGCGTGGATTCGTTCACCACCCGGTTTACCGTACCGACAATGCTCTGAATGATATCCTCCAGGCGGCTCTGCGATTCGAATTGGAGCGGCAGCTTCTTCACCTCCCCATCCTGCTCGATGAATATATCCTGGTGGCTGTTAATCATAATTTCCGTAATTCGAGGATTATCCACTAAGGGTTGAAGCACATCCAACCCGCGAAAAGAATCAAATACCCTGCGCACCAGCCGCCGCTTCTCAGCGGCTGTCAGTTCCATGAGCTCGCGTCTTCTCCACACCATTTCCTCGATACGGGCCATTAATTCCGAATTGTTAATGCTCGCACTCATATCAAGCTCGGAACGAACCTGGTCACGAACCGACTTGAACGGATCCTCCATCATCACTGCCCACCACCCGCTTGCAACGCCATGATACCCGAGCCCTCCAGCAGCTGCTGGCAGAGCTTCAATACCTCTCTCTGATAGATGGGTGAGGACAACAGCAGTTCTTCCCGATGAAGCTGTTTCCATGAAGGAATATAAGGCAGTACGCTGTCTATGCTTATATCCTTGCGGGGGAATCCGTTAACAAGTTGTCCTGTGTACCGATTGACAATGAATTGGCTCCGCTTCTTCAGGCTCCCGAAAAGCGCGGGATCCTCAAGCTCCAATTGATCCATCCACACACCGCTCTTATACATACTCATGAGATCATCTAATAAAACCCAGATTAGCACTCCGGCCTGTTCAAGAACCGCCTGCATTCGTTCTTCCATGTATCCCTCGGTATCCACGACAATGACATCATATTGATTACACGATACGAGGGAAGCCAGCAGCAAAGCCGTATCCTCCATGGTCATCTCCGTGATTTCCTTCACGTTGAAGCTGGGCTCAAAGGAATCGCACTTCAGGCCATGATGTCTGATGATATAAGGGGTTACTGACAAATCGGTCCCCGAAGCCGTTTCTTGTGAGGCCTTAATGTCGTACAACAATCTTGAAAAGCTCCCCTCCATGCCCACCGAACCGGAAGGAAATAATGCACTGCTGTTCACCGTCTCCAAATTGAGATAGAACACCTTTAATCCCAGCACGCCCAGCTGCTTCGCCATGTTCATGGCTATCGTTGACTTCCCGCTCCCGCTCAGGGGAGATACAATCCCAATCACCGAGGTTGTTCCGACATTCAATTTCTCCAGCGCTCCACCGCTTCGCTTACAGTGGGTGATGATGACTTCCATCAGCTGAGGCAGCGGTTGATACTTGAATGTACTGCTGCCGCCCTCTACAAGAGAAGAAGATGAATGACCTTCACTTAGAAGCAGCCAAGGAACCGAAGTCTCCCCCCGGTTAAGCCAGCTCTCCAGCATTTCCGTATCCCCCACGACCAGATTGGGCACTTCCCCCACTTCCATATAATGTAGAAATGAATCGATGCGGGTAAATGCGGTTACCTGAAGAGCCGATCCGTAAGAACTTCCATGCACATAACTCAGCAGCGGTTCAACATACCGGGAATCCTGCACTGCCAGCACAAGTCGGGCCGGTATCATAAAGCCAATCCCTCTCTTCTGTAACAACGCCAAAAAGCACCGTCCAAGGCCGCAATATGCGGTCCATGAACGGTGCTTCCGTTGTCTGTTATAATTTGACATTAGAATATCACAGTTGCAGAAGAACGGCAAGATATTATTTTGATATACAGATAGCCCTTATTCACTATTGTCAAAACAAGGATATATGTCCTACTATATAGGCTTAGAACGAATGTTCTCTATATAAGAACTACTTATATAGAACCAACATTACATAAACTCCTAAACCATCTGAACCAAACTTCCAAGCCAGGAGAGTGACAACATGTGAACAAACGAATGTTAACCGCTGTGCTAACCGCCTTGCTGCTATTATCAGGCTGCAGCCAGCCGCTGATGTCCCCGGCGACATCAAACGAAGGAACCGCAACAAGCGTTAAATCCGAAGCCAAGACCAACAACACCAGTACAACGAATTCCAAACAAACGACCTATCCAACCGATGATCTGAATCTTCCGCGGGCAGCCGTGGAACTGGTCAAAGCCGTTGACGGTGACACCATCAGCGTGATGTTCGAAGGGAAGAAGGAGAATGTCCGGATGCTCCTGATCGATACCCCCGAGACGAGTCATCCGAAGCTGGGCGTACAGCCATTCGGGCCCGAGGCCAAGGCTTTTACGAAGGATCTGGTGGAACAAGCCGACCTTCTTGAATTGGAATTTGATATCGGTCCGAACCGGGATAAATACTCCAGGCTGCTTGCGTATGTATATGCCGACGGAAAAATGGTCCAGGAATCGCTGCTTGAAGAAGGGCTCGCCCGCGTGGCCTATATCTACCCGCCCAACACCCGCTATGTGGACAAATTTGATGATTTGCAGCGGATCAGCCGGGACCAGGCGCTCGGGATATGGAGCGTAGAGAACTATGCCCAGGAAGACGGCTTCCATCCGGAGGAGCAGGACAACACAAACAACAAGAACAACAGTAGCCGTAATAACACAGCGGCAGCCCAAGCTCCGAAAGAGAACAGCCAAGCGTCCAAGCAAGGCTGCGACATCAAGGGCAACATCAACTCGAAGGGCGAGAAAATCTACCATACTCCCGAATCCCCATACTATGAGCGCACGAAGCAGGAGCAGTGGTTCTGCAGCGAGGCAGAAGCCGTCCAGGCCGGTTTCCGGGCCCCGAAGTAAACTCATCTGATATATGAAATGTACTCTCATGTTCATCTTATATAAATTTTAGCTTTAATTGAAAAGGAGCCACCAGCCATGGGGAACAAGAAACCTCCAGCAATCCAACCAAATGAAAGTCAACCGTCAAATCCAAGCTCTGCCGCATGGTACAAAACCGTCTGGAGATGGCATTTCTATGCCGGCATCATTTTTGCTCCCTTTCTGATCATCCTGGCGATCACCGGCTCCGTTTACTTATTTAAGCCTCAGATTGAACAAGCGCTATATCGGGACTACTACACGGTAACCCCTCAGGTTGAACGGGTAACGCCCAGCAAGCTGGTCGGACAAGTGAAAGAGCTCTACCCTGACGCTACGATCACGAAATACCGCCCCGGCGAGTCGGACTCCCGATCTACAGAGATCAGTTTGACCTCAGGGGGCGAATCCATGACCGTCTTCATGGACCCTTATACGGGAGAAAAGATTGGCGAGCTGAAAGACAAAGACCGCATCATGGACAAAATCGAGGAATTCCACGGCGAGCTGATGGTCGGGACCGTGGGGGACCGGATCGTGGAGCTAGCCGCCTGCTGGGCGATCGTGCTGATCATTACCGGATTATTTTTATGGTTTCCGAAAAATAAAAACAAAAGCAAAAAGAAAAGAAGCCTCGCGGGGATCCTGTACCCGAGGCTCGGCAAGGGCAAGCAGATTCTCCGCAGGGACCTGCACGCCGTTCCCGCCTTCTGGATCGCGGCAGGCATGCTGTTTCTCATTATGACCGGCTTGCCCTGGTCAGGCCTGTGGGGCAGCAATTTTCAAACCATGGCAACTAACACCGGCGCTGGTTATCCCCCTTCCATCTGGTCAGGCAGTGCGCCATCCTCCCATGTGGTTCAGACGAAGGAAGTCGCAGAGGTCCCTTGGGCGGCCGAAAATCTGGAGGTACCTAATTCCACCATCTCCGACTTTACGCCGCTTCCAATCGAAGATGTCATGTACGTAGCCCGAAGCGAGGGGATCCATCCTAGCTACACCATCAGCATTCCACAGCAAGCGGACGGGGTGTACACGTTGTCGGCCTATCCGCCGAAAGCCCAAGATGAGGCTACCATGCATATCGACCAGTACAGCGGCGCGGTGTTGGCGGATTATCGCTATGATCATTACGGAATGGTCGGCAAAGCCGTTGCCCTGGGCATTACACTGCATAAAGGAACCCAATTCGGTATCGTTAACCAAATCTTCAGTTTGCTTATATGCATAGGCATCATTTTCATTGCGGTGAGCGGTCTGTACTTGTGGTGGAAGCGAAAACCGGAGCATGGACTGGGGGCGCCAAAAGCACCCGAGGTTAAAGCCAAGAACATGAGGGTATTCCTTCTGCTTCTCATCGCTTTGGGGATCCTGTTCCCGCTTGTGGGCTTGTCGCTCATCATCGTGTGGATCATCGATTATGTCATCGTTCGGAGGGTACCGGCGATCAAGACATTTCTGAATGCCTGATTCGGTCTTTACTCTAACTACAATAAGGGGTGGCGGTTTCATGATCATGAAAAGCCGTTTTATATTATCCGCACTGCTATCGGTCCTGCTGCTGAGCGCTTGTTCGGCCAGTCCCGAAGCAGTGAACCGGTATGAAAAAGAAATCCCGCTGATCGCCGAGGTGAACATTCCGGAGACGTTATATGTTCATCAACCGGAGACCATTGAGATCATTCTCACCCAGGATGGCCAAAGGGTACCTGGTGCGGATTTTGTCCACTACGAACTGTGGAGCCATGACGGCTCCCTGCGGGATCCCATGACGGATGCGGTAGAGGTCGGTGATGGCGTGTATACGGTAACCAAGACCTTCGATAAAGAGGGACTGTATTTCATCAAATTGCACAGCGGCAACAACGGTTCCATCATCATTCCCCAGAAACCGTTCGCCGTCGGCAAACTGTCCGAGGCCGAGCTTGCCTACCTGCAAGCAGGAACTCCGACATTTCAAGAAGGTACGGCAGAACATCATCATTAATACAAGTGGATTAGGACAAGAACCGACGCCGAATGTCCGGCGTCGGGATCATGCATTCACTGGATTGCCCAAACCACCGGTAACGGTTCTTCGCTACCCAGCGGTACACCAGGTTCCGTAAGAACGGGGGAATCAGGATCAGAATATACGACAGCGGCCAAGGAAAGCGAAGACGCCGCGTAATCCGCAGAGCTCCCGTCGACCTTGTGTAATACCTCCCCTGTTCAATCAGCACCATCGTTTCCGTAGTATCTCCACGAAGCCCTCCCTGCCTCAACAGCTCCTGACCGATCTCGGATTGCAGCGAAGCGAACCGGAAAGCACCCGCGGGATCTCGCTTGATAATAAATTGAGTCAGCCCCTGGCACAAATGGCACACGCCATCAATCAGCACAATCGTATATTCCTCATGATTTTCGGTTGCACGATCCTTCATATCTTTCCTGGCTCCCTTCAGGCCTAAAACAAGAAAAAACGCAGGAGCCCTCTCCTACGCTTGATCAAGTACGCTTATTGGTTTATTACTCAGCAGCTTTGTTCAGCCACTCGCCGTCTTTCATCTGCTGGTCGAATTCGTTCGAGAATTTATCCATGCATTTGCATATGAAATCCTTACGACAAACCGGGCAAGGTACTTTCCCAAGTCGGCTAAGCGCAGTCAGTTTCCATTCCGGGAAGCGGTTATAGAATACGCGAATATCCGTTCCGTCAGCCGTGTGGATAATGAATTCGTAAAGCCCTTCTTTTTCATTGCTTCCAGCTGTGGTCACATTTGCAATCTGCGGTCTGTATGGCATGTTCATCACCCGTTTATTTTATTTAAATTCCCTATGACTGGTTTGTACTTTCTGGTACTTAGTCATATTAAAGAATTTTAGGGGTGATGTCAACCGAAGAACACATCCAGGATCGAGCCAAGCTGCCCCCTCTTTTTACCTTCTAATATATCCGGGTTGAACACTTCCACATATCCGCAGTTCGTGCAGGAAACAAATAGGAAATGATTGTGCTGAATATCAAACATCTTGCTCAGCCCGGCCCCTGACATCGAGACCTCTTTCGTCTGGCAGTGATTCCCTCCGCATTTGCTGCATACAAACCGTTCCTCTATCATTTGTTCAATACTCATCTTAAGCGCCCCTTTCCAATTCATAGCTTCAACTGAAATACGGAGTATCATGTAAAAAGTTTCATATTCCGCATCGTAAGCCGACAAAAAAGGATGGCCCTCCATTTCAGAGGACCATCCGAATTCCTTTATGGTTAGCTTACGCTTAACTCCACGTCGATGTTGCCTCGGGTAGCCTTGGAATAAGGGCAGAACGCATGCGCCTTCTTCGCGAGGTCCTCCGCCTGGCTTCGTTCGATTCCCGGCATTTCGATCTTCAGCTTCACCGCAAGCTTAAAGCCGTCTGCGCCTTCGTCCTTTCCGATCATCACCTGGGAGTGGATCACAACGTCTTTGAGCTCGACGCCCTCTTTACGGGCGATATTAGCCAGGGCGCTTTCGTAACAGGCGCCATAGCCGGCCGCAAACAGCTGCTCCGGATTGGTTCCGTCACCGCCCGGTCCTCCAAGCTCCTTCGGCATGCTTAACTTGTGATTAAGAACCCCATCGGTAGATTCAACAGAGCCTTCACGCCCTCCAATGACTTTTACATCTGCTGTGTATAATGGTTTCATGCTCGTTCATCTCCTTCATGCCCTATTATGGTCTCTACATGTACTCTTTAAACTTGCAGCGGAAATTGAAACGATAATTGGGCAAACTCGCATAAGAAACAGCATGTCCCAACTTGCGATGCAAACAAAAAAGCCGTTTATCAGAGGAAGAATTCCTCTTGATAAACAGCTTCTTCATAAAGTATGCGGTAGAGAGGACTCGAACCTCCACGGGTATACACCCACTACCCCCTCAAGATAGCGTGTCTGCCATTCCACCACTACCGCATGTTATAAGGGATGTTCTGTAGCGAACATTCCCTATTATACTGTTCCGTCACACAAAAGTAAAGATCCAAATTATGGGGGGTTCGGTTAGGCGTCATGAGCAGCTAGGTCTTATCGTTTCGCTTTTCCTTCCGGTATGCTGAAAACTCGATATATTCCCGGATAAACTCCTTCTCATTCTCTGCCAATCCGGACATGATGGGAAGATCGAATGATCCCGGCTCCACTTCATACTCCCCGCGCGCTTCATTGACTCGGGTAGGATTGCCCTTGCCAATAATCAACCAATCCAAGCTTACGGAAAAGAATGCAGCTATCTCAATCAATTTATTTGTACTCGGCGTTGTTTTCCCCCTCTTCCAATCACCAAAATTTCCTGTGCTGATCCCGAGGGTTTCACAAAACGCCTTCTTGGTCATACCTCGGCTTTCTATGAGATGTTCGATTCGTTGGTAAATAGACTGCATCAAACAACCGCCTTCCTAGTTCTCTTTGAAAGAAAATTACTTATGTACGTATTTTTCTCTTGCAAAACCACTTATTTACGTGTATAATCAAATATATATTGCCTAAATTATACCATAGTACTCATGGATGGTTGTATCTTTTACTCATGAGTCTATTCCGTATGAGGAGCGAGTCATTTGCCCTACGATACCATGATCACATCCTGGAATAATGCGGTTCATTCCTTGAACAAAGGATTGATGATCATTACGCCGGATGGCATCATAGACAAAATTAACGATCCACTCATTACCATGGCCGGAAGATATGGTGTTTCCCCTGAGTTTGGATGGCAGGGGGCATCTTTTTTTAATCTCGCTTCCAAGTCCCTGAGTCTGGCTTCATTTGATCATTTTTTCCGTGAGTTGGATTTGCCCTCCGTAAGAGATGTTATGCTGGGGAAGCATTCTGATTATTCCTTTGAATATGCCGTGCAATGGAACGGCCAAGAGAATTGGGTTTTATGTGAGGTACTGCCGCTGCTTATCAACAAGGACAGCCGTATTCACGGAGCTATGATATCGTTTACGGATATTACGAAGTTCAAGCGCAAGGAATTGCTGCTGGAACAAGCGCTGGCTCACAGCTTTCCCCTTCCCGGACATATTCCCATCTGCGCCGTATGCAAATACGTTCACCACGCGGAAGAGTGGGAGCCTGTGGAGAGCTATTTGGAGAGCCGCCTCCCCATTGAATTTACCCACGATATCTGTCCGGATTGCATTCGCAGATTGTACCCAAAGTACTCTTCCATCCTTGATGATCCGGAAATACACGATTAACTCTCTGCCTATAAACAGCAACGCGGAATAAGCAGCTTCATGATCCGGCTTTATCCCTGGATATGAGGCTGCTTATTCATGCTTAAGGCATTTTTCTCATATTACGCGTTCACAAAACGAAGCAGAGGGCTTACCAGAGCAGGCAGCACCGAGACGTGGCCTTCTCCCTCAATTTCATGAAACGTAGTCTCCAGCACCTCATCATGCCCTTTGAGGAATGCATAGAGTTCCCTGGCGTCTTGAACCATGGACGGCTTCTCCTCAGCTCCAACGTACAGACGCAGCTCTTTACGCTGTCCGCTCTGTTGTAAACGGAGCTGCCCCTCTTCCCATCGTTTGTACAGCACGTAGTTCTTCCACCATACGGAGGGACAAGCCGCAATATACCGCGAAAAGGCCTCCGGCCTGGTGAATAATGTATACAAGGTGAAAAAACCGCCGAGCGAGTGCCCGAACAGCGCCTGCTTCGAACGATTCACCGCGTATTGCCGCTCCACGGCCGGCTTCAGCTGAAACTCGATGAACGTAAGGAATGCTTCGACGCCGCCTGTTTCCGGCCAATCCAATCCGTTAGGGCGGACCGGCAATTCATGGTCATCAGCATATTCAGTAAAGTTGTAAAAACGCTCGCTGCTCACGATCGGACTGTCACTGTCAAAGCCGATCCCGACAATAAGCGCCGAGGGAATGCCGCGGGGGGTCCGGGATTGCAGTCGGATTGCCTCCGCAAGCGTTCCGAAGGTCGCATTGGCATCCAGCGAATATAACACAGGATAACCGCCTTCAGGTGGCGGTCCCATCGGTTCGGCAATGAAAATACGGTATTCGCGGCCCGTGACCTCGGATTGCATGGACCATGTCACCGTTCCCGGTATGCAAAACAGAAGATCCTTTTCGTGGTAATTGCAGTTAGCTCGCACCATCTCAGATTCTTGGTCATATTCTTCCTTGACGAACAACCACCGCAGCGCATCCGGAAATCTTCTGGCCATAAAGATGGGATCATGGGTCCCATCAGGATCTACCGCCAGCTGGATCCGCTCGGGGCTCACCCCTTGTTCCATCCAGAATCGATGGGCCTCGACATTATTCGGAAACATAAGTTTCTGCGCATTGTTCTTATACGCACCTTCCAACTGTCCAACGGACATATACACCCTCAGCCCGGCAGGCAATTCCCCCTGCTCCCTGATGTAATCCATAACCCCGTCATACCATAACGAAGCCGACAGCATTCCGATCCGTCCAAAGGTCTCGGGGCGCCAATAGCCCGCGAACATCGAGATCAAACCGCCAAAGGAACCACCAATGATGGCTGTATGTTCGGGCGCTGCGAGTGTACGGTACTGTCTGTCTATGTACGCCTTGATGACATCCGCCACCTCATCGACATAAGCTCTGCCCTCCCCGCCGAAAAGCGGATTGCCCTCCAGCAGCGGCTCGGCCGGCCAAGGCGTGTACTCACGGTTTCGATTTGTTGACGAAATCCCGACCAGGATGACCTCGACGAGTTGGCCTGCTACAAACAGATGGTTCAGATAGTTGAGACAGTCCGTGAACATATCTCCTTGATCCTGTACGTAGGCAACAGGATAAGAACGGTCCGACTCATGATAGGAAGGAGGCAAATACAGTGTGAGTTCCCTGTCCTCAACCACCAGCTGTTGATAACGATTCATGTGATCCTCCCGAAAGCTGCTTTTATTTTCGCATGCGAATTAATAGATAGATAAAATATGGAACCCCAATCACGGACACGACAATGCCTGCTGCCAGCTCGGCCGGAGCGAATATCGTTCTGCCGATGAAATCGCCTATGACCACAATCGCCATGCCTGCTATACCGCTGATCGGGATGATATGCCTGTGCCGCAGTCCAACCAGCTGCCTCGCCAGATGCGGAGCGATCAGACCGACAAACCCGATGCTGCCGGATACGGCAACGCTCGCGCTGACCAATCCGATGCTGCATAGAAGCAATACATTTTTCTCACGTTCGACGGTTACCCCGACACTCTTCACGCTTTCCTCGCTCAGCTGGAACAAGTCGAGCACTTGAGAGCGGAGCCAAATGACAGGCGGCAGCATGATGAGCCAAGGAAGCATCGTGACCACGAACTTCCAGTTAGCACTGTGAAGACTACCGGCCAGCCAAGCTACGGCCATCTCATAATCCGATGGATTCATTTTGAGCGAGAGGAACATCGTAATAGCACCAAAACCCGATGCAATCGCAATCCCCACAAGAATTAGCCGCTGCGGATCCAGCTTTCCGTTTTCTCTGGCGAACATAAATATGGCCGTAGTTGCCGCCAAACCGCCAGCGATACCGAACATCGGCATCATCATAACCCCGAGCCACCCGGTCATCGTGATCTGCCCTTGCAGCAGGAACATAAACAACACAACCGCCATGCCTGCACCTGCATTGATGCCGAGAATGCCCGGATCCGCAAGTCCGTTGCGGGTAACTCCCTGGATAACTGCACCGGCCATACCCAGTGCAAAGCCGACGAGAGCGCCAAGCACAATACGAGGCAGCCTGAACTCGAACACAACGAGATCGAAATCCGAATTGGGATTCATCCGGAGCAAAGTTTGAAATACTTCCTTGATGGACATATCAAACGTCCCGTTGGTGAGACTGAAATATACGGCAGTCAGTACAACCAAGACTCCCCCAATCAGAACCATCGGGAATCGGTAATAGGTGTTACGCACGCTGAGCCCCTCCCCTCGTCTTGATCAAATAGAGGAAGAAAGGAACCCCGATCAACGAAGTTATAACACCCACCGGCGTCTCAAACGGATAATTTACAAACCGTGCGAGAATATCACATAATGCAAGAAACATGCCGCCAAGCACGCCCGACACCGGTACGATCCATCGATAATCCGAGCCGGACAGAAAGCGGGCAATATGAGGAATAATCAAACCTACGAAGGCAACCTTACCCGCCAGCGCCACAGATACGCCGGTCAGAATCACAACAGCCACCATCGCAAGGGCTTTAATCAGCCATGTATTCACACCAAGCCCCTTGGCCGTCTCGTCCCCGAGCGACAGCAGCGTGATCGATTTGGATAATACAACGGCAAGACACAAACCAACGATTGCAAACGGAATGCTCAGTTTAATCAGTTCCGGGTCCATGGCATGCAGCCGGGCATTGTACCAGAAGCTGATATTATGCGATATCTGAAAATAGGCCGCCAATGCCTCTGCGGTACCGCTAAGAAACGTCCCGATTACGGTTCCGAGAATAGCCAGTCGAACCGGGCTGAGTCCGCCAGGAATAAGCCATGCCAAGCCGAACACCACGGCCGCTCCGATGGCTGAGCCGATCAACGAGCTGACGATATACATATTGGAGCTAGCGTTCGGGATAAATACCATGAACAGTGTCACCGCGAAGACCGAACCATCCGATACCCCCATGATGGATGGGGACGCCAAATAGTTCCTTGTCATTCCTTGCATTAAAGCACCTGATACCGCGAGAAAAGCGCCGATAAGCATGGCACCGACAACTCTCGGCAATCGGGAGCTCACAATAATCTGATGATCGATGCTCTCCGAATCAAAAGCAAAGATGGAATCCCAAACGGTATCCATCGTAATATTTTTGGCTCCATACAGGATGGAGGCCGCTATGAGCAAGAAACAGACTGCCGGGGCCATCACAAGGATGACAGCCGGCAGTGATTTTTTGAACCTCATGAACAACACGCCTTATAGGTTTATACTGAAATGTTGGATGTTACTTTGTCAGGCTTTCGACTGCAGCTTTCAGAAACTCGATTTTGCTGTACGCGGTTCCGCCTTGAGCCAGTGGATCCACCACGTTGACAAAAGCGGTCCCGTTCTTGAATGCATTCAAGTTCTTCATGATCGGATCATTCTGAAGTTCTTCCAAAGCATTCGGCGTATCCTTATTCTCATCTGGCGAGAATTGGACAAATACATAATCCGGATTCATCTCTGCAATTTTCTCTTTCGAGATCAGTTCCTGTGCTTTGGCTGCCGCTACTTCAGCCGGTACTTCAATCCCCAAATCCTCATACAATACCGGGTTAAAGAACACGCCTGCCGGATAGATGTACATCTCGCCCGCACGAATCCGAAGCGCCAGAACTTTCTTGTCCTTCAGGCTATCTCCAATCGTCGCTTTGACTTCTTCCAAGCTCTCTTTATATTTCGCGATTGCCTGTTCCGCTTGTTCCTGTTTGCCGCTTAACTCGCCGAGCAATTTCAGGTTGCTCTCCCAGTTGGTCGATATATGGGAGTACGGAATCGTGGGTGCGATTTTATTTAACTGTTCAATGACTTCAGGCTTGGCTTTGGACGATGCCAAAATCACATCCGGCTTCAAAGACAGGATCGTTTCGAAATTCGGCTCCATTTTCTCGCCAACCGACTGGGCGTTCTTCGTAATCGATTCAAACATCGGCGGGAATTTACCCGAGAAGCTAATGGCCCCAACCGGGTTTACTTCCAGCACAATGGCATCCTCCATGGCTTCAACGGCACCGGTGATAACGATGCGCTCCGTCTTGGCCGGAAGCGTATATTCCTGATCGAGATATTTCACAACTTTAGTATCGGACGATGCTGGAGCCGCTTCTTCTTTCGCAGCGTTTTCCTCCCCGGCTGTGTTCGCGCTCTCTGCTGCATTATTCGCGCTAGCTCCGTCTGTATCTTTAGCCTCGCTGCCTCCACCGCAGGCGGACAGTACCAACGCAAATACCAGCAATAACCCCAAGACCCATTTCATTCGTTTCATCTCTCTCCAATTACCCCTTCCATGATCTATGATCACTCAACAATTGATAATGATTATCATTATTGATCATAGTATAGGATTTGCTCTCTTAGTACCATGGACAAATCACCGGATTCCTCATGGACAATTTCCGGAAAACAACCGAAAGGCTTCCTCCGCCATCTGCTCCATCGCAATGGGAGAGTATTCGCGCCAAGGGTAAGAGGATAGTTGGTGCAACGTTCCGTCTCGCACCGCAGGAATGGTCATCCACTCCGGCGTTGCCTGCAGTTTTCTCCAATTGGCCAGCGTTTCGGAATCCTGACGGATCAAGAGCAGCATATGGTCTGCCCGGCTCTCCTTGATCTGCTCAATCGTTAAACGTCCAGCCTCCTCCCAGTCCACAGACTTAGCCGGCTGAAAATTAAAATAATCAAATAATAGTTCCTTCATGCCCGGATGACTGTAAGCCATCAATTCATCCTGATGCAGGCGTGCGGTCAAAAGCGTGCGTTCTTCCATCATTTCAGCGGGGAGCTTCCCACGGTAAGTCGATATTTTATGATGAAACGTATCGATCCACTGCTCTGCTTCGGGCAGCTTGTTCAGCAATTTAGCGAGCCCTAACAGATTAACCTGCCACCCTCCCTGCTCTTCCGGCATTTCGTAGAGGGGGGCAATCAGCCGAAGCTGCTCCTTCTCCCAATCTTCCACCCCCTGTGCACAAACGATGAGCTCCGGACGTGCCGAGGCCAGCTTCTCCAGATTCGCATATTTATTATGATTCTGGCGGTATGCATCCAGATGAACGGGGATATCCGGCCCAAGCGTGTTATAGTAATGCTGTGACCACTTCGGATGAAGCGGAGCCGCATACGGCGTGAAATCCAGCGGCATGGCGTAACCTAGGAGGGCCGTTGAGCCGTACATCGCCAGTTTATTTTTCCTTGTTTTCATATACACCGAGGGGGATATCCCGAATGCCTTCTTAAACTTGCGGCTAAAATAAAATTCATCCTTATACCCCACCATGTGCGCCACTTCACGCAGCAAAAAATCCGAGCCCAGCATCAACTGTTTCGCCTTGTTCAAACGAACATGCGCCAAATAATCCATCGCGCTGTGCCCATACGTCTTCTTATATACTTCAACAAAATATTTGGGACTCAGCTCCGAAAGGTTCGCCAATTGTTCAATCGTTACATCTTCATCATAATGTTCCTCGATATACTCCTTCACCCGCTCCAGCGCTTGCCGCTTATCATTCTTGGAGTAAGGGCTGCATTCGGCAATCATCGTATATAACAGCTCTTGAAAATCCAGCTGAACCCTCCACTGCTTCATGGGCTCCTTGCTGTGAAAATCCTTATACATCGACCGGCAGACGAGATTCAAGCGGTCCGGAGAGCTGATGACAAAGATGCCGTCATGGGGCATGAAATCGGCGCAATCCACCTCATGCAATCGACCGCAGCCTGATATCCCTTCCATGAAACTATAATGAAGAATCGCGACCGAAGCCTGCTCGTGTTCCTCGGAACTCTTGTGATCGGCACTCGTAATTCCGAAAGTAGCCCCCGCTGCACAACAATAAACGCATCCCTTATTCATACGGGTGATTTGCTCTGCCTGTTGTAAACAGGGTTCTCCGCTAAGCGGGATAATCAGGGCTGGCTGCACTGCCAACTGCTGCTCCAGGGAGAGCTCTTGCCCATGAACAATATCCATATTCCATAAACGGGCCGTGAGCCCGCTGTATTCACGCGAATCTTTTTTGCTACTGCTATTCGTCGACAGGTTTAACATATGTACAGACCCCAACCTTAGATGAGAATGGTTATCATTATCATATAATTATCACACACCGTCCCAAAAGTCCAGCACGATCTTCTCTTTTCCACCTTGTCGCATGCTGATGTTAGACAAAAAGAAAGCAGCCACGTGCTCCCTGTCAGGAAGCCGTAGCTGCTGCTTTTCAAATATTGTGTATGAAGGCGGATCCTTCGCATGAGAGAATTTCAGTCCCCTCCAAGAAAAGCCTCTTCTCAAATGCGCCTGGTTGTCATTAGTTCCCCCGCTGGCGCTGTCTTGCTCTTGCCTCTCCGCCTTTGCGGCCCGCTTCTTCACGGCTCATCTTGCCGTCCCCGTTGCTGCCGCTATCGCTTCTGGCTTCGCCGCCCTGCTGTCCAATCTCTTGATAGAACTCACGTCCGTGGGATTCCGAGGTAGCCTCGCCGCCTTTGCGTCCGATGTCCTCATAGAATTCCCTGCCATGGGAATCGGAAGTCGCTTCCCCGCCCTTCTGGCCGATTTCCTGATAAAATTCCTTATCATGGGAGTTTGACGTGGAGTCTCCTCCCTTTTTACCGATGTCCTGATAAAACTCTTTGTCATGGGAACGGGAAGTTGCTTCGCCGCCCTTCCGTCCGATTTCTTGGTAGAACTCTTTGTCATGGTTGTTCGCAGTTGCTTCTCCACCTAAACGTCCTGCTTCTTCACGGCTCATCTTTCCATTGTTGTTATTAGCCATTCTGAATCACTCCTTATAGGTAATTTGAAGTTGTTGCTCGTCCACGTTATGATATTAAACTCCTGACCAGAGATGAAACACTTGTTGTGCATAAATGTGCAATGAAAATCGATCAACACCGTGATGAGTCCTATGTAAACCTTGATATAAGAAAAAAACTATCGACGTACATTCATAAGAAGACAGAACTCGTTAGATGTTATTTTCTTGCATATCAGGTAGGCCATGCTTCGAAGTTTATACATTTGAGATCTTAAGCGCAAAAAAAGCCCCGCACAAGGTGCGGAGCTTTTTCTTCATGTTCGTATGCGGTAGAGAGGACTCGAACCTCCACGGGTATACACCCACTACCCCCTCAAGATAGCGTGTCTGCCATTCCACCACTACCGCATAATATAAGGAGTACATCGTTTCGTTGCTTTGTAAAAAATGGTGAGCCATGAAGGGCTCGAACCTTCGACACCCTGATTAAAAGTCAGGTGCTCTACCAACTGAGCTAATGGCTCTCGATGACAATCGTGCTGCTGCCATATAAGAAAGTTATATAGAAAGTGGTGACCCGTAGGGGATACTCTCTCTTCGTTCGAGACTGCGAAGCTTATCCTAACGATGATTATGCTCCGACGAACCGACGGGGTTCTCATCCCGAGGTTATATAGAAAGTGGTGACCCGTAGGGGATACTCTCTCTTCGTTCGAGACTGCGAAGCCTATCCTAACGCTGATTAAGCTCCGACGAACCGACGGGGTTCTCATCCCGAGGTTATATAGAAAGTGGTGACCCGTAGGGGATTCGAACCCCTGTTACCTCCGTGAAAGGGAGGTGTCTTAACCCCTTGACCAACGGGCCACTTTAACCACGTCGCCGTGACGACAAGATTGAGTATAGCATAATTTCAAAAATGCTGGCAAGCTTTTTTTTCGTGATTTTTAAAATTTATTTTCGGAGCTTTTTCGGCCAATAAATCAGCCTAAAAAATCCGGTGTTAGCTCCACTTCTTGAACGCTATTTCCTTCACGCTCCACATGGTATGCATGTGCATTTTCCCTTGAGCTTACGATTCGATACAACCGTCCGTCCATAAAATGTAATGCAACCCCATCATCAGCAGCATATCCTGCTTGTGTTTCACCTTGAAGTACGAGTTTATGATAGGCAGGTCTTCTTTTGCTCTCACCATCATAATGCGGGCAATGACTGCCTTGTAATATACCCAAACCCTCAAGCTTGTACAAGGGGGCGTTCAACGGGTCCGTCACCCCATGCTCAAACCAACAAATGGAACCAGCGCTTAACCCTGTTAAGATGACACCCTGTTCATACGCCTCTTTGAGTATCTGATCCAAGCCCCATTCCTTCCACAAGACCAGCATATTCCGGGTATTGCCCCCGCCAACATAGATGATATCCTTCTCGAGTACAAAAGACCGAAGATCAGCAAAGTTCGGCTGAAACAGCGACAGATGACTGGGAGTGCACGGGAGTGTCCGGAAAGCATGATAGAAACGCTCAACATAACCATCCGCATCTCCGCTTGCCGTCGGAACAAAACACACTTCAGGCAATTCTTTCGGTACTTGTGCCAAAACATAGCGATCAAGCAGCAGATTATCCGGTTCCATCGAAAAACCGCCGCCACCCATTGCAATTATCTGTTTCATTAGATACTCTCCCTTCGGTCGAGACTGCGAAGTATTCCTAACGTTGCTTAGGCTCCGACGAACCCTATCCAGGGTTCTCATCCCTATGCAAAAAAGCTCCCGATCACTTGGTGATGGGAGCTTTCTTCGATGTAACGCTCAACGGAGAGAGAGGGATTCGAACCCTCGCACCGCTTACGCAGTCTAACCCCTTAGCAGAGGGTCCCCTTATAGCCACTTGGGTATCTCTCCATATGGCTCCCCGAACAGGACTCGAACCTGTGACAACTCGATTAACAGTCGAGTGCTCTACCAACTGAGCTATCAGGGAACATTAAGTTGGATATAAATAATTTATCATGACTTTATAGGGGAGTCAAGCTTCAGGAGTGTAAGGCGTCCGCTGCACTTTCCGCACCGATACCGGGCGGGATTCATTTTCCGTTTACGCAGATATTCGGTTCCGCAGACGCTGCAGCGTAGTTTATATCGGTATGGTTCCGGTTGACGCCGGCCCGCGGCCTTGCCCTTCGGCAAGGATTTGCAGAAACGGCTCCCTCCAACGGCTTGCAGCAGGTTTTTGAAATCAGCGTCCCGATGCCGGTATCCCCTGCCCGCGATATGCAGATGATAGTGGCACAGCTCATGCTTGATGATCTTCTCCACCTCTTCCTTACCGTTCGTAGCAAGCTGATGCGGATTGATCTCGATGTTATGGCTTTTCATGAAATAACGGCCGCCTGTTGAAGACAATCGCCGGTTAAACGTAGCCCGATGCCTGAACGGAACCCGGAAGCTTTCCAGCGAGATTTTCTCAACCCATTCCTGCAGTTCTTCGTTACTCATCTCGTTGATCGTCACCATGTCTGATCCTTCCTTTTGCCTTATAAATGCTACTTGAATTTTAACTTCTCTCTGGGCTACACTGTCAAGTAGAAAGTATGGAGGGAGAACCTGCAATCATGCCGAACATGCGCTACGTTATTTTAAAAGGACAGGACGAGCTGTTATTTGTCGAAATGCCCAGTGACTATGCTTACCAGCTCAGTGCTCTAAATTTACGTCTCAATAAGGAAATCGATAAACTCACCGCCGCAGGCAAACCTCAGCTGCCTCTTGCTGTAGCCGAATGCGACAATCTGGATCTGCTTCAGGAATCGCTGAGCATTCAAGGTGGTCTGGAATACATAAATGAGCTTGAGCAGGCCTTTGCTTCCCTTAAGGAAACGGAATATCCGCTCATCTCATTGCTTACCGAAATTCGTGCTCTCCAAGCGCAGCTTGAGCAATGGTACGAGGAAGAAGCGTTATAATCGAGGTAGACCTGCACGCTTTGGGCTTTTTCCCCATATGCTATCCATACAGATGGAATTAGCAAGAGGAGGAGATACCCTTGCCGCAATGGCTCTGCAATCAATTGACACGCGCTTTTCGCAAAAAGGACAGACGTCAGATCAAGCTGTTGAACGAATGCTGGTACTTTTACCGGAATTCCCCGGGCGAAGAAAACTCGAATGCCCGTTAGTGCACTGCAACCGATCCATAGGTATGACAATAAGCCGGACGCCCTGTCCGGCTTATTTTTGCATTTATTATGATGGCTGAATGGACGACTCTTATCCTTATAGATCGCTGCGTTTAGCTGGCCAGGAGCCCTGAAGCTTCCGGAGAAAAACAATTTGTCCCGTATGATACGCATCATGCATGATTAAGCTAAGTATTCGCTGCGGCGATTCGATGATGTCCGCCTCCGTCATCTCTTCCATCTTCTGTCGTAAAGCGGCATGAACATCCTGAAGCTGCTCTCGAGCTGTATTCCATGCCCCCTCACCAGTGTCATGAATGAGAAACGTCTCGTCATTGCCGATTCCTTCATTAGGAAGGGGCGTTCCTTCCAATCTCGCGAGCAGACGCTGCTTGTAATACAGCAAATGCTGCACGTTCTCCCAAATGGAATTTGCCGCCTGCCCTTCCGGTTTCCACAAAGCCTGCTCAACTGTTACATCCTTCAGGGCAGGAAGAATCGGCGGATACCAATCCTCCTGCCCCATCGCATAATCCCAGTTTTGGAGCAGCAGTTCCTTCATGTTCATAAACATCGCCTCCGCATTAAATTTGTAACCAGCATAAATTAAATAGCATGTTACATAAAAATTAACACACTTCGGATTCCATTACAAGTAACTAGCAACATTAATATTTACTTGTTACAATATGAGATGAGAAAGGATGAGTTTCATGTTATGGGATGATTTTATAAACAGTGAATGGCATGACTGGAGAGGCAGCGGCCGATCCGAGGACAGGCTTGCCCGAGAGGATTGGCTCACCGATTTCATGAACCAATATCAGCTTCAAGTCAGCCTGCCCCTGACCCCGGATGAGCTGGGGCAGTTGAGGGAGCTTCGTTCCTTCCTGTTAACGTGTGTTCAACACATCGTCGCGGGGGAGTCACCCTCTCCCATGGAGATAGAGCAATTAAACCGCTGGATGGCTGCTGGACCCGTTATTCGTCATCTGGAGATCGATGAGGAACAAAATTTGGCGCTGTCCTATATCATCCAAAATCCTGGCCTGCAAGCAGCGGCTGCCGAGATTGCCGGCTCCTTTGCGCAAGCCACCCAGCAAGGCGAGTTATCCCGGTTCCGCATCTGCACGAATCCCGATTGCCTCTGGGTATATTACGACGACACGCGTAACCGTTCCAAACGGTACTGCGACGATAAAATGTGCGGCAATCTGATGAAAGTCAGACGATTCCGGGCGAAGAAAAAGCAGCAATCTTCGAACAGCGAGGACTAAGCCGAATGCTTATGCTGCGCGCAGTATACCTCCACATCCATTTTAAAGAAACTGAGGTGAGTAATCATGAGCATCAAAAGGGTGACTCAAGCAGAATTGCCTTGGGTCAATCAACATTACGAGCACATCGGCTTTCAGCCAAGTTCACTGGACAATGAAATCATTGCTATCGTCATGTCGCAAGACGACTACGCAGGAGTCGGTCGATTGGTTAGACTTAATGAACACGAGACAGAGCTCGGCGGTATTTATATTTTGGACAAGTTTAGAGGCCAGTCCCTCGCGCACGAAGTCGTCTCGTTTCTGGTGGAAGAATCAAAGAGACTAGGTTTAAAGACGGTTTACTGCATTCCGTTTGAGGAGCTGCAGCATTTCTATAAGAAGTTTGGTTTTCATGAAGTCGATGTAAATGCTCCCGCAGTCGAACCCAAAATTTCAGCAAAATATCACTGGTGTCTCGAAAGATACGATAAAAAAGTACTGCTGCTAAAGCTGAGCCATGGCTAAGCCAACCGCCAGGACATGCCCCGTTAGCTCTTACTCCAGATCAAGAATTATACAAAAAAAGAGCCGTTCTCCCCAAAGGAACTGCACCTCCAAATGTTAGGTCATCTCTAGCAATTGGCGTACAGTTCAAGGAGTTACGGCTCTTTTTCTATTTTACACAGCAGTTCCTATGACTGATCTTTCGGCTTGCGCATCGTCAATCCGACGCGGCCTTTCTTCAAATCTACATTCAGCACCCACACGGTAACGTTATCCCCCACAGAGACAACATCCATCGGGTGTTTGACAAATCCATCGCTCAGCTGGGAAATATGCACCAGTCCGTCGCTCTTGATGCCGATATCCACAAAGGCGCCAAAATCGATGACATTGCGTACCGTTCCCTGCAGCTCCATTCCCGGCATGAGATCCTCGATCTTCAGTACGTCCTGACGGAAAATCGGCAGCGGCAATTCCTCCCGCGGATCGCGTCCCGGGCGCTGTAAGCTGTCCAGTATATCGCGCAGCGTCGGCACGCCAACCTCCAGCTTCACGGCAAGGTTCTCCGGCTGCTGGGCATCCAGCAGTTCAGCGAGTTCCTTGCTTCCAAGCTTGTCCAGACTTACCTGAAGCTCTTTGAACAAACGGTCAACCACCGCATAGGATTCCGGGTGAATCGGGGTACGATCCAATATGTTCTCGCCTTCCGAAATCCGCATAAAGCCCACGCACTGCTCATAGGTCTTGGCACCGAGACGCGGAACCTTCTGCAGCTGCTTCCGGCTGACAAACTTCCCATTCTCTTCCCGGTATTTCACGATATTTTTGGCAATCGTTGCATTGATGCCGGCCACATAGGATAGTAGTGACGGCGAAGCCGTATTCACATCCACCCCGACATGGTTAACCGCAGACTCCACGACGGCCTTCAGGCTCTCCTCCAGATGCTTCTGGGTTACGTCATGCTGATATTGGCCCACGCCGATCGATTTCGGATCAATCTTCACCAGCTCGGCCAGCGGGTCCTGCACACGGCGGGCAATCGAGGCCGCGCTGCGCTCGGCGACATCCAGGTCCGGGAATTCTTCCTGCGCCAGCTTCGAGGCCGAGTATACGCTTGCTCCCGCTTCATTGACGATGAGGTAGGCCAGCTCAGGGTCAGCAAGTTCCGCAATGACTTCTTCGGCGACGAACTGTTCCGTTTCACGGGATGCCGTACCGTTTCCAATGACAATCAGCTTGATGCCGTATTTGGCAATCAGCTCCTTAAACTTCGCCGCGGCCTCCTGCTTCTTGTTGGCCGGCGGCGTCGGATAGGTTACGGCCACCTCAAGCAGCTTGCCCGTATCATCGACCACCGCAAGCTTACAACCGGTACGGTAAGCCGGGTCAACACCCAGCACACAGCGTCCCTTCACCGGCGGCTGCAGCAGCAGGCTGCGCAGGTTCCCGGCAAAGATGGAGATCGCCTGGTTCTCCCCTTTTTCCGTCAGCTCTCCACGGACTTCCCGTTCAATCGATGGAGCAATAAGGCGCTTGTATGAATCCTCGATGACCGCCGTAAGAATGTCCGTGACGGCTGATGGACCTTTAAGCACCTGCTTGCCGATGTACGCGTGAATGGATTCGGAAGGAACATCCAGCCCTACCTTCAGAATATTCTCGCGCTCTCCCCGGTTAATGGCCAAAATCCGGTGCGGCGGCATTTTCTTCGCCAATTCCCGGTAATCGTAATAGTTCTCGTATACGGATTCCACTTCGGTATCCTTCGCCTCTGAGGTCAATATGCCGTGGTCCAGGCTGTATCTGCGAACCCAGGAACGAATAGTTGCGTCATCGGCAATGTTTTCAGCCAGTATATCCATCGCGCCTTGCACAGCCTCTTCTGCCGAAGCCACACCCTTCTCCTCATCCACATACTTGGCTGCCTCGACCATCACATCAGCCTGCTTCGGCTGCGACCATATCCACTCCGACAGCGGCTCAAGCCCTTTTTCCTTGGCTACGCTTGCCCGGGTTTTACGCTTTTGCTTATACGGACGGTAGAGATCTTCTACCTCCTGCAGCTTAACGGCAGCCGTAATCGATGCCTTCAGATCTTCGGTCAGCTTGCCTTGCTCCTCTATGATGCGGATGACTTCCCGCTTACGGATCTCCAAATTGCGCAGATAGCCAGTCCGCTCTTCAATATCACGTAATTGGTTCTCATCCAGTTCGCCTGTCATTTCTTTACGGTAACGCGCAATAAACGGTATGGTATTGCCCTCATCCAGAAGTTCAACGGTCGTGCGCACCTGTTTTTCGGACAATTGAAGCTCCTTCGCGATCTGCTTCACGATCCGTTTCGATTCTTCCTTGCGAATCTGTTCCTCATTTACTTCCACAACAGCTTCTAATTCAGACAATGATATCCCTCTTTCTTCAATGAAACTATATTTGCTATTATCCCAAACTTAAGCGCTCATTTCCACTACATCGCTCACTTCATAAGGCTTTAAGCTGCTTTTAATGTCAATTTCATCTGATTTTAAGATTAAATTTATATTCTTAGTGTACGAAAATGCTGCTGCCGGATATCCGCACCTCATTACAATTAGGGGGTCACCTAAGATGAATGACAAACATGCGATTGCCTGGTCCGTTGTCTGCCTTTTGTTTATCGTTGCGGCGGTTACAACGGCCTACATCCTCATACCTACAAACGCGTAAACCGCTACTCTCTTAGTTCATGCATCCATTGCCGTGTCCTTCGAACATACCCTCCATATAAAAACCCTCAAGGAGTTAGTCCTTGAGGGTTTTTAGTCATAACATTCTATGTGGAAAACGTTAGCGCTTGAATGGAATCAAAAATCAATCAAGCCCAGACTTATTTGCAGGGAATCATCCACCTTACTCATCATTTCATCATCAAGATGGGTGATTTTGTCGGTTAGCCGCTGCTTATCAATCGTCCGGATCTGCTCTAGCAAAATGACGGAATCCCGGTCAAATCCATGCGACGCCGCGTCGATTTCGACGTGAGTCGGCAGCTTGGCTTTTTGAATCTGTGCCGTAATGGCTGCAACAATCACAGTCGGACTAAACCGGTTGCCGATATCGTTCTGAATGACAAGGACTGGCCTTACGCCGCCCTGCTCAGAACCGACAACAGGTGATAAATCCGCAAAAAATACGTCGCCCCGTTTAACGATCACTGTCTACACCCCGCTTACTAAGCGGTCTAGAGTGTTGTCTGCATCTTCCTCCGCGTGAAACGCCTCAGAAGCCATGGTCAGGTTAATTTTGGCCATTTCCATATAACCCCGCTGCATGGATTCACGAATGTAACGTTTCTTCCGTTCATTCAGGTACAACTTCATGGCTTGCCTAATAAGCTCACTGCGGTTGGAATTTTCCAGCTGAGCGATCCCGTCCACTTCCTGCAAAAGATGATCCGGTAAACTGATCATGATTCGTTTGGTGTTCTGCATATTGGCCACCCTCTATTACACCCCCACAACCTTCTCGCCCTGTGCACCAGTATTACATTATTCAAGGAAAATTATACAAAAGAATATATATGCCGAAGGTATATCAAGTATGCTGCATATCATTATAAACTACAATCGACACTTTCGTACAGACTTAAACGACATATTCCTAATTCGGGAAGGTCTGTACTTATTCCTTCTTTCCTGAATAAATTACTTATGGTGACTTGACTTTTTAAAGGTTGCTCCAGAGTGCATTCACGGTCTTCACGGGTATATCATTGCGTATATACTGACGTGGTACCCGATGGGCAATCATGCAGACGACCTCGTAGTGGATCGTCCCCAGCTTGGACGCCAGCTCATCTGCCGTGATGCATTCGTCAGACTGCTGACCGATGAGTACAACCTCTTCACCAGCTTTAATTTGTTCCGCCTCATCGGCGAAAGGTTTGAGCGATACCATACATTGGTCCATACAGATGGTTCCGACAACAGGGACGCGGCGGCCGCGTATCAGCACTTCCACTTTACCGCTCAGCATACGAGAGAAGCCATCGGCGTAACCGATGGGGAGGGTTCCAATTTGCTCTTCCTCCTCCGTTACATACTTCGTCCCGTAGCTGATACCGGAATGCGGAGGTAAATTTTTGACGTAGACAAGCTTTGTCTTTAACGTCATGACAGGGCGGAGGCTGACTGTCTTTCGATTCACCTCATCCGAAGGATACAGTCCGTACAAGCTGATGCCGACACGAACCATATCATAGGATAATTCGGGTGTATCAATTGCAGCAGCGCTGTTGCCCGTATGTATGAGCGGGATATGGTAGTCCTTATCCCGAAGAGCGTCCGCTACGCCCTGAAAACGGCGGTACTGTCCCAATGTATAGTCTTTGTTCTTTTCATCCGCTCTTGCAAAATGGGTAAACATTCCTTCGACAACAACCTGCGGCAGTGAAAATACTTCTTCTATAAAAGAAATTGCATCTTCGCCTGGAAGCAGGCCCAAACGACCCATTCCGCTGTCAATCTTGATGTGTACCTTGAGTGGCTTCTCCGGCTGGACCGGCAGTGCCTTAATCGCTTGGAGCACTTCCGAACTGAACAGGGTTATGGTTACATCATGCTCATAAGCGATCTCTACAGCCTCCGGTGGTGTATAACCGAGCACCAGGATCGGGCTGGAGATGCCTCCTTGCCGAAGCTCGAGCGCTTCATCCAGGAAAGCTACGCTTAAGTAAGCCGCCCCCAATTGCTGAAGTTCGCGTGCCACTTCTACAGCTCCGTGACCATAGGCGTTAGCCTTCACACAAGCAAGCAATTTCATGTGGCTTGGCAGCGCCTCACGAAAAGCGTTATAGTTGGCGCGCAGATGGTCCAGGTTGATCTCCGCCAGGGTAGGTCGATATATCGCTTGCAATTCCAGTCACCTTCTTACCATTTTGAAAAAAGCATTATGCTTTACATTAGATTAATGGTAATGTTCCCGGGGGCAACTGTCAATTGAGGCAAATTGCTTATTTATGAGGCTCGTGGTTCCCCCCGGGTGCGAAACTTGGTGAAACATCGGAATATCTGCAAGAAATAGTGATGAGCCCACGGATGGAGTTCCTTTATTTGGAAAAGAGGCGAATGGCCTCATTGTCGGAATTTTGCCCTCCTTCAATGCTCGGTATCCGCCTACTTCGTATTATTTACCCGATTCTCCCTGCATGGAAGCAGCGACTTTCTTCATTTCTTCAACAGGCAGATTGGCGCTCGTAATTCGGTATTCCACGCCTTCCGAATTCCAGGTCAGCGTTCTTTGCTGATCGCCGGTGAGCAGGCCAACTGTTGTGAAATCGATATACACGGCCTCGCCCGGTACGAGGGAAACCGCACGATCCACCGGTCTGGATTCCATAATCGTGTATTGATACACGCCGTCATACTTCAGAATAACCGCATGATCCTTGCTCTCCGGAACTTCCATCGTGTCTTTGTTTGTGACCCCTGCAGGCACATATTCCGGATAGATGATGCCGAAGGATCCCATATCGCGACCCGAAGCCGCTTCCGTCAAACCTTCGGTTCCCTGAGTGCCGTTACCTTCCGTACTGGAAGCCACCGGTACCCCGTTCTCGTCCACTTCCGCCATGGTCCCCTTCGCATCGTTCATGGCACTTAGATTCTTGTTCGTATCAAATGAATCCTTGGTCAGGTTCGTATCAAAGGTAAAGGTGTTGAATTTCACCTCAACAACCACATTCGCTTCGGAATCCGACACTTGTACCTGTTTCGGCGTGTAGTTGTCCTTGGCGAGCCAAATCTTCTGACGAATCAAGGAATGGCTGTGGTAATTGGCGGCCACATCAAACACGTAACTATCCTTATCCTCGGCAAACTGACGGGTGTTGTCGTTCAGAATGCTGCTAAGCAGCGTTTGGTACAGATATACCTGTCCCTGATTATCCGGCCAGTCGCTCTTGAAGCGGAAGCTCTTGTTTAAGCTCGGCGTCAGAACGAACACGCCGTCATCGTTGCGAAGCACGATTTGCGTAATATCCTTTTGTCCATTGGTTAAGCTGATCCGGTAATAAGATGGAGACTGGTACCATACCTCAACCTGATACTCCTGCGGCGCCGAACCGGTATGTATGGTCATAACGCCCGCTCCCTGGTAAGCGCCCTTGGCACTTTCCAGCTTATCAGCCACCTTGCCCAGATCCTTCACAACGCTGTCTGCATTCTTCTTCCCGCATCCCGCCAGTATTGTTGTTAAGCATAATACTACCGCGAGCAGCACCCATGAAATCCGGCGCATGTCATCATCCCCTTCAACACTTGTTTTGACTTGATTGATACATGTCTATGAGGGACTTGGTCACATTATGCAGACTAGCCTGACAAGCATCGCTGCGTTGGGATGCGGCGGGCATTTACACTTCGCTTAAACGAAAAAAAGAGCCGAGGATGAATCCGTCGATTGCTGATTCATCCTCGGCTCGATATATGAAAATAATCAGTACAACCCCTCTTCTTATAGGTCTCTGTAAGTACAGAAGCTGATCGACCTTAGCCAACTCTAAGGGGCTGTGTGCATAGAAACGGACTTCTCAGGAGCCGTATTCGTATAAGGCGCGAACCATTCTTCATCTACATTGTCAGGTGACGGAAGACTACGGGTGGTCGAGTCAAAGATCCAGAAGAACCCTACACAGAACACGGCGATTCCGCATCCCGCGATAATGGACGAGCTTGCCGCAACCACGCCAAGGGCACCTCCGATCAGGCTGCCAAGCGGCATGGCAATTCCGCTGAGTCCGCTAGCTGCCGCAAACACCGTACCCAATCTTTTCTCGGGTATTGCCTTCTGAATGACCGAATTGATGATAACGTTCGTAATCCCTCCGGGAAACCATGCCAGACCGTACACCAGAACGACAAGCCAAGTCCAAGGGGTAAATACGCTGAGACACCAGGCAGCGCCCGATAAACAGAACGCTCCGGCAAAAATATATCCAAGGGGCAGGCGCTCCAGCTTCAAATATGGAGCCAGGATCGCTCCCAGCAAACTTCCGAAAGCCTGGGCCATGAGCAATATACCGTAGACGCCGGCTCCGCCGAGGCTGTCGGCAAACGCTGGCATAACCGTAAAGGTAGCGCCGCCCGCAGCATTGATGACAATCATCCCCATTTGTACCCGTGCGAGCGGGGTTGCCAGAATGTAGCGAAGACCTTCCTTCATGTCCGCCCAATAACTTTTAAGGGCATTACGCTTAGGTTTTGAAGTTACGGTATTGTTCATTGATATTTTATTATCGTTGTTATCCGAAGTTTTGATAGATTTCTTGATTTTCAGTTGCGAGAATAACAGCGCTCCGATGAAGAATCCAATGGAATTCCATAAGTAAAGGGATACTGCGCCCAGCACAATAATCAACACACCGGATATTGCGTTGCAAGCGACATCGATGCCTTGATAGGCTAAGGAGAACAGCGAGTTGCCTTGCGTCAGCTGCTTTTTATCGAGAATTTTGGGAAGGGCCGACATTTGGGCGGGATATACCCACATATTCAGCGTGGACAGAATCGGTGTAATCGCCAGTACAACGCCGACCGTCAGAAAGTCGAAAAAAAATGCAAGCGGAACGATCAACAGAAGAAGCGCCTGAAATAACTGGGTGTACACCAGAAGCCCCCGTATAGGAACGCGGTCAATCATCGGACCGGATAGCAGTTGAATGATTCGGGGAAGAATCGAGAGGAAGCCGGCAAGCCCCGTATACAGCGTCGAGCCTCCGAGATCGTACACCAGCCACATGGCCGCTACCGCGTACAGGCTGTCGCCGATATTCGTAAGAATTCGGCCAACGAACAACAGCAGGAAATTGCGATTTTTTAATATTTCCATAGAGGAACACTCCTTGATTAAAAATTTAGTAGTTTTGGAGAGAAGAGGCTAAAGAAGCCCCTTCCTAATCGGACGTTTCCGTCGAAACCACGTTGATCCCGACGGCATACTCCTTGCTGTCTTTCCCTTTGGTCGTGAGGGTCTTGTTCACCCATTTTTCAAGCAGTTCCTTGAATTCCTTTGTCATCTCTTCATATTGGTCTGCGTCCAACTGCAGCCTCAAGCTGATCCTTGTACGGGTCGCCGCTGCATAATCTTCGGCAAGGACCGGGTCCATCGTTTGCGTTCCCTTGGTGTTAAACCACTTCGCTTTGGATTTATAATATTTCTCTACGATGCCGCCAACCGTCCGGGTCTCCACCAAATCTATCAGCCCGCCGTCATATAACTTCTGAATATGATAGTGGATGCTTCCCGGCGAATCTCCCAATTCATCTGCTACTTGCTTTGAGGTTTTGGCCGTATCCAGTATGGTTCCGAGAATTTTCACCCGCTGGGCGCTCCCGAGCAGCTTCGCTTGTTCCACCGATATTTCGATGCTTTGATTTTGATCTTGTTCCATAGCGCAACACTCCATTCTAAATTCATTCTAATTACGTAAATTAAACTGTTATTTTCGTTCATTCCATTTTAATTTATCATTCTAATTTTCTAGATCAGTATGACACAATAATAAACCACCTATTACCATTTGTAAATAGGCGGCTTATAAATTGTTTATTTTTTTTCTAAACGGGTTTGACCATATGATAATAAACATGCCCGTTAATCATGATTTCCTTATCCGTTTTATATCCTCTTCTGTCGTACAAAGAATGGGCGCGATGATTGTCCGTTACCACAGCGAGAGCGATTTTACGATACGTAAGCTCCTTTGCCCGGTTCTCTGCATGATCGATGAGCGCCGAACCGATCCCCTTTCCTCCAAACTGCGGAGAAACAGATAACGTATCGATATAATACTCATCCTCGTCTGCCTCTTTGTCCAGCGCTACGGAAGGGTCATTCTTCAGTTTCCGCAAACGATCCAGAATCGGACGATCCAATTCGGCCGCTTGATCCCCGCCGTAAGCAACGATAATGCCCGCTACCTCGCCGTCGATCTCTTTCACGGCAGCCTGACGGTAACTGAGCCTGCCCTCGTCTGCCCGGAAATATTGCTCCAGCACTTCAAGCACTTTCTCTTCGCTGTCTTCCCCTGTTAATTGATGCGCCACATCGTGCAGTGCGTCGTACAGCAGCCTTACCGCTGCAACTGCATCCTGTGGTCTAGCTGATCTGATGCTCATGCCTATTCATCCTCCGATTACAATTCAATGCAATTTCATCATTCAAGTATCCCAGTCCTCAACCTCATAAAACAGCTCCATCTCGGACGATGCTGTAAAAGAACGTCGTTTCACTTCAGGATCCCCGATCTTCTCGTGCAGTCCAAACCCTCTTGATACCTTGAACGTAAAAGACAAGCCATGTGGTACCATTGCACTCCCCCTATATATGCCATCTCCGCAGTACGGAATCTCAAATCCGGCATAGATCGTAGAGGAAGCCGGTGTGGAAGGCGGTACCTTCACCTGAATCGTTATTTTCACAAACTCAGGCAGTTGTTCAACGATCGTAATCTCTTTATCTGCGCTCAAGCTTCCCATGTGCAGCGTAACCCGGGTACTGCCGGATGTTCGAGGCTTCATCGTTCCGTCCGGCAGCAGCGTGAGCAATTCCGGCTCCTCGACATGGTAGGTTCCGTTCATCAACGATTGCACAAATCCGCTGTCGTATGTAATGACCGGGTTCAGTTGCTTGACGGGTCCGTTCACCCCTACGACGCCATCTCCATGCAGCTTTATCGAGGCTGGTTCTCCAATATCGCCGAAAAAATACAACAGCGGCCCCTTCGCTCTGCCTGCCCAATCGCTTTGGCTGTGAGCCGCCCCCGGATCAAGGAACAGCATGAGATCTTCTCCCGGCACAAAGCCGTCTTGGACCAAGCGTTCCGCTTCCTCACGTGCGTATTTTTCCATGAAGACCCCTTCTGCGCCACCCATATCAAGCCATAACTTAAGTTTTGGGTGCGTACCGTATCTTTCATAAAAAGGGTGTTCCTTAAGCTCTCCCTGAGCATCAAAATGAGCTTTGACAAAATAAGGCGACATGACCGCTAAACTTCCGAACACGTCCGGTCTTCTAAAGCCAATATTGTAGGTAACGATCCCACCCGCAGACGAACCCATCATGGCCGTGTGCTGAGGGCCCCTCAACGTGCGAAAGTTCTGGTTGATATAGGGTATAACTTCATCAATAATAAATAATTCGTAGCGTTCACCGGCAAACGGGGGATCAAACACCTCATGCATCTTTGGATTGTCATGGAAGTATTCATTCAGTCTTTGATGGGGAACCGTTGCGATGCCAACGATGATAATCTCCTGCATCCGTCCTTCGGAAACCAGCCGATCGGCGGTGACATGCATATCCCAAGAACCGCCTCTTTCATCCGCTGAAAATACATGCTGCCCGTCATGCATATAGAGTACGGCATAATGCTTCCCCGTATTCTCATGATAACTGGGTGGAAGATATACATACAAACTTCGGGTATTGCCTAAGTTAACCGATGGAAAATCTGCAATTTCTACCATTCTTGAGGACATACTGACCATTCTAACCCCTCCTGACTATTTTTGCACCACATGCACTTGCATAGCAGTTATTCATCCAGGCGATGCCAGATAACAAAAAAAGGCACAACCCGATAAAATCAGGTTGTACCTCTTGGGTAAGCATTGCCTTACTCCACATTATACTGGGGAATTTCCCCATTTTCAATATCAGGATTCACCTTCAGGCGGTTCTTTCGGCACATACTTAAAGATATCGCCATCCACAAAAGTATCAATCAATCGTTCCAGCCATTTATAGTAAGCAACGGCCTCGCGCATCTTCGCCTGATCCTCTTGCAGCACCGCTGCCAGCTCTTCGTCATCTTCATGCGTTTTACGGAGCTTCTCCGTTTCGTCGAGCGCTTTGCGCAGGACCAGAATGTTGCTCTCCACCGATTTACGCCATTTAATATCGAAGAAATCCAAGAAGGTCTGGTACCAGTCATACTCCACTTCATACAAATCCTTGCGGGAACCCTTCTCCCACACCTTGTTTACCATTTTATAATCGAGCAGCGTCCGCACGCCTGTACTCATGCTGGTCTTGCTCATTTTCATTTCCTGTCCCATTTCATCCAGGTTCATCGGCTTATCCGCAAAATAAAGCAGTCCGTATAAATGTCCCGTTGAGAGTGGAATGCCGTACAAATCCATATTTCGTCCAATATTTTCAATGACACGCTTACGAATCTTATGCACGGCTGCCTGCCGTTCATCATCTAAATGGTACAAGCCCATGCTTGCAGCCTCCTCTATCTGTAGCCATCCAAGAAGTCATGTCAACATAACAAAACTAGGTGGACTCGAAGTGTAGTGTGAACGATCTCCATGAAATCTAAACAAGCCGAATCCACACACATTCTCTGATCTATTGTAGGGAAAGCTATTTTAAAAGTAAAGAAGATCGCTCTAGAGGATATCGGAGTATATGGGAGCATTTTAAAGGATAACTTTGTACAGTTTTTACTGTACGTACTTTACGTACGGATATAACGTTTGATACTTTACGTATCGGTTGTTACAATGGGTGACATGGGTTTACGAGACGACAGGAATAAGAAGACTCGGTCAAATGGACGCGTCTCTATACAATAAAAGGAGGAGTACTTTTGGCTATTCTGCAAGTTAACAAAGTCAGCAAATTGTTCGGCGCGAATCCGGAACAAGGAATTCAATTGCTGGAGCAAGGCTGGAGTAAAGCGCGAATTGCGAAAGAAAAGAACATAACGGTTGGCGTTAACCGTGTCAGCTTCGATATCCACGAGGGCGAGATTTTTGTCATCATGGGGCTGTCAGGCAGCGGTAAATCTACATTGGTCCGTTTGCTAAATCGGTTGATTGAACCAACATCGGGCGAAATATTGATCCACGGCAAGGATCTCCGAAAAATGAACAAGGAACAGCTGCGTGAAGTAAGACGCAAAAAAATCAGCATGGTGTTCCAGAAATTCGCCTTGTTCCCTCATCGTTCGGTTGTAGAGAATGTGGAGTACGGATTGGAAATTCAAAAGGTAGACAAAAGCAAGCGGCACGAAGCGGCCATGAAGTCGCTTGAGCTTGTAGGCTTGAAGGGCTGGGAGGAAAAAATGCCCGATCAGCTTAGCGGCGGCATGCAGCAGCGTGTCGGGCTCGCCCGCGCGCTCGCTAATGATCCCGAGATTCTGCTGATGGATGAGGCTTTCAGCGCACTGGATCCGCTCATTCGCAGAGACATGCAGGACGAATTGATCGAGCTCCAGGATAAAATGAAAAAAACCATCGTGTTTATCACGCATGACCTGGACGAAGCTCTTCGAATCGGCGACCGCATTGCCTTGATGAAGGACGGTTCGATCGTACAGATCGGAACGCCGGAAGAAATCTTGACCCAGCCTGCCAACGATTACGTTGAGCGGTTCGTAGAAGATGTGGATCTGTCCAAGGTGCTTACCGCTTCACGCGTTATGCGCCGTCCGGAGACCATTACGATGGATCGCGGACCTCGCGTTGCGCTGGAGCTTATGCGTGAACGGGGGATCTCGAACCTGTTCGTCATCGACCGTTCCAAGAAGCTGCTTGGCGTTATTACGGCCGAAGATGCGTCGGATGCCATGAAGAATAACCGCAAGCTTGCGGATATTCTTATTACGGACGGTCCGAGTGTCGGACCCGATACATTGCTGAATGAATTGTTTGAGATTACGAGCATGGCTAAAGTCCCGTTGGCCGTTGTGGATGAGAATAGCCGATTGATGGGCGTTATCGTCCGCGGTGCTGTTCTTGGTGCCTTGGCCGGAGAAAGCAAGAGCGAGGAGGTGACGCAAGATGCCTAAGATTCCTCTCGCTAGCTGGGTTGATTCCTTGGTTGAATGGATGGGAGACGTCTTCTCCGGATTCTTCGACGCCATCGCCTTCGTCATTGAAAACGTCGTGCAGCTCTTTACGGATTTGTTCATGCTGCCACATCCGTATCTGTTCATTGTCATCCTGGCCGTCATTGCCTACCTATTAGGCCGTCTGCCGTTGACATTGTTCACAGCCATCGGTTTTCTGCTCATCGATAACTTGGGTTACTGGTCACAGACGATGAGCACGCTCAGCCTGGTTATCACGGCAGCCTTGATCTCCGTTATACTGGGTGTTCCGCTGGGTATATGGGCGGCCTACAGCAAGTCGGCATCCCGCGTGATCATACCGGTTCTTGATTTTATGCAAACCATGCCGGCGTTTGTGTACTTGCTTCCTGCCGTTACATTCTTTAGCTTGGGCGTGGTTCCAGGGGTTATCGCTTCGGTTATTTTCGCCATTCCGCCAACGATTCGCCTGACCCGTCTTGGCATTATGCAAGTATCCGGTGAACTGACGGAGGCTGCGGATGCATTCGGTTCGACTTCCGGACAGAAATTGTTCAAGGTTCAGCTCCCGCTGGCGATGCCAACCTTGATGGCCGGCATTAACCAGACCATCATGCTGTCCTTGTCGATGGTCGTCATCGCTTCGATGATCGGTGCCCAAGGTATCGGTGCCGAGGTCTACCGGGCCGTAACGCAGCTGCAAATTGGTAAAGGGTTTGAAGCTGGCTTGGCTGTCGTCATTTTGGCGATTGTCCTTGACCGCTTTACACAAAATATATTTAAAACGAAAAAAAGGGGTGCTTAATTTGAAGAAACAGAAGTTTTGGTTGCTGCTCAGTTTGGCTGCTATTCTGGTTCTGTCTGCTTGCGGACAGGGCGGAAATGGCGGAACGGATGGAACGACGGACAAAGGGGCTGAAGGCGGTTCAACTGCTTCCCTCGGTGAACAAGTGAAACATGAAATCATCGGTATTGATCCAGGTGCAGGCATTATGAAAGCGACCGCAGCGGCTATTGAGGAATATGGATTGACCGACTGGAAACTGGTCGAAGGCTCCGGAGCTGCCATGACGGCAACCCTTAACAAAGCCATTAAGAATGAGGATCCGATCATTATTACCGGTTGGACTCCGCACTGGATGTTCTCCAAGTATGACCTGAAATATCTGGAAGATCCTAAGAAAGTATTCGGTGAAGCGGAAGAGATTCACACCGTTGTCCGTCTTGGACTGAAAGAAGATCATCCGGAAGCTTACAAATTCCTGAGCAATTTCAAATGGACGTCCGACGATATGGGTCAGATTATGACGGCGATTCAAGAAGGTCAAGACCCTGAAGCTGCCGCGAAGGAATGGGCGGACAACAATGCGGAGAAAGTCGACGCCTGGCTCGAAGGCGTTCAGCCCGTTGACGGCAAAACCTTCAAATTCAGTTATGTCGCTTGGGATTCCGAGATCGCCAGCACCAATCTGCTGAAAGTGATCATGGAAGACAAGCTCGGATACAAAGTTGAGGCGCTTCAAGTCGAAGCAGGCCCAATGTGGACCGGCGTTGCCAACGGTGACGTGGATGCAACCGTAGCAGCATGGCTTCCGTTGACGCATGCAGACTACTGGGATAAGTTCAAGGACCAGGTCGAAGACCTTGGCGCTAACATGGAAGGCGTAAAAACCGGCCTGGTGGTTCCGTCTTATGTGGAAGCCAATTCTATTGAGGATTTGAAGTAACGATGAAAGCCATCCCATGGTTTGTGGGATGGCTTTCTTTTTTTGGTGGTCAAGATTAGTCGGCCTGTTCTGGGAGGATGTATCCATTCCGGTCGCTGTTGAAACCAGGAAAACGGGATGATATTCTTGCGGTATTTTCCCGGTTTCAAAGGCGAACGCCAGGTCTCCTCCACGCATACATCCTCTGTTCCTAAGTACGGCCTCCAATCTTTCCACCCACCAAAAGAGAGCCATCCCTTTCGTCTGGGATGGCTTTTTTTGGGGCTGGGCGCGGGAGGGGCTAAGCTGACCACTGCTACACGGTCAGCTGCCTGATTCACTGCCGGCAAGCCTGTGACTCCTCTGGACTCACAGGCTTGCCAGGCTAACTTGCTTGCCCTGTCGGGAGCTTGCAGCTTTCCCCGTACGGCCTCGACATTGCACTGCTTCAGCTCGTCCCTCGCTCACAAAAACGATCATGCCCACAGATGGGCATGATCGTTTTTCTATTATATAAGCACTACTCTTTTATCGTTACCGTCACGGGAGAGTATTCGGCAATGACGGTTTGTCCATGCACGGATACGCTGCCCTGCGGCGTAAGGTCTTTTTCGGTCATGATCCCCAAAGCGATGGTGAACTTATTGAACTTGATCGGGATGTTTTTCTCCCGGCGGATCTCCTCGCCGTTCACGTAGAAGATCGCTTCGTCCTCGGCACGGTTATACGTAATTTTGTACGTGTTGAATTCCCGCGGTGTAAAATGCGTATCTTCCTCTTTGAAAATGCAGAAGTAACGGGTCTTGTCCGATTCCGGCACCTGCACGCCCGGGAACGGCAGGACGGCATACACGCTGGCATACTTGTCGTTCGAAGCAAAAAAGTCCAGTGCTGCACCCGTGCTGAAATCAAGCAGATTCAACGATACATAGCCGTCATACAAGTCGCCAGGAACCGTACCCTGGGTGCGTGCCCGAATCTGCAGCTCGAACGTAACCTCACCGGATTCCGGCACATCCACCTCTTCGTTGGAATAATACATATGCTTGGCATTATCGAGAATTTGGATTTGATCATTCTGGCGGCTGAGCGGTGCCCGCACGTACAGGATTCCGTTGCGGACGATCACGACTGCATTCGGCTCGCGATATTCCCAGAATGAACCGTCCGGCAACGGAAAACCGCCGATCTTCCAAGTCCCGGTCTCGGACAGGATAGAGTGAAAATCACCAAAAACGCGTTGTTGTTCCATCTAATTCCCCTTCTTCCTTACAAAGTCTGAATGATTCCTTGAATGATCAATGACAGGATCAGCACGCCGCCGCAGCGCATGGTGGTTATCGTTGACGCACCCATCAGCGGTAAATACGCTTCGGAACGGTTGTTGTCCTTCAATCTTCCATAGACAAGATACAACGGAATCATCGTAAGTAGTGCAATCAATGCGTAAGGCGGGAGCGCCCCGGCCAGTACGCAGGCTATCAAAGACAAGCAGGCCAGCAGCAGCAGAACTCTCGAGAAGCTCAGCGCTCTTTTTTCACCCCATACCACTACCAGGGTCTTCTTCCCGGCCTGACGATCCGCCTGCCAATGCAAAAAGTGATGATTAAACAAAATCAGCGTTGTCAGCAGCCCAATGGGCAGTGACAGCAGCAGCGCCCGAACATCCATATGTGAGGTTTGAACGTAGTATGCGCCCATCACCGGCAAAATACCAAAGGATAGCAAAATCGCAATCTCGCTGAAACCCTTGCCGCGGTATCCGAATTGAATCGGCGGTGCGACATAGAAATAAGCGATCAGCCCGCCAAGTCCGCCAAAGATGAAGGCCCACCAACCACTAATCAAACTAAGGATAATACCGCTCAGCGCCGCAATCCCAAACAGCGTCCAGGTAACGATCTCGAATTTACGGAGCGACCAGACGCCCTTCGTAAGAAAACCGGAATTCGTGGAGATCGCATCTACATGCTCCTGCGCTTCCGTGTCCGTTCCGTTCTTATAGTCCCACAGATCATTCACCATATTGGAGAACAGATGGGCAGCACCGCTCCCGATCAAGGTCAATAAAAAGAGGCCGATATGAAATTCACCTGTCCATACATAAGCCCCGAGTGCTCCTAAAGCAACCGGAATCAGCATCACGGGAATCACTTTGATTCGGGAAGCTTTTTTAAACTGTTCAAGGGCATCCACTTGGTTATGCTCCTTTCCTTCTATAATACAGAATAGAACGCCTGCAGACAGCTGCAGACGTTAACGTTGTGAAACATGGAACTTGCATAAATAAGAATATCATAATTGTCGAACTTTGTAATCCGTTTGTTAGAACTTGGCTACGCAGCCATTATACCGATGAACGTTCGATCAGTTCGAAGGCAAGCTCCTTGCGAATCGGCTCTTTCCGCTCCCCTTGAATATGCGCATACAGCATTTTGAAGGCCTCCGAACCCATATCAAAGAGTCGGTTATCAATCGTGGTGAGACCCAGCATTTTACCGATCGGCTGGTTATCGAAGCCAATGACAGCGAGCTCTTGCGGAATGGACAGTCCTCTCTTCTCAGCTTCATAGATCAAACCCGCGGCCACATGGTCACCCGTTACCAATAAACTACTTGGACGTTCCTCCATAGCGGACAGCCGATCCATGATTGCCGCACCGTCTTCCAGATCGATACAGCCATCCAAAATCCATTCCTGGCGGTAAGGCTCCCCGATCTCTTTAAGGACTTCTTCATATGCCACTTGGCGTGCTCTCGTGCTCGGACTGTCCAGTCTTCCCACCGTGAAGCCGATGCGTCGATGTCCCCGCTTTATCAAAAATTGCATGGCACTGCGAAATGCCTCAGCATGGTTTATATATATAGAAGAAAATAATCGTTCGCCCGCATCCTGACAGCATACAATCGGTCCATAAGCACAATAGGCTTCGATCTGTTTCGGGGTCACGGCCGATGATAAAATAATAATGCCGTCAATCTCGCGGTTTCGCAGCATCTCCAGCACTTCCACTTCCTTATCCGGCGCATACCCGGTTTGGCACAGGATTAGGCGATAACTAGCAGCAAGCGCTTCTTGGCCGGCTCCCTCCATCAGCAAGGAGAAGTAGGCATGATTAATAAACGGCAGCATGATAGCAATATTCATCGTTTTCCCTGTAATCAGATGAACCGCGTTCATATTCCGGGCGTATTTCAGCTGTTTCATGGTCTCCAACACGCGTGTCCGCTTATCTTCCCTGACATAGGGATGGTTGTTCAGCACCCGGGATACCGTTGACACCGATACGCCTGCCAGCTTGGCAATCTCTTTAATGTTAGCCACAATTCATCAAGCCCCCTTCGTCCACTGGTTCCTTCCTGATACTATCATGATTGCTTTCCCTATTCAAAGAGAGGCAACCCGGAGTAAAGAGCTGCTGCATTCGAGTGTACACAATACCCACGCATTGCTTTTTAATACGATTACAAATATCACCCCTATGGAGGTATCGGCATGTCAAAACTGTTCAAGACACTGGGAGCTATATGGCTAGCCTGGCGATCAGAAACCACCCCTTGGTAATTCCAGGGCTAATCTCAGCGCACTGAAGGGTTATAAGGTGAATGCAAAAGATGAACAACGATAAAAAGAAGTCTTGATCTGGTATGCTTTTCATACTTTACACTGAAGTTGGGTGGAAACCTTCATTCATTGTCAGCGTGACCGGCAAGGGCGTGATGGCAAGAGCAAGGCTTCTGCCTTTTTAGCATGATACGTGAAACTTGGATCTTGTCCATTACGTTATCCTTGTCAAAAGGAGCTGATGGAAGATGGAGACGTTCGGCAGAGGCTGCCTATACATTATAATGGGTATGGTTGGATTGTTACTGCTTGCCATTCTATTGGGGACGACGATTACGATCCCCTGGTTCATCTTCATTCCGCTTATCATTATTGCCTTTGCTATAGCTGCATCCAAGAGCAAACGCAAGGATGATGATTAAGCGAACCAGCGAATAAGCCGCCGGATGCTAGAGAGGTTGCTACGCGTCGTTATCGGACCCATATGCGAAGTTAGACACGGTCAAACGCTTCTCTAGCCACTGTACATGAATAAGACTCCCTTCATGGGAGCCTTTTTCATTCCATATGATTCCGATCATTCTTTATCTTATCGCTTTATTTCGAGATATTCTTGAATGCCTCTGTCTGCTGCTTAATGCCAACCTCGGTGGCAAAACGTTCGATGCTGGATGCTCCAAAGAATCCCTCCACGCCCTGGGTTCTGGACAATACATAAGCCGCATCTTCAGGTTCTGCAATCGGACCGCCATGGCACAGAATCATAATGTCCGGGTTGACAGCTTTACCGGCATCGCAAATCGCTTGAATCTTGTCCACGCAATCATCGAGCGTCAGCGCTGTTTTCGCGCCAATGGTACCTTTGGTGGTAAGCCCCATATGGGCAACCAGGACATCGGCTCCGGCTTCGGCCATCTTCTTCGCCTGATCGACATCAAACACATACGGGGTGGTCACCATACCCAGCTCATGCGCCTTCCGGATCATCTCAACCTCAAGATCATAACCCATGCCTGTCTCTTCCAGATTGGCCCGGAATACGCCGTCAATCAAGCCCACCGTCGGAAAGTTCTGTACGCCCGCAAAGCCCTGCTCCTGAAGCTGCTTCAGAAAAATATCCATGATCCGAAACGGATCCGTGCCGCATACACCCGCCAATACCGGCGTATGCTTCACGACCGGCAGCACCTCATTCCCCATGTCCACCACGATCTGATTCGCATCCCCGTACGCCATCAATCCTGCGAGCGAGCCGCGCCCCGCCATCCGGTAACGGCCCGAGTTATAAATAATGATCAAGTCTACGCCGCCGGCTTCGGCGCTCTTGGCCGAAATTCCTGTTCCTGCTCCCGCTCCCAATAACACCTTACCCGCTGCTACCTCTGATTTTAACTTTGCTAATACTTCTGTTCTTGTTTGCATAGCCATGATATATGTTCCTCCTTCAGTATAAATACTTGGTGCGTTTGGCTTCCCCTTCTCACTGCCGATTCATTAGCTCCATCAACTTATCGGCCGCAGCCACGGCAAAAGCTTGGTCATTGATGTCCGTATTCATCTCGATCAACTCAACGTTGTTACGGTCTATGCGTTGTCTTAACGTATCAAACAGCATCTTATCCTCTTCAGGTCCATGGAATGCTTCACCTTCTACATCAAGCATCGATACGCCCTTCAAAGGGAGCATCAGCGCCGTAGGCCCTTGCGAATCATTCAGCTTCTCCGCAATCTTCTCGCCAAGCTGTCGGTTCTCCTCAACCGTGGTCCGCATCAGCGTAACCGAGGGGTTATGCTTGTACAGATTCCGTTCCCGGAATGTCTCCGGCACGGTTTCATATGGACCGAAATTGACCATATCCAGCGCTCCGGTCGATACGACCTGCGGTACCTTGCAGCGACCGGCTGCTTCCAGCCGATGCGGACCGGCCGCCAAAACGCCGCCCACCAGCTCATCGCACCATTCCGTTGTCGTCAAATCCAGCACACCGTCTATATATCCGGCCTCAATAAGGCTTTCCATCGTTTGTCCGCCCGTACCTGTGGCGTGAAATACAAGCACTTCGTAACCATGCAGCTCCAGATGCGTCCTGGCATAATCGATGCAAGGGGTCGTAACTCCAAACATCGTCGCTGCAACCAACGGCTTTTTATCCATCGGGGGCGCCGATTCGAACTGAACCATGCCGGCGATCGCATGTGCCGAGTTCGTGAATATTTTGGTGGAAAACGAGTTCAGTCCGGATACATCCACGATGGACGGGAACATGATAATATCACTTGTCCCCACATAAGGTGCCGTATTGCCCGATGCGACCGTGGACACCATCAGTTTCGGAACGCCAATCGGCAATGCCCTCATCCCCGCTGTGACGATCGAAGTACCTCCAGTACCGCCGAATGACAGCATGGCGTCAAATTTGCCCTCGGCATACAGCCTCGGTACGACTTTTTCCATTCCTTGAGCCAATGCTTCAGTCCCTGCCGCCCGGTCCTTTCGGGCCGCGATCTCGAGTATATCCACTCCAGCTGCCGCTGCAACCTCGATGTTGGATACATCCGGCGTGAACATCGGCTCAAACACACCGCTATGGATCGTAAACGTCTTTAGCCCCAAGCTCTCGATGACGGATTTAACATATGAAAACTCGGCACCCTTCGAATCAAATGTCCCTGCAATAGCTACCGTCTTCACCGTGCAGACCTCCTCCATATCTCATCTAAAGGATCGCTTGCACCCGTCCTGACTGGTCCGGCATAGGATCCCTACAAGACTATAATACAGCGCTTTCATATAAAAAAGATCGTATCGATGTACGATCTTTATGTATATTTGTCTTTCAGATGCTGACGATAGGATTGAGGAGAAGTTCCCGCGTATTTCTTGAAGGTTTTGCTGAAATGAACATAGTCAGGGTAGCCTACCAATTCGGCTATTCTGCCCAGGGACAGCTTGCTGTGCTTCATGATTTCCTGAGCCTTGTGAATACGATATTTGGCTATATATTCCGGAAAGCTGCATCCCACTTCCCTGTTAAAAAGCGCGCTCAGATGCGTTCGTGAAACATGAATTCGCTCTGCCAGCTCGGTCATTGAAATCGGGCCCGTGTAATTCTCAGCAACATATTCCTTCACAAATGCAACATAATCCATCGGCTCTTCGAGCCCCGAGAGCTTCTCCATCAGCTGTCGATCCTGCTCCAGATGGCCTGTTGCCTTAAAACGATGTGTTGCATCCACGATGGCCTCTTCCGTCGGTGTTCGTTCAAAGCTCGAACCGCCCACGTAACCCATGGCTGACGTGTTGTCATACATATACTGAACATCGATCGGCGTATGGACCGGGCCGCCATATACCAGCTTGATCGGCCGCCTACGAGAAGCGTCACATACTTCAAATATGTCTCTGGCGATTTGCGCACCCTTCTCCAGCGACCATGCTTTTGTGGTGCCCATCAACCCGCCCGCCGTGACACCCAAATGGGCGCAGATGATATCGGCTCCCGCATCCAGCATCCACTTCGTCTGCTCCGGAGTAAAAACAAAGGCCATCGTAAACATATCCTGATCATGAGCAGCCCGGATGGCCTCCACCTCCTGCAGATAGGTGATGCCTTCTTCCTCCAAGGCTTCACGGAACTGTCCATCAATCAGTCCCACGGTCGGATAGTTGATAATGCCGGCAAAACCGCTGCCGCGGATGAATGCCAAGTAATCAGGAAGCTGAATGGTTGGATCTGTCCCGCATAAGCCGAAGATCACCGGTATGTCACCAACCACCGAAAGAATCTCCCGCGAGCCGAATTCCATCACCATTTCATTGCAGTTCGCATAGGGCATGAAACCCGCCAAGGAGCCAAGCCCCATCTGCCGAAAACGGCCCGAATTCAGGGCCAGTATAAGATCAGCCCCGCCCTTAACCGCATATTTTGCCGAGATTCCTGCCCCTGCCGCAACGCCAATCAATCGCTCCTGCGTCTGTATTCCTTTATGTAATCGGTCTAAAATTTGTTCTCTGGTCGTTATCAAAGCTATTGGTCCCCTTATCTTCAATCTGACCATCATATTACCATCGTTGCTAATCCTATTATAAATGAATATCAATAGAGACGCTTGTCGTAACTGTCCTGTAATCCCCGAGTAACCGACTCCTCCGTCACACTATCTTGATTCACATGATCTGTAATGATCCGGGACGGATTCGGCAGTTGTTCGTCTGGTATCCAGGAATCAGGATTCCATGCTTGGGAGCGTATGAAGGCTTTTGCGCAGTGAATATAGCATTCTTCAACCCGTACTCCGATGCCAAGCCATGGCCGTTTGCCCTGTACGCTGAGCTGCTCCAAAATGTTTTCGTCCCTTACCAGAACGGCACTGCCGTTGACTCGCAGGGTCTCCTTCAAACCCGGTATGACAAACACGATGCCAACCCTCGGGTTGGTCAGGATATTTCGCAGCGAATCAAAGCGGCGATTGCCCGGCCGTTCCGGAATAACCAAACAGGATTCATCCATCACATGTACAAACCCCGGTGCATCTCCCCTGGGCGAAACATCGCAGTAACCGGATTCGTCCGAAGTCGCCATAAATAGCAGCGGACTCTTGTCTATGAAGTCTTTACAGTGATGATCCAATCGATCAATCGCTTTATGTTTGACCACGTGATTGGACTCGCCGAACAGGTCCCGAAGCTCCTCCTCCGATGTAATAATGGACTGAAAAGGACTTTTTGTCATCAAAATCACCCTCCTTTTTATTTCCCCCTCAAACCTGTTTCTTATAACCAATCCGATTCTGGTTCTTGTCCTCTCCGCTCGTATGAAAAGAAGCCCCCCGCAAGTTCCAAGAACCTGTGGGAAGCCATACTCCATTCTTATAAGAAGACAAGCAGCAAAATACCGACGACAAAGCAATAATAGGCGAAATATTTCAGGTTTCCGCGCGCCATGATATTCATGAGCCATTTCATCGCAACATAGGTACAGATCAGCGTAGCAATGAACGCGATCAGATAAGGAATTAGCAGCGAAGAAAAGTCGGGGTCCGATGTGATATCCGATACGCCCAGCACCATACCGCCGAGACTTATAGGGATATAGAGCATGAAGGAAAACCGAAGCGCTGTCTCCTGCTTCATCCCGACAGCAATCGACGTAATGACGGTTGAGCCGGATCGGCTAATACCCGGGATCAGTGCAACCGCCTGGGCCAAACCTACGATAAGTGCGTCCTTGAATGATAGATCATTGTCCAGCTTGCGGCCGCGAAGATTCCTTATCAGCCAAAGGGCGACCCCCGTGAACAGAAGCGCAATACCAACCGTATGTACAGAAGCAAATATTTCTTCGATCTGATCTTTGAACAACAGACCGATAATGACAGCCGGAATCGTACCTATAACAATATACAGAATGAACAAGAAATCGGATTTATACTCCGGTTTTCGTGTGCGCAAATAATTTAGGCCGTTCACGATCAGTCTCTGCAAATCCTTGCGATAGATAAACGCAATTGCAATCAACGAGGCCGCATTGGTTAACATTTCGAATGACAGCCCATTCTGCTCCATGCCCATGAGTCTCTGGGCGACAATCAAATGACCGCTGGAGGATACCGGAATCGGCTCCGTAACCCCTTGCACAATACCCAGCAGCAAGTACTTCAACCACAAGATGACATCTTCCATAACTCTCCTACTCTCTTTACAACATTTGTATGGCTTATAAAAAACACTAGTCTATCATAGCCCAAAAAAATAGCAACAATCAAACCACGAGCGGGCCAAAAAAGGTAGGTAAACAAGAGAAGCCCCTCTAACCACGGAATTAGAGGGGCTCCTAATCTATTGTTAAGAGGTGATTCCATCATAAGATCTGCAGCTTAATGAAACCTTAAAGCTTCATTAGGGGGACATAAAAAGTTGTAAGCACACCAGTGATCAGTTCTTATTTCCCTGGCCGAAATACACATCGTAGATGATAACGATAACTCCATTATCGGTTTTTACGCCCACACTACCGGCGATATTCTGCAAGATGATTACGTCACGATGCGAGGAGTGCCGGCGACATTTTATTCATTTGAAAATGTAGGCGGCGGAACCACGAATTCCGTTCTTATCGGTGTGTCCACGATTGAGAAAACGGAATCGTTTGTTTCGTATAGATGCTCAATTATACGGTGATACCTAGACATAAAAAAAAGCACCTTTAGCGGTGCTTTTCTTTATTCTTTATAAATGACCAAAATATCGTACGTTCCGTCGGCAGACGAAAGCTTAACATCCTTGACATCATCAGGATGGATATTATACAGGAACTCATTAACCTGTTCTTGCAAATCGTCCAGATTGGAATCGCTAAAGAGCTCGACTTTCAACGTTTTTAGCATGTAAGCACCCCCCACATCAAACTTCGACATAAAGTGGGTTTTTCCCTGCTGGAGTTGAGTAAACCGGGCGTTTCATCCCTCTAAGATACACTGGCCATTTTAACGTCTGGTTTCTCATACACGGCTCATCAACATCTAAATTATGGTATATTGGTGGAGTCGTTGTTCGATTTCAGAGGAATTATGATAAAAACATTCTTGGTGGTGAACAGGATTATGCAAGTCAAACACAAACAAATCATTGGGATTACTGCCTTACTGATGTTACTTTCTGCCGTTCTCTTCTACGCCATAATTTATATGATGGAACGCCCTGGAGGATTATCGGATCGGCGCATATCCCGCGCGCTGGGGCAAAAAGTTACCCTTCATATCCCACTCGGGAAAACCCCGGATAAAGCAGTTGAACGGTTTAGAGGTCCATCGTCGATGGAAGTCATTCACCGAGAACCTGTTAAAGGGGGCACCCTTATATTTATGAGACGATATAATCAAACGGATAGCAGCAATCTTCAGGTAGAGTATGTGCGGAAAACATGGATTGGATGGAAGTGGGTTTGGGGCGGGGGATTCGGGATCAGTAAATCTCTACAATCAAAATCATCATTAAACTATATGAGCATGCCTAAACTAGATCATATCTCAACCCCCTTTCCCATGGTTTTTGGAGATATTCTGAATCCTTCGATCAAGAATGTAACTGTCAAGAGTCAGAATAATGGTACATATCAAGCTAAACTGGCGACCGTGGGTAATGAAAAAATGATCTGGTTCGTGTTTTTGCCCTCGGCCATTTCCACACCTTTTGATATCGAGGGCTTTAATGAAGAAGGGGCTCTCATAGCTCGCAAAACAATAACCGATCCGAGAGACAGCGGCACGGTCCAATTTAGAAAATGATTTGAAGTTAATCCGGTAATATCAAGGGTGAATGATACTTTTGATTCGACACTCGTCAATGAACTCGCAGCTAAGCAGATCAAGCTCATACCTATTTAATCGAATTTTGTACCCTGCCCGTTTTAGCAGATGCTGAAAAATAACTCATTTCCACGACGGAAATGGGTTTTGTTTTTGCTTTCTCCTTTTCTTCTTCTAAAGCCTCACCTTGACTTTGTTCTGAGCTTTCCCGGCGAGGTCTCCCTTCCTTCAGCTTGATATCAATAAAATCAACGATCTGCTGAAGTGAGGAGATTTGATTCACGATATTTTCACGGTGGCTTCTTAATTGATCCACCAACTCCGTATATTCCACGGAATCCGTGTTGGCTGCTGAGGCCGCCAAAAACGGCCGCATCGCCTCGAGCGGCATGCCCGTTTTTTTAAGGCAAGATATCAGCTTGAACATATAAATGTCTTCTTTTCTATAGAGGCGATGCCCGTTTTCCTTCCGGTCCGCCCGAGGTAGTAGCTTAATCTTTTCGTAATATCGAATCGTATCCTCGGAAATTCCGGTTTGCTCGGCGATTTGCTTGATCGTATATATTAGTTCTTCCACTGCGTCCCCTCCCGAAATTGCATTTTGACCATTATACATCCTGGATCCGACTCCAAGTCAAACTTATTCTCCTATCTCTTTTCCCCAAGGCACCTCTTTTGTTTTCGCATCTTGACTTGGATTCGACTCCAACTTTTATGATGAGCTCTAACAGGAGAAATCTCCTGACCATATAAAGGAGGAAATGTATATTGGACTTGAATCGACGCGACATTTCACGCGGTTAACCGCGCCTAGTGCCCGCATCAGATTGGAACTGCAATGATTAAAAAATAGGAGTGGACATCTATGGATCGTAAATATCAGCCTTTAATGGAGCCGTATCGTTTTAAGAATGGTATCCAAGTAAAAAACCGTATCGTTCATGCACCGATGACAATATCTTATTCTAAGCAAGACGGTACAGTATCTGATGAGTTAATCGGATATTACGAAAGTCGTTCAAACGGAGTTGGAATCGTTGTCACTGGAAGCACCATAATCACACCCAACGCCAAGGTATTTGGCGGCGAATTAGCGGCTGATCGCGATGATGTGATCCCAAGTTTACAACGCCTGGCAACAGCCATTAAGAAACGCGGGGCAAAAGCCATTCTGCAAATCTTTCATGGTGGTCGCGAAAGTTCGCCAGAATTGGTACCGAACCGTGAGATTGTCAGTGCGAGTGCGGTTGCTAAAGAAGCATCGAGCGTGCTCCCTCAAGAACTCCAAGAGAAAGAAATTGTGGACATTATTCGAGCATTTGGCGATAGCACTCGTAGGGCAATCGAGGCTGGTTTCGACGGGGTGGAAATTCATGGGGCCAACCGATTTCTTATTCAACAATTCTTCTCCCCACACACAAACCGACGCGATGATCGATGGGGAGGAAATATAGACAAACGTATGGCATTTCCACTCGCAGTTGTAGATACAGTAATAAAAGTGGCGGATGAGTATGCAAAACAGCCGTTTCTTGTGGGGTATCGGTTATCGCCAGAAGAAGAGTTGACGCCCGGTATTACCATGGCCGACACACTTATATTGGTGGACGCCCTGGCAAATAAAGATTTGGATTATTTGCATGTCTCTTTAATGGATTTTTGGTCTAAACCTAGACGTGGCGTAGAGGACAATCGCTCCAGAATGGAGATTATTAACGAGCTCGTGAAACAAAGAGTTCCCATTATCGGCGTAGGATCGATCCGTACGCCCGACGAGGCGCTTAGAGCGTTACAATCGGGAGTTCCATTTATTGCGCTTGGACGAGAACTGATTATCGATCCAGATTGGGTTGAAAAAGTAACTCTGGGTAAGGAAAACGAAATTCGTACTGAGTTAACTTTAAATGATCAAGCAAAATTAGGGATTGCTCATTCGTTATGGCTGAAAATCATCAATACTCCAGGATGGTTCCCTATCTCAACTAAAATTTAACAGACTGTAGCTACATCACAGTGTAAATGCAACTGCTCTTAAAGACATATATACATTTGTGACCTTATACAAGAAAAGAGACCCCGAGGGGTCTCTTTTTCATTGATATGACAGGCTTTTGGGGCCTATTGTTACATCATGCCGCCCATTCCACCCATGCCGCCCATGTCAGGCATAGCTGGTTTTTCTGGTTCTGGCTTGTCAGCGATAACCGCTTCGGTTGTCAGGAACATAGCCGCAACGGAAGCTGCGTTTTGAAGAGCGGAACGCGTTACTTTCGCAGGGTCAACGATACCTGCTTCGAACATGTTCACCCACTCATCCGTAGCAGCGTTGTAGCCGATACCGATCTCTTCTTTTTTCAGACGCTCTACGATAACAGAACCTTCTTTGCCAGCGTTTGCTGCAATCGTGCGGATTGGCTCTTCCAGAGCGCGCAGAACGATATTCACGCCTGTTTTCTCGTCGCCTTCTACTTGAACAGCTGAAACAGCGTTGTATACGTTAACGAGCGCCGTACCACCACCGGATACCATACCTTCTTCAACCGCAGCGCGGGTTGCGTTCAGGGCATCTTCGATGCGCAGTTTGCGTTCTTTCAATTCCGTTTCAGTAGCCGCGCCGACTTTGATAACCGCTACGCCGCCAGCCAGTTTAGCCAGACGCTCTTGCAGTTTTTCTTTATCGAAATCGGAAGTGGTTTCTTCCAATTGGTTGCGGATTTGCTTCACGCGAGCTTCGATGTCTTCTTTGTTGCCAGCGCCATCCACGATGATCGTGTTCTCTTTGGTTACGCGCACTTGACGAGCGGTACCCAATTGATCGATGGAAGCTGTTTTCAGGTCGAGACCGAGCTCTTCCGTAATCACTTGGCCGCCAGTCAATGCAGCGATATCTTGCAGCATCGCTTTACGACGGTCACCGAAGCCAGGAGCTTTAACAGCGACAGCGTTGAACGTTCCACGCAGTTTGTTCACGATCAGCATCGCTTGCGCTTCGCCTTCGATGTCTTCCGCGATCAGAACGAGCGGTTTGCCTTGCTGTACGATTTTTTCAAGGATCGGCAGGATCTCTTGCGTGTTGGTTACTTTTTTATCGGTGATCAGGATGTATGGATTCTCAAGAACAGCTTCCATTTTATCCGTATCGGTAATCATGTATGGAGAGATGTAGCCGCGGTCGAATTGCATACCTTCTACAACTTCCAGCTCCGTCAAGAAGCCGCGGGATTCTTCAACGGTGATGACGCCGTCTTTACCCACTTTATCCATCGCTTCTGCAATCAGTTGACCAACTTCATCGTCAGCTGCGGATACGGAAGCGACTTGAGCGATTTCCTGGTGGTTCTTAACTTCTTTTGCGATGTTTTGAAGTTCAGCCACAGCTGCTTTAACCGCTTTGTCGATACCCTTGCGGATGATCATTGGGTTTGCGCCAGCTGTTACGTTCTTCAGACCTTCACGGATCATAGCTTGAGCCAGAACCGTTGCCGTTGTTGTACCGTCACCGGCAACATCGTTGGTTTTGGTAGCTACTTCTTTAACAAGCTGAGCACCCATGTTCTCGAATGCATCTTCCAGCTCGATTTCTTTAGCGATGGTTACACCGTCATTCGTGATGAGCGGGCTTCCGAATTTCTTCTCAAGAACCACGTTACGGCCTTTCGGTCCGAGTGTTACTTTAACTGCATTTGCCAAAGCGTCTACACCGCGGAGCATCGAGCGACGGGCGTCTTCACTGAACTTAATGTCTTTTGCCATGGTATTACATACCTCCCTAGTGGATTATGAAATAGTGAAACAAAGATATATTCAGGCGTTCATTAGCCTAAGATCGCGTGGATGTCGCTTTCTTTCATAATCAAATATTCTTTACCTTCGTATTTGATTTCTGTTCCAGCGTATTTGGAGAAAATAACGCGGTCGCCTTCTTTAACTTCCAAAGGTACACGTGCGCCGTCTTTCAGGGAGCCACTGCCTACAGCAATAACTTTACCTTCTTGCGGCTTTTCTTTAGCAGAGTCAGGAAGTACAATCCCGAATGCCGTAGTTTCTTCTTGTTCGATCGGTTCTACCAATACGCGTTCACCTAAAGGTCTGATCATGAAAAAATAGCCTCCTTTAAATATGTTGTGATGCTTTTTTCAAAGCTTTATGTATTAGCACTCGACAACCCTCAGTGCTAACAACCAACTTTATGATACTCAAGTTGTCTTAAAATTTCAAGTCCTTTGCATGATTTTTTGATCATTTTTTTGCAATCCGGACTTAGGGAGGGGTTGTCCCCAAACCCCCTTCTCCATTGTATCCATGACCAGCCAAAATATGCCTGAGTCTTAAGGGACGCTGTACGGCTGGAACTATTGATCCAGTCATCATTCTACGAAAATAAAACAGCCCGAAATCAGGGCCTTCCCTTGGGAAGGGTCCCTCTTTCAGACTGTTTAACGTTCAGCGAAATATCCATCCCCTTCGGATTAAAGCCTAGGGTCGATTTCTTTTTCTTTCTCCATCTCGAACAGCAGCTGCATCGCAACCTCTTGGTAATCCCCGTGGCTCGGGGAAATCTCGTCATACTTTACCCCAAGCAGGCGCTTTCCAAGCTGGTGCTCGGCGATCGAAGTGCGGAGCTTCTTGTGTGTGTTTTTTTGTTTCAACAGCTTCGCGTATTTGTGCGGAAACCGGTAATCGTAACCGTAAATGATCGAGAGGTATTCGGGATTTCGCACCTTCAGGTAAGGGGCAGCGTTCTCCCGCTCCTCTTCCGGTTTGATCACAACGCCTTCCATTCGGTTCCGGGTCGTCAACGTGGAGAAGAACGCCTCCGCCTGTTCATAGCTCTCCCGCTCGCGCAAATCCAGAACCAGAATCTTGTCGTCATTCAGGAAACGGAACATGGCCGAGGTATTCATATCAGGCGTGACTTCTTCTCCGGTATCCCGAATTTGTTTCAGAATGGCGAACGGCTTGTAGTCCAATTCCGCGTCCCCCGCATAAAGTTCGAGCTGCTTCTTGTACATGCGATAAGCTTCCTCATGCTTCTCGAGCGGCACATAAGCTTTCCGAACATCCCGTATATATTTATATGATTGATAGCTGCTCGAGCCGTGCTTCTCTATAAGCGCGGATTTGGATAGTCGAAACTGTTCATGCTCAAAGCCGCTTGCGTCATAGGCTGTGAGCAGCTGAGCGTAAGCCTCTTCAAAACCCGTCTCTTTCAGAAACCTTGTTTCCGACTCAAGCGCAGCCGCAATCGGTTGAAACTGCCTGTCGATCAGGCCTTTCCCGAGTGCCTTCCATGGCAGCAGCTCCCCATCCAAAAGCATCATCTCGATGCCTTCGGTCTGCATATGAGGCGAGAATCTCTCCAGCAGCCGTTCGTACACCGAAGATAAATCAATCCCGCTGATTCGGTAACCGTTACGGCTGGCGGCATAACAGCGCTCCAGGTCCCGGAACAGATAGATGCTGCATCTGGAGCCCATGTATTTAGGCTGGAGCACCACATGTTCAATCCCTTGGTCCTTGTAATAATCGAGTCCTCTTGCAAGGGACTCCAGTTCTCCAGTAGCCAAATCCTTATCCGCCGGCGACATCGTTCCGGAAATAAAATTGATTTTATGCTCCGCGCAATACAACAATCTTCGCTGGGCTTCGCGGTCTAAATCCCGGAGATCGATGCTGCTGCGCTCTGATCTAGCAAACAAATCCGGTAATTGTTCATGAAGGAACGCAGGATCTTGTTCCCTAAACGGCGACTTAAAGCTGCGATAGACCGGTTTTTGGCCGATTTGAACGGCCGTCAGCATATGCCCGTGCACGCTTCCCGTATCGATGTGAATTTTGTTCTTGATCCGAAACGGTCTCACCGCGGCGACATGACCGAACACATGGTAAGGATGATTGCTGACCGCTTCTTCGCTTAAGAATAGAAGCTGCTGCTCTGTCGTGACTTCCGGGTTGCTCCGATCCAGACGGAAGGAACGCTGATGGCGCAGGGAATTCGAGTCGAGTTTGCCGACATATTTATTCCGGCAAGGAGCATGGGTTACGTAATAGGAAGGTCCGTGCTGACCCACATATCGATAAAATGGCTTAGCCCGGCCTACAAGTTCATCGAAGCGCTGGCGCAGCGCTTCATCTTGGCCTAACGTTTCCGTAGAATCAAAGTAGGAACGAAGCAGCTCCGGCTCGGCCCCCTTGATCTCTCCCTTCAGGTACTTATAAACGAAGTTCTCATGATTCCCCATAACGAAAAGGAAATGCTCCATATTGTCGTAGAGGAAATCGATCATGGCCCGGGTTTGCTTCCCTTTGTCGATCCAATCCCCGGCCAGAATGATCCGGGTGTTTCGCAGTTTCTCCGGAACGGATAACTTTCCGTCGATCGTCCCGTAACCATAACTCCTCAAAAGCCCCTGAAGCGCGTCTACACGCTCGTGCACGTCTCCGATCACAATGTATTCCATATCCTGGCTCAGAATCGAGGACAGATACTCCTCTTTATTGTCCACAATCACTTCGTAAGCGGGTTTCGCCAACCCCCCTTTGTCAAGGAAATCCTTCGTACGCACTTTATGAATGGCATCGTATCCTTCCCGTGCGAGGACGGGGAGCACCTCCTTTTTCAAGCGGCTAATATGCGTGGATATCAGCTTCTTGGAGCGATCGGAGGCGTAATAATCCTCCCGTTTCCGGTAATCAAACAGAATGGCTTCCACACGGTAGTTGTTCTCATGCGCGATTTCAAGAACCTTGCTCCGGAAATCATCGGCCAATGCCGTTGTATCCACTACAACAAAGTCAGCCTGAATCGGAAAAGAAATTGTCAATCTAAGCCGCTCAAATAATAACTGAAACGCATGCGAGCTCGCCTCCAGCATCACCTGATCGTATTTATCATAATCATAACCGAGCAGCTCCTGACGAATGGCGTCCGATGATAGGTACTGGACATTGCTCCTGTAGTTGCGCTCGGGGTATTCCCACTGCAAGGATGGAATCAGGATTTCCTTCGCAAACGTCGTTTTTCCGCACTCCGTCGGACCGACCAGCATAAAAATCGTGTGCATTTTGGTATGCAATTCCATAGCCTTACTCCCCCTTCCTCGTAACAATCATTCCCTGCGTTGTATGCATGCCGTCCACACTGTCACCGATCATCACATACTCATATTGAACGCCCAGATTCTGCAGGATTTCGTCACACCACGATCTAAACTTCTCCTGCCCCATTTCCCACTTATGATCATCATGCCTGAAACCATCGAGCTCATAATACGGGTTGAAATCGGCATTGGGCGTCGTAAGGATCAGCTTCTCGAACCGGATCTCCAGCACGACTTGGCGAATGAGGTCCGCCGCTTCCGCTTCCGGCATATGCTCGATCACTTCGGTCAAAATAACATCTACGGACTCATCGTCATACCCCTCAAGAAAGTGAGCGATCGACGGAAAGGTCACCAGATTGTCCAGCCCCTTCGCTTCCGCTTTACGCTCTACCACTTCCAGCAAAGCTTCATTAATATCTACCGCATAATAGGTTTCCTCTATTTTTCCGGCAAAAGAAAGGGCGTAAAAGCCTTCACCGCAGCCGATATCCAATATCGGCTTGTTGAATGGCAGCACTTGAGCGATGTAACTTCTGCGCTGCATAGCCGTGTTTCCATAAGCAAAATTGATGCTGTATCTAGGCGTAAACTCAAGCTCCTGCTTGAACTGCTTGAATCGATCCCGATTATTCAGAAAATTGCGCACGAACAGACTTCGTATGTAGTAGGGGGCATCGATGACATTCAGACTGCGAATGTGCTTTTCAAGCACTTTATCCGAGGTATCGAGATACTCGCTCCCGAACATTGCCAGGAACAGGCACAACACATTGACCGTATGCAGCAGATGGTACAGGCTCTTCCCGGTGGTTATGGTGAGGGTATAGCTTTTATGGGCCTCGTGCCGAAGCGAGAACGAGTATTCCTCGAGATGCTTTTGAAAAAATTCAATATAACGCGTCTTCTCAATATGAATGAGATTGATGTAAAAAACATGCTCGTGTCCCTCCGTGTCCCGTTCATCGTGCTTTTTGAAGGGAGCTGCAAAAAACTCGTTAATGGCAGCCAGCGGAAACAAAGGTGTGTTATAACGGGACACGTTCAAATACTCGAAACTCTCCCCTTGATGCTGTTTGAAGGATATTTCGTTATCCGCATCCTTGAAGTAGACGTTAAACGCAGCTGATTCGGAATACCATCCGTATGCCGTTCCTTGCCTCACGCTCCGAAGCTGCATGCCGGAGTTCGGGTTCTTCTTCATGAGAAACGAAAACTGCGGATTCGTTGATGTAACCTGTATAATTGCCAAAATGACTCTCTCCTTTCATCAAACCGTGAATGACTGCGGTCCGCCGGTTCCCCATGCTTCAACCAGCGCATCCCGAAACAAAGCATCCAGCCTTTGATCCAGATCCGTATCTTGATGCTTCTTATCCTTGGCTAGCAGCTCATATTCGTTCAATTTCTCTTCAATGAATGCATGTATGTTAGGAAGCCTCGGTTCAACATTCATCTCTTCACCTGAACGTTTGCGGAGAAGCAATTGATCAATTTCCTGTTTCAGCGCACTTCCCTGATCTAATAGGCGATTCGTAAGCAGCTCGAATTCCATGGGAGGCATCTCGTTGTAGGTTTGAATCCAGCCGCATGCCAGGATCGGACGCAGGACATAGAAATATTTTTTGATCTTAACGTCTCCCCCTTGCAAATACATCCGGTAATTGCCTTTAGCCATGTTCAGGTAGTGGTGCATGCAAGATTTAGGCGAGAACGCAAGCGGAGATATGCTGCGGATTTGCTGGGCGATGCCAAGCGTCTCCTTATACTTGATGGGGGACTCCAGCCATTCGAGCAGGGGCGGATTCGACTTGCGAAAAAGCCCCAGCGCTTTTTTCAAATCCCAACCGCTCATATCCAGCCTGTCGCTGATCGGCCGCTCAATCACATCTCGCTTGTCGAATATCGATAAATACCACTCCACGGGTCTGATATAGATAAACCTTACGTCATAATCGCTGTCTGTCGACGGAAAACCCCAGGCCCTGCTGCCTGATTCGCAGGCATACAGGATAAGGACGCCTTCCTCCCGCTCAATTCGCTCAAGTTCTTGCTGAATCGTCGAATTCATTTCCTGCGATATATTCATATCTGGTATCTCTCCTTCTGTAGCTGCCGTCTGATTTCCGATAACCTTATTGTCCTCCACACGTTCCAATTTCAACAGGGCGAAAGTATGGCGATAACAAAAAGATGTTATAATTTCCATCCTTTATGCAGTTCCCTATCCTTGCTACAATAGTTACAGACAGCATCACGTATGATCTAATATATGACTTGAAGGAGGGCGCCATGGCTCGGGAAAGCTTCGATAAAGAAATCCAGTTCCTTCGCATTCTGGCGCTGGCCGGAGGAGCATACAACCGGCAACAACTGGCCGATCGACTCGGTATTTCGGTACATACCTATGACAAAACGCTTCGAAATTTAAAAAATAGGATTGAATCGCTTCAGCCGCAGCTCTCGGAAGAACAAAGTCTCACCCTATCCGAAGGCCTGCGCTATTCATACTATGAAACCGCAGATCCGCTCCTGCTGCTGCTGTTCCGCGGCAAATCGCTTAAGGCATCGGAAAGCTTGAGGCTGTCCACGATCCTCACCCAGCTGCAGCATCAGCAGTTAACCGCCAAAGAACTAATCGACCTATGCGGCGATCACTTGCCTGACGGGGAGTCTCTGCCGGATGAGAAGACGATCCGCGGAGATCTCAGATACCTGGAGGAAGTCGGAGTCATCGTGAAGACAGGCACAGACCGGCCTTACCGTTACAGGGGCGCCTGTGATCTGATCGATTCGTTGTCGGATGACGAGCTGCTTGATCTCTACGACTATGTGGACGTCATGTCGAATACGCAGCTCCCGTCCGTGCAGGGTTATATGCTCAGGGATAACTTAAAGCGGGCTTTGCGGAAGCGTGACATCGCTGCGCACTCAACCGCTGCTTATATTTATAAATATCATTATCCTTCACGTATATTGGACGAAGCGCATCTGCATACCATTTTTCAGGCCATTACCAAAAGAGCTAGAATCCGTTTCCTGTACTTATCACCCAAAAGCACTTCACGCTATGCTTCCCAAAATACGAATCCGCTGTTCCACAGGGAGTCCAAAGGGCTTCGGGAAACGGTGCTGCCGCTGCGCGTGATATATGACCATCAATACGGCCGTTGGTATCTGATCGGTTATAACGGCAGACAAGGTCTCATGAAGTTTCGTATGGAGGGATTGACTCAGATCGAAGAAGGCGATGTGGTTGAGGAAGAGGTCTTCCAGCAGCGCCTGGAGGAAGTGCTGGCCGAATTCGAGAATAGTTGGGTTACCGATACCCGTAATCCCACCAAGGTTGTGGCCAGATTTTTTAATCCGGCGGACAGCAAAGTGAATTTCGTGCTGAACCGGGTTAAGGCGCAAGGGCAATGGGGGACCGTTACGATAGAATCCGACGATTCATTTCTATATGAAATCGAAGTGAACGGCACCAGCGAAATCAAGCCCTGGCTCCGGAGCTTCGGCTCCAGCTGCGAGGTGCTCAAGCCCCGCTCCCTTCGCCTGGAGTTCATCAAGGAATGGAAGGAGATTGCCGCTTACTATGAGCCAGAATCCGTTCGAGAAAATTTTTAATTATCAGATTATGACGCGGCTTGAGGAAACCGACTCGATTGCCATAACCGCTCAAGAACGGGGATGGCTCAAGATGATGCTGGTGCATCCTGAGGCAGCTAACGCCTTTACGCCTGAAACCTTAAAGCGTCTCGAACAAATCCTTCACATGGAGCATAGCGGTGCCGAGATGAAGGAGATTATCCTGGAGAAGGCCAAGGGACAGGAACGAAGTGTGTATCATCCGCATCTTCGCATCTTGCGAAGAATGATCATGCAGGATCAGGGCTTTCGCTTAAGCTATCGAACGAAGCTCGGAGAAACGCGCAGCAATCAGTCCGGTTTCCCGTTCAAATTAGAGTATTCCATGATCAAACGGGAATGGATGCTGATCTGGTACAGCAAAAGCCGAAGAGGACTCATGTACACAAAGCTCGATCATATTCTATATATCCAAGGGACATCACTTCCGTCTTTTCGAATCGATCGCATCAAGGAACGGCTGCAGAATCTGATGGAGAATCGCGAGAAGCAAGCCCTTATTGAAATCCATCGGCGATACAATGGGGAATTGTCACGGATTCTGTACGCTTTCTCCTGTTTTGACAAGACCGTCCATTATGATGAAGATTCCGACACCTACCGCATTAAAGTCTGCTATTTGAAGGATGAGTGCGACTTTCTGCTCTCCCGTATTCGCTTTCTCGGACTGCGGGTGAAAGTCGTGAAAGGTAGCACGCTGCAGGCCAGAATGCAGGAAACCGCAGCGATGGCGCTGGCGAGATATGCTCAAGAGGAAAGTTAGGACGATATGAATAGATCCCTTTGAGACCTGGGCGAATGCACTTATGAAATTGATTACTAACCATTCTATCCTTGAACCAAAAAACAACCCGCAAACCATACTCCCGTGGAGTGGGTTCATGCGGGTTGTTCTTATTCTATACGATCCTATTTTGCAAAAAAAACGTCACTGTCCATCCTCTTCATCTACCCGTATGTACCGGCTGTCCCGTTCCATATCCGCCTCTAACTGCTTGCGGTAGATCACGGAGGACAGAAACACGCTGAATTCGTACAGCAGCAGCAGTGGAATCGTGACCAGGAAATCCGATATGAAGTCCGGCGGCGTAATGACAACCGCGATGAATACGAGCGCGAAATACGCGAGTTTGCGCATTTTTCGAAGCCGCAGCGGATTCAGAATGCGAATTTTCGTTAAGAACATCACCACAAGCGGCAGTTCAAACAGCAAGGCCAGCGGCAATACGAGATTGAACATAAAATTCAAGTAATTGGTAATTCCGTAGGTTTCCTGAAGCCCCATGCTCTGGGTAATCGTTGTCGTGAATGACAGCGTCATCGGAAACACGACGTAATATCCGAACGTGATCCCTACAATGAACAGAAGAAACGCATAAGGTACATAACGAATGGCCGCTTTCTGCTCTTCTTTGCGAAGTCCCGGCTTGACGAACGCCCACAGCTGATAGAAGATCAGCGGAACGGAAATGACAAGCGAGAAAATGGCAGCGATTTTCATATAGATCCCGATACCATCCCAGAAGGAGAAGGCGTGCAGTTCAAAGTTCTTGGCTTCTTCAGCCGCCGTCAAATAATGATAGATCGGGTCCGCAACAAAAAGCCCGCCGATCAAACCCGCTACGAATACCACGAGCACAATAATAATTCGTTTGCGAAGCTCGCCCAAATGCTCCACAAGCGCCATATCTTTCACTTGCTCCGACAAGTTAACCACCACCCTGTATGTGACCCTGACAAAACAAAATCCCTCCCGAAGGAAGGGACTTCAAGCCTTGCTTTATTTCTATTCCGGAAGACGCTTGTCTTCAACCTTGGTTGGCTCAGCGACAACGGCTTGTTGGGGAGCCTCTTCTTTCTTCTTCGCCGGTGCATCGTCAGCAATAATCTCCCGCGCACCGTCCTTAAACTCACGGAATGTTCTTCCGACCGCACGTCCAAGTTCAGGAAGCTTGTTCGGTCCGAACAAGAGCAGCGCCAAAATAACGAGCAAAATAATACCCGGCACTCCAATTCCACTCATATCTATTCTCCTCCTCGTCCTGCTCAATGCCTTTAAAAGGACTTCAGGATGATCTAAATCCGTCATGCCTTGCACTACAACAGGTGTTAACTAATGACCATAATCCGACTACAGCAATTGAAACAAGCTCATATACCGCCATCATACCATAATGTAAATCACATATACAGTCTAGAAACGTGACAGATTATTTACATAATTATCTAATAAGATGTCCCTTAGAGCTGCTCCCGGTACTGGCCCGTTACCATTAGCAGCGCCTCCGGAAGCTGATCCATAACCGCCGCCAAATTCTCGTGCACACCTTTGGGCGAACCCGGGAGATTGACAATCAAGGTACGGCCGCGGACGCCGCATACGCCCCGAAACAGCATCGCACTCCGATTCTTCTGCATGACGGTAGCGCGCATCGCTTCCGCAATGCCCGGCACTTCGCGTTCGATGACCCGCTTGGTCGCCTCTGGCGTAACATCCCGGACCGCCAGCTCTGTTCCACCAGTCGTGAGGACAAGGTCCACTTGATAATAATCCGTAAGTTCGATCAATGCCGCAATAATCTCATCCGGCTCGTCCGGTACGATCCGGTATTCAATAATTTCTCCGCTCAGCTCTTCCTCCACCAATTCCCGGATCACTTGAGCGCTCGTATCCTCGCGTTCCCCCCGCGAACCTTTGTCGCTCGCCGTCAGGATCGCCGTTTTCCACACCATCTGCCCTCTCTCCTTCCCACTCGTCCGAATCTCCTATCTCTATGCAATCCTATGTTGTTTCTTGTATGTAATCCCCGCTCTTCCCTCCGGTTTTGCTTACCAGGTAGGTCGGGCCGATGACCATGTCTTTTTGCAAGGCTTTGCACATGTCATAGACCGTCAGCGCAGCGGCGGAAGCTGCTGTCAAAGCTTCCATTTCAACACCGGTTTTGCCTGTGGTCTTCACAGTCGTTTCTATATATAACTCATCTCTAGCATTATCGCTGAACTCCACATTCACGCCGGTCAACGGTAGCGGATGACACATGGGAATCCAGTTTGACGTGTTTTTGGCAGCCATGATAGCCGCAACCTGCGCTACGGCAAGCACATCTCCCTTGCCGATCTTCCCTTCCTGGATACGAATCAGCGTATCCGGGTGCATACGAACCGTAGTCTTCGCTACCGCTGTCCGGGCGGTTACATCTTTATCACTGACATCCACCATGCGTGCTCTGCCTTGGCCGTTAAAATGACTCAATTCCATCTCTTATCCCTCCGCTGCAGGTCTGGCTGTTTCCGAATGTCCCAGTTCCGTAACCAAACCGTCCAATACCCGATCATGTTCTTCCATAGGGACATGCTCCAAGACTTGAACCTCGTAGCCAATTCCCATCCACAAAGGTTCACCGATCTGAGCGTTGTCTTGTGCTCCCTGACTAAGCCTGTCCGAGAGCCGGTCATAATAACCGCCTCCGTATCCAAGTCTTCCGCCATTCCTGTCAAACGCAAGCCCGGGCACCCAGATGATATCAGGTCCGGGATGATTCCATTTCTGCGACCGCAACGGATCTGGCTCTGGAATACCGTAAGCTCCGGGAATCAGCTCATTCCATGCCTGAAGCTTATACAATTCCATCGAACGGTCTTGGGGCAGACTTCGGGGAACGATAACCTGAATCCCCTGCTTCCACGCCCATTCAACCAGCGGCCGGGAATCCAGTTCGGAGCGAAAGGGGACATAAACCATCATGCTCTGAAATTGAAACCGATTCATGACCTCTGAAGCAAACTTGCAGGCTTGCTTCGAACGCTTCGAACGCTCTTGCCCGGATAACTCATCCCTGCGTAATGTCATCACTTTGCGCAGGGCTTTCTTTGCGGATACCCGCTTCAATTCTTCCTCAGGGTTCAACACGTGATCTTTCCTCTCACGCTTATAATTAATTTTAGTTTACCACTGTTCCTTCCTTTAGCCAAGAATGCCGGAAGTCGCCAATCATGGTCGATTGTTCGGCCATTTTCATGTACACTTACTTTATGATATCAGAACGTATAAACTTCAAAGCATGACCACACTGAGAATGTACGTCGGTAAACGTTTTTCTTAAGAGATAAGATTGTTTATACATCAGAGGCTACCTCCTTATCTCGCAAGAAAAACTTCCGCTATATGCGGTCTATCTACTAGGAATGTACGTCGGTAAACGTTTTTCTTAAGAGATAAGATTGTTTATACATCAGAGGCTACCTCCTTATCTCGCAAGAAAAACTTCCGCTATAAGCGGTCTGTCTTCTGAGAATGTACGTCGGTAAACGTTTTTCTTAAGAGATAAGAATGTATATACATCAGTAGCTACCTTCCTTATCTCGCAAGAAAAACTTCCGCTATATGCGGTCTATCTACTAGGAATGTACGTCGGTAAACGTTTTTCTTATAATGAAGAATTAATGGTACAAACATATAGAATGATGGAGGTTTCACATAACATGCTGCTGCAAGCCAATGGCATTACGAAATTATACGGAGTTACGCCCGTCCTTGACGGGATCAATCTGCAGGTGCTTGAACGCGAAAGAATCGGTCTTGTCGGAGTCAATGGAGCCGGGAAATCGACCCTGCTCAAAATTTTAGCAGGCGAGATGTCTTATGATGGCGGACAAATCTTCAAGGCAAAGGAAACCACCGTTGGCTATCTTGCCCAAAACAGCGGGCTTCAGTCCGATTCGTCGATATGGAACGAGATGCTGGATGTCTTCGCTCCCCTTTTGGAGATGGAGCGCGAGCTGCGTCAGATGGAGGAACAAATTGCCGACCCGAAGTTGAGCGAGGATCCGAAGAAATATCAGGAGCTTCTGGATCGTTATGCGATCCGTTCGGACTGGTTCAAGGATCAGGGCGGTTATGAGATCGAAACACGTATCCGCAGCGTCCTTCACGGCATGGGATTTGGCAGTTTTTCGCCGGACACCTCCATTGCCACATTAAGCGGCGGGCAGAAGACAAGGCTGGCGCTTGCAAAAATATTGCTGCAGGCACCTGACCTGCTCATGCTGGATGAACCGACCAACCATCTGGATATCGCGACCCTCACCTGGCTGGAGGATTATCTGCGCGGCTATTCCGGTTCCTTGCTGGTCGTTTCCCACGACCGCTATTTCCTGGATCGGCTGGTAACGACCATCGTTGAGATCGAACGCCGTCATTCCAAAAAATATACGGGCAACTACAGCCGGTATATTGAGCTGAAGGCAGCGGAATACGAATCCCAACTAAAGCAGTACGAGAAGCAGCAGGATGAGATTTCCCGGATGGAGACCTTCATTCAGCGGAATCTGGTCCGGGCCTCCACGACCAAGCGCGCACAGAGCCGTCGCAAAGCGTTGGATAAAATGGAAAGGCTGGACAAACCGCTGGGGGATCTGAAGAAAGCACACTTTTCTTTTGAAGCCGAGTATATGTCAGGTAAGGATGTGCTTCACGTGCGGGATCTGGCGCTTGCGTTCGAGCAGGACAAGCCATTGTTCCGTCAGGTTTCCTTTGATCTCAGCCGCGGGGAAACCGTAGCTTTAATCGGACCCAACGGGGTTGGCAAATCGACGCTCCTGAAATGCCTGATCGGTACTATGAAGCCAACAGCCGGATCGCTGCAATGGGGTACAAAAGTCAAGATCGGCTATTACGATCAAGAGCAATCCGAGCTGAATCCAAGCAATACGGTTCTGGAAGAGCTATGGGGCACCTATCCGCATATGGAGGAAGCCCGCATCCGCACCGTTCTGGGCAACTTCCTCTTCAGCGGCGAAGATGTGCTCAAGAAGATCAGTTCCTTAAGCGGCGGGGAAAAGGCACGCGTATCGCTTGCCAAGCTGATGCTCCTGGAAGCCAACATGCTCATCTTGGATGAGCCGACGAACCATCTGGACTTATTTGCAAAAGAGGTTCTTGAGTCAGCACTCATGGATTACGAAGGCACTTTATTGTTCATATCCCATGACCGTTACTTCCTTAACAAAATGGCCGAGCGCATCATCGAGCTTCATCCGGACGGCATTCAACATTTCCTGGGTAATTATGACGACTATACGGAGAAAAAGCAGGAAATTCTCGATATGAATGACGAACCTTCCGAGCCGTTTGCTCGTCACACCCTGAAACAGGAAGGAAAAGCCGAAACTGCCATCGAGAAACAGGGAGCCGTTTCCTTTGAAGCCGAGAAACAAGCCAAACGGGAGGAACGGAACCGTCAGCGCAAGCTCGCAAGTCTGGAAGAGCAAATCCATGCTTTGGAATCGGACATAACCGAGTTAGAGGCCGAGATGACCCTGCCGGAGATCTATCAGGATTATATGGCACTCCAAGAACGCCAGCAGTCGTTAGAGGAGAAAAAGAGTCAGCTTGAGCAAATTTTTGCCGAATGGGAGTCATTGCTGGAAGATTAAAAAAAAGTTCACAAAAGTGTTTCAAATGGAGTTTTGCATTTATACACAAACTTATCCCCAAGAATGGTGCATAAGTTTACCATGAAAATGGCCGAAACGGCCATTTTTTTGTTGTTATACGCGCACTCCTGGTCCTATATCCAGCTTTATCCACTAAGTTATTCACATTATCCACAGTTTCCACCGAAAAATTTGAAAATCCTGTCCCCTCTTTTCAGCCTCTTGCAAAAGACCGATTTATCGACATTTTTCTCGCTTATACACATTTTTTGGCGAATATGTGGATAACGTTGTTCACAACTTGACAGAATTATATGTCTTATATACTGGACTTCTATATAGACTTATCTCTTGTTATCGGCAAGTTTTATCGAGCTTGATTATGAAAAAGCGACCCTCCTCCATCCGGTTCGGAAGGTCGCTTATGCCATCAATCATAGAAGCGTTAGACGCTAAGGTTCCCTATTGAGCTTTTCGTCTAGACCGACATCAACGCCGAGTTGCATGCGGCAACGTATGCCAGGCCTGCGGCCATAACGATATCCTGATGCACAGCCGTGCCGCGGAAGATCTTGCCCGCCTTCTCAACCGTGACCGCCGCTTCGGCATGCGCGTCTTCGCCGCTGCTTAACGAGTGGAGCTCCAGATCTCCAAAGCGGATATCGCTGCTAATTCCTTGGCTGATTGCCGAGATAACGGCTTGCACCGGACCTTGCGCCACGCTGGAGTAGGTGGCTTCCGTTTGCTCGCTCAGATGACGCAGCGTGACGGCCGCGACCCGGCTGCTGCCCGTTCCCGAGATGACCTGTGCCTCGGCTAGCTCATATACTTGGGCTGGTTTGCCCAAAGTACTGCTCACCATTTGCAGCAGCTGATCATCGCTGACCACCTTCTGACGATCAGCCGTCTCCTTGAAGGTATCGTACAAGGACTCCATCTCGTCTCCATCAAGCTGAACACCGTACCGGGCAAGACGATCCTTCAGCGCATGACGACCGGAATGCTTGCCCAGCACAATCATGCTCCGCGGAATCCCCAGCTTCTCCGGATCCATAATCTCGTAGGTGCTTCGATCCTTCAGCAGACCGTCCTGGTGGATGCCGGACTCATGCTGGAAGGCGTTCCTGCCGACTACAGGTTTATTAAAAGCGATCGGAAAATGCATCGCGCCACTAACGAGACGAGATACTTCATACAGCTTCTCGGCCGTAATGCCCGTCTCTGCCCGCAGCATGTCACCCCGGGTAGATAGAGCCATGACCAGCTCCTCCAGTGCGCAGTTGCCTGTACGCTCGCCTACCCCATTCACGGTAACCTCGATTTGGCTGGCGCCATTCTCAATCGCGGCCAGGCTGTTGGCCACAGCCAAACCAAGATCATTGTGGCAGTGGGCGCTATAGGCGACCGTCTTTCCGCCACGAGCGCCTTCCCGCACACGTCGGAACATCTCGCCGTATTCATTCGGAAGCGCATATCCCACCGTATCGGGCAGATTGATTATCGTTGCACCCTCTTCAATGACGGCCTCCACCATCTCAATCAAGTCGTCAATACCGGTACGCGAGGCATCCATCGCCGTAAATTCCACCACGTCGCTGAACTGCTTCGCATAAGCTGTCATCTCACGTGCCCTTGCCACTACATCCGGACGACTCATGCGCAGCTGGTGGCGAAGATGGATGTCGGAAGACGAAATAAACAGATGGATTCGCCTTCTGGCCGCATCCTGGGTGGCCTTGACGGCAGCATCAATATCCCCTTTAACGGCCCGCGCGAATCCGCATATCTCGACCTGCTGCAGCTGTCTCGAGATGGCCTGCACAGCGGCAAACTCCCCGGGACTGGACACCGGAAATCCGGGTTCCATCACATCAACGCCCAGCTCAGCCAGCTTTCCGGCCAGCGCAATTTTCTGTTCTGGCTGCAGGCTTGCTCCCGGGGCCTGTTCCCCGTCCCGCAACGTTGTATCGAATATTTGAATGGTTCTCATGGATTCACTCATTTTGCATACTCCTCCTTGGTATTGGTATAACCCGATTTCCTACGGGAACGTTGTTTAATCTGTTCCATATGTTCGCTTTACGTCCGCACGTCGACTTGCGTCCGCATCCCACCCTGCTGCTGCCGGCAGCAAAAAAGCCCGCCATCTCTTCATATAAGAGACGACGGGCTTAGACCCTCCGTGGTACCACTCTAATTGACGCGCCTAAGTTCGCAGCTGTTCTTCCGCGACATATACACGTCCACTCATGTCCATCTCCTCATACCGGCCGGTCATGAAGAGAATGGACGTCCTGATGACGGAGGAAACTCCGTAAGAGAGTACAGCTGCATTCAGGGTCGTTGGGCTGACTAACTCCATCAACCGATGCTTGCTGCTGTTCCCCTCTTCCGCTCCCGGGCGAGATTCGAAGGTTGCTGCCGCTGCGTTACACCAAACTCGCAGCTCTCTGTAGACGGCTCCCTTTTACTGCTCCCGTTCATTGCGTTTATTCGATATGTTGTTATGCTGACTATCATATCCTTCGGATCACTATATCCGGAGATTCCGCTTTTATCTGCGGATTGGAAGTGAAGCTCTTTATCAGATTGATTAGCACTTAGCTGTCCAAGCATGCAAAAAAGCCTGCCATCTCTTATTCAAGAGACGACAGGCTATCCTATCGCGGTACCACTCTTGTTGACTCTAAGCTCCCGGGAACATCCTGCTGTCTCCCGGACCTAAAGCCCCCTCAGATCGCCAAATCACAAATGATCTGTGCGCAGCCATTCTCACGGAGGCCATCCCGTAGCAAGGTCAAACTCCGCAATCCAATCCGTGCCTGACCGGCACTTCACTGCGCAAGGTTCCCCAGCTCCGCTCCCAGGTGAGTTCAGGTCCCTCTCGTCTGCGTTGCACCGTCCCGCAGCTCTCTTCATCCAAGGTTCACCTTACTGGTCCTGTTCTTCGCGTTTCAACATTCTGGAATTTGATCAAGATTATACGTCCTATACAAAGACGTGTCAAGCGTCTCTAGTTTGACGGCTCCGCCCATAGCTCCAGCGACATTTGCGGGTCGGCTTTCATATCGAGCGGCGTAAAGCTCTCCTGCTTCCATTTCAGATGCGCCGCGGCAGCAATCATCGCTCCGTTATCGGTACAATACTGAAATGGCGGGATCGTCAGCAATATCCCTTCCTGCTCGCAGCGTTCAGCCAAGGCTTTACGGAGTCCGCGATTGGCGGCAACGCCGCCGCACAGCAGCAGCTGCTTGGCATCATATGCTCTGACCGCACGAACCGCCTTTTCCACGAGCACTTCGACCACGGATTCCTGGAAACCCCGGGCTATCGCTTCCGTCCGGACTTCCTCACCACGCATTTTGCTCTGATTGACGACATTTAATACAGCCGATTTCAGACCGCTGAAACTGAAGTCGTAGGAATCCGGCTCCAGCCATACGCGGGGAAGCTCTACGACCTCCTCGGCCTCCAATGCCATTCGGTCGACATGCGGACCCCCGGGATACGGGAAGCCAAGCGCCCTGGCCACCTTGTCGTACGCTTCGCCAACCGCATCATCCCGCGTCCTGCCGATCAACTCAAAGCTGCCTTCGTCTTTCATGTAGACCAGCTCGGTGTGACCGCCGGAAACAACCAGCGCCATGCAAGGGTAAGCGATATCGCCCACAAAACGATTGGCATAGATATGACCCGCAATATGATGTGTTCCAATCAGCGGCTTGCCAAGCGCAAACGCCAGGCTTTTAGCAGCCATAACGCCAACGAGAAGCGCTCCAACCAAGCCTGGACCCTGCGTTACGGCGATCGCCGACAAATCCTTCATTTCAATGCCGGCCTCAGCTACGGCTTGTTCAATAATGAGCGTGATACTCTCCACATGCTTGCGGGAAGCCACCTCGGGCACCACCCCGCCAAAAGCTTTATGCGTCTCAATCTGGCTGGCAATGACACTGGACAAAACCTCGCAGCCATCCTTTACAACGGCAACCGAGGTTTCATCGCAGCTCGTTTCTATCGCCAATATGCAGCTGTGCTGCCGGTCTACTCTTTCTTCATTCATGATAGCCTTTGACTTCCTTCCTCGCCATCGTCCTCCCGATAAGGGGGCAGATCTGCCCACATGATGAGTGCGTCTTCCTGATTATCGGAATAATACCCCTTCCGGACACCGGCTGGTTTAAACCCTTTTTTGATATATAAGTGCTGGGCCACGTGATTAGATACCCGGACTTCCAGCGTCATTTTCTCCATTCCCATATAGGCAGCCGTCTTCATCAATTCCGTAAGCAGACGATCGCCCCACTTGCGTCCGCGGTACTGCTCCAGCAGCGCAATATTTGTAACGTGCGCTTCATCCACGATCGTCCACATGCCTGCATATCCTACCGTTTTGCCTTCGTACTCCATAATCATATAACGTGCAAAATGATTCAGTTTCAGCTCATTGTGAAAAGCTTCCTCGGTCCAGGGCACGGTGAACGCTTCGCGCTCCACCACGAGAACCTCCGGAATATCCTCCAGGGTCATCAACCGAAAGGACAAACCGTCTTCACCATCTACCGGCTTCTTCTGCTGATCCATGACGAATCCTACGCTCCCTTCACCGCTTACGCAGCAGGTTCGCTTCCGCTTCGGAAAGCTGTGTATAATTGGGTACCAGCGTATGCACATCATCCGTTTCACCGGCGAGCAGCCTCGCTGCGCCCAAGTACCCCATCCAGCGGCCTTCGAGCGAGTACGGATGAATATGCAGCCGTTCTCCGAACCCCGGCTCAAGCCTGCGGGCGGTTTCGGCATGGAGTTCCACTTCCCCAATAAACCAAAGGCAGACCGGGCGTTCCTCTTCAGGCAGCTTGCTGATGCGTTCCTTAATGGCTTCCACCCAGGATTGCATCAGGCGAATACCGTCTGCCTCCAGACGTATCGGCGCACTCTCCTGACTCTCTGAATCGGCAGCGAATAATGCCGTGTACACCTGCCCCCGTCTTGCATCCAGCAGCGGAATGATCCAGTGGACTCCCGCCTTTGGCTCGGCTTCGTTCCATCCGGATTTCAGGCCCCCCCATGCAAGGGCATGCAGGCTGGATACCCCGACAAGCGGGATGCGATTAGCCCATGCCAATGTTTTGGCAGCCGTTACCGCAATCCGGATCCCTGTATAAGATCCCGGCCCTACTCCCACGGCAATGCCGTCCATCTGGTCCATGCCGAGGCCTGCTTCAGCAAGCGCCTGTGCCATCACCGGATGCAGATGCACCGAGTGATTGCGGTCTGCATTCGTGTTCACTTCCGACAGCAGCTTGTCCTGCTCCATCACGGATACCGCCAGCGATGCCGTAGACGTATCCAGCGCCAAAAACCGCTGCTGCGGCTTCGTGTCATTGTTGTTCATTCCAGCTACCCCATTTTTCATTCAAATCCCGGCACCACTCACCATAGGGCTCGCCCTGGCTTGAAAGTGTGATGGTCCGGTGCGTTTCGCCTGTTGTTTCAAGCTGGATATGCAGATACCGCTCAGGCAACAGCTCCGTGACCAGGCTGCTCCACTCCACGAGACAAACCCCTTCGCCAAAAAAATACTCATCCAGCCCGAGCTCATCCGCTTCATCGATCGACAAACGGTACACATCCATATGGTAGAGCGGCAAACGCCCCTCATATTCTTTAATAATCGTAAATGTCGGGCTATTCACAACCCCGTTCACACCAAGGTGCTGTGCAAATTGTTTGGAGAATGCCGTTTTTCCTGCTCCAAGATCCCCGTCCAGTCCGATGACAGTCCCTGGCTCCGCTCTAGCGGCCAGCCAAGCAGCAAGCTGCCCCGTCTCCTCCAGACTGCTTGAAATCATTCGAAACTGGCCCTCCGTACGGCCATTGTTCACTGATAACCCACCCTTTACTTAGTTTGCCCATATCTCAAAATACTTGATCTTCATTATATCGGTCCTCCCAACCCGCTGCAAGAACATGAGTTTCGCCTTCATAACTCAATTGACAAAAGAAACGCCCAATCAGGTTTCAAACACTGACACTATGTAGTCAATCATCAGACATTATAGTGAAACCATAACGATGATAAAAAGATTTGAGGAGGATTATAATGAACCCTACGAATGTATCGAATACAGCCCCATTTTCTGAAGAAACCATACTTCCATTTCGCATTCAAATTCCAGAGTCGGACCTGCTTGACCTTAAGGAACGTTTGACCCGCACTCGCTGGCCTGATGACCTGGAGGATCATCACTGGGAATATGGCACGCCGCTGTCTTACCTGAAAGAGTTATCAACCTATTGGAAGGATGTTTACGATTGGCGTAAATATGAAGCCATGTTGAATGAATTCCCTCAATATACGACCACCATCGATGGGCAAAACATTCACTTCCTGCATGTTCGCTCCCCTGAGCCTGAAGCACTTCCTCTAATCATAACCCATGGCTGGCCCGGATCGATTGTAGAGTTCACGCGTATGGTGGAACCGCTCACCAATCCCGGCAAGTACGGTGGGAATTCGTCCGATGCATTTCATCTTGTAATCCCGTCCCTCCCGGGCTTCGGCTTCTCCGGGCATACAACCGAACGCGGATGGAACATCGAGCGTGTCGCTAAAGCGTGGGATGAATTAATGCGCCGCCTGGGCTATGAACGATATGGAGCACAGGGGGGAGATACCGGGAGCATGGTTTCAACGGAACTTGGCCGGATCGCTGCAGAGCGAATCGTTGGCGTACATTGTAACGGTCTGTCTGTGTTTCCAACCGGAGATCCGGCTGAAAGCGAGAACCTTACGGCTGTAGAGAAACTTCGCTATGATGAATTAGCCGGTGGTGGATTTGAAGGGTCCGGATATGCCATCCTTCAGGCGACCAGACCCCAGACGCTTTCCTACGGCTTAACGGATTCCCCTGTTGGGCAGCTTGCATGGATAGTAGAGAAGTTTAAGGAATGGACCGATCCAACGGCCGATCTTCCTGAGGATGCGGTAGACCTTGAGCTCCTTCTTACGAATGTCTCGATCTATTGGCTGACAGCAACGGCAGGCTCCTCCGCAAGAATTTATAAAGAAAGCTCGAACAATTGGGGAGCGCCGGCACCATATTCCTCCGTGCCCACCGGCGTGGCGGTCTTTCCCAAAGACCTCTCCATTCGCAGTATGGTCGAGCAGCAGTACAATGTCGTCCATTGGTCAGAGTTCGACCGCGGCGGCCATTTCGCCGCATTGGAAGCTCCTGATCTGCTGACTGAAGATATCCGGTTATTTTTCAGAGAGATTCGTTGACGGCAGGGTCAACACAAACACACCTTATCCGGGTTCCAACTTACGGAGTCCGAAGTAAGGTGTATTTTTTCGTGTTTATTAAACAGTTTCCCGGAAAACTAGAGGCCCTGCAATAAGCTATTCGCCTTCTTTTAGCCGGTCTACGTCTACAGTCAGCGTATTGGTCGGACGGGAGCCGACCTGGACGGTGGCCATTCCGTTCTGCTGATCCACATGCTCGATCCACACGGACTCCCCTTCCAGGTTGACCTTGTAGATATCCTTGGAGTTGAAAATCTCTACGGCGCGCTGTATCTCCATACGTTTAATCCTCCTTCTCCCTATTTCTTGGCGATTCGTCCACGATGTCCATCGTATCGGTTGTGGAAGGGCCGATCAGCCCATTATCTATGGTGACATTGCCTCCGCCAAGGCCTTCGTTGATCATCCGGTCAATATCGAACATCGTAGATTCCCGAGAGATCTCGCTCTCCTCCGAGGTCAGGCTGTTCCAATCCACCATGTCCCCGTTCACCGATTCTGCAGCGGAATGATCCGAGGCCCTGTCCTTCTGTATCTCTTCCGACGTGTGGGTTTCTCTAGGCTCCGTCATGACGAAAATTACCTCCTTATACAGGCAGCGTTCAACGTCAATATGCCACAAACAGGTTCTAATTATGCAATCCTGAGCTATAACTCATACTAGAGTCTTTTTTTGGGCACACTGATAGAGGTAGTACAAAAAGTCATAGTAGTCGTTTATTACGTTTACTACACGGTCATACCCAAACATATTAGAATTTGATAGGAGGTTTCATAGAATGCATACGGTATGGAAGGGCGCGATCAGCTTTGGTCTGGTGCACGTCCCTGTCAAGATGTTCTCGGCCACGGAAGATAAGGATATTTCGATGCGGTACATTCACAAGGAGTGCGGCAGCCCGCTCTCTTACATCCGCAAATGTCCGGTATGTGAAGAGGAAGTGGCCTGGGAGGAAATTACGAAGGGATACGAGTATGAGAAGGGGAAATTCGTGCTGTTCGAAAAAGAGGAATTGGAGCAGCTGGCGGAACAGAACAGCAAAAATATAACGATTCTGGACTTTGTGGATCTGACCGAAATTGACCCGATTTATTTTCAAAAGACGTACTACCTCTCGCCGGATCAAGCAGGCGCAAACGCATATCGGCTCCTGCTGGAAGCGATGAAGCAGTCCGGCAAAATCGGCATCGCCAAAATCGCCATTCGCTCGAAGAGCAGTTTGGCGGCGATCCGGGTGCTCGATGAATGCTTGTCGATTGAGACGATTTTCTACCCGGATGAGATCCGGCCAATCTCCCAGGTCCCGAATTTGCCTGAAAGAACCGAGGTCAACTCCAAGGAACTCGATATGGCCAAATTGCTGATTGACCAGTTGTCGACTCCCTTTGATCCTGAGAAATACACGGATGATTATCGCGAACGTCTGCTGGATCTGATCAACAGTAAAGTATCCGGTGAAGAAATCAAAATTGCCCCTGCTCGTCAGGAGACCAACGTTGTCGATCTGATGGCTGCCCTCCAGGCAAGCATCGAGGCTGTAAAGCCGATCGGAACGGATCCGGGCACCAAACCGAAGCCACGTAAAACGACCCGGAAGACGGCAGCCAAAGAACCTGCTGCCAAGGTCAGCGGCGGAGAAGGCGAGCTTGACGCACCGAAGCCGAAGCGCCGAACAACCAAATCCAAGAAATCCGACTCCACATCCTAATCCGTATGGGACAAATGCAGAATCTGCTGCCCAAAGAGCCGATGGCACCGATCTCGACGGATCAAATCACGACGGGCGAGGATTGGGGTTATCAACTGAAATGGGATGGTGTGCGCATACTCGCCGGACTTGACCAAAACCTCGTATCGCTATATTCCCGCAAGCTGCTCGATAAAACGTCGCTGTATCCCGAAGTCGTTCAGGCATTATCGGGCTTGCATGAACGGCGTCTTCTTTTGGATGGTGAGGTTGTCTATTTTCATCCGGAGTTGGGTCGTCCCGTGTTTCAGAAGGTACTTCAGCGGGAGCGTTCGCGTGCGATCAGCACGAACGCTCCCCTGTTTACTTATGTTCTCTTCGATATTCTGGTGGACGGCGACCAAGACTTGCGTAAGCTGCCCTATCTTGAACGTCACCACCGCCTGAAGGAGATTGTTTCCGACACGCCGGGCCTGCTGATCGCAGATCTGTTTCTTGAAGGCGAGCATTTATGGAATTGGGCCGAAGCACGGGGATGGGAGGGCATTGTAATGAAGCGCCTTTCCTCTCCTTATCGTGAAGGCAAGAAACACCGGGATTGGTACAAGAAAAAGATTGCCGTGAACATGACAGCCACCGCCGTCGCCATGATCATCAGGGAAGGCCGTGTGGCCAGCCTTGTCATTGCCGATGACGATGGCAATTACATCGGCCGCGCCTCCCTGGGGCTTAATGAGCAGACGAAGAAGAGGCTGCTGCAATATGCCGAAATGCATCGTGCTGACGCGGTATGGAGTATGCTCCATACCGACCTGAAGAAGGAACAGTTGGCCTGGCTTAGCCAGCCGCTCTCAGTTCAGGTCACATTTCTCGAGTGGAGTCAGGATGGCATGATGCGCCATCCCAAACTCGTATCGATTGAGGGGGTGTAAACCATATGGCTCGTACCGTCAAAGGCACCCTGACGATCGAGGGACAGGAGATTCAAATTACGAATCCAGACAAACCGCTTTGGCCGGAAGTCGGCATTACCAAAGCGATGTATCTGCAAAAGCTTGCGGCCATCTCCCCGTTCCTGCTCCGGTACTGCCGGGGCAGGCTGCTCACGACCATCCGGTATCCGCACGGAGCCGAAGGCGAATCCTTCTATCAGAAAAATGCGCCGGAGCCGCTGCCTCCTTTTGTTCAGACCTATGTGCACGAAAATATTAACTACGTGCTGCTCAACGGACTGCCGGAGCTGCTCTGGCTGGGGAACCTGGCTGCGCTTGAGTTTCACCCTTCACTGCACCTCGCAGGCAGCAATCTGCCCTGCGAATGGATGATTGATCTGGATCCAACGCTGCCGGAGGAGCCGCGCATCATGGAGGCGACTGCCATTGTAGGGGACGTACTGACCTCGTTGGGCCTGTCCTCCGTCCCGAAAACCTCAGGTGCTACCGGGGTCCAGATCATCGTTCCCATTCAGGAAGGCATTACGTTCGATGAACTTCGAACGGTCGGCCAATTCGTGGGGCAATATGTAACCGAGAAATTCCCCAAGCTGTTCACCATTGAACGGCTGAAGAAGAATCGCGGCGATAAAATCTACTTCGATTATCTTCAGCATTACAGCGGAAGGACACTCGCCGCTCCTTATACCCCGCGGGCCCGGCGGCTGGGGACCGTCTCTACGCCGCTCACTTGGGACGAGGTCCGTCAGGACGTTTCTCCCACGGAGTTTCATCTGCTGAACATCGAGGAACGATTAAGAGAGAAGGGGGACCTGCTGCAGACCCTGCCTCCTCAACCGATAGAGAACGTCATCCGACATCTGAAGCCACAAGGAAAGGCAGCGTCAAAAAGGAAAGGATAGCTGCTCAACATCCGGCATAAGCTCCTCCCCGGAGACCGGTGCGGCCGGTTGCGGCAGCTTCCTTGGCTTCACAGAAACAGCAGCCAAATCTTGCGCTAAACGAAGATGATCGCGAGCGCCTTCCACCTGCGCCCCGTCCTCTTGAGAAGTCCCGCTTCCGATCGTCCCGGACTGGCTCACGCCAGCAGCAGATGCCCCCGGGGTCAGTCCATTCAGTTCACATTCGTTCAGCAGCCTGGCTGCCATCGACTTGAAGGAGCGTACGTAATGCTCTTCGGCATATGCGCCCTGCGCATATAACTCACGGTAAGGCTGAACCACTTCAGGAAACTGGTGTTTCAGTGTTTCGATATACCATTTCTTCACATCGCGTGAGAGTCTCAGCAGCGAGATCATGGCAAAGGAAACGCCCCTTACCTTCGCCTGCGACAAGAGCTCCCTCAGCTCCGATTCCTTATCCGTCAAAAAGGGCAGCACAGGCGCCACAAACAAACCCGTTCTTATGCCTGCAGCCGATAATCGGTGGATCGTATCGAGCCTGCCCTCCGGATGAGGCGATGCCGGCTCCAGCTTCCGGATGATGTCCCCATTCAGCGTGTTGAGGCTCATGTTGACAGATACATTCTCCATCCGGGACAATATGTCCATATCCCTGAGCACGAGCGGAGATCGCGTTGTAATGCTCGTGGAAATGCGGTATTTAGCTAGCAGCTTCAGGCACTCCCGCGTAATGCCCTCCTTGCTCTCGATTGGCTGATACGGATCGGTTGCCGTACCGATCGTAACCTGTCCTATTGATCTTTGCATCGCTTCAATATCATGATCAAACTTCTTCGCTGCACTCGATAACTGCTTCTCCAGCGCTTCCGCTGCATTCGACTTCATAAAGATATGATGCTGAAACTCATCCTCCGCCCCCATGCCGATGAAGGATTGGAAAGCGCGAGCATAACAAAAGCTGCAGCCATGCCCGCACCCGCGGTACGGATTGATGGACCAATCGAAGGGCATCCTCTCTTCCTTCACTCTGTTTAAAGTCTGTTTGGTGGTTATACGTTCATAATGCGTACGAGCCATTCCTCTTCCTCCCCTCTGATCCTGTATTACTATCTTGAATTATTTCATATTTTAACAAACATATGTTCTTATTATAAGTGGATTTTACTGGATTTACAAACCAACCTTCAGCGCACCACATGATAATCGGTTGAACTCCGTCCATTTAAGCTTTATAATCATTAAATATCATGTGATATGTATCAACTGTTCCACATATAAATTATCTAAGGAGTTGCAGACAGTCATGGCACCGAAAACGAGGTTCACCAAACAAGATATCGTGCTAGCCGCATTTGACATTGCCCAGACCGATGGGATCGAGTCCATTACGATTCGTAAAGTAGCTGAACGTCTGGGCAGCTCCATCGCGCCGATCTATGTCAATTTCAACGATGCTGAAGAACTGATTCAACAGGTCGTCGATAAGACCTTCCAGGTAGCCCGTGGATTGATTACAGAGCAGAAGTCCGGTCAGCCTTTCCGGGATATCGGCATGGCAAGTCTCCGATTCGCCAAGGAATACCCTGTGCTCTACCGGGATTTGATAATGAAGAACAATCCCCACATGAAGAATACCCCCGAACAAATTCGTGAGGTTATCGGGTTAATGAAGTTAGATCCGGAGCTTGCGGGATTTTCTGATCAGGAGCTGCAATCTATTTTATTGAAAATGCAAACCTTTCAGACAGGTCTCTGTATCATGCTAGCCAATGATCTGTTCACGGAGAGCGTTGATGACGACAAGATGATCCATATGATGGACGAGGCTGCTCAAGATTTCATACGTGCCGCTCGTTTGCGGAAACAGCAAGAGAAATGAATCTGCGTTAGGTGTCGATACATTTCGATCTATAGGAGGTATACGGAGAATGGGAAGAGCCCTGGAGCAGTCGCTTCTGGATGAATGGTTGGAACAGATCGCCAATAAAAAGAATGTGTTTAGCACGGTTCTGTGCGTCGAGGACCAGGAGCAATCACTATCCCTTGTCAGCAGCGGCGGGGCAATGAAGACTGAAGACCGCTATTTCATTGCCAGCGTGACCAAATTGTACGTGACAGCCGTAATATTGAAATTACGATCCGAGCAGCGGATTGGGCTCGATGATCCTATCGGCAAGTACCTCCCCGAAGAGATCATGGCGGGACTGCATACGATGGAGAACAAGGATTACTCTGAAGAAATCACCGTCAAACAGTTAATGTCCAACACGTCAGGCATCCCGGACTATTTTTCTGGAAAGGTCTTCTCCGACCTCATCGCCGGACATGATCAGGCTTGGAGTCTGGACAAAACATTGGATGCCGCCAGACGGCAAAAGCCCAGATTCAAACCTGGCCAGAGAAATAAAGCCCAATATTCCGACACCAATTACCGGCTGCTTGGCCGAATAATCGAGAATATCAAGGGCGAACCCATTCAGAACGTATTCAAGGAGTACATTTTCGACAGGCTGAATCTGATGCAGACGTATTTTTTTCATGATCCCGAGGATACAAGCCCCGTTCCTTTCTATTATAAGAAAAAGCGCTTGGACCTTCCTCTGTACATGGCGTCAATCGGAGCGGAAGGCGGCATCGTCTCAACGGCAAGGGAAACGATGATGTTCCTGCGCTCCTTTTTTAACGGGAAACTGTTTCCGATAGGTGATCTGGATGAACTCCAGCGACAATGGAACTTTCTCTGGGCACCGGGCCCCTTTTTCTATGGCACCGGCATTTCAAGACAGCCGCTATCTCCAATCAGCCTGGGACGGGGACTCATCGGTCACTGGGGTCAATCCGGCGCATTTGCCTTCCATCATCCTGAATCAGGACTCTATTTCACCGGAACCGTGAACCAGGCTGTCGGTCAATCCGCGGCTGTGCAGGCAATGACAATAATCATTCGCCATTATGGGCGGGAGAAGAAGACGCTTCACTTGCGCTCAGACACCCCTTAAACAAAAAAATGCTCCACCCGTGTTAACTCTGAACATGGGTGGAACATAGCACTTCATGGTGATTAATGTATGGCCTTCTTCTTAAAGCGGCCGCCCTTCACATCATGGATGTTACCGATGGCAACAAAAGCCTGGGAATCCCAATCTTCCACGATGGATTTGAGTTTCGCTTCTTCCAAACGGGTGATGACAACAAAGATAACCTTCTTGCTGTCCCCGGAATAAGCACCCTCTCCATCCAGATAGGTTACGCCGCGTCCCAAACGTTGGGTTAACGCATCACCGATCTCCTTATGCTTATCACTGATAATCCATACCGATTTGGATTGATCGATGCCTTCGATTGTAATGTCAATCAGTTTAAACGCCAGGTAATAAGCAATGAGCGAGTACATGGCATGATCCCAACCGAAAATAAATCCAGCACTGCCCAGAATAAATACGTTAATGAACATCACGATTTCCCCAACAGAGAACGGTGTCTTCTTGTTGATCAGAATGGCTACGATTTCCGTGCCGTCCAAGGAGCCGCCGGACCGGATTACAAGACCAACCCCGACCCCGAGCAGAACGCCGCCGAACACGGCCGCTAGCAGCGGATCGATGGTAATCGGATCGACGGGATGCAGAAAATAAGTTCCAATGGACATGATCACTACAGCGAACAGCGTGGATAATGCAAAAGTTTTCCCGATATGTTTATATCCCATAAACAAAAATGGAAGGTTGAATAAGGTCAGGAATATACCAAGCGGAAAATCCGTGATATGGGAAACCATAATGGATATCCCGGTAATGCCTCCGTCAATAATTTTGTTGGGCACCAGAAAGATCTCCAGCCCTACTGCCATTAGTACCGCACCGAAAGTTAAGAACACCAGACGACGGAGAAGCTTCAAGGTGGTTGAGCCTGCCTTGGGATTCTCCGGCTTCTGCTGCTCCGCTTTCACTTGTGCAAGAATCTTCACATCACTTGACATAAATCTCCCCCGTTCAACTTATGAAAAATAAGCTAATTTATATTTATAAGTGAAAACCTTATAAATATTCTATCATATAAACAAATGCTGGACATAGAACTTTCAGGCTTCTTCCTGAATTTCACTTTACCCTGCATTCCGCGTAAGATGTTAAAGCTAAAGCATGGGAGACAGCATCCTACATAATATTTCGGCAGCTTTCTGCCATCTTCCGCGCTGACGAAACACCTCCGGATCCATAAGCCTGCTCTGTTTAAGATCCTCCTTAAAATCCGCAACCAACCGCTGTATAGGCAGCTGATCAAACAGCACGGCGGTCAGCTCGAAATTACAGAAAAAACTCCGCATATCCATATTCGCCGTACCGACCGAGCCGAGAAGCTCATCCACAATGAGCACCTTGGCATGGATGAATCCTTTTTCATACTCGTAGAAGGTAACTCCCGCTGCCAACAGCTCTTCCACATAGGACAAGCTCGCCATTTTTACAAAACGGGAATCGGCACGATCCGGAATAATGATCCGTACATCCACACCACTCACCGCCGCCGTCTTCAGCGCTTCATATATTCCTTCATCCGGAATGAAATAAGGCGTAGTGATCCATATCCGTTCTTTGGCTACGGATATCGCCCCAAAGCACATCTCCTGGATGGCATTCCAGTTCAGATCCGGTCCGCTGCTCAATATTTGCACTTGTTCATCCCCGGTGCATTGATGCTCCGGGAACAGCCCGAAATCCGCAATGCGTTCTCCGGATGCGAGCTTCCAATCATGCAAAAACACATTTTGCAGGAAGTAGACCGCATCTCCCTTTACCTCCAGATGCGTGTCGCGCCAGTAGCCCATTTTCGGATATTCGCCCAGATAGTCGTCCCCGACGTTAATCCCGCCAAGAAAACCGATTATCCCATCCACCACGACGATTTTACGGTGATTCCGGTAATTGATTCTGCGGCTGAACATCGAAACCATGGCGGGCAGGAAGAAATAGAACTCCACTCCCGATTCCTTGAACCGCCGAATGAACGTTTTCTTAAGTTTATAACTGCCAAGCCCGTCACAAACCAGGCGTACCTTGACGCCTTCTTGCGCCTTTCGGATCATGACCTCCTGAAACTTCGTGCCGATCCGGTCATGACGAAAGATATAGAACTCCACATGGATGTGGTCTTTGGCCTGTTCCATAGCACGCAGCATGGCATCGTAAGTCTCTTCTCCATCCGTCAACACGCGGCTCTGATTACAGCCTGTAATCGGACTCTCCGACAAGTGATTGAGCAGATTGAACAAACGGTCATTATGATGAAATTCCGCATTGTTCATGCCTTCCTTGTTCCAAACAACGGCGGCCCGATCCCACAGGTGTCCCCTAAGCTCCTGAAACAGTCTGGAGCCCCGCTTGCGAATCTTCAATCGCTTCTGATAGTCCCTAGCCACAAAGAAATAGAGTACAAACCCGATCAATGGGAGGCAAAATAAAATAAACAGCCAGGCCACGGCCTTGGACGGATTCCGAAACTCCAGCAACAGCACTGCAACCATCTGCAAAATAAAAGTAATAAGTGCAACCAGAAGCCACACCATACCGGCAGCCTCCTCACCATGAATAATAGTCGTATTTTGAATCGATTAACTACACTACATCATTGACCAATTCCATATGTATTTATTCAATTACCCAATGGCGCACCATACTGAATAAATTCTCTTAATTAATATTTTTTGACATGTTCTTCGAAAGAATAGAATACATACTAGATAAGGAGCTGGCCAAGTCTAGCGGGTACCATGATCCATAAACGATGTATGGAAGGGAGATGCCATGAAAACCACACACCGTAAACAACGCTTAACCTTGCTGGTGCTTCGGGATGCCCAGCATACAGTCAAACAGATCCATCTGTCCAAGCCTCTAATGATAGCGGTGCCCGCGGCCGCTATTTTGTCCATCGCCGGACTGATCGTTTCCCTGCAGATCCAGTCGGCCCAGACGATCTCGGGGCTGGAGCAGCAGCTGATGCTCAAAAACCTGGAAGCCTTAAAGATGGAAGTGACGGTTACCGACAAGGAAGAAGCCATAGAACGTCTAAACAAAGCCATCATTCAGCTGTCGGGCGAAGCAGAGCAAACGAAGGTCCAGATGGAGCGCGTTCAGCAGCTGGAGCAGGAGCTTCAGCAGTTTATTCAGAAGCACGGCAGCTTGTCAGGACAGACCTCCTCCATCACGGCTGAGGATAAGCAGCATGTCGGAGGGGAATTCATTGCCGTTCATGAGAATGGAATGTTAAGTCTCGCGAAGGAGACTCAGGATGATTTTGAAGAGATTCAGCAGTTGATTTCTCGCATGGAGCAGCATATTCCGCGTACGCTGGATCAGGCTCAGGAAACCCAAGAGAAACGTGAAGGCACACCCTCTCTATGGCCGACCACCTCTAAGCGGCTGACATCGAATTTCGGTTATCGGAGCGATCCTTTTACCGGGCGTTCGGCCTATCATGCCGGCATCGATATTGCCGGTAAAACCGGCGATCCGATCTATGCCGCCGGTGCCGGTGAGGTGACGGCAGCGGAACGCAGCGGAGCTCGAGGGCTTTATATCGTCGTCAAACATCCAAATGGACTGGAGACCTGGTATATGCATCTGGACAGCCTGGACGTGTCGGTAGGTGATTATGTCGATCAAGGTGATACCATCGGCAAGCTGGGTTCCTCCGGGCGAAGCACAGGCCCTCATCTTCATTTTCAGGTCGTCAAAAACAACCAAACGATTGACCCGTTGCCTTATCTGCAGTAACAACATCCAATCTTGGTGAGGAGGAATATAATATGAAAAAGAAAAACAAGAACAAGCGGGCTTCAGAGAGAACGGATACGCTGATTGGGCCGGGAAGCGAAGTGGAAGGTGTGCTTCAATGCGAAGAAAACCTGCGGATTGACGGCCGCTTTAACGGCTCCATCGAAAGCCAAGGCTGTGTCACGATCGGCGAAGAAGCCATTGCCCGCTCCAATATCTCCGCTCGGGAGGTCATCGTGGCCGGCAAGGTGTATGGCGATGTAACGGCAGAAAACAAACTGACCATTACGCCTACGGGACAAATGTACGGGGATGTTTACGCCGCTTCCCTGATCGTTATGGAAGGCGGACTCCTGAATGGGGCTAGCCGAATGGACCATCCAACCTCCAATCAAGATGCTGCAGAGTCAACGGACACCACACTGCCGCTTCAGCGTTCGGAAGCAGGTTAACCTAAGCGTATGGACGACCACTCGAACCCGGCAGTTTTATATAGAGCGGCTAGTTCTTTCAGCCGACATCATCAAAGAGCCCCTTCCCATCCATGTTCACACGGGCAGAAGGAGCTCTTTTCTTATTCATAAAATTAAGCTGCAACGTCTCTCCTCGTAAAGGCCAACCAAGAGATGAGCATGAACAACAAACTATAAACAACCAGAATGGTGATGGAGAACCCTAGCCCCACTCCCCCCGGTCCGACCGGCGACTGAATGTAACCGCTCAGGTCGGTGTGGAGAAAGAGTAAGTACTTCGCCCATGCAAACCGCTCCGGATTAAAGATAAAGCCGAAAATATCCTTGGTGAACAGCACCAGCAGCGATAAGCCAATCGCCAAACCGCCAGAACGAAACACCGTAGAAAGCATAAACGCAATCAGCGAGATGACCAGCGCCTGGGTCGTATCGGTCAGCAGGAGAAGCAGCGAATTGTTCATCGAAGATCCCTCGAATCCGCCCGACAATCCGGTATTTCCGGAGAATAACAGCAGCGACATAGCGATCCCTACCACAGCCGTGATTCCTGCACAGAGCAGACCGAATAGAATCAGAGCGGTGAATTTGGACAACAGAATCTTCCCTCGGCTCCATGGCCGAATCAGCAGCAATTTGATGGTCCCTCCGGCAAACTCCCCTGCCACGATATCCGCCGCGATGATCACCGTGAAGATCGTACTCAGGTAGATGGTGAAACTCTCCGTCCATGTGAATACGGTCCAGACATCCATCGGCGCATTCGTAAAGTACAGCATGGTAGGCATAGCCACATTAAACAAGAGAAGAATCGCCAGCATGACCCATGTCCGTACGCGATAGTAAATTTTCATATTCTCATTGGCTACAAGACGGGTAAAGTTATTCAACAACGAATCCCCCTCCCGTCATTTCCAAAAATTGATCCTCAAGGGACCGGGTCACCGGCTGTATGGCATAGACGCGTATGCCGGCTCCGACCAATGTCGCGTTGATATCCGCAATCATATTCTCGTCACCGCGGACAATGATTCGGTGATCGCGGGCTGACGCTTGAAATTCTTGGAGCAGCGCCGCCGCTGCTTCCGCGTCATTGACGGTAAATGCCGTCTCTTCAAACACACGCTCTCCCTCAGCCGTCCGCAGCTGCCGGATATCAATCAGCTTGCCGTGACGTATAATGCCAACGGTATCACACATCAGCTCCATCTCGGACAGCAAATGACTGGAGACGAATACGGTCGTCCCTTCCTCCTGCGTCAATCTGCGCAAATAATCTCGCAGCTCCCGAATGCCCTGCGGGTCCAATCCATTCGTAGGCTCGTCCAGGATCAGAAGCTTCGGCCGGTGCAGCAGTGCCTGCGCCACGCCGAGCCGTTGGCGCATCCCCAGCGAATAGGTCTGCACTTTCTCATGAATCCGATTCCCGAGCCCTACGAGTTCCACCACCTCATCGATACGTTCCTTGGTAATGCCCTGCATCATGCGCGCAAAATGCTTCAGGTTGTTATAACCAGACAAAAATTTATACATCTCCGGGTTCTCGACAATCGCGCCAATCTGGGCGGCTGCCTGCTCATAATTCTTCTGTATGCTGTAACCCCCGATGGTAATATCCCCTTGAGTGATGGACATCAGCCCGACCATCATGCGAATGGTTGTTGTCTTGCCAGCCCCGTTCGGTCCAAGAAACCCGAAGATTTGCCCAGATGGGATATCTAAAGTCACATTATCCACCAAAACCTTGGACGAGATTTTCTTCGTAACCCCGAGCAGTCTTACCAGCGGTTCCTGCTTCATGTAATCTATTCTCCTTTGCCCTTGTATCATGCAATCTCCACAATTATACAATACTAGAGCAAAGGACAAAATTGTTGAATGCATGACCCCTATATTTGCTGTTATTGGAGCCGTCTACTCGCGATGCACCAACAAAGCCGATTGACACGCCTTGCAGACTCCCGCCGGAACATTATGCTTATAGAATCCGGTTTTATACAAGCTGTGGCTTTGTGCAATAGGAAGCATCCGACAGCAACTGACGCAATACATCATCACTTCTTTCATCCCGTCATCTCCTCTTTCGGGATAGATGCATCTATATCTATGCACAGTATGATACAAAATGTATCTACTACAAAAATTCTATATAAATTGTTACTCTTTGTCAAACCTAAATCAAGCAAATTATGATAAGACTACAGGACCTGGGATAGCCATGATTATCGGAAAGATAAAGATACATTTTTTTCTAAATTTTTAATAAATGATACAATATGTATTGACGATCGATGGAATTTAAGATACATTTTGTATCATATTAGATGTTTTATAAGATGTAGGTTTGCTCTAAATTAATGGAACTTGTAGAGAGGTGATTATGAATGTCATATGGATCTCGCATTGCAAAATTGCGGGAGCAAAAAGGTTGGACCCAGGAAGAGCTATCCGAACGTATTGGTATCAGTCGGGCTTCTTTATCACATTATGAGAAAGATCGCAGAGAACCAAACTTGGAAACGCTAACAAGATTAGCGGACGTATTTCAAACCACGATTGATCAAATCATTGGAAGATAGTCTGTTCAATCCCCCCACTAAAAAATAATCAAAATAACCTAAAACTTCGATATTCTACTCCACACACAAAAACCCCCTTTACTCAAAAAGGGGGTTTTGTGTTGAGAATCATTCCATATACGCTTGTAACGTAGACGTTATCTTTTCTCTTTCTTGATCACCGACGATATAATACCATATTCCATTCATTTTTTGTCCATGGCCTGCGATTTCAACCTGCTCAACCTTTTTCAGTTTTTGACGGTACTCTGTTACAAACATCTTCATCTCTTCAAACGAAATATCCGTTTTGACGCTGTTTCCAACGTTATCCAAAAGCGATTCCAGTTTAAAAACAGTCGAAATCCTTATCAGCTTATTTAAGATCCCCTTCAGAACCTCCCGTTGCCTTGCATTCCTGCCTAAATCACCCTTAGGATCTTCAAACCGCATACGCGAGAATGCCAATGCTTCCTCACCGTTTAAGTTCAACTTCCCTTGATCAAAGTCATAGCCTGCATATTCGAACCGCATATGGTTATCCACGGTGACTCCACCCAATGAATCTACAATGCTGGAGAAGCCCTCCATATCCACTTTAATGTAGTAATCGATAGGGAATTGCAAAAAATTCTCCACGCTGCTGATCGACATCTCAACGCCTCCAAAGGCATAGGCATGGTTAATTTTATCCACCGTTCCATGTCCTACGATATCAGTCCTGGTATCACGTGGAATATTAAAAATAAGTACTGACCCCTTTGCAGGGTTTACTGCCATTAATATCATGACGTCGGATCGTCCACGATCATAGGGCCTTTGGTCTACGCCCATAACCAGAACAGTAAATGGATCAGCGTCCTTCATGTTTTTCTCTCCGACCTGAACAGTCGTCCGATCATGTACGAATGTTGGAACTACAGGCGAAGGCTCCCGCTCTTCGTAAATCCGAACCGCTGTCGACTTAATGGATTGATACGTATACAGAAGATAAGCTGAAGGCAGCAGTATAAGAATAGCCAGCAGCCACAGGACCCATTTCCTTGTCATTTTCATCCAGTGATGCCTCCATTGCGTTGACCTTATACTGTCCCGTTAAAGGTCGATGTTGAATCACGACTTAAAGCATAAATAAATACAGTGAAATCATCTTGAACAAAGATTAGGAGAAGGGAAACCAGCAGAAATATGTATCGAGGATGTTTCATGATTACAATGAACTAAATATACAACTCCGATTCGAGATTAGATAAAAATCCACATATGAAATTATATAATGAAGTCTCATTATTAGTAGGAGAAAAACAATGATATTCTAAACCTATCCCTCATCATGCATACGGATTTAAGGTAAAAGAACTAATGACCAAGCAACGTAAATATAGTAGAATAGCAATAAACCATGATAATGATGCATCGGGATTCCCTGTTCGCTGCAGGCTATCCATGAATTACGTTTCAGTTATAGAGACTCATTTTATTCGACTCGCTGTGACTGAACATCATTCGGTTCAACATACCCACGATACGGGTCTTTTTATCGCCGTCTGTATGGAATTCAGTATGATACAATTGGCGTCCATAAAAGAGCCCCCTTGATTCAATGTGGCCCGAAAGCAGAATATGATCCACATTATCATCAATTTCGTAACCCAATATAATATTAGAATGAATCGGTATTTCCCAAGGACATAGGAATACAAGACCACTGGGCAGCAGCTCTAGCGGTGTAACGGAATGACTTTTCCCATGAATGGTTAATTGCCCGATCTGCATGACTCTAATCCTTACCGTAATTTGGTGTTGGCGTTCTCGTAACATTGGAGGTAACCCATCCGCTCCTTATTATAATTTTTTGGTATGGGACATTTCTGCACTGGATAAAATGATACTAACTGTACCCAAACCTTTACATTGCAGATACAATATGTATCTCGTTAATGTTTATAATACGATACACATTGTATCTAGTCAATAAAAAGTAGTCTTTTTATGTATATAATAAATCGGCAGTTTTAACTTTATTGATCTATTCAATTAACTTCTATAGATACAAGCCATTCGAAAGGGGGATCAATGCGTGAACTACGGAGAACGAATATCTGAATTACGTGAACAGCATGGGTGGACTCAGGAAGAGCTCGCTACCTCTGTCGGTATTACACGTGCTGCACTATCCCATTATGAAAAAAATCGGCGCAAGCCCGATTTCGAAACATTGACCCGCCTGGCAGATCTGTTTGACGTATCCATAGATTATCTGATCGGGAGAACGACACAGGAAAAAACGGTGCTTGATACGGAAGTTCGATCGTTTGTGGACGGACTTGAACTATCCGATGAGGATTTATTGGAACGCTTTAACCTTACGGTGGACGGTCGCAAGCTAACCGAAGATGAAGCCAAGCGATTTATTGCATTTGTTCGCATGGAACGAGCCATGAAATAATGCTCATGCCCAAGAACTACAAAATCCCCGCCGTGTAGGATACGTTCATCGCTACATGCCGGGGATTTTATTGTCTTCATAAGATCATATCTAATCTTTTCTTAATTCCTCCATTTGCAGCCATTTATCAGGATGGATTCCCAATTGAGTCATGAGCTTATTGATGTCGATGTTCGTTTTCTGCTGGTCAAGCCGCTGCTCGGTGCTTCCGGAGCCTCTCTCCTTGTCCACACTCATTTCCACAACTACCTCGCTTATCTATAATTTCCTCTCCATCCCAGCTGCCAATGCTTGTTGAAATTACCATGTATACAGCAACAACCTATTAAACAACTTACTTACCAATATTATAACGAACGAATCCACATGATGCTGTCGTCTTATGGAGCCTTTGTCCTATGCTTCCGGTTCTAATTTTGTCGAATTTTCTTTTTGAATATTTTGTTGAATATTCAAATTTCTCAATGATACTAGCGTAACTTACTTATATATGAAAAAAAACCACATTGCATTCATTAAAGAACACAATGTGGTTTCAGCTGATATAACGTCAGATATTAGTTCCCTGTACGAGCCAGCTCTTTCATATTCGCCTCAAATGCGGCGAGAAGCGCAGCTTCACCTGCCAGCCCTTGGTCTTGAGCCTTCTCGATATGGAGCAGCATGCGTTTGTAATCCTTCGGAATGATACGGACAAAGCGGCTCAGCGCCTGATCCCAATCCCCTAGAATTTGCTGTGCAGGCACACTGCCCGTGTACTGCTCGTGCTGCTGAATAAGATGATGGAGTGCTTCCGCTTCTGCGGTTTCCTCTACGCGCTCAAGGAGTACCATCTCCAGATTGCAGCGATCCACAAAAGTTCCTTCAGGATCATAGACGTAGGCCACGCCGCCGGACATCCCAGCCGCGAAGTTCCGTCCGGTTTCGCCGAGAACAACCACCCGGCCGCCGGTCATGTATTCACAGCCATGATCGCCGACGCCTTCAACCACAATGCTCGCACCCGAGTTACGAACGGCAAAGCGCTCGCCGGCAATGCCTCTTACATAGGCTTCGCCGCCTGTAGCACCATAAAACGCAGTATTACCGGCAATGATATTCTCCTCGGCTTTGAAGGTTGCTTTCGGTGAAGGCTTCACGATCAGTTTGCCGCCGGAAAGGCCTTTACCGATATAGTCATTCGCATCTCCTTCAACCGTCAGTGTCATCCCTTTCGGCACAAAGGCACCAAAGCTCTGGCCTGCGGACCCCACGAAGTTAAAACGAATCGTGTCTTCCGGCAATCCGGCAGCGCCGTATTTGCGCGTGACTTCACTGCCTAGAATCGTACCCACTGCACGATCCACGTTTGTGATCGGGAAGGTGCCTTCCACCGCCGCTCCCGATTCCAATGCAGGCGCAGCGCTGCCAAGCAGCGAACGCATATCCAGCGTTTCTTCCAGGCCATGATTCTGTCTTTGACTGCGATAGCGAGTGCTGCCTTCCGGAAGCTCCGGCGTATACAGCAATGCGGAGATATCCACGCCTTGCTTCTTCCAGTGATGATCTGCTTTGACGGCATCCAGGCAGTCGGTACGTCCAATCATCTCATTAATGGTGCGGAAACCCAGCTCTGCCATCAGCTCGCGCATGTCTTGAGCGACAAAGCGCATAAAGTTGGCAACATGCTCCGGATCTCCTGTAAAGTTCTTACGCAGCTCCGGATTCTGAGTGGCTACGCCAACCGGGCAGGTGTCCATTTGACAGACACGCATCATGATACATCCGATGGCAACCAATGGTGCCGTAGAGAACCCATACTCTTCGGCTCCAAGCAGAGCCGCTACCACCAAGTCGCGCCCGTTCAGCATTTTGCCATCCGTCTCGAGCACGACGCGGTCACGCAGATTGTTCATGATGAGCGTCTGATGGGTTTCGGCAAGGCCAAGCTCCCAAGGCATACCGGCATGACGGATCGAGCCTTGCGGCGAAGCCCCCGTACCGCCATCGTAACCGCTGACCAGAATGATATCCGCGCGGCCCTTCGCAACACCTGCAGCGATCGTACCCACACCCACCTCGGATACGAGCTTCACGTTGATATCCGCACGCGGATTGGAGTTCTTCAGGTCGTAAATAAGCTCTGCCAAATCCTCAATGGAGTAGATATCATGATGCGGCGGCGGCGAGATCAGGCCAACACCCGGCGTCGAACCACGAACCTCGGCTACCCAAGGATACACTTTACGGCCCGGGAGCTGTCCGCCTTCGCCCGGCTTCGCGCCCTGCGCCATCTTAATCTGGATTTCGTCCGCGTTCACCAGGTAGTTGGAGGTTACGCCGAAACGTCCCGAAGCCACCTGCTTGATGGCGCTGCGGCGGGAATCGCCGTTAGCATCCGGGATGAAACGGGCTGGATCCTCTCCGCCTTCACCCGTATTGCTCTTGCCTCCGATGCGGTTCATCCCGATCGCAAGGCTCTCATGCGCTTCCTTGCTGATCGAGCCGAATGACATCGCGCCCGTTTTGAATCGGCGCATGATGGATTCTACGGATTCAACCTCATCCAGTGGTACCGGCTCGCCGACCGGCTTGATTTGGAGCAGTGAGCGCAGCGTAAGATGCTGCTCATTCTCACCTTTCACAAGCTCTGCGTATTTCTTGTAAGTTGCATAGTCATTGGTGCGGACCGCCTGCTGCAGCAAATGGATGGTTCTCGGGTTGAACAAATGCTCTTCCCCGTCAGCTCTCCATTGATATTCGCCGGCTGAATCCAGCGCTTTATCGTTCCCGTCCTTATCAGTAAAGGCACGCTCGTGATGAGCCAGGGTTTCCTTGGCCACTTCTTCCAGACCGATCCCCCCGATACGGGACGGCGTCCGTGTGAAATAGCTTTCTACGAAATCTTCTTTGAGGCCGACAGCCTCAAAGATTTGAGCTCCGCGATAAGATTGGATCGTGGAGATCCCCATTTTCGATAAAACTTTAACGACGCTCTTGCTTGCCGCTTTAATGTAATTCTTCACGGCTTTCTCATGCGAGATCCCGCGAAGCATGCCTTCCGCAATCATGTCATCCAGTGTTTCGAACGCCAGATACGGGTTGACCGCGCTCACGCCGTAACCGAGCAGCAGGGCGTAATGATGTACTTCGCGAGGCTCACCGGATTCAAGCAGGATCGCCACCTTGGTCCGGGTTCCCTGACGGATCAGATGATGGTGGAGTGACGATACGGCAAGCAGCGATGGAATCGCCGCATTGTCTTTATCTACACCGCGGTCCGACAAGATCAAGATGTTATGGCCCTTGGCAATGACCCGGTCCGCTGCCTCGCAGAGGGTATGGATCGCTTGACGAAGCCCTTCTGCTCCTTCCGCTGCCGGGAAGAATATCGGAATGGTCATGGACTTGAAGCCGGGACGGCGAACGTGGCGCAGCTTCGCAAAATCTTCATTCGATAGCACCGGCGAATCCAGACGGATGTGACGGCAGCTTTCCGGCTCGGGCTTCAGCAGATTGCGCTCCGGACCGATCGTTGTTGCCGTTGAAGTGACCAGTTCTTCACGAATCGCATCAATGGGCGGGTTCGTCACCTGGGCGAACATCTGCTTGAAGTAGTTGAACAAACGCTGCGGACGGTCGGATAACACCGCAAGCGGTGCATCGTATCCCATGGATGCGACAGCTTCCGCACCCGTGATCGCCATCGGCTCGATGACTTTGCGCAGCTCCTCATACGTATAACCGAAGGCTTGCTGCAGCTGACGTACATTTTCATGCTTCGGATCCGGCAGTTCCGGCGCGTCAGGGAGATCATGAAGCTCTACCAGATGCTCATCCAGCCATTCAGAGTATGGAAGTTCCGCGGCGATGCTTGCTTTGACTTCTTCGTCAGAGATGATCCGACCTTCCTTCGTGTCAACGAGCAGCATCCGGCCGGGACGCAAGCGGTCCTTGTACAGCACGTTTTCCGGCGGAATATCCAGAACGCCCGCTTCGGAGGACAGAATGATCAGGTCATCCTTTGTTACATAATAACGGGATGGACGCAATCCGTTCCGGTCCAGGGTAGCCCCGATCTGAACGCCGTCCGTGAACGCCATCGCAGCCGGGCCGTCCCATGGTTCCATCAGCGTGCTGTGGTATTCATAGAATGCTTTTTTGGTCTTATCCATACTCTCATGGTTGCTCCACGGCTCAGGGACCATCATCATGGCCACATGCGGCAGGGAACGACCGCTGAGATACAGGAATTCAAATGTATTATCGAACATCCCGGTATCGGATCCGTCCGGGTTGATGACAGGTTTAACCTTCTCGAGATCGCTTCCGAACAGTTCATGCTCGAACAGCGATTGACGGGCATGCATCCAGTTTACATTCCCGCGCAGCGTGTTGATCTCGCCGTTGTGAATCATGAAGCGGTACGGATGCGCGCGTTCCCAGCTTGGGAACGTGTTCGTACTGAAACGGGAGTGAATCAGCGCAATAGCGGATTCCAATCCCTCTTGCTGCAGATCCAGGTAAAATTCCCCTACCTGCTCCGTCGTTAACATACCTTTGTATACGATCTTCCGGCAGGACAGGCTGGATACATAGAAGCTGTCGCCTTCGGGCTTTCCGCTGTAACGGATAGCCAGCTCGGCGCGGCGGCGGATGACATACAGCTTGCGCTCGAACGAGAGATCATCCTGAATGTCGGAACTTCGTCCGATGAACACTTGGCGGACGTACGGCTTTGCCGCTTTTGCGGATTTACCCAGCATTTCATCATGGGTCGGGACATCACGGAATCCGAGCAGGGTCTGGCCTTCTTTAGCAATAATCGAAGCCAACTGATCCTCATGGGCCGAGCGGACAGCAGGGTCATGGGATAGGAACAGCATGCCGGCACCATAATGCCCGGCTTCCGGAAGCTCAAAGCCCAGCTTCGCTGCTTCGGCGGAGAAGAAGGAGTGAGGAATTTGCAGCATAATCCCAGCGCCGTCACCGGAGTTCGGCTCGCTGCCCTGTCCTCCGCGATGCTCCATATTAGCAAGCATGGTCAGCGCGCTGCTTACGATTTCATGGGATGGCTTACCCTTGATATGGGCAACAAATCCCATACCGCAAGCATCTTTTTCAAACTGCGGATCATAGAGGCCCTGTTTCTGGGGAAAATCAGTATGTTTCATAAGATGCAACCTTTCTTTGTATAGAATAAAATGCTGCTGATCAATAACGGAAAACATAAAGGTTGGACATCAATCCTCTCCTGCAGTGTGACACACTGTCTTGAGGTGATGCAGTATTGTGCAAAAGCGGCAAGGGGTAACATTTACCTGACACGTAAGATTTATTAGTTCTATATATTTTATCACCGTCATAGAGTGCAGGCAATTCAAAGTTTTTATGAATTTGATAAGAATTGTTTTTATGAGAGTTATCACAATACACAGTTAAAACTTATGTAGAATAGTGCAAAAAAACATGCAAATAAAACATTCCGAACAGGCGTTTTTGTTCACCTTATCTCATTTCCACGACCATCCGCTCATCTTTTTCCCTGCACCTTCTCTCCAACGGGAGGGGCAAGTGATCATCATCACCATGATCCAATATAAGATGATGCGACTCCGAGGTCGGTTCCAATGGCCACGCACCCGAGCATCAAAAAAGGACTTCCCCGAGATCTGCTCGACCATCGGGAAAGTCCTCTTCCTTCATATAATAGATATCTTGCTTATGCAGTCAACGCTGTATTGGCGTCTGCTGCTTTCTTGTTGTTTCGGGTAGCCAGGAAGTACACGGCGGTCAGTGCCAGGAATACGAGACCGAATCCGGCCAGTACACCCACATTCGCCCACATGCCGTCGAAACTTCCTGTGGATATGACGTCCTTGTAGCCTTTTACGCTGTAAGTCATCGGCAGCAGCGGATTCAATGCCTTCATCCAGTTCGGAATCAGCTCTACCGGGAACGTGCCTGCGCTTGTTGTCAATTGGAGGATCAGGATAACGATGACGACGAAGCGTCCAGGCTGATCCAGCCAGGTTACAAACATTTGCACCAGGAACATGAACGACAAACTCGTAATGATGGAGAAGAGATAGAAGAGCGGAACGCTCTGTACCTCAAGCTTCAATCCGTACAGCATAACGACCGATGCCAGAAGCGCTTGAATCAATCCCATACCGGTAAAGGACAGCGTACGGCTGACAAACCGGTTCCAGCCCGATGCGTTCGGTACCGATGCTTCACGGATCGGCAGGATAATCGTACAGAGCAAGGCTCCGACAAACAAACCGAGCGACAGGAAGTATGGTGCGAATCCCGTACCGTAGTTCGGTACTTCGTTCACTTTATGCTCTTCAACCTGTACCGGTCCGGCAAACATGGTGACCGTTTCGTCGGTTGTTTTGATATCGCCTGTCTTGTCGGCAGCCTCGTTCAGCTTGCCTGCAAGCTCTCCGCTGCCTTCCTTCAATTCACTCATCCCGTTTACCAGCTCACCGGCTCCGGAATCCAGCTTTTTCGAGCCGTCGGCAAGCGTTGTAACGCCACTTCCGAGCTTGCCCGCTCCTCCTGCAAGCTGCTGTGTGCCTTGCGAAAGGGTGGCTGCTCCGCTTGCGAGCTGTTTACCGCCAGCTGCTGCTTCGCTCAGCTTCGTGCCGAACAGCTTCATGCCGTCAACCAATTGGCTTTGGCCGGCGCTCAGCTGTTTGGCACCAGCCAGCAGCTCTTGACCGCCAGCTGCGAGCTGTTTGCCGCCTTCAGCCAGCTGATTCGCTCCTGCGCTCAGCTTGCCTGCGCCTTCCTGCAGCTGCAATGTGCCTTGATTCAGCTCGGCTGCGCCTTGTGCCAGCTGTTTCTGACCGGCATTGAGCCCGCTTGTGCCGTTGGCAACGGATTGGCTTGCAGCCAGCAGCTGCTGAACCTCCGGACTTTGCGCCAGCTCCGGATTGCTTTCAGCCAGCTTCTTCATTCCGTCTGCAACGGCCTTGGCGCCTTGCTCCAAGGAAGCCGTAGCCTCCAGCGATTGATTCAGCCCGGTTTTCAGGCTGCTGCTGCCTTCATGAGCGCTTTTCGCGCCTGCGGCAAGCTGGGCCGCCCCTGCCTGATTGGCTTGGAGGCCTTCATTCAGAGTGGTGCTGCCGGCTGCGGCAGATTCAATCCCCGCTTGCAGCTTGGCACCGCCCTTGCTAGCTTCCTCAGCTCCCGCTTGCAGCTTGCTGTGACCCGCTTTAAGCTGATCCAAGCCGGAAGCGAGAGTGCCGGCTCCTGTGTTCAACTTGCCCGCACCGTTATTCAGCTCCTGCACGCCTTTGGTCAAAGGCGCGATTCCATTCTGAAGCTCCTGTGTGCCGCTGACGAGTTTAGCCAGATTTTCCTTTAGCTTCACGGCACCGTCATCCAGCTTCACGGCACCTTCGGATATCTTGGTTGCACCGTCTCCAGCTTCGCTCAAGCCATCGGATACCTTGGCTACTTGATCGAACAGGGTTTCCGTATAGGCTTCCGTCACTTTCGCGGACACCTTGGACTGAATCTGCTTCACCGCAGATCCGCCGATCTGGGCCGCCAGGAAGTTGTAGCCTTCATTCGGCTCAAATACGATCTGCGCAGGCTGCGGATGTTCATCCATTAAGGTTGTTGCCTGCTGGGAGAAATTCTCGGGGATGCTGATGGTCATGTAGTACTTGTTATCCTGCATGCCCTGCTCCGCTTCCTGCCGATTAACGAATTGCCAATTAAAATCTTTTCCCTTCTTCAGCTCGGCAACCAAATCCTCGCCGGCGTGAAGCGTCTTTCCTTCAAAAACAGCGCCCTGGTCGTTATTGACGACCGCAACGGGCAAATCATCCATCTTCCCGTACGGGTCCCAGAAGGCCCCGAGGAACATACCGCTGTACATGACCGGTATGAACAGCACCGCGATGATCGGAATCAATATTTTTTTATTCCGAACGGCAGCCCCAAGATCTTTTGCAAATACAGATAATGACTTCATCCCAGTCTCTCTCCTTTTTTCTCTAGATAACCAGCCGACATGAATCTGCATCAGAGCAGATCACATTCCAGTACATAATGACCAATATCCTCAATCAGTCAGTTTAGGCCAAAAAAAACGATCCCTGGCAAGGAAGACGATCCCTCAAAGCCTAGAGAGTCCGCCTTCCTCATCACGAAGGAGGTTCCTGTATTCTTCTTATGAAGTAGCCTTCAACCCGTCAGCCAAGAACACCATCATATATTCCTTGATCTGTTCCTTGCTTAGCGGCTTGTGAAGCTGATTGAAGTCCGTCGTGAGGGCAACGTACAGTTTCAGCATCACGAAGGATACCACTTGAGCATCCAGCGGCTTGAGCTCACCGATCGATATGGCCTGCTCCACAATTCCCTCGAGATATCCGACGATCCCGTTCTCCACTTTCGTCAATCCTTCATGCGCCTTCGGCGTGCCAATATCCCGCACCTCTTGCGATAGCTTAATGAACAGCTCATGCTCGCCTCGGAATTCAAGCAGCGCATCCAGCACCCGATACAGATTGTCGAAGAAATCTCTGTCCTTCCGGATCTCCCGCTCGGCAATACGCTTCATCTCCATAATGGCCGACAGCAAAATCTCGTCAAACAGCTCATCCTTATTCGTGAAAAACGTGTAGATCGTACCTTTCCCTACATTTGCAATCTTCGCCACCTGTTCCATCGTCGTCGCTTTATATCCGAACAAAGCAAACGACTTGGAGGCAGCATCCAGCACCTGCTTCCGACGGTCCACAGCTGACATGCTTACCCCTCCTTCTTGATCTTTTAGATTGGCCTTCATTTCAAAACTGACCAAAATACTTTTTCGGTCATTCGGTCAAAAATCACTTTACCAGATAATCGGTGGCATTGCAATATCTTTTCGTTAAATTTTTTAATATTCTGAATGCAGGGTTCAAATTTTATCATGTCGTCTAATGTAAGGGTACACTCTGACACCCAGCCGTAAAATAATTGAAATGCTTTTCCCTTTTGCGCGTATACTTATGATGCATACTCTTTTTTTTCGCGCCGCTCTTCAAAAAATGATTCCTGTTTTGTAAGATAGAGGGAGAAAGAAGTAGGTGAAACCATGCGATATACAAGAGTGCTCCTCTTTTCCGAGGGTTTCGGCACAGGTCATACGCAAGCAGCGTATGCGCTGGCTGAAGGTATACAACGGATGAATCCCGGCATCCACTGCCGTGTCATTGAGCTCGGCAATTTTTTGAATCCAACCATGGGGCCGTTAATCTTATCCGCTTATCGAAAAACCGTCAGCACCCGTCCGCGCCTTGTCGGCATGCTGTACCGTTCGCAATATAAGAAATCGCTAAACCGTTTGACGCGGCTCGCGCTGCACCGTATATTCTACGCGCAGGCTCAGCAGGTCATCGAGCAGCTGAAACCGGATCTTATCATATGTACCCACCCCTTCCCTAACGCCGTGGTCTCCCGCCTGAAGCGTCAGGGACTCGAGGTTCCGCTCTATACGCTGATTACCGACTATGATGCCCATGGCACCTGGGTCAATCCGGAAGTGGATGAATATCTCGTATCAACGCCTCATGTGAAACAAATGCTGCTACGGCGGGACATTCAGCCCGAATTCGTTCATGTGACCGGCATTCCGGTGCATCCCAAGTTCTGGGAAAGGGGCAATCGAGAAGCGCTTCAAGCCGAGCTTCAATTAAAAAACATGCCAACCGTACTGATTATGGGGGGCGGTTGGGGTCTCGTATTCAACAAGGAGCTGCTCAGCAAGCTGGCCAGCAGGGCCGATGATATCCAGCTGGTCTTCTGTATGGGACAGAACGAGAAGCTGGTTGCCAGCATGCGTGAGGACCCGATCTTTCAGCATCCCAACATTCATGTTCTCGGGTACCGCGAAGATATACATAACCTCATGGAAGTGTCGGATTTGCTCATTACCAAGCCAGGCGGGATGACGTGTACAGAGGGAGCCGCCAAGGGAATTCCCATGCTATTCTATGAGCCTATCCCGGGACAAGAAGAAGTGAATTCCCATTTCTTTGTCAGCGAAGGCTATGCGGAAATTTTGGACTCTCCTTCCGTGATCGACAAATGGCTGAACCTGCTGTCCGATCATTATGATCAGGTGAGTAAGAAACGTAATGGAGCCGACCGGCGGCGCATACCGCATCTGGAGCCCGACCACTGCGCCAGCCAGGTAATGGGATTGCTGACCGAAGGGCGCATGCCCGATCGTCGTGAGGAAGCCATCAAATTGTTGGCGGACCAGCCCTGATATCTATAGCATGCTCTATAATTCCGCTTTGAACTTTTACCCCAAAAAAGCTTCCCTGTCTTCGTGACAGGGAAGCTTTTTATATGAAAAATCCATCTATATTTCCAGCGTTTCTCCAGCCTTCAATGGATGTCCCTGAATGCCTGTTTTGGCTAGTTCGTCGCAGAAGGCCCCTGCATCCTGTTTAATGCCCGGGAACGTGTCATAATGGATTGGGATTACATGCTTCGCACGAATCCACTGTGCGGCCAACAGGGCGTCCTGTGGGCCCATCGTCAATAAATCCCCAATCGGCAGCGCAGCTGCATCAATTTGGTTCATCTCTCCGATCAACCGCATATCGCCAAACAAACTCGTATCGCCCGCATGATAGAATGTTTTCCCGCCCATCGTCAGAATGACGCCACCAGGTTGCCCTGCATAGATCCAGGTGTCCCCTACCGAAATGGATGAAGAATGAAAGGCCGGGGTAAACTTTACCTTAAAACCATCGAATTGCGCGCTTCCGCCGATATTCATTCCATGGGATTTGGCGCCCAGGCTGCCGCAATACACGGCGAGTTCATAGACCGCGATAATCGGGCAATCATTCTGCTTCGCAATCTCGATGCAATCGCCAAAATGGTCGGAGTGCCCATGCGTCAGCACAACCGCATCCACCTTTACGTCCTTGGGCTCAATGCCGGAGCCTGGATTCCCTGATAGCAGCGGGTCGATGATCACACGAACTCCGCCTTCTTCCACCAAAATGCTAGAATGGCCGTAATACGTAATATTCATGCTTAAACACACCTCCTACATCCTAGTTTACCCATATGGGCACTACTTGTAAAAAGAGTGATTTCCTATTTTTTTAACAAATGTTCTTGAATGATGTACCGTCAGGTCCTGAGCCAGCTTCAAAGACAGGAAGAAGTACGTATCGTCCTTTACCTCTTTTTGGCCATGAAGTGCCGCATTCACGGATTTAATCGTCTCTTTGTTCGGCTTGACACGTTTAAGACGCCCGTTCGCTACAGGACTAAATTGGTGCTTTTGATAGATGACATCGGTAATCGTATCGGGAAAATTAGCGGACCGCAGCCGGTTTAAGACAACGTTAGCAACGGCTACTTTGCCTTCGTACGGTTCGCCTTCCGCCTCTGCCATGACAATCTTCTGGAGCAGAAGCAGTTCTTCAGCTGACAAATCATAGGTCCAGGTCGCTTTGGCTTTCTGATCCTGGGTTAACGTATTTGTTCTTGTGAAGAATAAAGTTGTGGGGGGTGTTAAGCTTTCAGTCTGAGATTTGACGACATGCGTCCCCTTTTGTTTTGCCGGTTTCCCGTCCGCAGCCTGAGATTTCGATGGTTTCTTTTTCTCATCTGCAGCCTTCAATGCTTGTTGCGAGTTCCAATATCCGTTTTCAGCCAAACCTATGCCTTTTGTATTTGAAAAAGCATGACTCTTGCTCCCCGGCTTATTCCACTCTTGGAAAACAATTGAAGACAAAATATTGACAGGTTCCCTATCCTGCTTGGTACTCGCGTCTTTTACTAATAGATCAGGGTCATTTACAAGAGCCGGGGCAGCCGTAACGAATTTCGGCATATCCTGCTGCTGTTCTTCCCCTTCCGCCATTGTCTGCATTCCAAGTAAACTTATAAGAGACAAACTCACAAAGAGCGCTCCGATGAGCAGCGCAACCCAGCGATTTTGCCGTAGCACTTTCATAACCATATTTTTCCTCCTATGATGTCGGCACATTCCTACACTATGTAACCACATTTTTAGGCGTTGAAAACATGGTAATTTTATGAACATTCTATTTTCAGTTTCAGAAAATGGTCGAAAGCCGCGCCACGCCTACTGTTTCGTACATTGGAGTTGCATGCAAATTTGTTCGAAAAAGAACGAGCTGCTGCACTTCCCACTGGATGGGCCTGGGTCCTGTTCCGATAACATCCAATGAAAATTTGTGGTTTCCTTGAAATTTCCGGCCAACCGTAATATGCGGACGAAACGGTCGCTCCTCCGGGACAAATCCGAAAGCCTCCATCCTCGATACCACCGATTGCTGAAGCTGAGACAGAGCATTCAAATCCCCGCCGACTCCCGCCCATAAAATTCTTGGCGAGACGCTTGCCCCAAACACGCCGGCATCATAAAGGCCAAGCTTGAAGGGCTTATGCTCCTTAGCGACTTCCTGCAGCGCCGCTGTGAGCTCAGCTATGCGATTTGACGGCGTATCGCCTAGAAACTGTAAGGTTATGTGGTAATCCTGCGGATGAACCCATTTTTTAAAAGTTACCTGCTCTCCCAATGTTTCCGTCCATTCCTGAATTCGGGACGACACCTCCGAAGGCAGATGTACGGCAACAAATAAACGATCCATAGCTCCCTCAGCCGAATGGCTCAACTAAGACACTTCCTTCCAATCTCTTTTATCCTAAGCAGCCGCTTGGCCGCAATAAGCACCATGTTTTCTTGGTTCGTTTATAGTTTGAGCAACAATACCTGAAAATAGTATGAGGGGTACATCAAATTCGCCTAAAAATATGATGAAGCTTCAATTTACCATAAACCGGACAAAAATTCATGTACAAATTTTCCAATCCGGACAGTTCGTCCATGCGCAAAGTGATGATTTCTGATAATATGTTCCCAAAGAGTTTAACACTTTTATTCTGGTTTATATCACATTCCTTAGGAGGTAGCACCATGCCGAAAATCGTTGCCATACACGACTTAACCACCGAACAACAGCAAAAAATCAGGGATCTCGCCCCCGACTACGAGCTGCTGGTTACGAAAGCGAAAGAGCTTACGCCAAGCATCGTTCAGGATGCCGAAATCATGATCGGCTGGTCACGCTCCATACAGGAGGATATATTGTCTGAGGCCTGCAAACTGAAATGGATTCAAGCATGGTCAGCCGGTGTCGATAAAATGCCGCTCAAAGAGCTCGAAGAAAAGGGCATTCAGCTTACCAATGCCAGCGGCGTACATAGCGTTCCGATCACGGAGCATATTTTTGCGATGATTCTGGCCTTCACGCGCAACCTTCATCTAGCCATTCGACAGCAATCGAACAACAAATGGGATACGTCCGGCACGTTCACGGAATTGGCAGGCAAAACCATCGTCATCGTCGGCGTCGGCCAGATCGGCAGTCATACAGCGCGCGTGGCCCAGGCGTTCGGTATGCGGACCGTCGGGGTCCGTCATTCCGGCAAATCCGATCCTTATGTGGAAGCGATGTATAAGGTCGATCAGCTCGATGAAGCGCTGGCTGAAGGTGATTATATCGTGAACATCCTGCCGCTCACGGATGATACCCGCGGACTGTTCAATGAGGCAAGATTCTCGGCGATGAAGGACTCCGCCTTCTTCGTTAATGTGGGCCGGGGTCAAACCGTAGTAACCGAAGACATGATTCGGGCACTTCAATCCGGAGCCTTAGCAGGTGCTGGACTGGATGTCTTCGAGGAAGAACCGCTTCCTTCAGACCATCCGCTGTGGTCCATGGACAACGTCATCATGACCCCGCATATGGCGGGCGATACGGATCGCTACGGCGAGCGTGCCGTGGATATTTTCCTGGAGAATTTGCAGAATTATGTAGGCGGTAAGCCCCTGTCGCGAAATGTAATCGATTATAGCAAGTCGTACTAAGACCAGGTAACAAGTCCTTAGTACAGCTTTAATCCTGCTCTCAAAGGAGCCGGGAATCGATCGTGCAACATAGACCACAAGATCTATACAACAAAAGGAACGTCCCGAGGTTTTCATACCTTCCGGGACGCCCCTTTTTATTTTTTTACTACTTTTATACGCAATGGGAGAGAGAATCGATGCAGCCGTATACGGAACGTGTAATTGAAGTGATCCGGAGCATTCCGGAAGGATATGTCATGACGTATGGACAGGTGGCCAGACTGGCCGGCAGCCCAAGGGGCGCACGACAAGTCGTCAGAATACTTCACACCCTCAGTCATATTCACAAGCTGCCGTGGCATCGGGTCGTCAACGCAAAAGGAGAAATCGCCATCAAGGACGATGAATCGAGACTCATGCAGGAGCTGTACCTCCAGGATGAAGGCGTTGCTGTCAATCCCAAAGGCATCATCGATTTAGAGAAATATCGTTATGACCCTGGAGAATAGATAGGTGGCACCACTATTCGCACAACCAGATATCCCTCACAAAACTCCCCTTGCGGGTCGTGCAATGACGCAGGACCTTCCAGCCCGTGCTCATCAGCAACTCGTGTAATGGCTCTGTGCTGACGATGACAGCTCGATCTGACAACCGACGTAAGCTTTGCAGCATCTGCAGCTTCTCTTCTTCAGGGAAAACAGAACACAGATTATACGGCAGATCCAGGATCGCGGCATCATAATGCCCTTGCAATGTATTCATATCCTGAATGGCAACTTTGTTGTCATCATAACCGTAGTGCCTCAGATTCACCCTCGCTCCCCGAATGGCAAGCGGATTGATGTCACGCCCCTCGGCCGCGATTCCCATCGAGAACGCCTCGATTAATACATTCCCCATGCCGCAGCAGGGATCCAGGAGCGTCACTTCGCTTAATCGAGGAACTGCCAGGTTGACCAGTGCCCTCGCGATGCGCGAGCTGAGGCCTGTGGAGTAATTTTGCGGCTTCTGTTTATGCTTCAGCCATGCGCGTTCAGGTTCATGAAGGAGTCCCAATCTCCAGATGCCGCCTGTTGATATCATACCGAGCGTGACATCCGGGGCTTTCATCTGTGCAATTCCTGTAATTTGGCGGCCTACCACCCGCTCATACCCGCGTGATTGTTCATAACTGAACCGATCTCCCGCCTTGAGACAGACGACTTTGAAGCTTGCGTGGTTAAGATGAATGCGGTCTGCTTGCTCGGCCATTTCTTCGATGGATTCTCCAGTCATCCTGACGTCGATACAGGCTGATAAGAACGGGCTCCGATCCGGATCAACCCATTGCTCGCTTACCAGCCAATCCTCACCGTCAGGCTCATGACCGAACAGCTCCGTCAGCTCCATCAAGCACAGCTCACGCTCCGTTTCATGACAGGCATACGTGTACAGATAAGTGGACTTATCGCTTATGAAGGATGGACCAAAAGTAATGTCATTATCGTTTGAATGCATCATTTAATTTCGTCTCTCTTCTATTATATATGTGCAGCAATTGACTGCTGCTCCATTAACAGCCGATAGGATTCCAGCCGTGCATTGTCATCACTTACCGGCGTGACGATCAGGAACTCGTCACACCGATACTGCTCTGCCATATGCTGCAGTCTGTTTCGCACACTTGCAGGCGTGCCGATGATTAGCCGCTGGGATGGGCCTGACGAATCGGAACCGGACGGGGCCGGATCTCCGGATTCTGACGCTGAATTCCCTTGAGGATCCCCTTCATGGATCGTGGCTGCTGTTCTGCCACTGGAATGTGTATCGCCGCCGCTCCCACCAATTTCTGCTTGTCCGATCGCAGCCAAGACTGGGCTTTGTTCATGATCGGCCGTTTCCTTACGGCCCGTCGATACGCTGCCCTGCCCTGGTCGGGGTATCTCCGCGGCAAGCTTCTGCGCCTGTTCCTCCGTCGCCGCGCATACCACGCTTACCGCCACCATTGCGCGCGGTTCATGCTGATGAGCGCTTGGCCGATAAGCTTCCCTGTAAGATTGGAGAACTTCCGCCCCGTCTGTATCGCTCATAAACTGGCCGAATACGTAGCCCGTACCGAATTCAGCCGCATAACCCGCACTCTTCGTATTCGTGCCGAGCATCCACATTACGGGCGGGGTTACGGGTACCGGCTTCGCAGCAACCGGCACGTCTTCGTAGCGATAACGATCCTCCAGCAGTTCGGTTAATGCCCGAATCCGCTGTGGCAAATCCGCCACATGGCCCAGAAAATTACCGCTGAGCGCCATACTCGTATGCGCCGAACCTCCCGGCGCCCGCCCAATCCCGAGATCGATGCGTCCGGGATACAGCGCTGCCAGCATGCGGAAATTCTCCGCCACCTTCAGCGGGCTGTAGTGGGGCAGCAGCACGGCCCCGGAGCCGAGCCGAATGCGCGCGGTCCTGGTGCCGATATGGGATAGCAAAATCTCGGGCGATGCACAGGACAAATGCTCCAGATCATGGTGCTCTGCCGCCCAGTAGCGCCCGTAGCCCCATGCTTCCGCATTCTGAGCCAATATCACCGCTTGCTGCAAGGCTTCTTCGAACGTACTCTCTCCAAAACGCGGAACCAGATCAAGCACGCTCAGTTTCAATTGGTTATTCATGCAATCCCCCCTTCCGTCAGCATTTCAACTTCCTATAGAATAAAATGCAGGTTCATTAGCAGGTGGTAGCTGAACCATTATCAACGCAACCACACACCTGCTCACCGCTGCTAATCCAAATCGTAGATCGAGCCTACCTTGAGGCCATACAGCTCGTTGTAGATTTTCTCGGCAAAAGCGTCCGTCATGCCCGCGATATAATCAATCACCATATGCTCCCATGTCCAAATCGGCTGCGCCCGCTTCTGGTCCGCCTCATAGCGCTGAAGCCAGTCGGACGGAATGATCGCCGTTGAGGCGACAGGATCCAGAAAAGCATCCCACAAGCGCTTGATGATCCATTCGCTGCGTTTTTGCAGTCGCTGCACCCGCAGGTCGCGAATCATGGTCACCCAGGCAAAACTCTTCAGGACGCTGACCGTACGCAGCATATCCTCATCTTCCACGCCGTCTTTAACAAACGTCACCTTTTTCCAATCCCCGTTCGTGATCACGCCCAAGCTGCCTACAAAGAGGCTGACCCAGTAAGCCTTGACCTCCCGCCGGGTACGGGAATAGTCATTCTCGCAGGTCGGCATTTTCTCGTTCCAGATTTTCAGAAACTCGTCCAGCACCAAATCCACTTTCGGTTGGATCTGCTCCTTGGTCCATCCCTTCCATACCTCGTCTTCCAGCGTCATGATCTTCTGCACGATCAGTTTGTTCAGGTGACTGTCCCGCAAAAAGTGTTCATGCACCTCGATCTTCCCGGCTTTGATGCCATCCTCCAGATCATGCGCGGAATAGGCGATGTCATCGCAAAGATCCATCAGCTGCGCTTCGAGCGTTCGATGCGTGCCGGGAATTTGCCACTCCTTCCGGATATGAGAGATGTATTCCCATTCATGCCGGTACATCCCCTTGTGATTATCCAATCCGGAGAACGGATATTTATTGATGCCAAGCAGCACTGCATCGGACAGATTGAGTCCGTTGACGTTCTCTCTTTTCTCCAAAAACATGATCAGCCGAAAATTGTGCGCATTCCCTTCAAAATGCTCATACTTACGCCGCATCGCCTGCTGTACCTCGGCTGCCTGCTCCGGTGTAGGCGTGCCCGGCTGACGTGTCAGCTCCTTCTCGGTTCTCCGGTCAATATGTTTCTCCAGAATGCCCTGCAGCACCTCTTCGCCCTTGTGACCGAATGGAGGATGCCCAAAATCATGCGCGATCGCCGCGCATTCCACCACCTCGGGGTCAATCATCAGCCCGGCATTCTCCGCCTGTTCCGGCATCACTTCAGGGTAATTGCGGGTCAGGCTCCGCGCCGCTTCACGCGCAATCTGTGCAACCTCAAGCGAATGCGTTAATCGCGTCCGGTAATAATCGCCGGTGCCGGCACCGAATACCTGTGATTTTCCTTGCAGCCGGCGAAACGTCGGCGAATGGATCAGGCGCGAATAATCCCGCTCGTAAACCGCGCGCGAAGCATCCGACTTCGTTTGCTCCGGATATTGGCGATGCTCTCTAAGCTCCTTCAGTGTCATTTATACCACTCCTGTTTTATCTGTATAGGGTCGATTCGAAATCGTTCGTTCTTTAGATTATATGCCATCCGGCAGCTGAAAGAAAAATATGATTCCCAAGTAAACCCGTTCCTCCTTGTATACCCGAATCGTGTCATACGTTATCCACCAGACACGATATTCCCGTCAGGGTGGTGGAGCAAAACATTAACAAGATGGTTTGCAATCTCCAATACGCTATTTCGCACCCACAGGAGGCAGAAGCATCAATAATTCCTCCATTATGCAAAAACGCCAAGCGCTTATAGGATTAACACAAGACCTGTGCGCGCATTCTTGCTACGTTGTTAGGTAAGCGCTGTCATTCCTGTCTTAAAGCGCACCACGGAAAGGAGGGAAATGATAATTCATAAGGGTTTTCACCATTATACGGGAGGGATTTCTGTGAAACGAAGGCATGCTTTTTCGAAAAAACTAACGTTCTGCCTACTCAGTGCAGCCATAGTGTTTGCTCCTCTGTTTGAAGGACGCGGATTGGCCGCCGGAGAGAGCGAATACTCGGTTTCCGCATCGGCAAGCAGCTATGACTCTCGCTGCGCTTGCGATGCATCCAAAGCGGTGGACGGCAGTCTTAGCACACGCTGGTCCGGCGAAGGTGACGGCAGTTGGCTGAGGCTGGATCTAGGATCTGTCAACCCGGTTTCAATGGTTAAAATCGCGTTTTACAACGGAGATTCGCGCAATTTCACCTTCGATATTCAGACCTCAACCGATGGCTCCAACTGGATTCAGGCACGGAACACTGTCACTAGCGCTCAAAACAACCAGCTGCAATCCTTCCCCATCCCCGTCGTGGAAGCCCGGTATGTACGCATTGTGGGCTACGGCAACACCTCCAATGACTGGAACAGTTACACTGAGGTCGAAATTTGGGGAGGTACTGCGGATGGAGGAGGTGGAACCCTTGACCCGGCTAAACCCCCTTCGGGCAACTTTGACCTAACCAAATGGAAAATCACCCTGCCCGACGCGTCCGAGATCCAGGCCGGAACACTCGCCAGCGGGTATGTGCATCCGGATTGGTTCTATACCGATCCCGTCACCGGCGGCATGGTATTCACATCGCCTAATATCGGCGAGACCACCGCGAACAGCACTTACACCCGCTCCGAACTTAGGGAGATGCTGAATCCGTCGACAAACAGCGCCTCCTCATGGGCCAACAACTGGGTAACCTCTACCTCTTCCCCATCCATAAAATCTCAGGCAGGCGGCGTGGACGGAACGATGAATGCTACCTTACGCGTGGATCATGTCTCCGTCAGTGGGAACGAAGCCGATAAAATCGGCCGCGTCGTGGTCGGGCAAATCCATGGCCCCAGCACCGAACCGATACGGCTCTATTACCACAAGCGTCCTTCGGACAGCAAGGGTGCCGTTTATTTTGGAACCGATGACCTGGACAACAACAACACCTGGGTGAACATTCTCGGCGGACCGAACCAGCTAAATCCTGCAAACGGCATTGCCCTTGGCCAGAAATGGAGTTATGAAGTCAAGGTGACCGGGCTTCTTATGACCGTGAAAATAACCCCTGAGGGCGGATCGGCCACCACCGTGACGCATACCCTCCCTAGCGGTTATAACGATAAGTATCTGTACTTCAAAGCCGGCGTCTACAACCAGAACAAATCGGATACCACCCCTGATCAATCCGATCATGTCAAAGCCACCTTCTTCTCCCTTACCCACATGCACCCCTGACATCCACTAGCCTAATCCCATCCCGGAGCAGTCAAATGACGGCTTCCCGGTTTCTTAAACGAACTTCATGCACCCATATTGAAAAGCGAGGGATGAAATGTTGAAAGAGCAACTTAACCGGATCTCATGCCTGATCCTCTGCCTTCTGATCGTAATGACCATCATGGTTTCACCAGCGCAGCTTATGGCCGTAACGGCACAACCTGCGGCAGGGGTTGATCTTGCGGATGAATCTTTTGCATCGAATTCCGATCCCCTGCCGGAACCCGAAGGGCCGGATATTCTCTTCTTCTCCGATAATTTTGATTCAGAGCGCTACGGAGCCACGGGTGGTGTCGTCATTCCGCTGCCTTGGGTTCAGACCGGGGATGGCGGGAGTAAAGCCAAAACCTCCGTATCCAGCAGCGCGCCGTCCACGCCAAACCTTATGAAGATCGATGTAACCGACTCCGTCTATCTGCCTGTCAATACGACGGGGTATGGCAACATTAAGCTGAGCTATTATACGAGAGCCTCATCCTATGTCAGCGGAAGCATTGTGGCCGAGTGGTCCGGTGACGGCGGAGCGACCTGGAGCACGCTGGAGGAGTTTAAACTGGCCCCGGGAACGCCCGAAGCGCCGCGCAGCGAATCCAACACGTTGAAGACTTGGACGCTGCCGTCGGAAGCAAGCAGCAACCCAAATGTACGAATCCAGTTCCGGGTAGGTGATCCGATGAACGCGAATATGTACATCGACAGCGTCTCGCTGTCAGGCCAGGCCATCCCCGGCATTCCGCCTGCGGTCGATCCCGTGCCTGAACCCCCGCCGACCGAAACCGGCCCATACCCTGCTCCGGAAGGCGTAACCCTTTATGAGGATGTACGGATCGGAAAAGCCGGCGACCGGGACCTCTATACGTCCATCGCTGTTCCGAGCACGCCGCCAGCCGAGCCTATGCCGGTCATGATTTACATTCACGGCGGAGGCTGGAACAAAGGCGACCGCAAAAACGCCCTCGGCAGCATCTGCAACTATGTCCTTAAACGCGGGTACATCGGCGTATCCTTAAGCTACCGCCTAACCCCCGAAGCGCCTTACCCGGCCCAAATTCAAGACGTGAAACTGGCCATCCGCTATTTGCGCGCCCATGCCGAGCAGTACCACATCGATCCGAGTCGTATCGGCGTTTGGGGAACTTCGGCGGGAGGGCATCTCACTTCCCTGCTGGGAACGACCGGAGACCTGACCATGGAGGATACGGTTACGCTGGATACCGGAGATACGGTTCATCTGCCCGATATCGAAGGCACGGGAGGCTGGCCGGAATACTCCACCAAGGTGCAGGCTGTGGTGGACTGGTACGGACCGGCCGATTTCACGACTGATTTTGCTGACCGCTACAGCTCGGTCACGAAACTGCTCGGCGGGCATAACGCCCTGTCCGTTCCGATTGAAGCACGGCTTGCCATGCCGGGAACGTATGCCACTCCTGATGATCCGCCGTTCTGGATCCGCCATGGAGACGCGGATGCCACCATCCCATATACCGACAGCGTGACCTTCGCCGATCAGTTGACCGATGCCGGAGTGCCGGTCGTGGATTTTGAGATCGTGCCCGGACAGGGCCACGGCTTTACCGGAGAAGCCAAGGCAATCGCGGATGCCGAAGCTTGGGCTTTCATGGAACAGTACGTGAAGAATCTGGAGGTCACGACGCCGATCCTCTACAAGGACGGCTACACGCCGCCTGATCCGACGGATCCTACAGATCCAACCAATCCAACGGACCCGACCGATCCTACAGATCCCTCTCCGGGCGTTCCCGTTGAGGTTGGCCGTTTGGACCCTACAGACGATGCCCTAATCGACAGCTCTAAACCTGATACCAATATCAACTCGGCTACCGGCACAAGTATCGGACTTCTCAGCGTATCATCCGGTACAACCAACAAAAAGGTTCTCTATTTCAAATTCGATGCTTCCACCCTGAGCGATCCGGATTACCGCTACGAATTTCAGGTCGCTGCAAAAAAAGGCACCAGCAATACGGATCTAGAACTCTCCCTTTATGGAATCGAGGACACGGCTTGGAACGAAAACGATCTAACCTGGAACAATGCGCCCGTGAACAGCCTCGATCCGACCGCTTATGTAGGATCGTTTACGGTAGAGGCCGAGAATAGCGGGCGTCCGGAGGTGTACAGCGTTGATGTGACGGATTATGTCCGCAGCCGTCTTGCAGATGGCAACATAACGTTTCTCCTTGCGGATGCGGGCCATACCGGTGTTAGCGTCAATATCTATACCAAGGAAGCCAACGGCTCCAGCAATCCAAGACCTGCGCTGATCGTAAGCGAGTTGGTGGACTCCAGTCAGGATACGACGCCGCCGTCCTGGCCGGACGGAAGCCGCCTGTCCGTCAGCAGTATTGGCGAAGATTATGTGTACTTGGCATGGCCGACGGCAGCGGACGACAAGTTAGTCGCAAAGTATAACGTTTATCAAAATGACGTCAAAGTAACGGAGCGGAGCTCCGACATCACCCGCTATGAAATAGAAGGACTGTCTCCGCACACGGAGTACAGCTATAAGGTCGAGGCCGTGGATGCCGCCGGAAACGTCAGTCCGGTTCCGCTTACGTTGTCGGTTACGACGCTTAGCGCTCCCTTAGCCCCTTGGCCTGTGACCTCGGTCACGGCAAGCGGCAGCGACGGCAACATCGAGGATAATACCTTGGACCAGAATCTGTACACCCGCTGGTCTGCCGCCGGCGACGGTCCGTGGATCATGTACGATCTCGGCGAGGCCCGGGACATCGGCTACCTGGGCATTGCCTTCTATAAAGGGAACGTTCGCGCTACGGAGATCGATATCGAAACCTCAGATGACGGCGTGTCCTGGTCTCACCTTTTCAACGGTTCGAGCAGCGGAACCACCACTGCGATGCAGCCTTTTAACGTTCCGGACACGAGTGCACGTTACGTGAAGCTGACCGGGCGCGGTAATTCGGACGGCAGTGCCTATACGAGCCTGACGGAGGTCCATATCTATCCGCCTTTCGCTAACGGGGATACGCCCGTGGCGATCATTCCGGATTTTGTGCCGCAACCACCGGAAGGAACCGTCCCTTTTACCGCTCCCGGCATGAAGAATGCGGACGGGAGCAACCATCCGGTGCATCAGGCTTTTGTTGCTACCGGAAGGACGTTGAACGTGGTCGATTACGGAGCAGATCCTGCAGACAATGCTTCGGACGATCGACCGGCAATTCAACGAGCGATAGATGAAGCAGTCCCGGGAGACGAGGTGTTTTTCCCGAATGGCGTATACAACTTAAACAGTACTCCAGATGGCCTGACCAATCTGATACTGAAATCGGAGGTCAATTTACGGGGGGAAAGCCAGAACGGCGCGATCCTGAAGACCTCGCTGAACAAGGTCCGGAACAGCACCATGCTGAGATCCGCCAAGCAGCATGATCTGACCATCTCCAATCTGACGCTGACCTCCGCTTGGGAAGGTCAATATACGACGGATCACAGAATCAACAACCCGGATGCCGGCGGTCCGGACATGATGATCATTGCCGCTAATTATGGCGAGACGCCATCGTACAACATCACGATCGACAACGTGACGATCGAGAAATTCAGCCGCATGGGGGTCCGCATCGAGAACAGCCATGACATCGTTGTCCGCAACACTACGTTCCGAAATGCCACGGACCTTGGGCCGGGCGGTGCCGGTTACGGCGTATCCATTCAGGGCGTGCCGAAGGTCGACCGCAACGGATTTGCCAATGATACCAGGTGGAATCTGGTCGAGGACTCATCCTTCCAGGGGCCTTACCTGCGCCACGGCGCACTCATTCAATATGTGGCCCACAACAATGTAATTCGGCATAATGAATTCCACCAAGTCCGGCTGGATGCAATTGATCTGCACGGGGAGCTGGAGTATTTTAACGAGATTCACAATAACCTGATCACCGACATGCCGTATGGTGGCGGCATCGGCATCGGCAATACCGGAGGAACCGCCCCGACCAACCACAGCAAATCCGGTCCGCAAAACTATATCCACGACAACACGATCCGCAATGCGCGGGAAGGCATCGTCGTATCGATGGGATCGCCGGATACCATCATCGAGAACAACCGGATCGAGAACACCGTCGACATTCCGGATGCCGCCGGGATCAACATTTTGAACGGGCCGGGCACGATCATCAAGGGCAACACGATCCGCCAGAACACCGCCGAGCATTATTGGGGCATCCTGCTCGAGCACGACAACGGGGACACCAACGCGGGAGGCATCGGAGCCGGAGACCCGGAGAACGTGCAGATTCTGAACAACACCATCACCGGTAACAGCAACGGGATTCAGCTCAAGGCAGGCCGGAATATCAAGCTAAGCGGCAATGCGCTGGATAACATAGGAGAGAACTTAACCGCCGCACCGGGTGTCACGTATACCGATCTCACCGTGGGCTTGGAGTACAGCACGACGGCCTCGACGAATGGAGACGTTGTTGCAGCCTTAGTCTCGGAGAGTCCAATTACCGTCATTAATAACGGCGGATCTCCAACTTACAAATTTACCGAGAACGGTTCATTTACCTTCGAATATGAGGATGCAGACGGCAATGAAGGCACCGTTACGGCAACCGTATCGAACATCGATAAAATCGCCCCGGTGCTTACGGTTACACTCTCGCCTTCCGTACTAAAAGCGCCGAACCACAAAATGGTCGATATTCACGCTGACCTCGAATCCAGCGATGAAGGCTCCGGCGTTGCGTCAGTCGTGCTGACCTCTATTACCGTGGAGAGTGCGGGCGGCAAGGGGCATAGCAGAGATACATCGGAGATTGTGAACGGTAAAGATAAGGATATGGGTAACAGGGAAAGCAAAGACAATCGAAGCGCCGGGGGACGGGATATACAAGATGCCGAGTTCGGCACCTATGATACCCATTTCCGGCTGCGAGCCGAGAAGTCGGAGCGTGGCCAAAGCCGAATCTACACCGTTACTTATACTGTGACGGACCATGCGGGGAATCAAGCGCAGGCAGTAGGGACGGTGAGGGTGAAGTGAGCTGGGTTGTATTGTTAAGTAACAAACGATGAGGAGCATGTTATTTTGAGTTTACGTAGTGAATTATTATTAAGGTGTGAATGCACGGACAGGAATTCATCGAACAATCAAGCATGACATTCGTCGGAAGGGTAAGGAATGTTCGAATTCACTAATAACGAACGATTCCGGGAAATGAATAACCGAATCTACTAGTAAAACACTAACTGATATATATCTACCCATACAACAAAAGCTGCCCATACCGCTCTAACGGTTGGGCAGCTTTATTGTTCAACACAACTCAAAAAACGCTTCATTATATAGATGAAACTTGCGAAAGCATCTGCCGTTGTTAATTTTTGTATCACTTGCTCGATCTATCGAAAATCCCCAAACGATGCAGCACGGTCATGATTCGGTAAAAATCAAAGCTGCCCTCAGGATCATGCAATACTTCTGCCTGCTGTGCAGCTTGTACTGCCGGTTCCGCCCAAGCTGGAACTTTAACCGGTTTCTCCGTCTCTACCGCCTTGAGCCTTATGTTCATCTGCTTCATGGCATTACTCTGCTCGTCTAACAATTTCATCGCAGAAGTATATTGCTTACTAAGCAGCTGCATCTGCTCCTGTGTTTTTTGCAGCTCGGCCGTTAATTGTTCGATTTTCATGCGTTCCTCCTCCTCTGGACTAGGCACATCATATTGATAGAGCGAGTTCTGCTCCATTAAGGCGATGAGTTTTTTCGGATAATTAGGGTCTGTGGCGTAACCACCCCTCCAAATCTCGGTCGCCGCCGTTTTATAATTCGCCCATAACACGCCATGGTAACGCTGTGGCTTGTCACGTGTACCATTCAGGATCAGTCGAGTATGATCGGCAACCGATTCACTCCAGCTGTTATACTTACGAAACTGGGCTTGGGTCGTATAGGGCGTCTGCCCCCGATATTCGGTTGTCTGCATGGTGACGCTTCCCGCCGGACCGGTTCCTTTGATGCCAAACAGATTGTTCGCTTTTTGCGTTAGACCGCTCATTCCCCAATTGGATTCCAAAATTGCCTGAGCGAGCGTAAGCGAAGCAGGCACCCCGTACTGGCGCATATCCTGGGTGGCTATAGGTGCCAGCTTGGCTATAAATTCAGAGGGTTTCATCCTTTTTCTCCTCCTTTCGTGCGGTTGGCTTATCCCCTTCTTCGGATTTGATCTGGAATACCTGTACCACATTACGCAGGGACTGGGGGATCGGTACCCCCATTCTCCCAACGTTCTCAATAATAGACAGCAGCTCATTTGCGAGATAGAAGAAGATCACCGTATTCTGAAAATAATTCATCTCTCCCAGCACCCGGTCCACCAGATGCATCAAGGCGATGATGAGAAAAATGGTCATTTTGCGTGCAATCCCAGTATAACCAATACGGCTGCGCAGCTCGCCGTTCATCCAGGCCGCGCCCCATCCGGTCAACCAATCGATCACCACGAACCACAACAACAGATGCAGCGGCAACGACCATCCGCCCCAGGCGTACCCTGTCACGGCCCCCGTCCCCGCCACCAGCATCTTAAAAAACTGACCGATGTGCTCATACATAATTGTTCCTCCTTTTATATGGTTTTGAAGGTGTGAAAAAGCCCTCGGAGGAGCCGAGGGCTTGGATTGAAGTTATTCATAGTTGCTTTAACAGAGATAAACCATTTGGGCAGTACACCACTTCGCATGCGGATCATGCTTCCGATCGCTGTTGTCCCCGGATTTTCCTGAAAACTTATGGATAGGGTTAAAATCCGTGGACAAAGGCGACCGCTTCGCTTCTCCAGCATGATTCCGCCTTCTCCGTTGTAGTTTCATCTTTAATGAGAGTAACTCAAAGCAGCGTTTAGTATGCCTCGCCAGTGATGACTTCATATTCATCCGAGGTGATTACGCCAAACGCAACATACTGTCTCAATTGAGGCTTCTGCGCCCACTTCTTTTCATAATAGTACTTCAATCTCTCAAAATCGTTTTCGAACATCGTCTCCCGCTCCTTTCGATCAGCTATTTTCAAGTGATAACAACCGTAATTCAAGCCCCACAATTTGAGCGCCCTGCGCCTCATTTTGTTGGCGCAACTCTAGTGCCTGAAGCTCCCGTGCAACCATCTCGGTACCTAAACGATCCATTTCATTGGGTTCAACAGGCTGAGGTTTGGTTAGCTCCTCGATTTCTTCCGGGGTTAGACCTTCGATCCAAAGAGCTGGTTGTGGCGGAGACACCTGAACTGGCATGTCGCCGCGTTGCTCGTCTGGGAGTGCTTGCCACTTCGCATGGGCTTCGTGATATGAATTCTGAGCAGCGCTTACGGCAGATTCGTATGCATTCCAGGCTGCTAGATCAAAGCGTGGGCGGAACAAGCCGGGGGGTACAGGGATGCCGATGATGTAGCCGGAGATATTGGATTCAGGGTCGTTGGGTGACTCACCTTCTGGTTGAGTTACGTTTTCTGTTGTCGTTAGAACATTTGGTATTCCTTGTTCCATGTAGGAATAAAAAGGGACGACACCAGAAAAGGTATCATCCACGAGCGTGTCCTCTAAATAGAGGCCTTCTTTATTTACTTTAGGTACGGCTTTCATGTGATACCTCCTTATTGTTCAGCTAGGTAGGAAATACCTGTAAGACTTATCCAGCTTGTTGTTCCAGAATATCCAGCAGTAATAATTACATCACCATTACTAGCGATTCCCAAGCGACCAAACGACTGCGTAGTCCCATCGCTACTATGAATAATATCAGTTAAAGTTTTTGACGGTATATAACCTCTCGGTAGTCGAAATAAAACAGCAGGTAATGTCGAAGGTCCTCCCTTAACCAAACCCTCAATGTGTACTCTACCATTGGAATCCTTATAGTATCGTGCATTTGCATAAGAAGAACCATAATTAACCCATCCATTAAGTAATGTAGGCTCTATCCAGCCTGGAGAGTCCCTATCAGCTTTTTTATTTAATAAAACAGATAGAGATGTACCACTCTGTGTTAGAGATTTAATTAATTCCTGTAGTATAGTATTCTCATTGGAAGTGAGTGATCCCTCGAACGCACAAATAGGCGATCTTTCTACCATTAAGTATGTTACGGAATAAACTGCTGAAAGATCGAATTCAAAAGACGGACTTAACTGTGCTAATTCCCCGTAAGACGAAGTAGGTGAGAACTTCCATCTAATATCACGAACATTATTTATATAAACAGATAGAATTTGTTTCGCAACATGTTTAAAGCTAGTTGAGCTTGGATTTGCCACAGGATTACCCAAATTCCACCATTTAGCGTTATCTAACGATGCCTTTGAATTTTCGCGTATCACAATTCCCGTTCCAACTTCAACTTGATTAATACCTTTGTAAAAGGTTATCCCCCCTTCATATACAATTGGCTCAACTGATTGTATTTCTAATGGATACACGAGTTGGTACGGTCTCCAATTGGGTGCAATATTTGTCGGACAGACATTTGTGGAGTCCATCCAATAACGTGTACTGACATTAGTACGTCTAACCCAATATTTAATTCCTGTTCCATCATAGAGATTATTTTCTGGATTATCTGGACTACCGTTGATATAATCACCATTAAACATTACCCATCCCATAAAATAAGCTCTAATTTCATCAACTGTGGGTGTATAGTTATCCCCCCATCCACTGTCTTTGTTAGATACGGATAAATACACGTTACCGTCTGGAGATAGTTCTAATGCATCCGCTTCCGTAACTCCCCATAGTCCACCTTCTGTTAATGTTTTCAGAATAGTACCATCAAACTTTATAGCCCTTTCCCTTCCTGTATAAATCCTCCAAGGTTTCAGTCCACTGCATATAAAAAGCTTTCTACCTGGATAGGTAGCAGTATGTTTCCAATTTTGTGTGCCATTCAATTCAACATTCTTCCACTTCGACAGTTTGAAATATTGCCCATCCATTTCATATACTTCATCAGTCTCTACATCTGAGATAGGGTCAGCGTATAAATCTGTCTGGAACGCAAGCATAGCATCTTCTCGTGGTTTAAAGGATTTAATATTGGGACCTAGCGTTAGCATAGGATTCTTAAAAGTAAAAGTTCCTCCAGTAGGTGAATCCTGTGTAACTAAAATTTCCATTCTAGTAGCATTAACTGGCGCTTTTACAGTTTGTCCGTTTTGATTCTTAGGTGTCCAACCTATTTTCTCGCCATTCATACCAATCCATTGTATATTGATATATGCAAATTCAGGATTGCTAGAAGTATAAGAAAGACTGTAAGTTTGTCCTGATATCGCAGGCAGATAAACCCGCCACCCCGCCCCTGATCCTGTATTAGAAAGTGTAACCTCATAGGGTGCGGTTGGAATAAATTTTGAAGAAGTATTGCTCGGTGTGAACTGATAGAACGGTGGAAATAGATTCTCTCCATAACGAATTGCATACGGATTGCGTACAGGCTGAACACTATCTACATAGGGAAATTTCCTTAAGAGATTATCATCCGTATCCATATAATCCTGTTCAGTAATTTCGTAAATGCGTAATGAACTAAGATAAAAAGTTGCAGAATTATCGGAGGAGTTCCAAAAATGAACTCCTAGTCCCCGGCTGTCTCCGATTCCTCGATACACCACTGACTTCCATGATGTATTCACTTCAATATCTTTAACGCTCCCAATTCCTCCCCACAATTCACAGTGTAATATCATGGATGTATCGGCTTTGATGTCCGCCATAATAATATATCTAGTGTTATCCTTATACATATGTGAGCCTATTCTAATAAGATTAGTTTCATCACCTGCATTTCCCTTACCATTTGCAACAACTTTTAAGGCGTTATCCCCCCCTGTTTTGTTAGTAGCATCCAAAGCTATACTGTGATTACCATACGCAGCCATATGCTCAAGAGAGGGAAACCTCCCCAGCCGCCCCAACAAATTCACCAACGTCCGCCCATTAATCCCACTCAACTTAAAAGGCGCGCTCCGCTCCGTGTTCACGATCTGAAGCCCGGGCTGCAGCACGACTTCCCTGCGCTCTTCCGTGTCCAGGCGCTTTTCTAAAGCCCCGATTGCATCACTGCTTTCACCCGCGAACCGATCTACGGCATCCGCGTTCTGATCAATATACTTCTCCAGATCGAAATACGTCGTGGACGGCGAGGTTCGATCGATTTTGTTCAACCCGATATTCGGTGTAACCGGATTCGTCATTTAGGCTCCTCCTCCCAACAATCTGTCTTGTGTCGTTGCTGATATTTCCTCAAACGTCATGCCCTCCACCTCGGCAATGGTAAGATAACGCAGGGCGTAATCGACCGCCATATGGGCGGGTTTGATCTCCTCAATGGCCGATTTCAAGTCGCTTAAATTGGGCGGAATGCCCAGCGTATCTCGAAAATGAATCGTCACTTTATACTCCGCCGGCTGGACGGATACCTCGATGCTGCCTCGCTCATAAGCTTGCGCCACATTTTTGAGCATGCTGGCGGACACCTTGCCGCTTCCCCGCATCTTCGAGATGATAACCGAGCGCCGCTGCTCGATCGGCTTGGAGAGGTTCACCGGAATGTTCAAGTCCTGCTCGAACCGGGATAGCGCCCACGTAGCGGTTTCGGGATAATACTGGTCCACCTGATCCTCCAGTTCCTGCGCTAACTTGTCCAATTCAGCCCCTTCTGCTCCGGCAATGACTTTCATTTCTCGAACATCATGATAATAGGACGGCAGGTAACCCAGCCAGGCTTCGGCTTTACTCATCGGACCGTCACCGTCCCCAGGACAGCCACTGCTTCCGGTTCGATCGGAAGGCTGTCCGTTCCTCCGTTCACGGTCAATACCTCGTAGTCGATGACCGCTGGAATATCCAAGATCACATTGGCGATCCGGTTATACCGGACCAACGGGTCGGACATGGCGAGGTCTTTCAGATACTGGCGCACGCCTTGCTCAATCGCTTCCTGCACACCATCTAAGCCGGCCCCATCGAGCAGCGTAACCTGCACTTCGATATTAACAGGCACTTCAGCCGCTCCAACGACGGTTACGACCGAGCCGACCGGAGCTGCCCCTTCTCCCATTCCATCCATGGTCGGATCAATATGTTGCTGCACCGATTCCACAACGGAAGGCGTCGGCGAACGCATCTCGTTATCCAGCAGCACCACCTTGACGGTGCCCGGACCATCCCATAAAGGAAAAGCCTTAGCCTTTCCAACCCCGGCTTTCTCCCTCGCCCACAGTTCATACTGATTCCGGTTTGCACTGGTCACGGGTCGGGAGATTTTTTCGCGGTATCGGTCATACAACGCTTCGTCCGACTCGGTATCTACGCCAGGTACCCAGAGCTCCATCAGCTCCGCCTTCACCAAGCCTTCTACGTATTCCAGCGGAAGCAGCGAACCGAATCGGCGGTTGCCTTCCTTCCCGCTTGTCTCGCACTCCAGAACAAATTGCCCTGCATCCAATCGGGTGATGACTTTGTAATTCAGCGGATCCAATGAAAAACGGCTCCCTAGAGGCACATCCACCGCGGCACCGTTATTGCCTGAGAAGTGCCCCAAAAGCTGTGCTTTTGTAGACTGCTTCCGGGTCAGCCCTGACCAGGCAATGCTACGATCCAAAAATTCGCCCGATGCCGTCGCGGCAAATTTCAGGTTCATGGAGTACCCCAATTCCACGTACATCTGGGCAAGCTCAGCCGCAGAGGGGGCCAACGCATCGTAGATGATGCTGCCTTCCCTTTTATCCATACCATCCGGGATTCGATCCATCATCCGCTCCAGAATGGCTTCATACGTCTGTTCCTCAACCATCCTCCCTCACCACCTTAGTCATACTGTAAATGCCATACACACTTCGGACCGTAAACTCTGCCATGGCCAACTCGCCCGTAAAAGTAATATTCATATCATCGACCGACAATACGCGATCATCCTGCATCAGCGCTTCCTTGATATGCCGCTCGATTTCAGCATAGGCCCACAGCGGGTCACGGCCAATGACGGAGTCTAGCTCCTGCCCATAGTTGCTGCTGTAGATCAGATGCTCAAATCGGCGAGTCTGAAGGATTTTGACGACAGCCTGTTTAACGGCTTCAAGACCGTCAATGTGACCGGATATCGTCCCTTCCTCCAGGTTCAAGTTATACGTCAGACTAGGCTGCTCCAGTGTTTCCACAATCTCGCTATCCGGTTGCAGCGTTCCTCCCTGCGGAATCATGACGGCTTCACCAACCGATCCAGCACGAGATACGTTTGCCCGCCTTGGTAACGAATGAGCAGCACCGTATCACCGATCTCCAGCCCTTTTCGAATCACATATTCCGCGCCGCCAATGTTCAGCTTGTATTCGGTCATCGACTCTCCGATAACTAAAAAATCCTCCGTCAGGCTGAAACGCTGATCCACGTTCACCTCCAGAGGATGGATTGATGTTACTGTGCCGTACAGCACCGCCATCGGGTTTGTGCTTCCCACGGCGCTGAGACTGGCTTTTTTAATAATATCCAGCATCCCTGCTTACACCACCTTCATATTCAGCGACATCGTGTGCGTACCGTCCGAGAATTTATGCGTACATTCATCGATGAGATACGGCTTCAAGCCTTCATCAGGCAGATTCACATAGATCGTGTTTCCGGCACGGACCCGTAAATCCCCGATAGCCTCAATCGACAACGTTCGCTGCTCCCTGTTCTTCAGCTCCAGCAAATTTTGCGCTAACTGCTTCAACTGAGCGGGATTCATGTTCTCGTCAGCAACCTCGTACAACTGGAGCAGGCCCCACTGGGCAATGTTTTGTCCGTGCTGGTATAGGTAAACATCCCGCTTGCCCGTCTGCTTGTTGTCCCGCACGACTTTGACGCGGTTGTACGTCTCGTTGTCGATGCTTTTTTTATATGAAAAATCCGTCATGAGACTGTCTTCTCCCACCGCAAGCATGAGCAGCATGTCGTTGATGTTGGTCAACCTCAGCTCACCGTACTGGTCGTAAAACATATAGTACTGCTTGGTCGCGATCAGCGTAGAATCCAAGGCCTTGCAGATGATATCAATCAGTTTCTTGTCCGCTTCCAGCATGGCAGGGATGGTATGGCCGGTATCGGCCAACGTCCCTGTTTTCAGATTAAAATCCTTGGCAATCTTGCGAATGATATCCTCCACCTTGGCATTCGTAAACCGGTAGGTGTCGTTGCTGGACAGGTAACGCAGCTGGTCGTAAGCCATCACTTTAACCTGGGCGTCCATGCCCCACTCCTTGGAAAAAACATATCCATAAAACAGATCCTTGTTATCCTTGCGGAAGCGCACAATGTCGCCGTTTTCCACTTCGAATTCCTTGCTCTGCGCAAGACCATTATTCACATAGTTGATATCCAGACTCGCCGGCTTCGCCTGACGGCTTGTTTTCCACGTGATGTCGGTTACGATCTGCCCCAGATCCCACACGCTTCCGTTCTTGCGGTCAATCATCAGTTCAATCATGGCGCCACCTCTTTAGGGAATCTTGAGAACCCGGCCGACGGCCAGCTTCCGGACCTCATGGTCCTTGATTCCGTTCAGTTTTTGGATATCCGCATGACGGAAACCGCTGCCGAGTAGCTTTTGGGCAATGCTCCACAGGGAATCGCCTTTGGCAACCGTATAGGAAGTCGGCTTTTTCCGGTCATCCGGCCTGTCTTTGGTTTTCACCGCAGCGGCTTTTTTGTCCTTAACCGGCACGACTTTACGCGCCCCGTAGAACACATAGCGCTTGAGCGTAATTGAGAACTCGATATCTTCCGGTGAACCGGCCATCGTATTCCAGTTGAAGCTTTCGATGGATGCCGCCATGTTGATGCCAAAAGACTTCCTCGCTCTCACCACATTCTTGCCATCCGTACCGCTCAGCGGATCGGGAACAAGCCCCGTCATGACAAAGCGAACAGGTCGACGGGACTCCATCCAGCCCTTAATGGTATTAACGTATTCAATCGGAAGCTTCAGCTTTTTGTCAGAACCTAGATGTACAAAGGGATACACTCTCCCCGGGAAAAAGCTCTCAAACGAGATCTCCGTCAGCTTCGGATGCAGAATCGCATTTACTTCGCCAAGCCCAGCTACCGTATAGGATTTGCCTTCACCGCTATCCTTGACGTCAAACCGCTCAGGATTCACCGGAAATCGGAAAACTTCCTCCTGGTTATTGAAGCTCAGAAAAAATCCATAATCGCTCATGCTACAAATACACCCCCTCGGCACTGGACACAAACTGCTCCTCCAGCGTCCGGTTAATTCTCGACATGATCGTATCCAGATCAGCTCCGGAATTAATATCTCCCGTCGTCATCTGTACGGTTGGCGTCAGGGTGATCATATTGCTGATCGCATTCACTTCTGCCAAATCGCGCATCACTTTCAGATCCTCGCTCGCCACGTCCACCGAGTTATCCACTTTACCAATGGAATCGATGCTGCCACCCGCAGGGGCTACCGGGATTGGAGCCGTTGGCATGGCGGGCATAGCAGGCATGGACGGGGTCGGGGTTGCTTTTGGAAGAGCAACATCGTACCCGGTTTTCCCCGTGTTGTACTGTTTTAAAATATCCTCGTTGTTCTTGCCCAGGTTCTTATCCGGCATGAATTTATCCTTAAATGTATCCATGGAGAAATCTTCTATGCCTTTCTGTCCGGTGTCTTTGAAATTCGTAAAGTCTGCCTTATACTCAATCTCTGCAATCTGCTTGGTATCCACACCAAGGACCTTTCCAAAAAAGCCCGCTACCGCGTTAACACCCTTAATTATCCCGTTAATAACTGAAATGACAGTATTAACCGTGTTTTGCGCCAGATCGACAATGAAGCCGAATACGTTGCTGAATATCTGCTTAAGGCCCAGCGTCACCACTTTCCAAGCCCCGAATGCGGCCATAGCAGCGATAACTAAAGAAATTAATAGCATAAGAGGATTAGCCTTAACCACCATATTAAATAATCTCATTGCACCTGCCGCTATATTCGTAACCGTAGCCATCACAGTTTGTGCTGCAGTAAACGCGTAAGCCGATATTCTCCCCATGATCATCCCTGCATTTAACATCGCAAAAAAAACACCCGCTAAAGCGATAACAGGAAGCAACCCCATAAATATAGTGACCAGATTCCATATGGTGTTACCGACACCAGCAATCGTAGCTTTAATGAATTCCCAGGCTGGAGGGATCATTTGCGCTACCCACAAAAACCCCTCAGCAATTACGGTTAATCCTATGGATATAGCATCAATAAAAGGCTGGAAAGTCCCGTTTTCAAAAGCTGCATTCAACATATCCAGAATTGGCATGATTGCAGCTAATGCGCCACCCCCCATCTGAACAAAAGAATTGTTGACGGATCCCATTAGCTGCTGCCACTTATTAACAGGCGAATCCAGCATGGCATCCATAGCTTCCTGTGTCATCCCTGATTTTTGCAGCAGTTTGTCCATGGATGAAAGAAATGCAGTAAAATTCCCTTTAGATGATATGATTTCTGCATTAAAGCTTTTAATCTGGGAATCAGGAATATTAAAATCTTTAGCTAGAGAGCTGGTATCGCCACGCATCGCACTCATAATCGCCCCTGTTGCATCTTTTGAACTCTTGCCGTCTGTTGATAGTGTGCTCATTCGATCAGCGAAGCCATTTAATTGCGCAATTTGATCTGAGTTTTTAGTCATTGACATGAACGTTAAAGCATTATTTAACGAATCATTAACATCTAACCCGGTTTTCAATGCATTCTGTTTGACGTTCTCGAATATAGCTGAACCTACCTCGGCATCACCAGTCTTAACTTTAAAGAAGTCTTCCGTTACTTGTTCTTTTGCTGCTGGAATAATCGTCATTTTCGCAACAAAATCGGCCGCTTTATATGCGGATTTTAACAATTTAAAAGTATTCCCAAGCTTACTGGCTTTCTTTTCCCCTTGCTCAATCCGTTCATTAAGCTGCTCTTGTTCTGCTGCTGCCTCAGCAATTTGATCAACAGTTTGTTGAAAGCTGTTTTCAAGCTGTAACAGCTGATTCACGATCATTTCATTAGCCAAATTATTTAAGCGCAGGAGTGCATCCTTTACACTCGCCATTCCTTCACCCCCTTCTTCTACAACCTATCTCCGCTTCCGAACTCGCTCACGCTTCTCCTTCTCCACCCGCATCGAAATCATGGCATAGATGGCGGCCCGTTCCCGGACCGTCATCGCCATGAGCTGGTGAGGAAGGATGTGCAGTTCATGGAGGGCGTAGTACGCATAGTTCGCGTCACCGTCGCCCTCTTTGATTAGTTTTTTACGTCATCCACCAGTTCGTTCATATCCCGGTCAAAACCGTTCAGCGCTTGCACCCGTTCTCCAAGCGCGGCGAACTCACCGGGCAGCAGCATTTTGCGGAGCAGAGATTCTGCACCGAGCACGCCGTAGGATTTTTGCAGCTCGCTGTTTTTCAAATCGGGGTAGATGACGCTCGATACCATCAGTTTCGCCATATAGTCGTTCGGGTCGATTTCCGGCGTGAATACACCGTTCTTGCCCTTAACCTTACGCGTAGCCGCTTTGCGGCACTCCTGGTTTTCTTCCTCCGTGATGCTGCGCAGCTTCCAAGGCACAGGGCTCCCTTCAGCATCCTTAAAACGAACAGAGACCACGAATTCCTCCGTGATCTCCGCAGACGACTGCCCAGCAAAAAACATACTAAAATCGCTCATATCCTTCCTCCTCATTCAATATTAAGTATTAGGCCAATGGGTTAAACGGCGTCTCAATCCGCACATTCTCAAACGTGAAGGCCACTTCTTCCTCCAGCGCCTCCGCTTCGGTGTCGAGAGAAGCCATAATCACGCTGTCGAGGTTGACCCCTTCCAAAATCACTGTCTGACGCCCTGTGGTCGATCCCGGATCCTCATTGCGCACTTCGATCATGAAGTAGGCGTCTTTCCCTGTTTGGATGTATTCCATCATCAGCTCGCGAAACAGTGAGGTCACATAATAAATGGTCATCGTGCCGCTGCCCTTCCAGCCAATGGCTTTGTGCTGTACGGCGCGTTGGCCCATCGTTTTCAGCTCGGCTTTTTCCTTCTCCACCGTAGCTTCCAGTGTTTTAATGTAGAACATTTCCTCCATACGCTCGCCAATCTTGACGAATGCCTTGCCCTCTTGCCCGGAAATCGTGTCGTTCGCCCGCAAAAATGCCATCTTAGACCACCTTCACTTTCATGTATACTTTTTCAATTGCATCGACTGGCTGTACCTTGATATCCACAAACAGCACATCGCCTTCTGTGCCCGGCGTCACCACAATATCCTCGTTCGCATCAAAATTCTGGATGGCCCCGATATTCTGCAGAGATGCAAAATACGCCGCACACTCCGCCCAAAACAGCGTCCGGCCATCTACGTTGTTATCTACCTTCCCGATATAAGACTTCTCAAAAATGAGCTTTAAATCATTCGCAATGCCATCCAGCACGCGGACCACCCGATTTTTAGAAAAATGCCGCGCTTTCGCCTGCTCAATCGAGGTAAAGCTATTAATATCCTGCTCTACCACGGCCTTGCCTCCGCTGTAGCTGAACAGAAACTCACCATTCGTGAGCGCCGCTTCAATCTCCGTATGGCTTAAACGAACATCGGTATCCACCGCTTCATCGTAAGCCGCGTACGTTAGGGATTCGTTAACAGCTGCTGCAGCCGTAGCACCAGTGACCCAAGCAACTGCCTTTACCTTGTCCACGACAGTGCCGTCGGTGAGAACAACGCCATTTTTCACGGAGATGACGCCTTCATAATCCGCAGCCGAATAGTCAGACAGCACAGCTTGAACCTTCTTGCCTTCCTGCTCGCGAATCCGCTTAACGAATGCGGTATACAGGGACTTGAGCGTTGGGTCCGCAGACAACAGACCTACAGTCTGGAAGTCTTGGACCTCAAGCGCAGTAAGGAAGTCCACATGCTCTTGGTTCGTCACGGTGCCGTTAGCGCCGCCAGTCAGAGCAAATCCTGCCGTGGCCGCCATATCGCCGGTATCCGGTGTAAAGGCTACGTACAGGTTCGGCTGCAGTTCGGCTGCACTAGCTACAAGCTGCTTGTCCACAGCTTTGCCGCTCAGCAGCGTGCTGACCACAAACTTGCCGGGATCATCCACCGCGTTCTCAACAACGATCTGGATATCATTCCCACGCTCTCCGCCGTAAAGAGCGGTTACTTTAAGACCGGCAACAGAACCTGCAGCCTGTACACCGCTGTTCAAACGGTACAACAGAAGCGTGCCAGCACGCTTAAGTACTTCTTTTACCGAGAGCAACTGTGGTGCGGTGATATCATAACCCAACACCTCCACCAGATTGGTGCCTGGTTTGATCGTCAGGATTTTATGGGGCTCTCCCCATGAAAGTGATAAGCCCAGTGCCGCAATCCCCCTTTCACCTACGCGCCCGATTGGCTGCTCCTGCGATGAGATTTGGGTGTATACGCCTGGTCTTACTTTGTTGGGTGTTGTCCATGTTCCTCCGGCCATTTAGATGACCTCCTTTTTCAAAAATGTGGTTAATTGGTCTTTCGCTTGCTGAACGGTGTACGTCTTGCCCTCTTCGAGAATGGCGCTCAGCACATCCTTCTCGCGATTACTGAATTGTTTGGATTGTGTCAGCTGAAACTTGTTAAACGCCGGTGCTGTTTCTTTTTTACTCATTTCAATCCGCCTCCCTGTTTCAATGTTTGCATCTTCATTTCGTTCTCATCCTGATCCGTTTTCATCTGAATGACATACTCTGCGCGAAAATATCCTTCTCCCGCTGCCCCATCATTCCCAGTTGGTCGCTCCCACGCCACTGATGAAGCACGGCAAGGTCGACCTTCGACTTCAAGGTATGTTAAGGTCTCCAGCATCTGGTCCATGATCATTGCTACCGGCTTCTCAGGAACCGGAACGTAATATATCTTGAAACGAAAACGAGCCGTATATCGATTGGTCGATATCGGCTCGAACTCGGCTAGGGTTAGCTCGGTTTGGAAGTATGGAGCTGGTGGCAGTGGAGCGGCATTCTCTTTGATGATGAGGGGGATGTCGGGGAAGGAGCTGGATAGTTGGGATGCTAGGGCATCGCGTATGTGTTGGGTGGCCATGGGCCTACCTCCCTCTTGAATTAATATTTATATTTCGCGCCAAGCAAAAGAGCCATCGCCCAACCTTTTGCACACATACAGCTTATCCTCTTCCCCGTAACCATCCTGTCGGAGAATCATCCCCCTTGTTTCCCAAGTAGCAGAAAACTGACCTGTGAAGAAACCATGTACATTGCTCATTCAAATTTCCTCCTTTTATTGGTTAGAGAAAAATTTAAGTGCGGAACTATTGCATTTCATAAACTAAAAAACCGATTCAGTGTCTCCCCTTTGAATTCGGCTCTCAAATCATTATATTCTTTTCGAATTTCTTGAGGGATGCTGTCTTCTTCTCTACGCAAAGCGTTTACAAGATCAAGATAAACTCTTGCTATCGCTCGATAATCCACTTTCAATTACCTCCTTTCAATTGCATTTCGAAAAGTAAGGCAATGGCTTCTTTATTAACCAAATCAGCTGCTTTAAGATTAATAATCTCTTCTGTCAGAGGTCTCTGATACATTGGTGAATCTTCCGATTCCGGTTTGTTTGGATCGTTATAAAAAAATTCAATTAAGCCGGTATGCGGATTAAATCGCCATTCCTTTGCTCGTTTGAAATCTTCGGCGTATTGTCCTGGTTCGAATGTCGTCATCTCAATTGCATCCGGATCATACTGACTTAACTCGACATAGACCGCGAAATCCTCTTCTTTTGTTGATTCAATTCCGGCGGACATCTCACCACGCTGCGCTACGATATTCCCAGTAGACTTTACCCAAAAGAAACGTCTGCCGAGCGGTTCAATTACCTTCATACAATTTCCTCCTTATACGCCGAATACAATATACGCTGTTCCGTTTGGAGAGACCGTTCCTCTAATGCCGTCAAAACTTACAGAATTTGCGCCGAATACGACGTTTGTTAGCTCCTGAATATTGCGCTCAATCTCATAGCCCCCACTATACAAAAATGAAGGTAGACTGAAGCCAATTATATTAGTTCCTCCAGTGTTATAGGCGATGCCGTAACCACTTGCGCGAGCTTGATACCCAGAGTTGTTAAACGTCTCAGCCCGCCCATACACTACTAATATCTGCGGTTTAAACGGCAAGTTCGTTATTGTCCTCGCCCCTGTCGAGAACGCCGTATTTCCGGTCGCCACTTGTATTCCCGTTTTAATTTGTATAATCTTACTCGCTAAAACCGTAAACTCGTCGCTTCCTGATGCTGGTATTCCTTTGCCGCTAATGGCGGAAGCGATCGCCTGTTTCCCGTTAGCGACAGAGGTAAAAAGATCTTGGGTCCACGCAGTCCACCCGGAATCAGTCCGTCTCCGCATGTAAAAGCGATCAGCGTGTAGATCGTAAATTTTTTGTAAAACCCATGTCTCGGCATGTCGGATAACTTCGACGTAACCCCAGCCACTAGACAAGGCAGGAGCATTTATCATGCCGTTCCCTTTATAAAACCCAGTCAGCAGGATATTGTTTAAGTTCTGACCTGATATATCGATTGCAGTCCCATCATCAGCGGAGACTTTATGTTTCTGCCATGGCTTTGCATCGATGTAGGACTTGGCGTTGTTTTCAGCCGCATTAGCCTTGGATTGAGCACCTGCCGGAGTCTCTGCCGCTTCTGCCTTTACTTGTGCCGCTGCAGCTGCTGCTACACCCTCACTGCCTTTATCATAAGCCGCCTTCACCGCCTTCTCCGTTGCCGCCACATTCTCCCGCACCCCATTCGTGGCACTGGACAACTGCACGATCCCCTTTTGAGTCAAAGATGCATCCGGAATTTCCACATCAATATTCCCCAGATCCTCTCTGACCTGCCCCACAGCCTCATCAATCTTATCCCAGTTCTCATTCAGCATCGTCTCGATGTTAAAGGTCTCATTGCCATCCACCATCGGGTCTTTCTTTAATAGTCCTAAATTCGGTGTGTTACTGGACAACTCAAACACCTCCTGCAAATTTGTTTAACGGCGTCTGCCCCATCTCGCCCAATGTCATCACGTCATGAATATTGCGTATGAGCAAGTAGTTGAACGCATACGCCACCACCAGATGCGCCGGCTTGATCTCCTCGATCGCAGACTTCAAATCCTCCAGATTCGGCGGAATGCCGAGCGTATCCACGAATTTAACCGTAAAGCCCCATTCCTCGGGCTGAAAAGATACCTCGACCGTGCCGCCGTCGTAAGCTTCAGCCACGTTTTTCACGAGCGCACCGGAGAAGGTTCCCGCTCCGCGCAGCTTGGACTCCAGCACCGCCCGCCGCTGATCGATCGGCTTGTTTCGGTCGGTTGGAATGCCAAGCTCCATCTCCCAGCGTTCCAGGCCCCAGGTTGCTGTACGGACAAAGAACTGGTCTGCAGCTGAGTTCAGTGCCTGGTATAGCGCGTCCAACTCGCTGCCCTTGGCATCCATATCGGATTGCATGACACGGGAGGTCTCATAATAGGCCGGTAGATAAGAAAACAGCTCGCGACCGCGCAAGCTGTTCATTCGGGTACTATTCACTTACGCTCACCGTCCCGAGCACCGCTACCTGACCGGAGCCAATTTCGATATTTTGCTGCTCGGTATGGCCGTTAATCGTCAAATCCGAGTAATCGATAATAATCGGGATATCCAGCAGTACAGCGGCAATACGCGTGTACCTTACCAAAGGATCCTTCCGGTTAAAAGCGATCTGCTGTAAATACGTCCGAACGCCGTCCTCGATCAGCTTCCGGATTTCGTCCATCGTCGAAGGCAACTCCTGCGTGCGCTGCACTTTGACGGAGATATCAATCGCCACTTCCGCCGCAGGCATCACCGTGATAACAGGACCGGCCGGGGCAACGCCTTCACCCTGTCCATCCTGGGACGGGTCAATGTACTGCTGAACGGCATCCACGATATCCGGGCTTGCCGCACGCTTGCCCGTATCTATGAGATACAGCCCAACGGTACCGGGTCCTTTCCACAACGGCACTACTTCCACGCCGCCAACACCCGCAATCTCATTGGCCCACTGCATGTACTGTGCTTTGTTGCCGCTCGTTCCCTGACTACGGACTTTGGCGTAAAAACGCTCCAGGAGCGACTGATCGCTTTCGGTATCCGTCCCGCTCCGCGTAGGCTCCAGGTTCGTAACCGATGTTACGCCGCTGATAGATGTCATCATGAGCTGAATGACGCCTGCGGGAACATTGCCATTACTGCCCGGCATGACGGCTCGAATCGGCGCCGTGCCGGTACCCAAGTCACTCAGCGTAACGCCTGATGTGGTCACATACTCCACTGAAGATTCTCCGGAGCCCTCATCGGCTGGCGTAGCCACATAGGTTCCGGCAGGCACGGTCGTCCCCGGCTTCCCCGTAAACACAACGCTGCCGGACGATGCGACCGCTTCCCGCCGGGTAATCCCATGCTCTGCCGTCCTCAGATCGAGTTCGGCGGAACGGATATCCGGACGATCGCTTGCCACGGTGCTTGCAAAGCCTCGGCGCAGCAGCTCCTGTGCCCACAAGGCGGCTTCGGACAGCATAAACGCGACCGGCGCATGCGCATCCCAAATAAAAGAACCTTCCGACTTGTCGATGTCCGAAGGCACTTTGTTCAGCATGCGGTTCATAATGTTCTCTTCCGTCTGATCCAACAAATACAACGGCAAATCTGCCATCAGATCACCACGCTTTCTATAATTTCCGTCTCATCCCGGATACTCGTAATGCGGCAGCTGAAACGGCAAACTTCTCCTTCCCAGGCAAAAAGGAATTGATCCACACTCTCCGTCCGAGCGTCCGCCAGCAGTGTCTCGGTCACCATGCGCTGAATCTCGCTCTCTTGCAGAGATCGGTCATAGCCTTTGCCGACCAGTTCCTCCAACTCGCTGCCGTAATCACGCGTATAGATCAAATGGCGGTAACGCGGCGTACGGATCGCTTTTTCGCACCAAATGACCCAGGCTTCCTTCTCGTCCGCAACCGGAATCTTCCGGGTCGGGGACATCACGAACTCGCCAGCTTCAAAATCATACCGCCAGCTCCGTCCAAAAACAGCCCCGTCTCCTTCCAGTACCTCCGGATCGGTCGCATCCGTCCAAACCATGTCCTCGTTCTCCGGGAATAAATTAGCCACCAATGCTCACCACCTTGCATACAACCACCACGTCGTTACCGCTGTTGACCCGAACGGCGAGCACGCGGTCTCCCGGTTTCAAACCTTTTCCCAATTCAAAAAGGGTATCTTCAACTTCGTTCTCTTCGGCATCAAATGTCATATCCTGATGCTGGCCGCCCCCCAAAGTCACGGTGCCCTTTGCCGTATAACGGGGCAAGGACAGCATTCCCGGCAGCTCCGCTACCATATAGTCCTGCAGCTCATGCTTGAAATCATCCAGCTTGAGTCCCGTCGAGGTTATCGTGCCGAGTACGGCCCCTACGCCGCCCATGGCTTGACGGGTTTGCTTGTTCATTGAGGCGTATAAGGAGGACGCCAATTGTCCATAGGGGTCTTTATTCAAGGTAAAACCTCCTTTTTACATCGTCATAACTCCCCAGCTCCAGCATCATGCTTCCGGGACTGCCCAGCTCCCGACTGACGGAAATCACAAGCAGCTTCATCGAGCCCAGCATGACCGCATCTCCGGCACGGATCGTATTGACATCGGGTGCATTCAGGGAGATGGTCTCCCGAATCCCCCTCAGTTTGCTCCGGGCCAGCTGGCGGGCGGCCGCAGGCGACTTCACTTCATCGTCCTGAATAATAGCCTGGAGCTGGCCGTATTTGGCAATATCCTTCTCCTCGATGGCCATCACCTTGGAAGGAACCTCTTTTCCGGTCTCGCTTGCGGCTGTCGCCAGCACCTTGACCTTGGTCGCCGCACCCTCCAACGTCCGCGATTGCGTAGTATCCGTGATGGCCTCCAGGATGTAGACATCTTTGTTCGTTCCTAACTCATACAGCTCAAGCCCTGAAGAGATCATCCGCGGATGATACAGCTTCCCGCCGGCTTTGGCCGTCTCCCGCAGATCAGCGAACATGCTCGCATAAATCGACTGCGTCCGGTAAACGGAACGCCCCAGCTGCTTCTCGGTATCGGGCAAAACCGCAATTTTCAGGTTCCAGTCCGCCGCGTACTTTTTGAATCGCTGGGTAGCGGTCTGCTTCGCCGGGAACAGATATTCATCCTCCGATTTGTCCAGATAAACCGTCCGATCGTACAATGTAAGGGTCATCCGCTTCACCCCGTTATTCGAGGTTTCCACTTCCCACACGACAGCCGGGTGCAGCAGGGGAACATAATCCTTTTTACCATAAGGTATCCCGCTGATCCGGATCGCCATTCCCGGCGAGATTGGCGGCATATCCTGCGTTACGACCAGATTGACCGTTCCTTGATAAGCGACTTGTTCAAGCGAATCCCGTAGACTGATAGCTTCCACCAAAGGAGATAAATCGTATTGATCCTGCAAAATCACCTTGTAACTCATGACAGCACCAGCTTCTGACCAGGCTTGATGGTGTTCGGATCTTTACCGATCATTTTCTGATTCAGCTTGTAGATCTGGTTCCATTTCGAGCTGTCCCCGAGCTCCAGCTTGGCGATTTTGGAGAGTGAGTCCCCTGACTTCACGATGTACGTCTTGTTCTTTTCCTTCATGTCGGCCCGGGGCTTTTTATTCGTTCCAGATGCCCCGCTGCTGCCAGCCGTTTTGGCCACCTTCATGTCGCTCCATGTCCGAAGCGTGATGTCAAAATACACATCCCCGATCTCCCCGCCACGAAACGTGGACTGATGGGAGGCGATGTACACCGGCACGTTCACCGCCGTCTCGGTAATGACGAATTGCAGCGGCGTTTTATACGTCAAAAACTCGTTAAGTTTATTCATCGCGGTTTGCGGTTTAATATGATCTTTCTCTTCTCCTTTGCAATAAGCTGCATCATACTCTTGTGGGAAAAATGAAGAGAACGATATCTCCTTGATCCGATGGCCTTGCGGAAAATCAAATTCCCCAAAGTTGAGAATCGTAGCCGTTTCCAGTCCCTTTTGGCGTGAAATGGTCACCTCTTCGGGATTGACCGGGAACAGGAATGTCATGCCTTTTCCGTTCTTCAAAAGAAACTCCACCTTGGTCCCCTCCTTTCTGTATGGATGCCTTCGGACCGACTTCAGGCCTGCTGGTAACCATCATCTTCAATAGGCCATCGGAGTCGGCTTCCGGTTCTGCGCCGCTTTGCTGAATTCGGCTCTCAGCCGCTGACCGATCAGAAGGATCAATCCTTCCACATCGATCGGGTGTTCCTCATGCACCGTAACCTGGACCGCGCCTGGGGGAAGATTGTAATTCACGGTTGTCTCCGTTTTGAAATCCATCAGCAAGCCGGATATCGTGCTCATCTGCTCCGGGCTGATCTGAACAGATTGCGGGGAGGTTGGCTTCCCTGCAAAAGCTTGGTTTTGTGCTGCACTCGCTGGTGGCCCAAAAGTACTCATGCTTGTAGCATGGGTAGGCGGGACATACGGGCCGTACGGGTTCAAAGCTGGATTCGGCAGCAGCGGCTTGCTAAAATCAGCCGGCGCTGGTTTCGGAATGATGGGAGCCGGAAGGGCAGCCGCACTTGAGGGTGGTGCCTTCGGAACATCCTTCGGTTGAGCAGCTTCCTTGTCTTTTTTCCCGAAGGAAAACGTATTGGAGAACCACTTCGATACCTTCTCCTTACCTTCTTTGAACTTGTCACCAATACCGGAAATTGCGCCGCCAACCTTCTTGCCAATAAAACTTCCTACGGTGCCGCCGAGCGTTGAGCCGATCATCGTACCTGCAACTGGGATCACGGAGCCAACGATGCCGCCGATCGTGCTTCCGATACCTCCGCCGACGGTGGAGCCTATGGCTTGGTTTCGTTCTTTCCCAGGCTTGGCTGAGGCAATTGCTGTCGCATCGGCTATATAACTCAATGGGCCGAGGACCCGTTTGCCAAGCCCTTTCATCAAGCCGGAGCCTAGGCCGCTTTTGCCGGCATTTTTTGCTGCACTAGCTCCAGCGCTACCGTCAGCTGCCTGTTTTACTGCATCTGACCCTGCACCGGACTTGGCAGCGCTCGCCGAGCCTCCGGATACGATGCCGCTGGCACCGCCGCCGCCAAATATACCCTTGGTAATATCCAAAACACCCTTAATTGATTTCACTGCACCAGATCCCGTATTGCCAGCGGTTTCTATAACGTCTCCCAATGTTTCTGCCTTCATAAAACGCTTACCCCATTTGGTTAGTGGCTTTTCTCCTTGGCTACTCGGGGTCGCGGCAGCCTGGTTTTGACTGGAATTGGATCCACGGCCGCCCCCCCTTCTGACCCCATTGGGCCTAGGTGCCGCCCTAGGGGCAGGTTCAGGGGCAGGTTGATCTTTACCCCATGCTTCGCGCATCTTTGTTCCTTTACCATATAGTTGGCCTCCATTTTTCATAGTGGAGCCAATCGCGGTTATAGTACCAAAAACATTCAGAGCCGTATCCCATCCAGATTTTTTACCGCTCCCACCGCCTCCAAGCTGAAGCGACCCAAGCGCAGCCGTAAGCTTATCCACCGCAGTCGTATTCGCTGTCAGCGCAGCGATCATCGGAGAAAAATCAAGCCCTGCCGCCCGCAAATCCACCTGAACGCTCGCCTCGATCTGCTTCTGCACGCTCAGGTTTAGATTCGTATCAATCTGCTTCTGCACATTCAGCTTCACATTCGCTGAAGCTTGGATGACTTGGGACTTCACCCGCTGGATTTTGCCAAGCAGGTTGTCCAGCCCCTTCGAGGCGCTGTCCTTCAGCACGATTTCAGGTGCCATGCGGGTACGTCCGATTCGCATGACACGTCCCTGGATCCGCTCAAAATAACGCTCCATCGCCCGCAGCTCGCGGTTGGCCTTGATCACGTTTTTCGGATCGATGACCAGATTCATACGATAGTTCATGGCTTCAGCCATTTCATTTCACCTCCTGTTCACTTCAAACTCTGACCGGCCATGCCCTCGATCTCCTCCTGGGAGAAAGCGAGCAGCAGCAGGCGCTCGCCTCGCGGGAGCCGCCAAAAATCTCCGGGACGAAGGTGATGCCGGACCCACAGATGATACAGCATCGTCGTCATTCCCCCGGAGCCGATCAGTTTTTTAGGTCAGCAATCTCAACTCCGAAGCCGGACAGCTCCAGCACTTTATCGCCTACGGCATCCAGCTCTCCGGCCAGCAGCATGCGGCGAACCGCCTGCTCTCCGCCCGACAGCTTCAAGCGGCTTGTAATCCGCGGATCGCCCCAGCCGCTCAGCGTCAAACCCTTCACCGACAGACTGCTCGTGGCCTCGGAAATTAGCAACGCATTAAACGTCTCCGTATCCACCTTCTCATCCACCGCACCCTTTATCGTACGGCGAACGGTACATCTCTCGCGGATGCTGTCGACCTTGCTTGAAGTCAAACCCTGCAGCACCATCTTCATATCCAAACGCTTAATACGTACCGTTTCCTCCGGCAGCTTCTCGGCTGCCTCAAACAGACTGTCCAAAATTTGCTCTTCGCTCATGTTCTCATGCAAGCTCATGCGTATATCTCCTTTACTCATAAAATAATAGATTTCATCTTCCTATTGCAGGGCGACGCTCGCCCGAATCAGGCATTCCTTACCGGGCGAACCCCCGCTTTACGCCGCACTTGACCTTGATAATAAGAAACCTCTTAATTCCCCTGAATCGGATCCAACAGCTCGTACCCCTCAAAGGTAAACGAGGTTTCCTCCTGCACTTCCTCGCCGGCCGTCCAGTTGGCCAGCTGGATTTTGTCCGGCATGCAGCGGATCAGACGAACACGCTCATGGCCGTAGGATTCGGGATCATCCAGCTTGGAGATGATATCGAATTTGGTGAAGCCGCGGGAGATCATATCGGAAGTAACCTTGTAACCAGTCATCGTGCCGGTTCCTTTTTTGCTGCCGTTTTTGTGTACCGTCCAGTCGTTGCCGACCAGCTTCAGCTCGCGTTTCTCCAATTCCACGCTGGCTTCCAGCTTGTTAATGTGTGTCTGCCAAACCCCGTCAATGTACGCCTGGCCGTATGTCCCCATAATGACTCTTGAAGCATCCAACATGTTAAATTCCTCCTCGATTTCTTTTCAGTTTTTTCTTAAAAAAAGCCCTCTTCGGGCAGTCCGTCTCATCTTAAATACGCTGATTGCCGTACTCGTTATTGCACGTAAAATGTACCGAGCAACTGCTCCATCACATCGGTCAGCTTCACGTTCCACTGCAGGAAGACCTGATCCGGCTCCGGCGTGTTCACGGCAGAATCGCCATAGTACGCTGGATCGAGAATGACGTCATAGCCGTCCGGCTCGATGACATTGCTCATCGACAACGAAGCGAGATATTCCTTTACGGCACCGATCAGCGCCAGACGGCCTTCCTCCGTATTGTTCACCTTGCCGATGTAAGTCTGCTCTGCAGCCAGCTGCAAATCCGCATGGATCGCGTCCATCACGCGGATGGAACGGATTTTTTTCCAGGCATTGTTTTGGCCTTCAGCCGGATTCACCAACGTGTTAATACCGCGCAGCGCCTTCACCTGACGTCCGTCGTAGAAAAGCACGAATACGCCATTGCGTACGGCCTGCTCCTGCTCGGAACGCGTCCAGCGGCGGGTCACATCCTCGAATGGCGTTACCGCATATGTAGCGGATTGATTCAAGCGTTGACCCGCAATAAGCCCGGCAACATAAGCAGCCGTCAGGGCAGAACTGTAGTTCACGCCGGACAGACGCACGCCCGTACCTACATTGATAATCCCTTCATGGTTCAATGCAAGCGAACGGGCCGCCGCCAGTTTGGCTGCATCCTTGGAGGTATCGTCCGCAGCGCTTCCGCCGAATACGGCCATCACGCCGCGTCCTTCTTGTCGAAGACGCTTCACCCAGGCCGCAAAGCTCTGCAGCAAAGCCATATCCGCAGCATAATCCAGGGCAAGTACGTTGAATTCCTGGCCTTCGACCGCATCCTGCATTTCGATATAATCTGCATTCGTCAGGCCGCCGTTGCCGCTCTTGCCTCCGGACAGCACAGCTCCGTTCACATCAGCAGGAACGCCGGCCTCCTCTAGTGCAGTAGCCGTTACCCAGAGATTCTCATCGTCTTCATTGATCTGCGCCGCAATCGACGCTGCTGTCCCGTCCAGGCTTGTATAGGTGCCAAGCAGCTTGGCGCCTTCATAGAGGCGAAGCTCGCGTGCAGTCGGGTCGATCAGCGATGGCTGCACGGTTACGGAAAAGCCGTTGCCACGACTGCCCGGATATTTCGCCTGCAGCTTCAGCACGTCCGAAGGCGTAGCTTCCTCATTTTGCAGCGTTACGCTAGCCGCTGCCGCGGTGTTATCTGCCAGGCGATAAGCCAGCAGTTTCTTCGGCCCGCCAAGCAAGGCCAGATAAAGCGTTTCGTAAGCCGTAGCTCCATCCTGGCTATCCGCGGAATACAGCTCGGAAATCGCGAACTCGCTGCCGATTTCCACGAACTCGCGCATCGGCCCCCAGTTGGCTTTAACCGGTACGACAACCGTACCGCGGGATCCGCCTTGGATAGCCGACGCGGCGGCCGCCTTGAAATTCATATACAAACCCGGAAGTACCGGTTTATTTGTGCTTTCCCATGTTCCACCTGCCATGATTAGTCCACCTTCGCTTTCATAAATTGTTGGATTCTTTCTTTGACTTCGGTTACCGTGAACAGCTCTCCGTCTGCCCCATACATGGCACCCGCGAGCACTTCCGCCCGAACCTCGAACAGTTCCTTGGCGTGTGTTACGAGTTCATCTAGCGCATATCGCGGAGCGCTGATACTGCGGGCTTCTGTCTTGAGTGTTTTTTTTACAGCCATTGTGACCACCTCACTTTAAAATTGGATGTACGTTAATGCGCCTGATCAATGCAGCTTCCTCAGGTGAACGCATCTTCCGGTGCACCAGAGTCAGCTTCAGCTGCCCGTCCAGAATGGGATCGGCCTGCATATCGGAGGAAATCTCCGCAACGGATAAATAGCGGCGATTCTGTGAATCCAGCATCAGCTGGACCTGGGTACCAAGCTCCTCCACCAGCCTTGCAGCCGTGAGCTGCTCGTCCGCGGAATCAAGGGCGGCAATATGCCCGGTAAAGGTTTTGCGAACCTCGAACATCGAAGCTCCCGCCATCTTGGTCTCGCAGCCCGTCATCCGCCATAATACGGCGTGATCTTCCCGTCCTGCCGGCCATGCCGAATGATAGATTCTCCAAGGATCACCCAGTACTTCTCCTGTCCAAGCTGTCAAGGTATGCAGCCACTCGTCGGGTTGTCCGGTCGAACCGGCCCCGGATGCCTGAGGCACATAGACGCCGAATCGCATGATCCGGATCATTTTGCCTGAAACAGAATCGAACTTGTCGGCTTCCGGCACACCCAAATAATGAAGCTTGAATGCTTTCCCATCGGCTCCGATCACCCGCTTGCGATGTAGTCCCGGGATTAGAAGCTCCACCCAGCGATCCAACTGATGCAATTCGGAACGATCCGCATACAGCTTCAATCGCACCACCTGCCGGTATCCTGCCCATGAAGATTTCCAAACGTCCTCTCCCAGCGTCATGACGCCATAAAAAGGCTCGCTAACCCCATCCGGCGGATGTACGTCATATATTCGGCCTTCAAGCTCAGGTACGATAGCTAGAGCGACCTGCTTGATCGCCCCTCTCATTCCGCAGATGGCCGGGTGGCTTCCGGTCGGTTATGGGATAGCCAGCTTCTTGCGGCGCTCACATGCTTGCGCAACACGGCCCCCTCCTTTCCTTCATATATAGAGAATCGAAAACGAAGCAATCGAAGCCTAAGGCCGCAGCAAAAAACCGGTCCTTCATAAGGCCGGCTCACATCTACACTGTGTGTGTTCGGTATGCTCTGTTTAACTTCATTTCCGATAATACAATCTTACACCCCTAAATTGGATGCGCTGACGTCTTATGGGACGGATAATGCGGAACTAAAAGTGGAATGTTGGCGGAAAATAGTACGAATCTATGTTCGTATTTATTGCTGTTTTCCCCATTTCATTTTAGGTTCTGCCTCATGGTGCGGTATCTTCATCTTGAAATAGAAAAAACCGGAGGGCCTCATTGAGGTCCTCCGGTTTAGACTCGGTTTAATTATCCATCTCGGCATTATCAGTTCATTTTACTCTTTGCGGACTTGTCCAACTCTTGCAGCTTCAGCAGCCCCCTGTCTGCTAAAGCCAGCGCCAGTTTATAGAAGGCCCGGGTGCGGATCTTGGTATACGTATCCTTGCTGACCGGCGGTTCGAGGATATGGTTGTACACCTTGTAATCGAATACGTCGTCCTGCTTCATATAACGTTCCCGAATCAAAGTCTGTTCCCTCTCGCCAAGCCGTTCCACGATTGACTCGATGATCTCGCAATACTGCTTCCTGGCCGCAGGCATATCTACATTATATATGGCAACCGATGCCGTTTGGTCCGAGGTGACGTTGGTCGGTCCATGAAATCGTTCCGTGTAGGATGCCGTGACGCTCGCCTCCCTGACTTCGAATGTAATGGTTTTATAGATACGATATTTCTCGAATATCGCTTCAACAGCACTTTGGGTCTTTCTGCGATCCAATTCCGGTAAAAATGGATTCATTCGAAAAACACTCCCTTTTGATTGTCATTGTCGAGGTTTGCTTTGCCATTTGGCAGAAGTTAGTCTCACCTTAAGTGTTCGCATTTTGTTCGTATTTTTCATTAATATACCACTATTTGGAGACCCACGTAAACCTTCAAAAGGGTGAACTATTCACGAGAATTTGGAGCGTACCTTTCATATTCTTGCCTTTTGGCAATAATGCTCTCTTTTGTTTTACCTGTTGGCAAAGGTAGGGGATGTGTTTATACTATAAGTAGATGTTTCAGATGGACTATGGTGAGGAGTGGCCGGAACGTGGATCACATATTTGGATCATACTTGAAAGAGATGAGGGAGAACAAAGGCTGGAGCATCAATCAGCTGGCCCAAGCCGCCGATATCAGCGGATCGCAAATCTCCCGGATCGAGAATGGGCTAAGGGGCATCCCCAAGCCGCAAACACTTCGCAAAATGGCAGAGGCACTCGAAGTTCCCTATGAAGAGCTGATGAATAAAGCAGGTTATCTGCAGCAGGATGCTGCCAAGCACGAGAATATCTCGGCTCCCGCTTGGGCAACCTCCAGGGATAAACGGGATTTCAAGAAAATGCTTGAGGATGACGGTGAGCTCATGTTTGACGGCGTCCCTCTGAACGAGGAGGACAAGCAGCGCATCAAGGACGTTCTGACCGGACTGTTCTGGGAAGCCAAGCAAATGAACAAACGCAAGAAATAAATCTACATGGATAAGGAGATACATACCGATTACAACGATTCAACCAATCCCAATATTGCAGGTGAACCGGCATGGATGATCATTTACAACCCTTAATCCGTCAGCTGATCAAAAAACATCATACCAACTGCCCTTTTGAAATCGCGACTTCCTTGGGCATACATATTCGATTCGCAGATTTAGGCCAAACGACCAAAGGGCTGTATTTCCGTAAGCTGAGGCGGAGATTCATCGTCATCCACAATCAGCTGCCGTCGCCATGGCAGCGCTTCGTATGCGCGCATGAGCTCGGGCATGACCGGCTCCATAAGGGAATCAGCCGCTTTTTTCTGGAGGAGCATTCTTATTTCAGTCCGGGCAAGCTGGAGCGGCAAGCGAACCGCTTTGCCATTGCCCTATTGACGGCGGGGTTGGCTCCCGGACCGGGCGAGTCCTTACACGAGTTCTATCTACGAGCTGGCATTCCACAAGAAATGCTATATTTTTTTAGATTTTAAACGAACATATGTTCCTTATTTGAGTGAAGGATTCCAGATGGCCCTCCTACGAACAAAAAAACAACCCGCTCTTGACATGACGTCAAAAGCGAGTTGTTATGGAAGCGACGCCTCCCTTGGATAAGAGGGTTAGCAGCTAAGGACGGCAGCAGGTCTCTTCTATATTCCGTCCGTTTTACTCCGTTCAAATCGGTTCAAAGATGGCTACCTGTCGTTTGCCCACCTTCATATGCTGAATCCTTTGAAACCGGTCATGCTTTAATTTTTGCCCTTTGTCGGATATGACCGCAACCACGGAGCGGCCAGGATCCAGGATGGAATGAATGCCATTAAAGAAATCCTTCACCGGCTCATCGCTTCCGCCGCCCCAGCTAACCAGGTCACCATAAGGGAGATCGGTCATGACGATATGGGTTCCCTTGCAGGAGGCCAAGCTTTCCTCCGGTTGGGTTATATCAGCTTGAAAACAAGCCGTCTCTTCCACACGCGACGACCTTAACAGCTCCCTCAATCGGCCAGCGCTTTGCAGCGCATCCTGGTGAGACGGCTTATGATACAACGCCAACAGTTCTTTCAGCTGTTCGGTGCGTTGTTCCAGCCCCTCCTCGCGGAGCAACGACAGGTTTTTCGTGGCTATTCCGAGCACCTCTGCGTTAATGTCAGAGCCGATGACGCGATGAATGCGCTGCCCGTGCAGCAGCCCAACCACCGTTAACAGATACGCCCCGCCGCAGCAGGGATCGAACAAGGTATACGGCCCCTGTACCCCTTTTTTCTCCAATAGTTGAAAGCACCGCTGGGCAATCTCGCTGGCTAGTCTGACAGGAAACGAAGTCGTTCCCTGCGCATTATACAGAACCCGGCCGCTGGCGAAATCCTCGTAGCTGCGCTGGGCTGATTCATAGATATATTCCATTCGAATGATTCCTTCCATCCGGCTAAAGCCTGAGTAATTTCAAATAATCCAAATACAGATTAACATCTCTTGGACCTATCTCAAAATCCGGTTCCAGCTTGGGAGGCGATGCCATGGAAGTATACCAAACATTGACGCTAATGATTTCGTTCGCGACGCTGGTGTTGTTAATACTTTCGTTCCATAAGAAAAAACGTCTATCGACGTACATTCACAGAAGACAGACCGCGTTTAGAGGACGTTTTTCTTGCGATTATCGAATGAGTTCAGCTTCGCTGAAAACTTATAAATTCTATCTTAAAAAGAAATAGACCGCCCTTGGTCAGGATCACGGTCTATTTCTGATCGGATTTCCTATAGCCGACCGCTCTTATAGCGGTACGTTGTACGCCGGGATCGTGTTCGCGCACGGTCCCTTTTACATTCTATACACATTATAACGGAGTTTATTCACAAATGCCAAGCCTGGCTTGAAAAATCGCGCGAATGATCGGCACCTGCCGCCTCACTTATCCAGATGGGACATATAATCAAACGCCGTCGTGCCGTACACATTCTTGAAATGCCGGTTCAAGTGGGCAAGATCCGTGAAGCCGCACTGGGTAACGGCCTGATATACATCCCGGCTGTCCTCGATCAGATGCTTGGCGCGCTCCACTTTGCAGTTCAGATAATACTGATAAGGCGACAGCCCCGTATTTGCTTTAAAGTAACGAATGAATTGATACTTCGACATCCCGAACTCCCCGCTTAATTCATCCAGACGGAGAACATGATCCAGATGATCCTGCATCATTTCTTTGGCCTTCCGCGTAAATATGCTGTCCTTCCGGCTATCCGGGTTCAGAATACTCTCGTTAAAATGCCCTGCCAGACCCAGAAGCAGCTCGCTGCTTCTAGCCTCCGGCTGACCCGTGAAGATCGACCTCGTCACATCCAGAATGCTCTTCCGCAGCCCGGCGTGATATACAATCGGGGATTGGAACCGGACGATATCCTTTTTCTGAATCAATTCCAGAAATAGCTCCGGATGAATATAGATCATCACATAATCGATGCCCGTTCGTTCCTGCGACCAGCCATCATGATTCTGCTCGGGATGGAACAGCATAACCCCGCTTTGGTAAGAAGCCTGCTGACTGCCGTCCAGCGAGTACTTCTGAATGCCGCGCAGCGTGACGCCGAGGGCGTACTCCTCGTGATAATGCTTTTTATATTTGAAATCCGTCAGGCTCGCGGACAGCGCCGTAATGCCCAACGCTTTTTTATAGATAAACTGCTCCATCTTCCATCACCCCTTTATGAGCTCCGGTATGCCGGATACGACGATTGCCGAGTACAGCAGAAACAAAGCCAGGATCGTGTTGGTCGTTCTCCGATATTTTTGCATAATTCCTTGAAAAAGGCTACCGCACACGGCCCAGGTCATATACGCGGACAGCCCGATTAACGATACCGCGACAACAAACGCCGAGATGACAGGACCTGCCGTATAATACGGCATGACGTAGCTTGGAATGACCGTCAGCGTAAACAATACCACCTTCGGATTGAGAAACTGCATCAGAAAGCCGGACGTGAAGGACGCCGTTTGATTCGTGCCGGACTTGGATACGTCCATGGTATACACCTGATACGTGAGATACAGCATGAACAAGCAGCCTACGATCCGCAAGATTGGCAGTACGATTGGCATGCCTGTTGACAGAAGCTGGCCCAATACCACGGAAGCAGCGATTAATAAGAAAAAAGCGATGGAGGCTCCGGCAATGTAGCGCAAGGTCTTCTTCATGCCGGAATTCTGAACCGAAGACAAAATGACGATGTTGGATGGCCCCGGCGAGAAAGCCACGATAAAACAGTAAATAAAAAAAGAAGACAGGTTCATGATGATAGCTCCTAACAAAGGAATTTCCTTTGTCATTATAGAGCTGGAGGCGAAGCAGGGCATAGTACATTATTGCAGCAGAACTAGAGCCGCACAAATACGGCTCTTCACCGCAGATTTCGGTTTCTTCTATCGCCCTTAGTGACCGGACTGGTGCGTCTTCGGTTGTTCCTGCGCATGCGCGCTGCCGGATAGATTCAGCAGAACGACCCCTGCGATGATCAGCAGGATCGAGAATATTTTCAGACCGTTAATCTGCTCCGCAAAGAACATATAACCGATGACGGTAATGATCATGATGCCAAGTCCCGACCAGATCGCGTAAGCCACGGATATTTCAATCTGCTTCAAGCTCAGCGTCAGGAAGCTCAAGCTGCAAATATAGAATACCACCAGCAGCACGCTGGGCAGCGGTTTGCTGAACCCCTCCGACAGCTTCATGTTCAGCGTCCCCGCCACTTCAAACAGAATCGCCAAACTTAAATAGAACCAATGCATAATCTCAAGACTCCTCCCGTTTCTCTGCGGCAATCCCGAACAGCAAGATGTCCATAACGGACTGCAGCAGCTCCCCTAGCGGCAATTGATGCTTCACCGTCGCCCTCGAATCGTAAATCTGATGGAGCGATCCGAGATACAGATCGATGAACAGTGGCATATGAATTCGTTTGATGCTTCCCTCGGCCATGCCTCGCTCCATAAGCTCGGTGACAATGCCCCATTCCTCTCGGAAAAAGGTGTCCAGCTTCTCCCATTGCGCATAATGCGTGCGCTTCAGATCCGGCAGCATCCCCAAATCCATCTGCTCCATCTCCTGGGGCAGACAGATTAGAATCTGGTGTATCTTCTCCAGAACGGTAAGCCCCTCATCCTCCGCAATTTCACGTTCGCGCTGCTGGATGTGCCGGATCATCCCGTCAATGATATGTTCGACAATCTCTTCCTTGGATGAGAAGTGCTCATAGATCGTCCGTTTACTAATGGCAAGGACGCGGGCCAGATCACTGACCGTAAACGTAAATCCTTGCCGCTGAATTAAGCGGATCGTTTCATTCAATATTCGCTCGCGCAACTGACTAACTCCCCTTCTGGTACCATAAATACTGTATCGGTACCACTAGTATTATAACTCCTTGATCAGCATGAAATCCAGACATGATTTTTTAAATATAGCGGGGCAGAAGATAGCTAAACGTACTAGGAACGCCGGATACATATGATAAAAAACGTTCATAGACCGTACTTTCTCAGAAGGCAGACTGCTCATAACAGATGTTTTTCTTGCGATAGAAGGATGGTTAGCATTTGAAGTTTGAATCTCATAACAAAAAGAGCCCGCTTACGTATCGTAAGCAGACTCTTTTCGATTTCACCAATCCTTTAATCAAACCGCACGTCGCCAATGCCGAACCATGGAAAATATCCGGCTGCGGCATAAGCGAAAGCGGCCGCAACTGCAAGTAATCCTATAACCAGAAGATCATAGCGTGAATAACGCGACGGGTAATAATACGTTCGGGACTTCGCCTGATCGCCATCGAATTGCTTGGCCTCCATCGCGGCGGCCACCCGATGGGCCCGGCGGATGCTCTGTGCCAGCAGCGGCACCACATACAGTCCTGCGCGGTTCACCATGCCGCGAATTCCGCGGATCGGGCGGACTCCTCGTACCTTCAAGGCTTGGCGGCGGATCACATATTCCTCCCACACCATGGGCAGCAGCCGGATCGAAGCCATGAAGCTGTAAGCATACTTGGGTGCAAGCCTCAACTTCTGCATCAGGCTGTAGAATAAATCCACCGAGGACGTTGTCGTCACGAGCAGCAGCCCCTCCGAGGCAAAGGCAATTCCCTTAAAGCCCAAATGCAGCCCTCGGTAGAAGCTTTCTTCCGATACCCGGAACAACCCCCACTCCCACCAGATCGTTTCTCCCTTACCGAACAGCATCATGGAAGAGGCGGACGATATGAAGGCAAGCAGAAACGGAATGAAGAACAACAGCATTTTCCACGGCTTCACCCCGCTGAGCACCACGAGACAGACCATAAAGATCAACGCCTGGTACAAAACAAAATCAAGATCATGGGTTAACACCGTCATGAAAAACAGCGCACAGATCAGACCCAGCTTCACCACCGGATTCGCCCGGTGCAGCCAAGTGATCCGTACGGGGTTCCATATGTTCATGCATTCACCCCCGTGAGGCGATGATCGGCCGTGGTTAGATTTTCGCGAGTCTCATCAGTGCCATTCACTCCGCCCGCCTCCCGTCCGGATTCCGTCCCGGTACACCAGCGCGGGGAAGGCATGCTCGAGGTCAGTTGTCCCTCGCGGATTTCCCATATATGCGTGGCGACCCGCTGGGCGACCTCCATTTCATGCGTCACCATGAGAATGGCGGTTCCCGCACGGCGCAGCTTCTCGCACATCTCCAGAATCGCGAATGTATTCCGCGCATCCTGTCCGAAGGTCGGCTCATCCAGAAGCAGGACGAACGGCTGTCTTGCCATGGCCGTAGCCACGCTCAAGCGGCGCTTTTGGCCTGTCGACAGCTGGTACGGATGCCTGGCCTCCAAGCCATTCAATCCGAAACGTTCAAGACAGCGCTCGGCCTGCGCCTTCGCTTCCTCCGGCGGCACATGATCCACCAGCAGCGAGTAAACCACCTCATCGCCGATGCGCTCCGTCAGGAATTGAAGCTCCGGATTCTGAAACACGAATCCGATTTGGCGCAGCTGCTGCTCTCTCTTCTTCCGCACCTTCCTGCGCTTGCCCTGAATGACCTCTTCCCGGCAGAGCATGTAGGTCCCTTCGGCGCGAAGCAGCCCCATCAAACTGAGCAGCAGCGAGCTTTTGCCTGCTCCGTTCGGACCTACCACCGCAATGAATTGTCCCGGAAACACCTCGGCCGAAGGGAGGCTAATGACCGGTTTATCCCATCTCATTCCCCTGAAATTCGCCAGGTGAATGACAGGCTCCCCACGTTGAGCATACGGCGGAGCAGCCTCATGCAGGAGATTACGATTACCCTGCTCATCGCCAAGCGCATCGACCGGAGCAAACAGCTCTCTGCCCGCCCGGGTCTGCGCATAATCTTCCCATACGCCGGGATACCAGATTCCATAAGCTTGGAGTTCCCGCTCGTATTCTGCGAATATCGCTGCTGGAGGACCTTCGCCCAGAATCACGCCATCCGGGCTGAACAGCACGACACGATCCACGTATCTGGCCATTTCTTCGATCCGGTGCTCCACGATGATCAGTGTCCGCCCATCCGATACGGCCTTCACCGCGGACCAGATTTGCTCCCTTCCTTCCGGGTCGAGCAAGGCAGATGGCTCGTCTAGGAACAGCACCTCCGGCTCCAGCAGCAGAGCCGAAGCCAGCGCTAACCTTTGCTTCATGCCTTGGGACAGATGCCCGATCGGCATATGAAGCTCCTCAAGATCAAGCCCCACCTCGCGGAGCGCCGCTTGCATCCTCTCCTTCATCTCATCGCGCGGAACACTTAGATTTTCCAGTACGAAAGCCAGCTCTTCATCCACGTACGGCATGCAGAACTGGGTATCCGGATCTTGAAATACATACCCCCAAGAGCGCGGAACCAGCTGCGACTCGCATTTCATCGGCACCTCCGTTGCGCGGGGAATCATCCCGCTAAGCACCTGCAGCAGCGTGGATTTGCCGCAGCCGCTCGGACCGAGCAGCAGCACCTTCTCCCCGCGGACAGCCGAGAAGGAGAGGTCTTTGAACATCAGTCGTTCCTCGCCCGGATACTTCAGACGCAATCCCTCCACATACACGGCCGGTTCCGGAACCATCTCAGCGGACTGAGCCGGAACCAGGCTAACCGTGGCATTAGACATGGCGCGGATCATCCAGTGCTTCGTAATCCTTCTTCGACGCAGGACGCAGCAGGGATGTGACGCCCGTGCGGTCCAAGGCTTTGGCCAGCAAGAGCATGAGCAGGCCTGCAATGACGGCACCGCTGAGTACCCGCATACCGTATTTGGCCAGGAACATCCACGTCTGCAGGTCATCGGTATAGCTGTAATAGAAGTCCATGATCATCGATCCGATGGCTGCGCCTGCTCCGGCAATCGCCAGCGTCCACGCCGAGGTGCTCCGATAACGGAACGCCGCGAATACCAGTTCTGCCCCAAGTCCTTGAATGAGCCCATACAGCAGCAGAGTCAATCCCCAGCCGCTGCCAAACAGCACTTCCACGTGGGCAGCCGCCACTTCCGCAATGATGGCCACTCCCGGCTTACGGATTAGCAAGTAAGCAAGCGTGGCTGCAGCGAACCACATTCCGTATAACAACTCATCCGCTTCAAAGAACAGCGGTTTTAACAGATTGTAAACCGAACCCCAGAAGTGATAAATGACGCCAAGCACCAGCGATACCAGCACCGTCACCAAAATATCGCTTAACCGCAGCCCTTTTCGGGGCTGAACCCCCAACTTCTCTTGCATAGATGTTCCCATAACCACACATTCCCCTCTCCACCTCTATTTTTGTGTAAAAACAACAAAAAACCGTCTGGAAAAACGCGCAGACGGAAAAATAGGCCCTATGTAGGCAGGGTCGGATATTCTCTACGCTGGCATTACCCAGTTCAGATTAACGGTCAACAGCGGATAACAGCTGCAATCTCAGCCTGATTCACTCAAGCCCCCGTATTCCCTATTCGGTTTCATGTTAATCTTAAAATACACATTCGTTCTCCAATTAGCAAGAACCTTTTTTCAAAAATGGCTATTTATTGATTTCCAGCTCATTCTATGTCAATATCAGAGTGATTGGCTTTTCCACCAACGTTTATTGCTGACACCTATGCACAAAGGAGAATGACATGGCTAAACAATTGCTGCGTCTGATGACTGAGCTGTCCTCCCGCAAGTGGCTGTCCCGAATCATGGGGCATTGTTCCCACAGCCGGCTGAGCCGTCATCTAATACCTGCATTCATACGAATTTATCAAATTCCGGCCCATGAAGCGGAGAAAGAAATCCACGAATACCGCTCACTGAACGAATTCTTTTCCCGCCGGTTAAAAATAGGCCTGCGCGCCATAGATGACACCGCCGATGCCATGGTAAGCCCCGTCGATGCCACGATATCGGCGATGTGCGCCGTCAACGCCGGCACCATTCTGAGCGTCAAGGGACAGGATTATACCCTGAGCGAGCTGCTCGCCAAATCACCGAGAATGGAAAACTACATCAACGGTTATGCATTTGTATTGTATTTAAGCCCAACCGACTATCATCGCATTCATTCCCCTGTAACCGGTGTTCAGGCGGAAAGCGAGCATTTAAAGGGACGCGTTTACCCCGTGAACGATTTTGCGATGACCCATATCCGGCATGTGCTCAGCCGTAATGAGCGCCTCATTACCTATATTGCGCATGAGTTCGGCGAAGTTGCCGTCGTGAAGGTCGGAGCCATGAACGTAAGCAGCATCCGTTATGCCGACGAGAACGTGAAGAAATACGAGATCGGCGATGAACTCGCGTACTTTGAATTCGGCTCTACCGTCGTGCTTCTGACAGAGAACGGCACGTTTACTCCGCGCGGTGACCTGGAACCCGGCTCCAAGGTGAAGATGGGAGAGCTGCTTGGTTTGCTTCACCCGTCCCCGACCAGAAAAGGGTAACTCCATTCACCTTACCAAGCTTCACCAAGCATCGCATGACAAGTTAAGGCCATGAATCATTCGCTGCATGAATGATTAACGCCGGTCCAGCATCCGATAAACGATCCGCTGAAACAGCCGATCCGGCAGTACGCCCTTGATCCATGCGGTCAGCCGCGTACCTCTGGGCAGCGTATAGCGGAACCTCGGTTTGGACATGGACGCAATGTTTGCCACAAGCCTGGCTACCTCCTGCGGATCTCCGCTTCCCCTGGCTGTCCGCTCGGAATAGTCCAGCACGCCCTTCAGCAGACCGCTGTAGGGTGATCCTTCCTTTACCGTAAGCTCCCCAAAACTTTTATTCCAGATCGGCGTGCCATAGGCACCGGGCTGAATCAGTACGACATCGATGCCAAAGGGCATCAACTCCATGGACAGGCTCTCGCCGAACCCCTCCAGCGCAAATTTGGATGCCGCATAGGGACCATAACCCGGAAAGCCGACCACGCCGCTAATGCTGCTCATGAGAATGATTTTGGATCGTCCGGTCTTGCGCAGCAGCGGGAGCATATGCTGCGTTACCGATACGGTCCCGAAAAAATTCGTCTCCAACTGCTTGCGCCAGCCGCTGAGCGGTACTTCCTCCACCATGCCGCCTACCGCTTCGCCGGCGTTGTTCACCAGCACGTCCAAGCGGCCGAACTTCTGCTCTAACTCCCAAGCAGCAGCCTTGACATGTTCCTCTGAGCATATATCCAGCTGGAATACGTGAATGCGTTCGACAACATCTGCTTTTTCGGCTCGGGTCAACAGCTCTGCAGCCGCCTCCGGCCTGCGCAGACCCGCTGCCACGTCATAGCCCGCTTTTGCCAGCTCCAAGCTGATGAGCAGTCCGAACCCGCTCGACGCGCCCGTGATCAGCGCAACCATTCCTGCTCCCGCCGTTACCACCGAAACACCGCTTGGTCCGCCATTGCCACTTTACCCTTCACACCCTTCACCCTTCCGTTATCCGAACTGCCTGTCCGGTCCATTACAACCCTACGATTCGCGCTTTATACATATCCCTAATATAACAAATTTCCGTAATGCCAACAGAGTCCCTATCCGTATATGCATCCTTTTACAACGTAATCAGACATACTCCCTATTCCCATGTGCATCCATTAAATAGAACCACAAAGTGGAGCCTATGCTTCGATGCTTATTCCAAATACTTTGCGGGGACCCCAATACAAAATGCCCCACAAAGTGGAGCCTATGCTTCGATGCTTATTCCAAATACTTTGCGGGGACCCCAATACATATCAAAAAAGGGAGCCATTTAGCTCCCTTCGTTCATCCAGAAAAAAGCGTATATGATAACGGGATTCCACGTCCCCGTATGTAGGCCTAAGTCTCGTTAAAACCACACATTCTGATGATCCTGAGTCGTTGTCTTCATGCGGCGCAAGCGATTTCTGAAAATACCGCAGCCACCGCGACTGAAGAAACGTCCACGCACCCGTCTTCTTGGGCTCATTCCTCTCTCCCCCCTTCATAAGAAAAACGTCTATCGACGTACTCGCATAGAAGACAGACCGCATTTAGCGGAAGTTTTTCTTGCGATATCAGGAAGGCTCATGCTTCGAATTTATACTTTCTGATATCTTAAAATGAAGCTGTATGTCGTTTTTACCCTAAATCGCTTGCTATGAAACCCATTTGCCCTTCGACCCACCAGGTAAGTTATGGAAGGGCGGGAAATCACCGAATCTCGGATGGGCTCTTGCCCGTATACTGCTTAAATTGCCGGCTGAAAAAGAATATATCCCGGTAACCCAGCGCGTCGGCTACCTCCGTTACGTTCATCCCTTGATGCAGCAGCAGATGCTGCGCCCGCTCGATCCGCATCTGAATAATGTAGGATTGTACCGGCGTGCCGATCAGCTCCTTGAACTTGATCGAGAAGTAACGGGGGGACAACCCCGCTCTGGCCGCCAAATCCTCGACCCGATGGGGAACACCCGGGTGCTGGCGGACGTAATTCGCGATTTCATGGATCGCCTCGGACAGCTGATTGCTTGCTTTTTTGACCACCGGCTCAGCGAGATCTGCACGCAGCAGATGAATCATCAGCTGTTTCAGAATTAGCTGCCCCTCCTCCAATGATCCATAGGGCTTGTCCAGATACAAACGCACATAGCGTGCAAGCAAATATTCGAAATCCATCGTTTCCGTCAGCTTGCGATAAGATGCCGGAATCTGTTGGACCGGGTCAGTCACGTCAAAATGGATATATGTCAATACGAGCGGCTTCTGCGGATTGTGCGTCGCGCTCGTATGATCTCCTGGACGGAACAGGAAGCAGCTTCCTTTTCCCACGGCAAAGGGCTCGTCATTAAGCTCGACCGTGCCTTCGCCGCTCCATACATAGAACAAATCGTAGTTCTGCATGGGCCTTTCGCGTTTTTGCCATTTCCAGCCCGGCTCGCACACGATTTTGGCAAGCGCAGGCATGATTATAAACGAAGACGGCGATGCATTCAGCATCTCGTCATAACCCCCTCATCTCATTCAAAAATTGACCTCTTTTCCATCATACCCGTTTTTTATGTTTTTTGCATGTCCCGCCATGCCTGCGCCATCCGGGCAACCCCTTCTTCGATGCTGGATATGCCGAGATGCGAGAAGCCGAAGCAGGCGGCAGGCGGTCCGGGCGTACGATGATAGGCCGCTACATCCCGAAACATGACGCCGCGCTTGCGGGCAGCTTCCTGGAACAGGGCATAATCTTCCGCGGAGCGCAGCCAATTCGCGTAAACATGCAGGCCGGCATCGCCGGGATGAAGACGAAACAGTTCGGAGGCATGGGTATCCATCGCCTGGCGAAGCGCCCCATATCGTGCGCCGTACAGCCGGGTCATTCTTCTAAGATGCCGACCGTATCCTCCCCGTACAATAAAGCGCGCCAGCGCGCGCTGCTCCAATACGGATGGTGAGATCGGCTCATACAGAGCCTTGGCCTGCACGACCGCCTCAACCAGGCTTGGGGGCAGCACGGCATACCCGATGCGGAGCCCGGTGAACATCGTTTTGGAGAACGAACCGACGAAGATGACACGTCCCTCGTTATCCAGCATCCGCAGGGGCTCAATCGGCTTGCCGCCCCACCGGAACTCGCTGTCGTAATCATCCTCGATAATAAAGGCCTGTCGGCTTCGTGCCCAATTCAGCAGCGCCCTTCTTCGCTCCAGCGGCAGGACCGCGCCCGTCGGGTATTGACGGCTGGGGCTTACGACAAGCAGGCCGGCGTCCCAGTCACGCGGTATCAATCCAGCATCGTCGACGGGGGACGGCAGCGGAATCCCGCCGCTCAGGCTTATGCCCCGGTGGATTCCCTGATACCCCGGATCCTCCATCACCACGTGATCGCCGGGATCAACCAGCAGCTGAAACATCAGGACAAGCCCCTGCATGGAACCGCTGAAGATCACGATATGCTCGGGATCGGCCTGTATGCCCCGCGTAAAGCGCAGGTGTCCGGCTATCGCCTGACGCAGTTCGATATCCCCTTCCGGCGGCGCGCCGTTCCGCAGTTCGGCTCCCCCGCTTCCGCCTGCGTAGGATAACGCGCTACGCCACTCCGAATAGGGGAAATCCTCCATGGGCATCCTCGCATTCGCGAAAGAGATCGTACCCGGGGGAGGCTCCTCCAGCAGCTGCTGTGCCGAGACATATTCCCCGCTCTGACTCATCAGGCGTTGTCCCCAAGCGGAGAGCACCGGCGCTCGCTCGGCCAATGGCTGCTGGTCTGCCATGGCAGCAATCCCTTCGGCCACGTAAGTTCCGCTGCCCTGCCGGGATACGACGTAACCCTCGGCCATCAGCATGTCATAACACTGCGCGGCCGATCCCCTGGACACGCCGTACAGCTTTGCAAGCTCCCGCGTAGCGGGAAGTCGGGTTCCTTCCGGCAGCTTGCCACTATGAATGGCCGCGCGAATTGCGTGGTATAGAGCCAAATATTTATATCGATATTGTTCCACATAGCTCTCGAAAGGCAATCCCAGCTCCATAATGACGGCTCCTCTATTGTTATACTTTAAAATTGGACTATATAAATTACTCTAAATTGGCGCTTTTTACTTGTCAATGTTCATCGTATGCTGTTAATCAAAATGATAGGGGGAGCGTTTAACCATGAGAAGAGACGAATTTACGATGGAGGATCAACAAGAAATCGAGGACTTCCTTAGCGGCATGAGCTTTGGTTTCCTTGGAACAGCCGATGAAGAGGGAATTCCGCGTGTAACGCCATTGAACTACGCGTATGTTAACGGCGCGTTTTATTTTCATGGCAGCCGGATGGGGGAAAAAATGGACCATCTGCGCCGGACGCCCGCCGTGTGCTTTACCATCGCCGATGAGTATGCCCTGATCCCTTCCTATTTCTCCGATCCGGAGATGGCCTGCCCGGCCACGGCCTACTTTAAAAGCGTAACGGCTGTCGGCGAAGTGGTAATCGTGGATGATCTGGAGGAAAAAGCCCTTGCGATGGAGGCCCTAATGACTAAACTGCAGCCTGAAGGCGGATACCGCGCCATCGACGCGAATGACCGGGCTTATATCCCCAGACTGAAAGGGGTAGCCGTCATCAAGCTCGCTCCGCAGCGAATGAGCGCCAAATTCAAGTTCGGCCAGAACCTGAAGCCGGATCGGCTCCAGGCCGTAGTCGAAGGGCTTGAATGCCGCGGCAAGCAGCGGGATGGAGAAACCGCCGGACTGATATGCAAGTATCACCCTGGACCGCGTTAAAGCATTACAATTATCCGTGACGGTTCCTGGGGTAGGTGGTATAATGTTAGGCAATGAAAACGTAAAGGCATCTTGTCACCTGCACTTACCTTAACCAAAAGTATTCGGAAGGAAGGAATCAGTTCATGAACCCATTGGTTGGTCAATTGAATGGAAAAATGCAAGCCGGCAATCCGCATGTGTACGACATGCTCTCCACACTCGGCAAAGAAATCTATTTCCCGAAAGAAGGCATACTGAGCCAATCTGCGGAAGCGACGAGCCATGCGAAAAAATATAACGCTACGATCGGTATTGCAACCGAAGGAGGAGTCCCGATGCATCTGGGCGTCATCCAGGACAAACTTTCGGCTTACCAGCCGAAGGATCTGTACCCGTATGCCCCACCGGCAGGCAAGCCGGAGCTGCGCTCCGTATGGCGAAACAAGATGATTCAGGAGAACCCTTCGCTTGAAGGCAAGAGCTTCAGCAATCCGATCGTTACGAATGCGCTGACGCATGGTCTTAGCATCGTAGCCGATTTGTTCGTGGATGAAGGGGACGCCGTTATTTATCCCGATAAGAATTGGGAGAATTACGAGCTGACATTCGGCATTCGCCGCCATGGCATTCATGTAACCTATCCTCTCTTCACAGACGATATGAAATTTAACGCCGAAGGACTTCGTCAGGCTCTGCTGAGCCAGAAGGATAAAGGCAAAGCGGTCGTTCTGCTGAACTTCCCGAACAACCCGACGGGTTATACGCCTGGCGCTCAGGAAGGGGCCGCCATCGTGTCCGCAATCCAGGAAGCGGCCGAAGCCGGCATGAATATTGTGGTTGTTACGGATGATGCGTATTTCGGATTGTTCTTTGAAGATTCGCTGAAGGAATCGCTCTTTGGACGTCTGGCAGGCCTTCACCCTCGCGTGCTTCCTGTGAAGGTTGACGGAGCGACCAAGGAAGAATTCGTATGGGGATTCCGTGTTGGCTTTATCACGTATGCGGCAGAAGATAAAGACGTGCTGGACGCATTGGAGCAGAAGACGCTCGGCATTATTCGCGCTACGATATCCAGCGCCTCCCACCCTTCGCAAACCTTTGTGCTGGAGGCGCTGAAGGCGCCGGAATTCCATGAACAGAAGGAAGAGAAATTCGCCATCATGAAAGGCCGCGCCAACAAAGTGAAATCCATTCTCGACAGCGGCAAATACGGCGATGTGTGGGAATACTATCCGTTCAACTCCGGCTACTTCATGTGCCTGAAGCTGAACACGGTAAATGCCGAGGAGCTCCGTTCCCATCTCATCCATGAGTATGGCGTAGGAACCATTGCTCTTGGCGAGCATGATCTCCGGATCGCCTTCTCTTGTATTGATGAGGAGTATTTGGAGGATCTGTTCGACCTGGTCTATAAAGGGATTCAAGACCTGCAGAAGGCTTGATGATCCGCAAAGCAAACTCTTCAGCCCTCTCACTTCCCTGTAGGAAGTTGGGAGGGCATTTATTAATATTCAGGGACACTCCTACAATACACCGTTCATTCCGCCAAATATCCGACCTAAAACATTAAAATATATCATGATCAAAGACAATATAAGAGCTATAGGCAGAACGACTACTAATTGTATTTTATTTTTAGGAATGATAAACAATAAAACCAAGATTATGATTAGATATATTCCCATAAGCAACGGAATTAAATAGTAATGAGTGTGAATGGGTAAGTAAGCGTGACGTAATTCAAACCCTTCCGACAGCAAGACTGTAATTGGAAGGGCCGAAACAATATAAGAAAACAATCCATTTCCACGCGCATACCACATAGTATAAGCACACACGGGAGATACCACTGCGCACATTCCCCAAAACACAATTTCTCTCATTGGGAAGAAATGCAGAAAAACCACGGTGTAAGCATAATTCACGGTAAGCATCGATCCAAAAAAGACGAATATTTTTACAGCTGCTAATTTGGGCGAATAGCTGAAAACCGATAAAAGTGTTGCTACAAATACCCAAATACCAAGACGTCCACCGATATCGTCAAATATGGGGTTGATACCCGGGGTATCCACAAGTTTTGCTGCTAAACCCAAAATAACTCCGATCATCATTGCACTTACTATTGAAAAGATTTTTTGTTTTGTAGTTGATTTGTACCCTACTCTAATCTGATTCAACCTATTATGAATTTTCATTTCCCCCTCCATTTTTGTTATGATTAATTTATTTCCTAACACAAGTTAAAATCATTTTAGATTCGGTATGGTTAGGTGACTTATCCGACTGCCCCCGCCACAAATGGCGCCCATGCTAAGCGCACTCATTAAGACCGGAGAGAATCAATCCCCGGTCTTCATTTTTTCTTCTGCCACAAATAAACGCTCGCCCATACACATAGACCATTAGCTACATACAATACCGTGTACTACAAATCAACGAACTGAAAGGGGAATGAACATGGGTGCAGTTGAAGAAGTAAGATACGGCGGCGGATACGGCGGTGGATACGGAGTTGGAGCAATCCTGGTTCTCTTTATCCTGCTCGTTATCATCACTCGTTCTTTCTGGGTGTAACGACAACTAGATAACAGCCTAACAGAAATCGCAGGTCGCCACACCACGCACTGCGATTTCTGCAACCGGAATAACCCATACTATAATTACAATAGAAGGCCGGGACGTTAACGTCCCGGCCTCTTCCCGTTTATTCGTCGTCATCATCTTCACGTCGGCTCTTCCGGGCAGCAGCGCTTCGGAACAGAAATACAAGCACGATCCCTGCAGCCAGCGTACCCAATATACGTCCGGGGGCACTCAGGATGTCCGGAATGAGTGGGAGCCACAGGAGGACAGCCCAGAACAGCTGCACCTGGAAGATCAGCTTCCCTTCATTGACGCGGCGCGTACCTTCCGGAAGCGGGTAGACATGCAGCCAGAACGATTCCGGGTGAAGCTTTCGCAGTGCAGACAGTTGGAGTCCGATAATCATCAGGCTGACCAGATACACAATCGCCGATACCAGACTCTCCCGGGTTGCCATCACCAGAAAGGCTCCCAACAGTCCGACCCGAATCAGTATGCCCAGAATATCACTGCGCGTCAGGCTCTTAATCAGAAGAAAGCGATAGGCGCTTTCCTTCTTCCACGCCAAGCCCTTGCCCCATCCGGACAGCCATTTCCGCGCATGGACACGCTGCCCGCGCTGAGGCACATTCACGAACCAGCTCAACACCATCATCACCCGGCTCGCTTGTCGCTCCTCAACGGCGATTAATCGTTCCCAAGCGACCAGGTGCTTGCCGGGTACCGACAAGGCGGCAATATACGTGAGGCCGAGCAGCGCCATGAACAAGAGGGCGCGGCCCGTTGGATGCCATAACCAGGCGGCTAAGCTCAGCGCCGGAATGATCCAGCGGAGTGCCCGGTAGGCTGCTGCCGCGTTCCTTGACACCATAAGCTGCTCCTTCCAGCTGCCGAAGCTGGAGAGCAGTTTAAACAGCGTCAAAACAACAAACGTAGCCAGCAGCGGTTTTGGTGAAACATCGCTGCGTATGTATAGAGGCCATAGGATTAACATCACCAGTCCCAAACCGATGATTTTATAAATGACGCCGCTGAACCATGCTGTACTGAAGTATTTCTTCATCCGGGATTCCTGCGGAATGAGAAACACCGTATCCGCCGGACGCAGATAGGTACGGATGCTGCTGTTGATCATAAGGGGCACAAGGAAAATCATCATGATCCAGCGAATCGGCAGATCTGGCGGAATCTGCTGCAGTAGTGCAGTATACCAGGCAGCGAATGCAATCAGCAGAAACAGAAATACGACGGCTACCCCGCTCTGTATGACATAACCCAGATAGGGGAGAACTTCACCCCAAAACTGCCCGCGTCGTTTGACATACAGCTCACGCAGGTTCATTCGCCTTTACCGTCCTGAATCAACACATTAAACAGCTCCTCCAGCGACATCCCCGGCCTTCCGGCTTGGTCCTGAATTTCCTTCAGCGTTCCCTGAGCAATGATGCTGCCGCGGTGCAGCACGATGAACCGGTCGCAATAATTCTCAATCGTGGAGAGAATATGGGAGCTGAGCAATACCGAAGCGCCGGACGCCTTCAGCTCCAGCATGAAGTCAAGCAGCGAACGTATCCCGAGCGGATCAAGCCCAAGGAAGGGCTCGTCAATAATGTACAGCGACGGTCTGGCGACAAACGCGCACATGATCATCACTTTTTGGCGCATACCCTTGGATAAATGCGTGGACAGGCTGTCCATCTTCTCTTCCATGCGGAACATCTTGGACAGCTGCTCCGAACGCGACTCATAATCTTCACGGGATACGCCATAGGAGCGCGCCGTAAATTCCAGATGCTCGCGTACCGTCATCTCCTCATACAGCAGCGGGGATTCGGGAACAAACGCCAAAGCGCCGTGATAAGCTTCGGAATGCTCTGCCCGGCTCTTCCCTTGCACCTGAATGCTCCCTTTTTGCGGGTTCATCAGTCCGAGAATATGCTTCATCGTGGTGCTCTTGCCCGCCCCGTTCAGGCCGATCAATCCTACCATCTCACCCGGTTCAACCTGAAAGGTTACATCGTGCAGAACCGGTCGGTTCATGCTATACCCGCCGCTTAATCCTTGAACAGACAATACCGGCTGTTCACTCATTATCGATCACCTCTTATTCTGAAAAGTCCGGTCCCTGTGGATGTCGACCACATCCGTTGAATCGGACCCGAAAACAACATACCGGTTGCAAGCTCCGCATGGATGGAGCTTGCAGCCATTAGCTCCGTGGAGGCTTATTCTTCAGCCATTTCGGAGCGCCCTTGTTCTTGCGGTCCCGCTCCCTTTCACTCTGACGCTCACCCGAAGCCTTACCGCTTCCCGCCTTACCATTGGCGCTGGTGGAAGCAGGCTTTCGGGCCGGTTTCTCTTTTCGGGCAGTACCTCCGGCTGACCCACGTGGACCATGTCCTCGATCGGCTGGTGTAGCACGAGGAGATCTAACCTTCCCGCCATACAGAGCGCGTTCTTCAATCGATATGCCCAGCTCGCGATTGAACTTGCGCATGATGAACGTCTGACGGTCCGTTACGAGCGTTATCGCCATGCCGCTCCGACCCATGCGTCCAGTACGTCCTGCGCGGTGTGTATAATGCTCGGCGTCAATAGGCGGATCGTAATTGATGACCATGCCGAGTCCTTCAATATCAAGTCCGCGGGCAGCGACATCGCTAGCCACCAAGAGCTTGGTACGCCCTTCTCTAAACGCATTCAAAACCCGGCTTCTGGTCATCTTGTCGGCATCACCATAGATGGCAGCCGCATTTAAGCCGAGGTAGTTCAGCTTCGCTTCAACCTCTGCCAAATTCTCCGTGGCATTGACGAAGACAATCGCACGGTCGGGATTGTAATGCCGGACCACGCGGCGCAGCATGTCCAACTTGTCACGCTCTTCGGTCACAAAATAATAATGCTCCAGCGCGGACGGCGTCCGCTGCTCGGGATCAATCCCGATTTCGACCGGCTGATCCATCTCCTTCTTAACGAGCTCTGCCGTCTCCGGACTCACCGTGGCGGATAAGAATACCAATTGACGGTCGCGTAATGCACTGCGCAGAATGCGATCCACATCGCCGGCGCCGCCCAGATTAAACACCTGATCCACCTCGTCCACTACGATCGTGCTTACTTGGTGCATCTTCAATTTCCGGATTTCGATCAGCTCCCGCACACGTCCCGGCGTCCCGACGATCAGCTGAGGATGCAGCTTCAGCTTCTCAATCTGACGCTTGGCCGCGGCGCCCCCGATGAGACCGAGCACACCGATTCCGCGGGCTTCCCCGTAACGCTCGCTCTCTCTCACAATCTGTACGGCAAGCTCTTGTGTCGGAGCAAGAATCAATTTCTGTGTTCCCTTGATCTCCGGATCGATGCCCTGAAGAACAGGCAGCAAATAAGCAAGCGTCTTGCCTGTGCCTGTCTGGGAAGTCGCAAGCACGTCCTTGCCTTCGAGTATGGGTGGTATAGCCTCAGCCTGAACGGGAGAAGGCGTGACAATGCCAAACTCCGTTAATCTGGAGGACAAATCCTCGGCTATTCCTAATGTATGAAATGTAGTTGCAGTCATATGTTAGTCCATCCTTTTTTTTAGATATCAGAAGTCTATAATTCCAAAGCGCGTCTGCCTGATATCGCTAGAAAAAATCTTCCGATACATGTGGTTTGTTTACTTCATACGGTGGTAGCAGTCGTGTTTCCTACCAAGTTTTGATCACTCTGTTTCATTATATGCCAAAACAGGAGTCCTCACCAAATCAAACATCCTAAACGGCAATGAACAGCACTTTCAAATATGGCATTCGAATGGCTCGATTACCGACCTGGCTAAGGCAAAAGAGAAAGAAATGACTTGGCGGCAGCAGATAACGGAATGCCTCGAAGCGTTGCAATTCCTATGCTGCGCTCGGGAATCGGAGGATGGAGCGGCACCTCGATCAGCTGTCCTCCTTGCAGTTCCTCGTTAGCATAGTCGCGAATGACAAAAGCCAGTCCAAAGCCGCTCCGGGCAAACTGAACCAGCAGCTCAATGCTGCCAAGCTCGAACTCGGGTTTCAGCGTCACTCCCTGCCGCTCGGCATATTGATCGACATAGTTTCTTGTGCTCCCGCCCCTCTCCAGCATAAGCAGCGGGTAGTTCCCGATATCGCGAAGGGACAAGGGGTGCTGTAACTGTGCCCGCTCCACAAATGACTTGCCGGCAACTAAACAATCATGGATCGGCGAACTCGCGCGAAAATCGATTTGTTTATCGATGGCCGGTAAATGAACGATGCCAAAATCAATCTTCCCTTCCTTGAGAAGGGACAGCGTTTCCGGGGTTGTGCGGTTGGAGATGCGGATGCGTATATCCGGATAAGTGGCGTGGAAATACTCCAAATGCGGCAGCAAATAATACTTGCACAGCGTATCGCTTGCTCCAATATTAATTTCGCCGCTATGCAAGTTATGCATATCCGCAATCGCCTTTTCGCCGATCTCGATAAAGCTGAAGGCCTGCTCGATATAGCGAAACAGCACATCACCCTCCGACGTGAGTTTAACCCCCTTGGTTGTACGAAAGAACAGCGGCCCTCCGATCGTTCCCTCCAAATGCTTAATGGTATGGCTGACGGCCGGCTGGGTGATATGGAGATGCTCCGCTGCCCGCGATAAACTGCCAAGCCGGGCGGTCCAATAAAAGACACGATACCACTCCATATTGATTTCCATTATGATTACCTCGATTTTATCCTATGATAACGGGAATTCTTAACGAAAGATCAGCTTAGAATTCACCTGTTATCCGTATTCTTCTCTACAGAATCGTATAACATAAATGAAACTAATGTCTACTATTACTAATATCAATTTTATTTATGATAATTCAGCTCATATAATGAGCCCTGTAAAGAAAAAGACCGTAGGAGGCGAATATGCTTGACAGTTACAGCCATAGTAGGAGCCAATTGGGGAGATGAAGGCAAAGGAAAAATGACGGATGTTCTTGCGGCGCAATCGTCGTATGTCGTCCGATTTCAGGGAGGGAGCAATGCAGGACATACCATTATTAACGATTATGGGAAGTTTTCGCTGCACATGCTGCCGTCAGGTGTATTCTATCCAAACGTAACAAATATCATCGGTCCGGGAACGGCTTTGGATATGGAGGTATTGATCAAGGAGCTGCAGGAGCTGGAAGCAAGGAACGTCCCCGCCCCCAAACTGTTTATATCGGAGCGCGCCCAAGTCGTGCTTCCTATTCATCGGCTGCTGGATGAACTGGAAGAAGAACGGCTCGGTGCCCGGGGATTCGGTTCTACGAAACGCGGGATCGCGCCATTCTATGCTGATAAATATGCAAAGCTGGGCATTCAGGTAGCTGATCTGTTCCATCCCCAGCGGCTTCGTGAACGGCTCGAGCAGATGCTTGCCATCAAGAACGTGCAGCTGCAGCATCTGTACGGGAGAGAGCCGCTAAACGTTGATGAGATGACCAAGCAACTGCTGGAGTCCTTCCGGCTCCTGTCTCCATATATCGAGGATACCACCACGATGCTGCAGCAAGCTTATATGAAAGGCGACCCTATTCTCGTGGAGGGCCAATTAGGTGCACTGCGGGACCCGGATCACGGGATTTACCCGTTCTCCACCTCCTCCTCCACGCTGGCAGGCTATGCACCGGTCGGAGCTGGACTGCCGCCGTACGCCATCAGCCAAGTCATTGCTGTAGTTAAGGCTTATTCAAGCTGTGTCGGCGCCGGCCCGTTCGTGACCGAACTGCATGGGGATGAAGCGGATGAGCTCCGCCGCCGTGGCGGCGATGCAGGCGAATACGGGGCAACGACCGGCCGGCCAAGACGAATGGGATGGTTTGATACGGTAGCCACCCGTTACGGCTGCATGGTGCAGGGCGCTACCGAAGCCGTTCTCACCAACCTTGACGTCCTGGGGTACCTGGATGACATCCCCGTATGCGTTGGCTACGAATTAGAGGACGGAAGCATCATTGACCATTTTCCGGTAACGGCCGATCTCCAGTCTGCAAAGCCTGTTCTGAGAACACTGAAGGGCTGGAAATGCGACCTGTCGCATATCCGATCCTTTGACGAGCTCCCGGAAGCCGCACAGCAATATGTGCAGTTCATTGAATCGTCCATTGGCGTTCCTATCAAGACGATATCCGTCGGCCCGAGACGGGATCAGATTATGATGAGATAACCGGGTGACGGCCTTCGTTCACTTGATTTGCGAAGCCATCCAGTATCCGCTGGACTCCACGGGGATCGCTCAGCATTGGCAAATGGCCGGTGCTGAGGCTTTCCACCCCATCTGCAGACAGATTGGCTATCATGCTTTCCTGCGTGGATAATCCGAACTCTTTGTCTTGGGTGAGCTTCACATAAAGCTTTGGCACATCGGGAACAGACGCTTGAACGCGATCCGTATAGACTCTGCGGGATTCCGGAACAAACTCCGCTGCGATTCGGGAAGCCTGCTCCTCCGGCAGATCACTGCACAGCCCATTACGGATTGCGGATTCAGGCGGCTTCGTGCCAGCCGTTTTCAGGATGATCGGCATGATGGCCCTCAGAGGAAACGGAAGCACCGAAACAAATGAACCTCCGCGCTTAGGAATCGCGGCACCGATGGCTACAAAACCGGCAACACGGCCTGTGAACCGGGAGGCCAGCTCCATAGCCAATACCCCGCCCAGGGAATGCGCCACAATGACAAACTTGTTCGTCCCCCACGTTCTCACCTGCTCCGCCATATGGTCTACGTATTCCGCCAGCCCCAAATGATGTCCCGAAACCACATTCCGATCCCGCAATGGGTATTCCACTTTCAAATACGGATGACCCAGCCCTTCCACAACGCAATCCCATACTCCTCCGTTCAATCCTGCTCCGTGTATAAAAACAAATCCCAGCTCTTCTTTAGTCATGTCTTGTTTCATTCTATATTCTCCTCCCTTAATGGACCCTGCTCCAAGGATTCAGCGTGAACCCTTGCTTCTTGAGAACATCATATCTTTTAAATAAGACAAATATTGTCTTATTTAAAGAATAAGATAAAATAAATGATATGAGACGGAGGTATTCCTATGCAGAAATCCCAGCGCCTGATTCAATTAATGATGATGATCAATGCAAAAAAATCGTTTACGGTAAAAGAGCTGGCCGATGAATTCGGGCTCTCCGTCAGGACCCTGTCAAGAGATTTGGATGAGCTGAGCGGGCTCGGCGTTCCCATCTACTCCGTGCAAGGCCGAGGGGGCGGATACAGATTGCTGCAGGAGCGGATGCTGCCGCCGATCAGTTTCACGGAAAGCGAGGCGACCGCCATCTTTTTTGCGTGCCAATCCTTAAGCTATTTCAGCACGCTCCCGTTCGGTGACGGAGCCGCCACGGCCCTCCACAAGTTCTATCATTATTTGCCGGCAGATACCAAGGAGCAGATTGACCGTCTTAAGGATCGCGTTATGATCCACAGTCCATTCCGTGCGATGTCCAGCGAGATTTTACAAACGCTAATGGAAGCCATCATGGTTCGGCAAGCGGTCACCATCTCCTATCGTTCATCCGCAGGAAGCAGTCAGCGGCATATTCAGCCTATCGGCTTGTATGCAAGCTCGGGCTACTGGTATTGTCCGGCCTACTGTTTTACTCAAGAGGATATCAGACAGTTCAGAGTCGACCGGATCATTGCTGCCAGCCTCAATGAGTCCATAACGATCCGTCAAGATATCGCCAGCCAAACGCTGCGTGACATACCGGAAACCGGGGATGGGGAAATGAAGCCGTTTGAGGTACAATTAACTTCCAAAGGGGTTTGGCTGCTTGAAACGGATACTCGCCTTGGCCCCCATATCCATAAGAACAAGGATGGCAGCGGAATTATTCAGCTTGAATTACCAGCAGCCGACATCTTCTTCTATTCGGACTATGTGTGGCGTCTCGGAGAGGATGCTACCATCATCTCCCCAGCTGAAGCCGTTCAATGGACCCGCGAAAAAATTGAATCCATGAGGCAAAGGTATACATAAGGGTAGATCAATTCCGTATACAACATTTAAGGAGGAGAACATGCATGAGTGCAGAAGTTGATTCTTTGATCCAGCGGATAACGGAAGAACTTCGGGAGGTGCCCGGCGTTATAGGGATCGTACTCGGGGGATCCAGAGCCAAAGGAACTGCCAAACCGGATTCCGATATCGATATCGGCATTTATTACGATGAATCACAAGGGTTCAAGGTAGCGAACATCGCTAAGGTGGCAAAGAAATTAGATGACGAGCATCGGGAGGGGATTATCACTTCATTGGGTGAATGGGGCGCCTGGGTTAACGGGGGCGGATGGTTAATGATCGAGGGCTATCATGTGGATTTCTTATTCCGTGATGTACACCGCGTGTCCGGCATCATCGACGACTGTTCCGCAGGCTCAGTATCGGCGCATTACCAAACCGGACATCCGCATGCTTATCTGAATGTGATGTATATGGGGGAAATCGCGATTTGCCGTATACTGTGGGATTCGGATAACCGAATACAGACGCTGAAAGCCAAAACGGTTCCTTATCCAAAAGCATTAAAGGATGCAATCGTTGGCTTCTTTACCTTCGAAGCATCCTTCTCCTTGATGTTTGCGGATAAAACAGCTGCCAGCGATGATATTAGCTATGTAACCGGCCACTGCTTCCGCTGCATTTCGAGCTTGAATCAAGTGCTGTTTGCCAAAAATGAGTTGTACTGCATCAATGAGAAGCGTGCGGTGGCCATGATCGAAACCTTTCCCATCAAGCCAGCCAATTATAAGCAGCGCGTGGACCGAGTAATCACACTGCTCTCATCAGATGCAGAAAAAACAAAACAAGCCACTGCGCTGCTTCAGGAGCTTGTTGCCGAAACGGAAGCGTTGTAGCGCCGCAGCCGTTATTTCTTATTCATCCATTTGTAAGACACGCGGTCTGCAAACCTCGGAAACAGCTGGTACAGCCTTATGCCCAGTGAGGCCAGCCTCGGAAGATTGAGTTCTTCCTTGCGCTTTCTCACCAGCTTCACGACCTGATCCGCAACATATTCGGCCTTCATCATAAACCAGCTCACATTTTGGACATAACCGCCTGTCGGATCGGCCAAGGAAAAAAACGGGGTATCGATGGGGCCGGGGTTTACAGTAGACACGGTTATGCCTGTGTTCCTCAGCTCCTGCCGGAGTGAATTGCTGAACCCAAGCACGGCATGCTTCGTGGCCGAATAGGCGGTGGATTTGGCCGTTCCGATTTTTCCGGCCATGGATGCAATGTTTACGATATGGCCGTCACCCCGCTCCAGCATTCCCGGCAGCACGGCTTGCGTACAGCGCACGATGCCCATATAATTGACGTCCATCATGTCCTGAAACTCTTCTTGGCGCATGTCCATAACAGCTTCGAACTTGCCGTAGCCGGCATTGTTAATCAGCACGTCGATTCTGCCATGGCGACGAAGAAGGCCTTCCATGACAGATTGCACCTGCTCGGGGCTCTGAACATCCATAGTTGCAAGCTCATGGGGGCCCGGCATTCGCGCACCCACCTCCTGCAGACGTTCTACCGAACGGGCACACAGCACCACATATGCTCCTTCTGCAGAAAGCTTCTCCGCGATCAAAGCGCCGATTCCGCTGGATGCTCCCGTTACGACGACAACTTTATTTTTTAACATGATTTCATTATCCCTTTCTTCGCCGGCACACCTCATGATTCCTCATTTTTGACAGAGACTTGCATGCACGGCTATTGGGTTCATTACTTCTATTTTATGAAATCATGACTTGAATATCCAGCTCCCCGATTCCTTCCATTCTCAGCGGAATACAAAGGGCTTTCTTCTGAATAAGACTTGACGTGCTATCCGATTTCATTACCTTGGGAGGCGTAATATCCACGCTGACGCCCTGGTTCGATAAAATGGTGCTGGCATTGCCGCTTATCATGTTTCCGAGCTCTGAAATCGCGCTTTGCCCCATCTCATCCATCTCGGTAATGACATAACCGCCCATCATCACCGATACCATCTGCAGAGCTACCTGCTCCTGAATTCCAAATACAATGTCACCGTTCATTTGGCCTGTCATGCCAATTTGGATCCAGATATGATTCTCCAAATATCCGATCTCTTTGACCCCAAGATTCCCCGTGGAAGGTGAAACCTGTATGACTTGTTCGATCACGTGTCGTGCGGACTCTAAAAAAGGATTGATGACTTCCGCTTTCATTCCTCATTACGCCCCTTTCACTGGGTTGTTGGTCAGGGTCCCAAAGTCCCACCTATATATTTAAACATTATAATGGATACCTTGTAATAAATCATCACAAAATAGCGACAGCCCTCATTCCAACAACTGTATTGCCATGTCAGCTATCGCTTGAAACGCTTTAGTACGAAGATATTCCTTTCGCTTAAACGGGCCTTTGGTCTCACCTTTTTTCTATGTCTACTTTACTATTATCGGAAGGTTTCCCCATCTTTTAATAATAATTAAATGGAAATTAAAATGTTTTTCATTTTTTCGGCCGAAAACAACCAGGTTTGCTCCCTTCGTTGCTCCACCGGGAAGAATAACCTATAATTTAAATAATACAGATTGCACGCGATAGATGAGCGGAAGAATATATCAAGTAAGGAGGAAGGCTATGAACATCAGCCAATTGGAAACGCTTATTACCATCTCCAAAACGATGAGCTTTCGCAAAGCGGGAGAGCTTCTTAATCTGACACAACCGGCGGTATCCGCCCAGATCAAGAGCCTGGAAGAAGAATTTAAAACGGTGCTGGTGGACCGGAGCCAGCCCGTAACGTTAACCGACCGGGGACAGGTCTTCGTGGACCATGCCGAACAAATCCTCGGGATCGTCGATGAGCTGAAGCAGCGGCTATCCGACCTTGATCAAACTCCCCAGGGTCATATTCAGCTGGGTACAACCACTTCCATAGCGATTCAGATCCTGCCACGGGTACTTTCCTACTTTCAGGATCAATTCCCTCATATTAAAACAACCATTCAATCCATGGCCTCTTCGCAAATCTACCACAGCGTGGAGAACGGGCTCATCGACATCGGGATCGGTTATCTGATCGAGCGCAATCCCAACTTAAGCACATCCATTCTGTACTACGATACCTTTGAGCTTGTCGTATCCCCTCAGCATCCGCTAGCCAAACTCTCCACGGCAAGCATGGATGTGCTCGGCGGAACCCCCCTTATTCTGCTAACGCGCGATACCGTTGGCCGCCGCTTCGCAGACGACGTAATGAAGAAGCACGGCATTGAGCCGCAGGTTGTTATGGAACTGTCTAGCAGCGAAGAAATTAAACGGATGGTCGAGATCAATTTGGGCGCAGCGATTATATCGAAGCAGTCCGTCGCGACGGAGCTGCGTAACGGCACCCTGCAGATTGTTCCCCTGAGCGAGCTTGAAGTCAGCCACCCTGTCGGCGTAATCTATAAGAGCGGACGATACGTCAGCTCCGCTATGCGTCAATTCCTCAGTGACCTGAAAGGCATGCCCGAAACACAGTTCATCAGCAGCGAATAACGCCGCATCAAATCTAGATTGATAATCAATCAAGCGTTATAAAGGAGGTCAACATGAAATTTGATCTGCACACCCATCATTTCCGCTGCGGTCACGCAGACGGCAACATTCGAGATTATATCGAGGCAGCGATTGCGGCAGATTTACAGGTAATCGGAATCTCGGACCACACTCCATACTTCGGGAGCCCGGAAGAGCAGCCTTTTCCGGCCATCTCCATGGCAAAAGCGGACTTTGCGGGGTACGTACAAGAAGTTCTGGACTTAAAACGGGAATATGAAGGTAAAATCAAGGTCCTGCTGGGCATTGAATCCGATTATTTTCCGAATCATGCCCAGGTTTATCAGCAGGCATTAACAGCCTACCCTTTTGACTATATCATCGGCTCCATCCATCACGTCAGGGATGTTAGCATCTTCAATAAAAACCGCTGGAAGAAACTGACCCCGCAGCAGCAGGTTGCGGATAAAGAGGAATACTTTAATCTGATCCGCCAATCCGCGCGAAGCGGCATGTTCCAGATCATCGCCCATATGGATGCCATGAAGGGGAATTATCCGCTGTTCTCCGAAATCAAGGCCGACGAAGCAATCGAGGAAACGTTGAAAGTCATCGCGGAATCGGGCCTTGCCATCGAGATCAACACGTCCGGCAAAACCAAGCTGTGCGGCGGCTGGTATCCATCCAATGCCATCTTGGAGGTCGCGCACCATCACGGCGTTGACGTCACCTTCGGCTCCGACGCTCACAAGCCGTCAAGGGTCGGAGATGAATTTGACGAAGTCGCTAAAGTGCTCAAAGAAATCGGATACACGGAATGGGTATATTTCGAACAAAAGCAGAAGGTGACCGTACCTCTTTAATGGGGTACACCTCCTTCTGTTTTTTTGTATTTTTATAGGAAGCACAGTAAAATAGGCAAAAAAAGTGGACCCGTTACCGGGTCCAAAACATAATATATATTCTCAAAAGGGGGTCATGTGATAAGTTTAACCCGCGGCTGTTAGAGTTTGATAACAGGTATATTTCATTTGTGTAACAAATTCCAAGTGATCCTTTCATCTTGAAATGTTCAGATCACATATTTCAGTCCCATTATGCCATGGAACGCAAGGTAAGCACCGTAAGCTCAGGTTTGCACAAGAAACGAAAAGGAAGCTGCGTCGTGCCGATTCCCCTGTTTACATAGAGCAGCATTCCTTGCGAACCTGTAGTATATAGTCCTTGCACATAACGCTTTGCCCCGGGCGGCGTGATCACCTCTCCAATCCAGGGCAAACGGATCTGGCCCCCATGGCTGTGCCCCGACAGTTGGAGATGGAATGAATAGGCCGCAGTCGTGTCTGCATAATCCGGCTCGTGCATTAAGAGCAGCTTGAACATCCCGTCGGGTAAATCTTGAATGGCCGCAGCCGGATCCGGCTGCCCCCAGAATACATCGTCCAAACCTGCCACGGCGATGACAGCACCCTCCCGCCTCAGCTTCACGGCCGTGTTCCGCAGCACGTGAAATCCGGCCTCTTCCTCCAAAGAGATTAGAGTCTCCACGTCTTCGTAATCATGGTTACCCAATATGGAAAAAAGGCCGAGAGGAGCTTTCAGCTCGGTGAACGGTTGAATGGCAGCCCTCATAGCCTCTGTATTGCCGTCCACCATATCCCCCGTGAAACAGATCATGTCCGGTTTCTCTTGTTGAATGGCTTGTACCAAGCGTGCCACATCTTTTGCCCCGGTGTGAAAGCCCAGATGCAAATCGCTAAACTGAACGACCTTCATCCCGTCAAAAGCCTTGGGCAGTGAAGGAAGCGCCAAAGTCAGTCTTGAAATGTCCAATTGATGAGGCTCCCATAACGATGCGTAAGCCCCGCCTGCAACGCCAACGCCGACCACGGCGGAAACACCCATCTTCAGAAATTGGCGGCGCGACATCTTCGTCTGCATGACTTCTCGCTTTCCCCCTTCATGGGCTGTGCCATGCGGGGCTGCCGAGGATGGATTTCTCATAGATGGACATCCTCCTATATAATAATAAAGAGTACAGACTTTATCGTCCTTATGGTTATTCATATACATAGAATAGCAACAGAAAGGGGTTTACATATGACTGTTAACGATTCGATCGCAGCATTAGTTTCAGCTCAGCGGCGTTTTTTTCATAAAGACATTACCAAGGAAGTGGATTTCCGTCTGCAGCAGCTAACCAAGCTGCGCCAAGTTCTGATAGCCAGGGAAAACGATATCATGAAGGCCCTTCGCAAAGACCTGAACAAAAGTGAACAGGAGGCCTTCACGACGGAGATCGGCGTTGTCTATAAGGAGCTTTCCTTTATCATAAAGAATCTGAAGCGCTGGGCCAAGCCGCAGCGAGTCAAAACCGCACTGACGCATGTAGGCAGCAAGGGAATGGTTTACCCTGAGCCCTACGGAACCGTACTGATTATTGCTCCCTGGAATTATCCTTGGCAATTGGCCCTCTCTCCGCTGATCGGAGCTTTGGCCGCCGGGAACACCGCGATTATAAAGCCCTCCGAGCTGACGCCTAACGTATCCGGACTCATTACGTCCATCATCACGGAGACGTTTGAGCCGCAATACGTGGCTTCGGTGGAGGGAGGACCCGAGGTAAGCACAAGCTTGCTGGAGCAGCCGATGGATTATATCTTCTTTACCGGCAGCACCCATGTCGGCAAAATCGTCATGCAAGCCGCCGCCAAGCAGTTGATCCCGGTAACGCTGGAGCTTGGAGGCAAAAGCCCCTGTATCGTCCACGAGGATGCCCCTCTTGCCCTGGCGGCAGCACGTATCGCATTTGGCAAATATACGAATGCCGGCCAAACCTGCGTCGCGCCGGATTATGTGCTCGTACACAGCAAGATCAAGGAGAAGTTCATCGCGCACCTGAAAGACGCCATCACTTCGTTTTACGGCGAGAACCCTCTAACGAATCCCGACTATGGGCGCATGGTTTCGGAGAAGCATTTTGACCGGCTGTCCGGTTTTCTGAACAATGGAACCCTTCGCCATGGCGGGAACATCTCTAAGGAAAACTTGCGCATCGAGCCCACCGTTCTGGACGATATCACTTGGGATATGCCGGTTATGGAAGAAGAGATTTTCGGCCCCCTGTGTCCGATCCTGACTTATGAGGATGTACACGAAGCTGTCCAGGCGATTCATCACCGTCCCAAGCCGCTCGCTCTTTACTTGTTCACGGAGAATGAGGACGTTCAGGATTACGTGCTCTCCTCGGTTTCTTTTGGCGGGGGATGTGTCAACGATACGCTGATGCATCTGGCCACTCCCTTCCTTCCATTCGGGGGTGTCGGCGAGAGCGGGATGGGCGCCTACCACGGGGAACACAGCTTCCATACCTTCTCTCACAAGAAAAGCGTGCTCAAGCAGACCAACCGGTTCGATTTCAAATTCCGCTATCCTTCCAAGAACGGACTCGGCATTCTAAAAAAGCTGATGAAGCCGTAGCTTTAACTAAGGTCTTGCACGCTTGACCACTAGCACAAATAAAAAAGGCGCATCGTCAAAGATGCGCTTTTTTACATGGATGAATGCTTTCTTCGATGCGGCTTACTGGCCTTCGCTTTCTCTTCACTGCCAGCCACATCCAAGCCGTCATCGCCCGGTGTGAAAATCCGGCGCAGCGTTCCCAGCATGGACAGCGCATACGCAACGGTAATGAAGCTGAAGGCAATCTCCAGCACTACGACAAGCCGGGACGTATTGTCGATAGGGGCTACATCGCCATACCCGACCGTCACAAACGTTGCCATGCTGAAATACAGGAAGGTAATGAACTGGCTCAGCAAATCCTGGCCGATATTCTCGCCTTCGAAGGAAGTGCCTCCGAACAGCTTATAGATCGACATATACACCATCGTGAAAAACAAAATGCACATCCCCGCCGCCATGCTGATCCGAACCAAGGTTGTTTTCATATCAACATGCTGATGGACGGAGTCTGCAATCTTGTCGAATATGTACAGCACATAGAAAATAACGGAGCATAATGCAAACAACAGGATCAGAGCGCGCATGCCGCCATCTCCGGGCACCACGTTCATCAGATCGATCCACCCAAGCAAATCTTCAACCGATACCAGGACATAAATGAGCAGTGGAGCAAGCAGCAAAGGCCTGCTGGACCACTTCTTGTCCATACTGTAGAACAAATAAATCAACAGCAGGAAGCCCGTCAAATTGAGCAGCCACATCCACCATGACATTTTCAAGTCCCTCCTTTGGCTTGAGGTCTGAAGCTGCAGATCGTACCATTACACCTTTATTACCCTTGTAACGGTATTTATGCACCTGGAGGTCGCTGGTAGTTTCGCCCCTGCTCACTTTATACAACGTTCATGTCCGGCCGAGCCCTCATTAAAAAATAGCGCCAAAACACGCATGCGAGACGAACGAGAGCCGTGCAACTGCCTGCTTTAGCATCTAACGGTTCTTCTCCAACCACTGCGCGGCATGGTCCACCATGGTCCGCTGTTCAGCCAATACGCTGTCTGCCTTTCCTACACGGCCATGCTTATATGCACCGGGGCACTGCGCTTCAAACGAGGCTCCAATCGCTTCAAAATCGTCGGAATGATAGTTGATATCCTGGAATGCCTCCCACTCTGTAATTCCCTGTACCCTGCGTACTGGCGCGTGCGCGGTCACCACCTTCTTGCCTGCCCAGTCCGCGCGATATTCGCTAAGGTGGAAGGATGTATTATTGGCATAGCCGCTGCCCAGCATAAGCACGTAGGCCCCAGCTTCATATAAACGCGCCAGCGGCGAGACTTCTCCCAAGCCGTAATTCAGCGAATGGGGTTGCATAAGCGCCTTCGCATCCCTGCCGCGTGCAGCAAACGAAACATGCGGGTGTAGGCTTCGGATGACCCCTTCTTGCTTGCGGAACACTTCCGGTATGATCCCCATCCCTGATGTGACGGTCAGAGCCGGATCATAGGGAGGCATGCCTTCGCGGATCAGATCCCACCATTTCGGGTCGGCCGGAGGATTCCCCCATGTCTTCGGATCGGTTAAGTTCGCAGACTGCGTCGGCATCACCAGTGTACCTTCATCGCCCAGTACGCCCTCCAGTGCCAGTATAACCGCCTCCGGACCGCCGACGATCCATCCGCCAAGGCTCTTAAGCGAGGAATGAACCAGCAGGGTCATTCCCTTCCTTACGCCCAGAGCAACCAGGTCATCGCTAATATCTTTTATCGTAATCGGTCTTTCAATGATCAAGTAACTCACCTCGATTTCAATATCCTAAAAAAACACATGATTTCTATCATACAACAAAAAAGCGCCTGTACCGAAGCCATGCCCCGGTCAGACGCCTTGGTGTTAAAATTAACCGATTAAACGCTAAGCCAGCGCTTAAACAGGTGTTTGGTTGTATCCTTGTTCATTTCCGCAATCGACGTGGTCAGCGGAATGCCCTTCGGACAAGAACGCACGCAGTTCTGCGAGTTGCCACAGCCCTCGATGCCTCCGTCCTGCATTAGCGCTTCCAGACGCTCTTCCTTGTTCATCTCGCCTGTCGGGTGAGCATTGAACAAACGAACTTGGGAAATGGCGGCTGGTCCGATAAAATCCGTTTTTTCGTTGACGTTCGGACAAGCCTCAAGACATACACCGCATGTCATGCATTTGGACAGCTCGTAAGCCCACTGGCGCTTCTTCTCCGCCATTTTGGGTCCGGGGCCAAGGTCGTAGGTGCCATCGATCGGAATCCACGCCTTCACGCGCTTAAGCGCCGTGAACATGCGGCTGCGGTCGATTACCAAGTCTCTCACAACCGGGAAAGTCTTCATCGGCTGAATTCGGATCGGCTGTTCCAGCTTATCGATCAGAGCCGCACACGCTTGGCGCGGCTTGCCGTTAATGACCATGGAGCAAGCTCCACACACTTCTTCAAGGCAGTTGGAGTCCCAGCATACAGGTGCGGTCGTTTGGCCCTGCGCATTTTTGGGATTGCGCTGAATTTCCATCAGCGCACTTATAACGTTCATGCCGGGACGGTACGGAATTTCGAATTCCTCAGTATAGGATTTCGTCTCCGGATTGTCCTGACGTGTAATGATAAACTTAACGCTCTTTGAGGCGGCTGTCGTTTGAGACATCGTAAATCCCCCTTCCTTCTTACTTGTCTTTCGAATAGTCGCGAATACGCGGCGGGATTAAGGAAACATCCACTTCTTCGTATGAAATTTGCGGTCCATCAGGCGTCCAGGTCGCTTTGGTTGTCTTGAGGAATTCTTCATCGTTACGATCAGGGAATTCCGGCTTATAGTGAGCGCCGCGGCTTTCGTTCCGGAGAAGCGCACCCAGCGTCATGGCTTCGGACAGCTCCAGCATGTTCCACAGCTGGCGCGTGAACGCCACGCCCTGGTTATTCCAGCGGGAGGTATCCGTCATATTGATATTGCGGTAACGCTGCTTCAATTCCTTGATTTTGCCGATGGTAGCTTCAAGCTTGTCATTGTAGCGAACCACCGTCATGTTGTTGGTCATCCATTCGCCGAGCTCTTTATGGATTACATAAGCATTCTCGGTTCCTTCCATTTTGAGCAGGCCTTCGTATTTGGTCGTTTGCTCTTTCGCAGCGCGATCAAATACTGTGGAGGAAACATCCTCAGCGGACTTCTTCAGGCCTTTGACATATTCAATCGCCTTCGGTCCGGCCACCATACCGCCGTAGATGGCGGAGACCAGGGAGTTCGCTCCCAGACGGTTCGCACCGTGGTATTGATACTCGCATTCTCCGGCTGCGAACAGCCCCGGAATGTTCGTCATTTGGTTGTAATCGACCCACATGCCGCCCATGGAATAATGGACTGCCGGGAAGATCTTCATCGGGATTTTACGCGGATCATCGCCCATGAATTTCTCATAGATTTCAATGATGCCACCAAGCTTCACGTCCAGCTCTTTCGGATCTTTATGGGAGAGGTCAAGGTAGACCATGTTCTCGCCATTGATGCCAAGTCCCATATCAACGCAGACGGAGAAGATTTCACGCGTCGCGATGTCGCGCGGCACCAAGTTTCCGTAAGCTGGGTATTTCTCTTCGAGGAAGTACCATGGCTTCCCGTCTTTATAGGTCCAGATCCGTCCGCCTTCGCCGCGTGCCGATTCCGACATCAAGCGGAGCTTGTCATCGCCTGGAATGGCTGTCGGGTGAATCTGGATGAACTCGCCGTTGGCATAATGAACGCCTTGCTGATAAACGGCACTGGCCGCTGTTCCCGTGTTGATCACCGAGTTGGTCGTTTTTCCGAAAATAATACCAGGACCACCGCTTGCGAGAATGACTGCTTCAGCTTTGAACGACTTGATCTCCATCGAGCGCAGATCCTGAGCAGCGATACCGCGGCATACACCTTCGTCGTCGATGATCGCATTCAGGAACTCCCAGTTCTCGTACTTGGTCACAAGACCCGCGGTTTCCCAGCGGCGAACCTGCTCATCAAGCGCATAGAGCAGTTGTTGTCCGGTCGTTGCGCCGGCAAACGCAGTCCGGTGACGCTTCGTTCCGCCGAAACGGCGGAAATCGAGCAGTCCTTCCGGCGTACGGTTAAACATAACGCCCATGCGGTCCATCAAGTGAATAATGCCCGGAGCCGCTTCACACATCGCTTTAACCGGAGGCTGATTCGCAAGGAAGTCGCCGCCGTACACCGTATCGTCAAAATGCTCCCAAGGAGAGTCACCCTCACCTTTCGTATTCACGGCGCCATTGATGCCGCCTTGCGCACACACGGAGTGAGAGCGTTTAACAGGTACAAGTGAGAATAGATGAACGTGAGCTCCTGCTTCTGCCGCTTTGATGGTTGCCATCAGCCCGGCGAGGCCGCCGCCCACTACAATAATATTAGATGCCATTTTTCGTTCACTCCCCTTAACTTAAGACTGTCTTAACTACATCGATCGCTGCCGTCGCCGCCTGGAATTCGGAGCCGCGGAATGCTGTCATAGCAAGAACAAACAGCACGCTCATCAATACGAACAAGCCCATGCAGATGTAAGTGGATACCTTCTGCGCGCGCGGACCGACGGTAATGCCCCAGCTGACGAGGAACGCCCACAGGCCGTTAGCGAAGTGGAAGGTTGCGGAAACAACGCCGATGACGTACAGAGCAAACAGAACCGGATTGTTCATGATGCCGTGCATCGTGGCGCCCAAATCGTCATGCGTGATTTTGCCGATCATGATTTGGAAACGCGTATCGTACATATGCCAGATAACAAAAACGAACGTAATAACGCCGGTGATCCGTTGGATGGTAAAGCGGATGTTCCGTTCATAGTTGTAATTGCCCACGTTGTTATTCGCCTGGTAAGCAATGTATAACCCGTAGACGCCGTGATATAGCAGTGGCAGCCAGATCAGGAACAGCTCGAGGAAAAATACCAGCGGCATGCTGTTCAAAAAATGGACCGCGCTTGCGAAGCCTTCCTTTCCACCCTCGAAAGCCTTAAAGTTGGAAATCATATGGCTGAGCAAAAATGCCCCAAGCGGTATGACACCGAGTAAAGAATGCAGCTTTCTGGAATAATACCCTTTCATCAGTTGACGTTCCCCTTTCCAATGTGCAGCGTTTTCATTTTCAATCTTTCCTATTTTCAGAACAATTACACTTACCCTGTCCTAAAGAGGTTGTTCACAAGGCCCACTTTGGATTACGAAGTGAATCAGGAAGCCACTCGGCATCTAAACCGACCTTTATGAACTAGCATTAAACCGTTGCAACGACAAAAAGCTGCCGATTTCGGCAATCGTGTGAACAACTTGTGTCATGTTTCATGTTACTCCTTTTTTTCTTATAATGGAATTGCAATATAATTATTAATCGTTATAATCTATACGCATAAGCAATGTTTTGCACGCATGTCTATTTTATATAGGAGGAATTCCATGTTCGAAGAACTGGACATGTTCGCCGTCGTTGTAGAGCAATCCAGCATAAACCAGGCCTCCAAGCTGCTTAACTTGTCCCAGCCGGCCCTGTCCCGGAAAATAGCCAAGCTGGAGGACCAGCTCGGGCTGCAGCTGTTCAACCGCCGGGGCAAACGGCTGGAGCTTACCTCCATCGGACAGATTGTCTACACCTTTGCCCTGGAGCAGCGGCAGCAGCAGATCAAATTCATGCAGACGTTAGCCCATTACCGGGAGGGGGATCAGATCTCGATCAACTTGGGGGCCAGCCTGACCACCCTTCAGACGACCTTGCCCCCGCTCGTTAACGCATTCATGGAGCGACATCCCGCGGCCGAAATCAAGCTGATTACCGGCAAGACCCATGAAATCGTTTCTTATGTAAGAGATAAACGCGTCGATGTCGGCATTGTCGCCTCCTCCATCAACCAGCCCGGATTAAACTGCATCCCGTTGTTTGATGACCATCTGGAGCTTGTCATCCCATCTTCACATCCGCTGGCGGAGCTCGACGATGTTGGAATCGAGCAGCTCCAAGGCTTGCCGATGATCATTTTCTCGACTGGAACCTGGTATCGCAAGCTGACGGATGACCTGTTCCACCGCTGGGGCATTATGCCGGATATCCGCATGGAGATCGACTCCTTCGAAGCGATCGTCAGGCTCATCCCGACCTGCAAGGCGGCCGCGCTTCTGCCCAAATCCTATCTCAGGCCGCAGCTGTTATCCGATAACGGGCTTGTCGACATTCATATTCCGGCACTCATCGAAACCCGGCGGACGACTTCGCTGATCTACGGCCAAGCCTCGGATTTAAGCAAGGCAGCCAGCCGCTGGATTGACGAAACGGAAATTCTGTTCCGTAAGCTGGAGGAGGATAAAACCAAGAAAACCTGACGATATGCATGACCGTCAGGTTTTTTTCTTCTATATTTATTTTTCGAGCATATTCACGACCTCAGACTCAAAGCGATCCACATTATCATTCGAACCGATAACGACCATAATGTCGCCGGAGTTCACCACGTCCATGGCTGTCGGCGCTACGATGATGCCGGATTGTTTATTCAGGGCCACCACGCTGACACCGTAACGAACCCTCGTATTGAGCTCGCTAAGCGTTTTTCCGTCCATGCAGTCCGTGACCGTCATCTCCACAATCAGATAGTCCTTGGATAATTCGATATAGTCAAGCAGATTGGGCGTGACAAGCTGGTGAGCGACCCGGATCCCCATATCCCGTTCCGGAAAGATCACCCGGTCGACGCCCAGCTTCTCCAGCGCCCGGCCGTGCAGCACCGAAATCGCCTTGGCAACGACCATGGCGACACCAAGCTCTTTCAACAAGATGGCGGATAAGATGCTCATCTGAATATCGTTTCCGATCGCAACAATGCCGCAATCGAAGTTACGGATACCGAGCGATTTAAGCACCTCTTCATCGGTAGCATCCGCTACCACCGTGTGTGTCAGCAGCTCGCTCATATCCTCGACAACCTCTTCATTTCGGTCGATGCCGAGCACCTCATATCCCTGTTCCATCAGTTCAAGCGCCAGGCTGGCGCCAAATCGTCCCAAACCGATGATTGCAAATTGCTTTGGTTTCATGTCTCTCCAGTACTCCTTATCCAATAATCATTTTGCCTTCCGGATGACGATATAATTCTTTACCCTTTTTCGGCCCCAGTGCATAAGCAAGCGTCAAAGGCCCCAATCGCCCTGCAAACATCGTAATGCTGATCAAAACCTTCCCGAACACCGTCAGATCAGGCGTTAAGCCCATGGATAGACCCACCGTACCGAAAGCGGACGTCGTTTCGAATAGAATCTCCAGGAAATCCCCTTCCTCTGTCGTCGACAGAATCATCGATACGGTTAGAACGAGCAGCAGTGCCAGTAATGCAATGGTCAGTGCCTTCAGCACACGCTCCTGGGCCAGGCGATAACGGAACATGACGATGTCTTCACGCCCGCGCATCATGGCGATGACCGCCCCCACCATAATGGTGAAGGTTGTTGTTTTGATACCACCCCCGGTTGAACCTGGGGATGCTCCGATAAACATCAGAATAACGATAAAAAATTGCGTGGCCTGTCTAAGCCCCGTAATATCTATAGTATTCGCGCCAGCTGTACGCGGCGTTACGGATTGGAATAACGCGCCGAAGAATTTTCCGCCCCAATTCAGGGAGCCGAGCGTCCTCGGATTGGTGAATTCAAAAATAAGAATGACGATAAATCCAACCAGCAGCAAGGTAGCCGTCATGGTGAGCACTACTTTGGAGTGCAAGGAAAGTCTCCGCTGTTTCCGGAAATCAATCAGATCGGATAATACGATAAAACCGATGCCGCCCGAGACAATCAAAAACATCACGACAACGTTGACTACAGGATCATAGACATAACCGGTCAAACTCCGAAAATCGCCAAACAAATCGAAACCGGCGTTGTTAAACATCGTGACCGCATGAAAAACGCCATAATAAATCGCTTGGCCGATCGGCATATCAAACGCCCAGCGGATCGACAGAATCAAGGCACCGCAGGCCTCGATGATCAGGGAGTACAGGAGCACTCTGCGAATCAGCCTTACGATTCCTTCCATCGAGGACTGATTCATCGCTTCCTGCAGAATGAGGCGATCCTTGAGCGATATGCGCCTTTTGAGAGCCAAGGCAAACAAAGTGGCCATCGTCATGAATCCGAGCCCGCCGATCTGAATCAGCAGCATGATCACGATCTCTCCGAAGGAGCTGAATGTCGTTCCTGTATCCACCACAACCAGACCCGTTACGCAAGTTGCCGATGTCGAAGTGAACAAGGCATCGATAAATTCCAGCGGTTCACCTGTACTTGTGGATATCGGCAGCATTAACAGCGCCGTCCCGATGAAAATAATAGCCGCGAAACCAAGCACGAGAATCTGCGGCGGAGACAACCTGAGCCAGTTCAATTTAGAGTTCAATCGGTCACCTTCTTAAAAAAAATCAAGAAAAAAAGACACTGGAAAACGCAGTGCCCTTTACGGTCTGGTTCCTGTGCTGCAGCCTACGAGGTTAGCTGACGGATTCGGGCATTTTCACAGGTCGCCCTATTCATTATTCTGGAAATAATGAAATTCACCCCAATTACATGGTTCCCCCATTTTCAGTACGAAATTCGGCTGGAATATTCGGTTCCTTGAAGCATGATGTGATTATAACGCAATCCGGTACGTAACCCAATGCCGTTTTTCACCCAAAAAATCTTTAAAAGAGCGCGAATTGGGCATATTCAAGAATACAAGCATAGGGTTCTCTAACGTTTTCGAAACCTTTCATTCATTTTCATCGATTTGTTTCATTATTCCGGATATTGGGATAAGCTGCTTATGACTTTCATAACTATGTTATATTGACTCTATGCGTTCTTAATCAGGCATATCGAATACCAGTGGGAGTATCAACTTTCTTAGAGGAGGAATTTCATGAATCGTGCAAGAGAGCCCTTGAAGCTGAAGCCCAATCTGAAGCAGCTCATCGCGCCTGCCGCAGTCGGCCTGATTCTGTTCCTATTATTTCAGGTGTTTCCGTCGACGAATTCGGATTCTACCGAGATGGCATCTCCGAATATCATATCCAAGGAGCAGGCTCGGCAAGCGGCTTCAAGCTTTGCTCAGGAGTTTTTGCAGTTTACGGCTGCAAAAACGGATGACACGCTGGTTACATATCAATCCAAATCGGAACTTTACGGATATCTGGCGAAGGAAAAAAGACTTTCGGAATACAACAAAACCTATGAAGCCAAATATCCCTATGACGTATACCGCGTTCGCTTCAGCGAGCCGGGCGGCGATGCCCTCAATGTGGACGTGCACATGCAAAATTCAGGCATCGTTGGCTTCTCATACGATTACACCCGCTCCAGCTATGACCGGATTGAGCTGAACAAGGGCGATGTACAAAGGCAGATGCTGCTTGTCGTCGAGGACGGCATGTCATTAGCCGAGAAGCAGGCTCTCGCTGAGCCTTGGCTCCAGCGAGCGGGCTATGATCCTTCGCAACTGGAGCTGGTTACCCGGGAAGGGGAACCCCGGCTCCGGTATGTGGATCCGGAATCCAAGATCGGCGATTCCAGATTGGAGCACCGTTTCACCTTCGAGCAGGGGAAATTACGCTCCTATGAGCCATCTTTTTCGGTCCCGGCCGCCCATTCCGCCTATGTCAACAAGCAGACCCAAGATGCCACGCTGCTGACGCTCGCAGGGTATGGCCTGTTCACCCTCATCCTTGGCATACTTGCGATTGTGTACAGCGTGAAGACCAGAGCCTACACGTCGTTTAAGCGCGGCCTGTTCCTATCGGCGCTGCTGTTTGTCATTCAGATGCTGAATACGTACAATCTGATTCCCGTTTTCAAATCCGAGGGGATGTCGCAAACCGGCATACTCGGGATGATGATTTTCTATGCGGTCTATTCGCTCATCTTCTCAGCTCTGCTCTACTTCTCCCTTGTCGGGGGGAGCGGGCTATGGCTCAAAGAAGACGGGCTCAATCCATGGCCGCGCGCCAAAGAACCCGGATACGGTCATTATGTGCTGGACAGCATGAAGCTGGGGTATATGTGGGCTTTCATCCTGCTTGGGGTCCAATCCATTATCTTTGTCGTTCTGGGGCTAACCTTGAATACATGGTCCACCACGGATGCCACACAGTCGCCTTATAACATGCTCTATCCTTGGCTGTTTCCGCTGATGGCTTGGCTGGCCGGCATATCCGAGGAGGCCGTCTATCGGCTGTTCGGGATCAAAATGCTGAAAAAGATTGTGCGCAATACGTTCGTGGCCAGTTTGATCACCTCGATCATCTGGGCGCTCGGGCATACACTCTATCCGATATACCCTGTAATTTCCAGGCCCATTGAACTGGTTATCATCGGCTTGCTGTTCAGCTACATCTTTTTGAAATACGGGTATTTGGCGGCCATGTTCTCCCATGTCATCTTTAATAGCATCTTGATGGGCATTAGCCTGATCCTGCTCAAGGATACCAGCAACTTGCTGATGGGTGCTTTCTACATGGTGCTTCCGGCGATGGTCGCCTATGCGATTTACCGTTTCAATCCAACAAAAAAAGAGAAGCCGTATGTCACGACTCCTCCTCACGAAGTGCCTTAAGAATTTCCGTTGCTAATTTCTCACCGATTGAAAGGGGCTTGAAGTCTTCGACTGAAGCCTCTTTTATTTTTTTGACTGAGCCAAAATGCTTTAACAGCAGCTTGCGGCGCTTCTCTCCAATGCCCGGGATGGAATCCAGCTTGGAGGATACCATCGATTTGCCGCGCTGTTCGCGGTGGAAGGAAATCGCAAAACGGTGAACCTCGTCCTGAATGCGCTGCAGCAAATAGAACTCCTGGCTGTCCCGGGGAAGCGTAACCGGCTCCGGCGGGTCTCCGACCATGAGCTGCGCTGTCTTATGCTTAGCATCCTTCACAAGCCCGCAGACCGGGATAAACAGCCCCAGCTCATTCTCAAGCACATCGATGGCGGCGGAAATCTGCCCCTTCCCTCCATCGACCACAATCAGATCGGGAAGCGGCAAATTCTCCTTCAAGACGCGCTCGTACCGCCGCCGGATGACTTCACGCATCGTATCATAATCGTCCGGTCCCAGCACGGTACGGATCTTGTACTTCCGGTATTCCTTCTTGTCCGGTTTCCCATTGGTGAATACAACCATGGCCGATACCGGATTGGTCCCCTGAATGTTCGAGTTATCAAATGCCTCGATCCGGTTCAGCGACTGGAGGCCGATCACTTCGCCCAGATTCGCCGCGGCAACCGAGGTGCGTTCTTCATCACGTTCAATCAAGCGGAATTTCTCGTCCAAGGACACCTTCGCATTATCCGATGCCATGCCCACCATCTGCTTCTTCAAGCCTCGCTGCGGCACATGCACCTTCACGCCGAGCCATTCCTGCAGGGCGGCAGCCCCTCCGGCTGCATCCACGATGCCCGCAGCTTCCGCCTGCTCCTCCTGTGCCTGGGCAAGGGCAGCCTGCTGCGCATCCAATGTCCCTGCGGAAAGCGGATTCGCCGAATCCACGGCTTCCTCTGGGCTTCGCACACCTGCATCCGCAGCCGTTCCCGTAACCGGCTCCGAATCAGCCTGGTCTATCAACAGAGGCTCAGGCAGCAGAATTTCCTGCGGCAATGCAGGATTATCACTGTAATACTGGGCAATAAAAGACATAAAGTCGCTGTGCGCATCGCCGTAGAACGGAAAAACGGATTTGTTGCGCTGCACCATTTTCCCTTGGCGCATGTACAGAATCTGCACGCACATCCAGCCTTTATCCACAGCATAACCGAATACGTCGCGGTCCCGCGTATCCGTCGTCGTAATCTTCTGCTTCTCCATCAGCGTATCAATATGGATGATCTGATCCCTCAGCTCTTTGGCTCGCTCGAAATACAAATCCTCCGCGGCCTCCTGCATCTTGCGCTGCAGCTCCTTCTTGATCTCCTCATGCCCACCGCTAAGAAATGATGTAATCTCCCCGGTGATCTGCTCATATGCAGACTTTGGAATTTCCTTCACACATGGAGCCAAGCATTGCCCCATATGATAGTACAAGCACACTTCTTTCGGCATGACGCCGCATTTGCGCAAAGGATACATCCGGTCCAGGAGCTTCTTGGTCTGCTGTGCCGCATAAGCATTGGGGTAGGGGCCAAAATATTTGGCTTTATCTTTAAGCACCCTTCTGGTCACTTCCAGACGGGGATGCTCTTCATTCGTTATTTTAAGATATGGATAGGTTTTATCATCCTTCAGCAGCACGTTGAATCTCGGCTGATGGGTTTTGATCAGGTTGCACTCCAGAATCAATGCTTCCATGTTGCTGCCGGTTACAATGTATTCGAAATCGCGGATTTCCGAAACCAGCATCTGGGTCTTCCCGTTATGGCTTCCGGTAAAATAAGAGCGTACCCGGTTCTTCAGCACTTTGGCCTTGCCCACATAAATAATCGTGCCTTCATGATTCTTCATCAAGTAACAGCCGGGCTGGTCCGGCAGCAATGCCAGCTTGTGTCGAATATTTTCCAGCGCCTTCTCCTGGTCCTGAAGCTGTTTGGCAAAATCGTCCATGCTGTCCCTCCTCTCCAAGGAGATTATATAGTATTAACCATAAATATAAAACACTATGAATAACCACACAAAGCGCCTCCGGGTTTCACCGAAGGCGCTGTATGAAAGCAGATGGCGGTCTAGGACCATGCCTGCTTATTGATGTTTTGCAATGATGCCTTTCAAGGCTTCTTTGGAGTTCAGACCTACCACTTTATCGACAGGCTGGCCGTCTTTAAAGAAAATCATGGTCGGAATGCTCATCACGCCGAAACGTGCTGCGGATTCCGGATTCTCATCCACGTTCACCTTAGCAATTTTTACATCATCGCCGAGTTCTGAAGACAATTCGTCCAGAATCGGAGCAAGCATTTTACAAGGGCCGCACCATGGCGCCCAGAAATCAACTACAACCGTTCCTTGACCTTCAACTTCATTCACGAAGGTTTGGTCGGTAACATTGACGATAGCCATTGTATTCTCCTCCTCACAGGATAAGATCAGGTATAGTGCGAATCATAATTGTCGAATGGGTCGACGAATTTAGTATACCACAATCGGCCGGAAAAAGTGAAATATACTCACCTAAAGAAAGAGGATTTCACGGGATTTTTATGCAATCTTTACAAATGATTTGCGCATTGGGTATACTACTAGTAACAAGTCGGGTGACTGTCAAGTTTTTCGAGTTGGCACGGCATGTTCACCTTTTGAGGAGGCAAGCACCATGGATGTAAACGTACGCGTTAACGATCCACGGGAGCACATCAATGAAGAACCACGCAATGACTTTGGCGATTTGATGATGGGCTTCGTGGGGATGTTTGGTTTCATGACCATCATCTTTTTCGGATTCGTCATTATCAAGTTCTTGGTCGGCTAATACTTGATGACTCCTTGTGCGTAAATAAAAAGTCTGATCCCTGCCGCGTTCCATACGCTAACGGGATCAGACTTTTTACAATTCATGGGGGGGTCCAAAGGAAGCTTGCTTGCAATACTAGAATTTACCTCGCTGGTTCTCCCCGAATAGATGAACGACATCCACAAAAGGCGCAATCCGGTTCATCAAGCGCTGACCTTTGTGAAGCTCCTCGCCATCCTTGCTCGTGAAGCTCAGATGCTGTTCAAGCCCGTCGAGCGGATAGTTCGACGTATAGAAGGTCGGCAGCCGATTCATCCGGAAATTCAGGATGGAGCCGAGGACATGATCCCGAACCCACGGATTCAAATTCTCCGCTCCGATATCGTCAAAGATCAGCAGATCGCAATGCTTCATCGTCTCCACCATGTCCTTCAGCTTCTGTCCGTCCTGCATCATGGTCTTCAGATCTTCCACGAAATCAGGCATATACACGATAACGCCCGAATGGCCTGCTTTCGCGAGCTCATGCATTAGGTAGCCCATCAGGTAGGTCTTGCCCGTACCGAACGAACCGGTGAGATACAGGCCGCGCGGAGACAACCCATTCTCCTTCGTATCCCGGATGTATTTAAAGACCTGGTGCACGGCCGGTGCCCGCAGGCGGTCCTTCGCCATAATCTCCATATTGTCATAACCTTCGTTCAAGGCATGCTCATCGACATAAAAGCTGCGGATCCGTTTTTTGATCTGATCCTCATTGGTCTTCGCAATCTGCAGGGAACACGGCGCCTTCCGCTCATAGATCTCCACGGTTCCGTTCGTCCGCTGGATATCCAGCTTGCTGAAATGTCCCTGGAAATCATTCGGACACCGGTCCAGACCCGGGCATGCCTTGCAGTGGGCCTGATCTCCCGCATATTGATACAGTTTGCTTAAATTCAAACGAATGACCCGGTCATCGATCTCCGGGTATTCGCTCCGCAATGTTTGAATCAGAGGATTCCTGAGCAAATCTTCCATAATCTGCTCGGTTCTGCGCCGGAGCGCAGGACTTTTCATGCTTTCCAGCAGTTCACCAAGGGACTCCATCTCTAGCTCCCTCCTCTCTTAAGCAGGTTTCTTTATCCGCCCTTCTTGCTGCCGGCCTGCATTTCTGCCGCAAATCGCATCATTTCTTCGAATTCCTCATCCGATACGGCCTCCGCCTGATCGGATTCCAGAGCCACTGGAATTTCCGGCTTCACCTTTCCGCCTTTAGCGTATGTACGCGTACGTTGTGTGGTCGCCTTCTGCTTGCCTTTCATCTTGGCTTGATCGCGTATATACTGAACAGCTTTCTCATAGCTGTTTACCTGCTTCAGCAGCATATTGGAAGCAATGGCCTCCACGAAATTGCGGTTGATGCGCTGCTCGCCGCCTGCGGCCATGAGTGACATTAAATAATGAATGAGTACGTTGATGACTTCACCCGGCAGCTTGTAACTCAGATCGATCTTTTCGAAAATGTCCAGGAACTGCGCTGGAACCGAGCCCGGGAAGAAGGTCTGCAGGAGCCGGGTATAAGGCTCGTTGCGAAGCATCATATTATATTGGTGAATGTCGCACTTCGATTGGAACTGAGTCGGAACCTCCACATAGTATTCCATCTCTACCGCATGCTCCTGTGCCGGCTCTTCCGGATCGGCCGTCATCTCCTGCCGCAAAGCAACGACCTTGCCTGCCGTAATCTGCCGCTTCTCCTGCATCTTCATTCCCTGTCTAAAGTGAAGACTGGCTTTGTGCTGAAGATCATCCAGCACGACCTCGCCATGCTCGGTAAATATGCCGTCCTCGTCCAACAGGCGGCACAAATCCTGCGTGCTGAGATCGTATTTCCGCACCACGTAATTCACGATGCCCATCTGCTCATGGTCGTAGCGAAGACGCTCCACAAAGACTCGATTGCGGGATTCCCGCGGGAAACGGAGAATAATGTCCGCATAGTTCAGACCTTCTCCTTGCGGATTTGGCGGCGCCGTGGACTTCCGTGACACCGCGACCTCTTCCAGCGCTTGCTCCAGTTCATAATCAATGACATGCGTGTTCAGCTCAAAAATATCATAAAAGGGAACCGAAATGTTCTCCTTGTTGAAGGAAATACCGGACCATTCAAGGGGTTCCTTGCTCCAAAGCTCTTCTCTTAACGACAGAACGGCGAATTTCCCCACCTTGTCGCGAAGCAGCAGTGTCAGATGCTGAGTGTTAAAGAACTCCGCTGGACTGAGCGGTGCTTGCAGCTCATATTCATAGATATGGTCATCCGTTTCCGGGACAAACATCCGGCTTGTCTGCAGTAAACCTACCGCTTCCAGCTTCGAGGTTTGCTCAATGAGAAATCGGCGTCCTTTTTCACTAGGCTCAAGCCCTAATGTCAAGAATAATCTTCGCTGCTGTTCAATAGCCGAGTAACCCACCTTCTCCACCGGCACATGCGATACGAGAAGACGGTACAGACTGACAGCAAACGCGCCAACCATCGGTTGATAAATCGAACCAAGCATTTTGTCATCCAGGCCGCTTAAGCAGAAGTCACGGTATACGCAGTAACGGTGGTTCTCGGTAAAATGTAAAAAATTAGTCATGCGCATCGTTTATGCTCCCCCTGTCGCCCAAAAATAGACTTCCTCTATTCTATCATAAATCCGTCGTCTCGAAGTCGGTTCTTTCGCATCAAAAATTCTGGAATTCTTGCACCCGCCATTTGCATGCTTCCACAAATAATAAATGACGGCCCCCAGGTATTGCAGAGCCGCCATCAACACTACATTCAATTTGCGCAAGCGCGATTAAAACATTCTAAAGCCTTTAATACGCAATGTCTTAATGGTCCATCCGCTCATGTAGGCACCAATCAGACCTGCAACTCCCGTTAAGTAATCCACCAGTTGGAAGGATCCCACGTGAGTCCAGAACGACATTTGGCCCCGATCCCACAAGCTGTATACAACGACCGGCAAAATGACGATCACGAACAGAAAGCAAGGAAACCAGGTCGTCTTCATCAACATATTTAGGATAAAACCGATACCGAACATCATGACAAAAAACAAAATCATCAGCACGAGCACAGGAATAAATTGAAGCATGATCGCTGTTTTCACCTCTTCTTTATCACCTACGCGTAGCAGCTATTCTACTCTATTGCAGCAAGAAACAGCACACCAAGCTTTAGCTAATAGCTAGTTTACTAAAAATAATGTCACAGATCAACGAACAATCGTGAATACATTGTGTCGGCGTTTGCCCTTCCGACTGCGCTTACAGTACAATATAGGAAGTTAATGCAAGCGGCCATCCGCTTCAATTATAACGAACATAACGTTTAGGAGTGATCACATGAACGAAGCTGCAATGACGCTTGAGGGCTGGTATGCGCTGCACGATTTCCGCACCATCAATTGGCCGGCCTGGAAAGCTGCAGATGAAGAAGTACGTGCTTTTGCGCTGGACGAGCTGAATGCATTCCGCGAGGAATGGGATGCCGTCGAAGCTGCCCAAAAAGGCAGTACCGCTGTATATACCATCGTCGGTCAGAAAGCCGATTTTGTATTCATGCTTTTGCGCGAGACGCTGGAAGAGCTGAACGCGATCGAGAACGCCTTTAACAAAACAACGTTCGCCCAGTTCACCACCAAGGCTTATTCTTATGTAAGCATTGTCGAGCTGAGCAACTACCTGGCCGGCTCCTCCGATGAGGATCCGATGCAGAATCCGCATGTCATTGCCCGTCTGAAGCCGGCCCTGCCAAAATCGAAGCATATCTGCTTCTATCCGATGAACAAAAAGCGGGATTTGTCGGACAACTGGTACATGCTCAGCATGGACGAGCGCAAATCCATGATGAAGAGCCACGGGATGATTGGCCGCGGTTATGCCGGCAAGGTCAAACAGATCATCACCGGTTCCGTTGGATTCGACGATTGGGAATGGGGCGTAACCTTGTTCAGCGACGACGCGCTTCAGTTCAAGAAGCTCGTGTACGAAATGAGATTTGACGAAGTAAGTGCGCGTTTCGGCGAGTTTGGTCCGTTCTATGTCGGCAACCTGCTCGATCAGGCTTCATTTACAGATTTAATGAAGGTATAATTCCTTCTGCACATAAACAGCATGTACAAAATATCCCCACAAAGTGGAGCCTATGCTACGATGTTTTATTCCACATACTTTGCGGGGACCCCAAAAAACTTATAATGTCAAAAAAGGGATGCTCTCAACACGAGGGCATCCCTTCTTCTATTCCTCACCGTCGTCTTCATCTTGCTCTTGCTTGCGCAAGGTTTCAAGATATTCAGCCGTCGCCCGGTCCCGGGCACGCCCCTTATCCTTGAGCCGCTCAATAGCAGGAAGTATGAGAATGTCGACCTCCTGCTGAATGGTGTAAGCCAGATCGTACCGCTCCTGCGACTCCAGATAGGAGCCTACCTCCATGAGAGCGTTATAACGATCCAGCTCATCTCTGGTGAGCAGCCCCCGTACTTGAACGCTGCAGTGTCTCATTATAGAAACCTGCCTTTTTTCAGGACGAGCGGAATCCCTCCAATAATGAAGAGGTAGCGCAGATCAACCAACTTTTTCAGCTGGGCCGCTTTCCATCCCTGATATTTCTTATCCCCGACAACCGCAATGCCTTCGCCCCGTCCAAGAGAAGCTACCGTGCCTTTGTTATGGAACTCGAATTTGCGCATCGACTTGTCCCGAATGGCCGCAACGATATTTTGGGCACAGCACACGCCTTGCTGCATCGCCATTTGGGCGGTCGGCGGATAAGGTCTGCCTTCCTCATTAAAAATCAGGGAGTTATCGCCGATAATATAAATGTTCTCGTATCCGGGAGCACGCAAGTATTCATCAACCTTGACGCGGCCTCGCATCGTTTCGAAACCGGCTGCTTCCACCAGACGGTTCCCGCGGATGCCGCCGGTCCATACCACCGTTGCCGCCCGGATCTCTTCGCCATTGTTCAGAACGACTCCGCCTGGCAGGCATTCCTTGATCGCAATGCCCATCTTGAAGGTAACGCCTTTCTTCTCAAGAACGCTCATGGCGTACTCCACCAGTTCCGGTGCAAACCCCGGTAACGCGGCAGGAGCGGCTTCGACATTATAGATGTTCACCAGCGTCGGATCGACGTCGTATTCCTTGCACAGTCTCGGAATGCGGTCCGCCAGCTCGGCTACAAACTCGATGCCGCTGAATCCGGCTCCGCCAACGACAAAGTTAATGCGCTCCTGCGGTCTGCGCTCATTTTTATATAAAGCAAACTGATACTCAATATGCTCACGTATCAATCGTACCGAGTTGATGCTTCGGATCGTCATCGCATGCTCTGCGAGTCCTGGAATCCCGAAGGTTTCCGGCTCTCCGCCGAGTCCAATGACAAGATAGTCATAGGATAATGTTCCATCTTCAAGAATAACCTTCTTATCGTGAAGGCGGATTTCCTGAACCGAGGATTTGACCAGGTCGATTTTGAATTCGTCGATCAACTTGGAAATGGATACCCGGGTATTCTCAATGCTGTCTGTTCCTGCTGCCGGCATATGCAAATGCGTTGTAATATAATGATAATCATGGCGATTCACCAATGTAACATCGGCCTCATTATAATTCAGCTCTTTTTGCAGCCGCTGCGCTGTCAATATGCCTCCGTAACCCGCGCCAAGGATTACGATCTTCGGTATGCTGCTCATTCTATTGCTCCTTCCAGCTTACTCTTTATATATACAGTATGGTACACATGTTAACATTCTGTGAAATTGCATCCAAAAAAAGAGAAGAGCCCTAATCAGAGCCCGTTTCAACATTTGACCTGATGGTTCATTAAGGTTCAAAAACAGCTGTAACACTAAGGTTTCCTTACTTCGGCTACAGTTGACAATATATAGGACTACCCTGTAATGAACACAAGTTATCACGTTAATCATATGCATAAACTATGCAAATATCAAGAAATTTTTTGCCATATAATGTGCAAATCATTCCGCCATTTATCCCCTTACTTACTAAGTAAGCGTATCCATTCCAATGTTAGGTATTTTAACTCATTTCTCGTCTTTTCATGCCGCTTCGGGACGATTATAATAGGTAAGGAATTCGTGAATCAGCTTTATCCGGACAAGAACGTCTGTCTGATTCGAATATAAACTCATTTTATGGAGGTGCTTACCGCATGACAACGATGCCACAAGACAGCAATATGACGGATCTTTTGATTATCGGTGGCGGACCTGCAGGTATGTTTGCTGCTTTTTACGGCGGAATGCGCCAAGCTTCGGTAAAACTTATCGAGAGCATGCCTCAGCTTGGAGGCCAATTGGCTGCGCTGTATCCTGAGAAATATATTTATGACGTAGCAGGCTTTCCGAAAGTAACCGCTCAAGAGCTTGTGAACAATCTGTCCGCCCAAATGGAGCTTTTTAAAACGGACATTCGTCTTGAAGAGAAAGTACAAGCTGTGGAAAAACTCGAAGAACGTCATTTTGTCGTAAAAACGAATTTGGGTGAACACCACGCCAAAGCTGTTATCATTACAGCCGGTGTAGGAGCGTTCCAACCCCGTCGACTGGAGATTGAAGGGGCAGAAGCATACGAAAAGACCAACCTTCATTATTTTGTCAACGACCTCAGCCGCTTCAAAGGCAAGAAGGTTCTCATCAGCGGCGGCGGCGACTCCGCGGTAGACTGGGCGCTCATGATCGAGCCCATCGCCGAGCAGGTTACACTGGTTCACCGCCGTGACAAATTCCGTGCCCATGAACATAGTGTGGAGCAGCTCATGGCATCGAAGGTGAACATCATTACACCAACCGAGATCACCGAATTGCATGGTGAAGATACGATTACGAAGGTTACGCTTTCACATATTAAGACCAAAGAGACGCAGGAGATTGAAGTCGACGATGTCATTGTCAATTTCGGATTTGTGTCCTCTCTCGGTCCGATCTCCGAATGGGGAATCGCCATTGAAAGCAACTCCATTGTGGTGGATTCCCGTATGGAAACAAGTATCCCGGGCATTTTTGCAGCCGGCGATATTACCACCTATCCGGGCAAGGTCAAACTGATCGCTGTTGGATTTGGTGAAGCACCTACCGCCGTGAACAATGCCAAGGTTTACTTCGATCCTGAGGCCAGATTGGCACCGGGCCACAGCAGTAACATGAAATTGTAAAGGCAGCTAGAATTTTTAACTTCATCTACATCCATATTCATAGAAAAAAAGGTATCTTCGTTCCGAAAGGGGTTACACCCGCCCTGGAACCGAAGATACCTTTTCTATTCTTCAAACCATATGTAGAACTTGGTTGAAAGCTCCCACATTATATACGTATCATGTCGTAAGTTATCTATTCTATATACGAAAAATCTGATTAATGCAGGATGCTGCCGGAATCGGTGTCCAAGTTCCGTTTATGAATTTCGGCTAGCAGTAGAGTGATGAACTCTCGTTCCAACTTCAACTCAACAGCCATATGATAGGAATCGAGAAGCATCTCATCCGTCAACATAGCCATCCCTCTCACACCCCTTCCTCAAATTTCCTGAATCTATCATATCAGACATGCTAAAACGGAACAACTGTTCGCTTATCCACAACCTCTTGTGGAAATCCTGTGTATAATTTGTTGGTAAGTGTAAAAAACAGGGTCATATCAAAGTGGATTATGGGGATAAATGTTATACACAGGATATAGGGAACTTCTACTATAAAAAAAATTGATCAATTATAATATCGGTAGATTGTGGTTATTTTTTTATTACCCTATTAAAAAATCATATAAACGTCTCCATTTGGGAAAATTAAACAAAAAATTCAGCTTGGTCTTGTATTTACCTCCAAAATCCAAATCTTACCCTCGTTGTCTAGTCCGTAATCAAACCCCAGCTCCCCGATTCCTGGAAAGCGGGATTCCAGTATCGTTATGCACTGCCTGGTTAATTGGCGCATTTCATTGCGCTTTTCCCTCGCATTAATGTGGGGCAGTGACAGCCGGAGTGCAGGACCACAACGAAGCAGCGTCCCCCCTTTACAAATATTCGTCACAAAAAGCCCTGGGCTCGCGAGCCGCCCAAGCATGGCCCGGAATTCCCATCTCCCTCGATCCTTGACTACCTTTACACGGTAATCCAGCGGACGTCCCTGAATTCTAGCCAAATGAATGCCCTGCTGTATCATGTAGCGCCGTCTCAGCCTCATCCTGCTCAGTACGTATAACAGGGAATTCAATGTATCTACATGAACAGTACGCCTCTTATGGGTTACCAAGTATCCCGTTCCGTCTTTTTGTATTCGGATGACTCCGTTACCACCGGTTCCTATAATCGGCTTAATCACGACCATTTCGTGTTCGGCCAGCATTGAGACCAGGGTATCCCCTCCATACGACTCGGTAGCCGGAATGTAGGGAGCAACCTGCGGATCGGTCAGCAGCGCTTCCGTCTTCAGCCACTTGCTGGCCAGTTGTCTTCCCGCCATGCTGCTTTCGCCTCCTTTTATTCATGACATACGTTATCCTATTCCCCTATCCGCGCTTTGTCTTGGATGATTGTCCGTGATGGTATGCCTAATAATCGAGGTTCTTGCTGCCTCACGGCAGCCTCCCTTTGCAAATGCTGTGATCTATCGTATAGTAAGAAAAGAGCTTTGTCCGTATTAAATCCATCACCATGGATACCTATAAAGGAGGCTTTGTCACCTTGGCAGCGTTGTTTGAAATATTGTACTGGATTGCCATTGTCGGCATGTCGGTAGCCCTGGCAGCCATCACCGTTCTTATCTTTGTCATGGGCTTCAAGTTCATCAAGGATAAGCGCAGAGGGCTCGGAGCGGGCTGCATCGTATTTTCGCTTGTGGCCGCCGGCATGATCGTGCTGATGCTGAACGATACCTTCTTCTTCCCGGTCTGAATAGGAAGAACCCCCCAAAAAAGCAGCCTCTCCTTACCGCGGAGTTGGCTGCTTTTTTATGTTCTTGGAAAGGAAGCCTAACCATCGTGTTTATCTATTGGATGGTTCTCTAATTTCTATTTTATTGACCGTGATTTTCTCGGGGTCATATTGGTCTCCTTCTGCTTTACTCTCAACTTCTGCGAAGACCACATCACCAACATGATAAGTTTCCGCATTTTTTACCGGTAACCAAAAGCCGTCTACATAAATACATGCTTCCTTTAGATTTATCTCTTCAACGGCCCCTTCAATATGGAAGAGATTCTTCTCCCCCGCGCATCCTACTAAAACCAAGAATAGGAGTAACCGTGCGATCACCTTATTTCTCATGAGCAGGATTCCCCTTCATTTAGTTATATAACTTTATTATAAAAAACGACCTCCATAACGGTTATACACCGTCATAAAGGCCGTGATCCACAATCCCAAAACGCTAATTTTAGGGTTGGGTTTATTCCATATCGCGATTGAGGTCTGCGTATTTATCGGTGCATTCCGCAATCATGGCGCCTAGCTTCCGCAAGTCTTCCGATCGTCACATCCGAAACCGTTAACGCTAAAAACCCGCTGATTAGCAAGGCTCCTCGTTCGGTTTGCCCGCATCCGTTGCCGTACGGAATGACGAACCACAGCCGCAAGTGACGGTGGCGTTCGGGTTGTGGATGGTGAAGCCGCCGGTCATGCCGGATTCCTCGAAGTCGATTTCAAGACCGTTCAGGTACTTCAGATCGTCCTTCTCGACAACGACTTTCATGTCCTGCAGGTCCATGTACACGTCAGCTTCCGTTTCTTGATCGTCAAAGCCCATTGCATATGAAAAACCACTGCAGCCGCCGGCAGTGACACCCAGTCGAAGGAACATATTGGGCGTTTCCTGTTCAGCAAGCATTTCTTTCAAACGTTCTGCAGCTGAGTCGCTGATTGTAATCATAGGTCACCCTCCTTTTCGTTCACTCTTTCAGTATACTCCTCTTCGCGAATTCGCTCAAGGTTGTTATGATGGCGTTTGATATGTAATGAATAACCTATTTTCAATTCCTCTATTTGTATTGCTACCCCGAGGGGTCAGGTTTATAATAGGGAAGGAACATGGGCGGCAACTGTTGGATATTTGTCACATCCCTCAGCTAAAAAAGCGGCAAAGGTTATGGCTGGTCCACAGTTGTATATTTTTTCACAAACTTACTTATTTATTCAGCCCATTATTGATGTTTGTTGTTATACCACTATAAACGGACCGTTCCCTTAGGGGAGTGATTCACTTTATGATCGCTTTTTCTGCTGGATCTTCTATGCAGTTCAAGTGTGAACAGGAGGATTGAACATGTCCACAATTGTGACACCATTTACCGATCAGAGAATGGCGGAGATCGTTGCGAAAGTCCAAAACGGCGAACGCCTGAATCTTGAAGACGGTGTGTATTTGTACCAAACCGATGACCTGCTGACCCTCGGGCAGCTGGCTAATGAAGCAAATTTGCGCAAGAACGGGAAAAAAGTTTACTTCATTGAGAACATGAGTCTCTATTTTACGAATGTATGCGAATCCCACTGCGCTTTTTGCAATTTCCGGAAAGATCAAGGCGAGGAAGGCTCCTACACCCTCTCCGGCGCTGAGATGATCGAGTATGTCGAGCAGCATATTCATCCCGGGATTCGTGAATTTCACATCGTTGGCGGACATAATAACCATGTGCCGTTCCAGTACTATGTAGATTCCCTGAAGGCATTGAGCGCGCGTTTCCCGGAAGTAACCCTGAAAGCCTATACCGCGGCGGAGATTGAATTCTTCACTCGCATTAGCGGACTTAGCACGAAGGAAGTACTTCAAGAACTGCAAAAAGCGGGTCTTCAGTCTTTAACGGGCGGCGGCGCCGAAATTCTGTCTGACCAATACCGTCAGAAGATGAAGGTGGATAAAGCCAACGTAGATCAATACCTCGACGTTCACCGTACCGCACATAAGCTTGGCATGAAGACGCACACGACCATGCTGTACGGATCGATCGAGAGCCATGAGGACCGGATCCGCCATATGCTGCAAATTCGGGATCTTCAAGATGAAACCGGTGGATTCATGATATTCATTCCGCTGTCCATGCAGCCGAAGAATAAGAATGCAGGCATCATGCGCCGCAATTCGGCCTATGAGGATTTGAAGACCATTGCCATCAGCCGTCTGATGCTCGATAATATCGACCACATCAAAGCGTACTTCATTAATATCGGACCGCAATTGACTCAAGTTGCTCTCAGCTTCGGCGCTTCCGATGTCCATGGTACGATCCTCAAAGAACGCATCAGCCATGCTGCAGGAGCCTTGACTCCGGAGGGGCTGACACGCAAAGAGCTCGTCTGGCTCATCCAAGGCGCTGGCCGGATTCCGGTTGAACGCGATACCTTCTACAACGAGATCAAGGTTTACGAATAAGTCTTACCAGCAGGATTTAAGCAAACGAGAGACGTTCCAAAAAACGGAAAACAGGTTAAAGAGATAATATAGCGTGGGTAACCTAAGCCGCTTCCAGCGGCGTTTTTCTTGCGAATCGGCGCTCACCTTCTTATCTCTTGAGAAAGGAAGAAATTTATGAAAAAGCTCGTCATTCTCGGCGGAGGCTATGGTGGTCTTGCCTTAATTCAAGAATTATTCAGCAGCTATCTTCCTCCAGACGTGGAGGTCGTGCTCATCGACCGCATGCCATACCAAGGACTCAAAACCGAATACTACGCGCTGGCAGCAGGCACCGTGGCCGATACCGCCGTTCGTGTTAAATTCCCGGTGTATGACCGCCTCCAAATTGTATATGGTGAAGTCACATCCATCGATCTAGAGAAGAGGCTTGTTAACCTGACGAACAACGATCCCGTGGAATACGACCAACTCGCCATTGCTCTGGGATGTACGGACCGATATCATGGCGTTCCGGGCGCTGAAGAATTCACGTTTAGCCTGCAATCTTTCTCTGCATCCCGGGAAACCTATTTGCACCTGAACAACCTCAGACCTTATGGTCAAGTTCATATCATTGGCGGAGGCTTAAGCGGCATCGAACTCGCTGCCGATCTTCGTGAAAGCCGGCCTGACCTTAATATCGCCATTTTGGACCGGGGACAACGGGTTCTTTCTTCTTTTCCTAACCGTTTGTCTGCTTATATTCATCGCTGGTTTGAGGAACACCATGTGGATATCCACAGCGGGGTTTCCGTATCCCGAGTTGAGAAGGATGCCGTGTATAATCTGGATGTGCCTATCGCAACCGACCTTGCTGTATGGACGGCGGGCATCCAGCCCGTAAAGGTCGTACAGGATCTCGATCTGCCAAAAGACCGCAGCGGACGCATTCTGCTGAACGAGTGGTATCAGGTTCCGTCCCATCCGGAAGTGTACGTGATCGGCGACTGCGCCAGCCTTCCGTTCGTCCCAAGCGCGCAGGCAGCCGGGGCTCAAGCCGAACAAGTGGGACATGTCATGAAAGCCTTATGGCGTGATGATACGCCAAAGGTATCTCCGCTGAAGCTCAAGGGAACCCTCGGGTCCCTCGGCAAACATGCGGGTTTTGGACTCATGGGCAGCACGTCGGTGCTGGGACGGGTACCAAGGATATTGAAGAGCGGCGTTCTCTGGAAATCCAAGCGTCATTACTAGCAACGAACAGGCTGCAGACGCTATGTTCTTCCTTACGGAAATGCCAGGTATCCGGCGTCAGTTTTCCTCTTCGCTGTCCTGAAAGCTCTCCAGCTTGGCAATGACAACGTCAAGCAGCTCTTCAGCCGTGGGGGCCTCGACCCATTCGCCATCCACATAAGCGAAGGGCATCAGGTAGCACTGGCCGCAGCTGGTCAGGCAGCCGTATTCGATGACTTGACAATCGTACTTGGCTTCAAGCGTCTGCAGAACTTTATCCGTTCCGAAATAGGAATTGCTTGTGCAAAACTCAATGATAATGGACATTGTTATTAGACCTGCCTTAAGATTGGCATTTTATTTTGCCGGTTTATGTACTATAATATAGGGAGGAAAGGAGTTGAACAAGATGAGTGAAAACACGCAAACCACTGTATATGATGAAGTGGCTGAAGTGCTTGATAAACTTCGTCCGTTCCTGCAGCGCGACGGCGGTGACGTGGAACTGGTTGACGTTGAAGACGGCATCGTTAAGCTGAAATTGATGGGTGCATGCGGTAGCTGCCCTAGCTCCACCATTACTCTGAAAGCAGGGATCGAACGTGCCCTGGTTGAAGAAGTAGAAGGCATTCAAGAAGTAGTTCAAGTATTCTAAATCTTCTTTAACTATAAAGAGTCTTGGTTTCCCTCGTGGAACCAAGACTCTTTTTTTGAAATTAAAGAATATATAAGTTTTCAGCTGAGCATAAGCAATTCTTTAACTGCAATGATATGTTTTAGGGGAGCCCCGCAAAGTATAAAGAATTTGGAATTAGCATCGAAGCATGGACTCCACTTTGTGGGGTGATTTTAGATTATTCCGGTTTAATCAACGGACGGATCGGATCCAGCCCCCCGGATATATCCATGATATTGCCGGTAATGAAATCCGACTTATCCAGGCATAAATACTCGATCACCCTGGCGACGTCCTCCCCGCTTCCCGATCGTCCGCGCGGGGTCAGTCCGTCTTGGATGCCCGATACCTCATCAATGGTCTTCTCTTTATTGGCTCCGCGAATATCCCCCGGACAGATCATGTTCACGGTGATTCCATACGGGGCTTCTTCCACCGCAAGGGTCTTCGTAAAGGATACGAGGCCCACTTTAGCGGCAGCGTAGGCTGAACGCTGAGGCCACGCGCGGGCTTCTCCCGCATGTCCGAATCCAAAGTGGATGATGCGTCCCCACTTTTTCTCCCGCATTGCAGGCAGAACACGGTGGTCCAGCAGCATGACGCCGGTTAAATTGCCATTCACCATATGTACGATTTCGTCGCGGCTGTACTCCGAGAATAGACGGCGTTCCCGAATGAACGGACCTGCGTTGTTCACCAGGATATCGATGCTTCCCAGCTGCTCCTCCGTCTGATCCACCAATGAATACAGCTCACGCTCGCTGGCGATATCGGCTTTAATCGCAATGGACTTCACGCCAAACCCCTCGATTTCGCGGGAGAGCGCTTCCGCTTCATCCTTGCTGTTTACATAATTTATAGCCAAATGACATCCCTGCCGGGCTAACGACAGCGCCGTCATTTTCCCCAATCCTGTCGCACTGCCTGTAATCAGCGCCACTTTTCCCTTCAAGGCTTTCCCTCCTCAGATGGATATCCTTCCTTCAGTATAAAAGATTTGATAAGGCCTAACAACTTGCAAACCCGCAGAGAGGGCCCATTATACAAAAAAAGAAAGGGCTTATCCATAAAGACCTACGGTCTTTTGGATAATGCCCTCTCTTCTCGAATACGATGAAACTTATGTTCAGCATCATCGAGCCTTGGTGCTCGAATTAGAATGCCGGAATGACAGCACCTTTGTACTCTTCTTCAATAAAGGCCTTCACGTCCTCGGAAGTCAGCGCCTTCGCCAATTTTTGAATGGCGTCGGAGTCTTTGTTGTCCGGACGAGCTACCAGCAGATTGGCGTAAGGGTTCTCTTTATCTTCGATAAAGAGCGCATCCTTTGTTGGATCCAGTCCCGCTTCAAGCGCGTAGTTCGTGTTGATGACAGCCAGATCCAGCTCATCCAGCATACGCGGCAGCATCGCGGCTTCAACTTCTTTGAACTCCAGGTTCTTTGGATTTTCCACGATATCCTTAGCAGTAGCTTCAAGCTTGGTTTCATCCTCCAGCTTAATGACGCCATTCTTGGACAGCAGGGTCAATGCACGGCCCGCATTCGAAGGATCGTTCGGAATGGCTACAACCGCACCATCTTTCAGGTCATCCACAGATGTAATGGTTTTGGAGTACGCACCTAGCGGCTCCACGTGCACGGCGATCACGGACTCCAGGTCCAGCTTGCGCTCTTTGATCTGGTTATCCAGGTAAGGCTTGTGCTGGAAGAAATTCGCGTCGATTTCTTTGGAGTCCACTTGCGTATTAGGCAGAACATAATCCGTGAATTCCACAATTTCCAGGTTTACGCCTTCTTTTTCAAGTGCCGGTTTGATATGCTCCAAAATTTTGGCGTGCGGTGAAGGCGAAGCGCCTACTTTCAAGGTTACGGCCTCTTGAGCGCCGCCTCCTGATGTTCCCCCTGGCTCAGCCGCGTTATCCGCAGGCTTGCTGCCGCATGCAGCCAGCACCGTAACCAAGGTCAAGCTGATCAATGCTAATGTCCATTTTTTCATTTCTAAAACTCTCCCTCCGAAAAATATATTATTTATATGTTGTCTTCCTTGAAGCCTCATCAATCCCGTTATTTTCTTGTAAAATGCCGCACCAGACGATCCCCTGCCATTTGCAGCAGCTGTACCAGCACGATCATCAACACGACGGCCAGAATCATGATCTCGGTCTCATAACGGTAATATCCATACTTGATGGCCAAATCGCCCAAACCGCCGCCGCCGACTTGACCGGACATCGCGGTATACGATACCAGGGTTACAATCGTGATGGTCATCCCAGCCAGCAAGCCCGGGCGAGCCTCCGGAAGGAGAACCCTCCATATGATTTGGCTTGTCGAAGAACCCATGGCATGAGCCGCTTCAATGACCCCTTTGTCCACCTCATTCAAGGCGGTTTCTACGAGTCTGGCGAAGAAGGGCGCCGCGCCGATCACGAGCGGTGGAATGGTTCCCAGCACGCCATACGAAACACCCACAAGCGATTTGGTAATCGGGATCATCGCAACGATCAGGATAATGAACGGAACCGAACGCAGGATGTTCACAATGAACGACAGGATCGAGTAACCGAGGCGTACCACACCGGATGTGGATCTAGCGGCCATGTAGAGCAGCACGCCAATCGGCAGTCCGATAATGAAGCTGAACAATGCCGATGCCCCCAGCATCCGCAGGGTATCCAAGGTTGCCGTCCATATTTCTTTCCAGTCGATCTGGGTAAAATCGAGTCCGAACATTAATGAATCACCTCCACGTCTAATCCTTGTTCCAGCAGCTTCCGGATCGTATCTTCGATGGCACGCTCTTCCCCTTCGAAACGGACAATGAGCTGGCCATACGGCGTTTCTTTGATCGTGGAAATGGTGCCCTGCAGAATTGCAAAATTCACGCCCGTCTCATGGACGGTATGGGACAGAATCGATTCGTACGTTTTCGATCCAAGGAACGTAATCTGCACCGCCCTTGAAGGTCCGTTTGCCTGTCCCTGGATAGCCAGCCGGAGCGCTTCGCCGCTGTCCATCTCCTGACGGATAAATTCCTGGGTTACCTCATGCTTCGGCTTCAGGAACACTTCCGTTACCGGCCCTTGCTCCACGATGCCGCCCTGATGAATGACGGCGACCCGGTCGCATATGCTCTGAATCACATGCATTTCATGGGTAATCAGCACGATCGTCAGATGAAACTTTTTGTTAATGTCCAGCAGCAGGCGCAGGATCGAATCCGTAGTCTGCGGGTCAAGCGCAGAGGTCGCTTCGTCGCACAGCAGCACTTCCGGGTCGCTCGCGAGCGCTCTGGCGATGCCCACCCGCTGCTTCTGGCCCCCTGATAGCTGGGACGGGTATTTGTCCCGATGCGCCTCCAGGCCAACCAAAGCCAATAACTCGGATACTTTGCGTTCCAGTTCGGCCTTCGGCGTCTTGATCAGACGCAGCGGAAACGCAATGTTATCGTACACCGTCGCCGATGACAACAGGTTAAAGTGCTGAAAAATCATGCCGATTTTGCGGCGTTCCGCCTGAAGCTGTTTCTTGCCAAGCGACGTTAAGTTCTTACCGTTCACCCACACCTCGCCCGAGGTGGGACGCTCCAACAAATTGATACAACGGATCAATGTACTTTTACCTGCACCGGAGTGTCCGATCACTCCGAAAATTTCTCCTTTTTCAATCGACAAATCCAATTCGGACAACGCAGTTGTTAAAGTTCCGGCTTTTCCGTACTGCTTCGTCAATTGCTTGAGCTCAATCAATCCGATAATCCTCCTTTTTCCGTAGCTTCATATCTATTTACCCAAAAGAAAAGAGCCTCTTTTTGTAGAATCAAAAAGGGCCCTCTTTACGTAAAAGTCAACGCCTTTTCTCATCTGTCAAAGCCAAGGATATCCTGTAGCTTTGAAGGAATTAGCACCATGTCACTCCAAGCGTCATCGCGTTAAGCAATTACACGCTTAGAGTCGGTTGCCGGGCTTCATCGGGCCTGTCCCTCCGCCTCTCTCGATAAGAAAACATCTATATGAAATTTTTCCGATTAATTTGATCTGATTTGATAACATTTAATGAATGCAATAGTTAGTATAGATTCTTTTCAGGTTTTTGTCAAAAGGAATTTCATGGCGATTTTGTGCCTAAGTCCTGACTCCATTTTTCGCCCAAAGCTTGTTCGTATATTTATAAGAGGCCGCCAGACTCCGGCATACCATATCAACACCCTGTTTGAGATCGTCCAGGTGCTGGCCGATATCCTCCAGCTCGATCTTGTCCGACAGTCCTTGATGACGCTGCCACAAATCATCCTGCATCTCGGAATTCATGTAATGGATTTCGGCATTGCGCCGTTTCCGAAGGGTGTTCAGCGGTGTTTTGTAACGATCCTTGATCTCCTCCAGCTCTTTGGCCAGCTCTCCGTGGGCCTTCAGGAATTTAAACTGCCGCAGGACCGTAAAATAAGAGAAATGTGCCTTCACCTTGGAGGTATGAAGATCATACAAATCGTTCAACACCGTCCCCAGCTTGTCAAGGATCGAGAATACGCGGATGAAGCCGTTTTTGTAAAAATACACATACCGTTGATATTCCCCTTGCTCCTGAATCGACATGTCATCGATGTAACCCGATTGGATCGATTGACTGAAATGCCTGGCCGCATTCCAGCTCTGTTCCAGCTCATCCAGGGAAACGATCAACCCCCGGGTCCAAATCTCAAGCTTGCGAAAATCATGCGTCGGATCCTGATTTTTCTCCATTTCCTTCTGCAGCAGCCGGGTTGTTTGGACCATCGATTCGATGGCTTCCTCAAGCAGGCCGTTATTCTGCCGGGGCTGTTCCCCAAGTAACATACGAAGCATGGCAGTACCCCCTCGCGTCATCAGATTAACCTTGGTTCTTGGATCGCTATTTGCCAAAATAGGGATTCCACCGCGTATCAATCGTTTTCACGATATCCTCACGCAGGAATAACTCATCCGGGTATCCCGGTTTCATTCGTTCATCCGTAACCAGGGGATTGTTCTTATAGGATGCCCCCGAAATGACCAGACAACCCCCATCTCCTTGAGATCGGACAGGTCGAGCGGATGGCTTGGTTATCATCGGCTCCCCCCTTACTATACAACAAAGCCCTCGAGGCAAGCTCGGGGACTTTGCATAAACGATGTTGTCTGAATTCGATCTTTTTTCATGGTTTTTGCTTCTTTTTATACGATCTTCTCGCGAGGCTTGCTATGACCCGGCCGCATTTCGGCTTTAACCGGTCTGCTGAGCTGCCAAACCCTGACGCTTAAATAACACAGTACGCCGAATAAGGCGGAGATCAGCAAGGTATGTCCCAGTGCGGAGAATACGTAAACCTCCTCGTTATGCATCGTTGCCATAATGAGGGCGCCGCTGAACACCTGCAGCAGACAGAGCACGGTTGCCGAGATGCCCAGCATCTGGATCTCCCGGTTGTCGCGGTTGCGCCAATATGAAAAATGCCCCATCACCGCCACAACGATCAGCAGCAGAAGCGCCGCCACGCGGTGCATAAAGGCAATGCCTACCCCTCCGCTCAGTTCCGGTATCACTTCCCCGTTACACAGCGGCCAGCCGGAGCACCCTTCCCGGGAATCGGTATGGCTGACGAATGCACCGATATAAACCACGATGTAACTGTACAAGGCTGTGCCCCATACTAAATTGCGGAAGCCCTTGCTTACTCGAGGCAGACGCTCCAAGTCTAGGGGCTCCTTCGCCTGTTCTACCCGCCGCATACCCAGAGCCAGCATGACAGAGCTAGCAAAGGCAATCAGCGAGAAGCCAAAATGCAGCGCCATAATCGCAGCCGATTGAGGCTTAACCACCGCAAGCGCACCCATGATCGCCTGTACAATAACGAATACCGAGGTCCCGATAACATAAGCCATCAAATCCCGGCGATCCCGCTTGTACTTCCAGAACGCAATCAGCGAAGCGAGCGCCGCCAAACCCGCCATTCCGCTAACCGCCCGGTGGGAATATTCAATCATGGAGGATACCGTGTAAGCGGGAACAAATTTACCGTTGCACAGCGGCCACTCCTGACCGCAACCGAGTCCCGAGCCCGTCTTTGTCACAACCATGCCACCGAACGTCGCGCAGAACATAACTAAGCATGTTATGTAACTCAGCCATTTTAGTTGTTTATCATTCAATTATCTCACCTGCTGCTCCTAATCATTCACTATTTAAACCTTTACAGGATCGCATCGTACACAGTCCACATTTCATTATACCTGATTCTGCCGCTACGGTCACTTGAGCGATTGTGACAAAATGTTCAAATTTGAGAAAAACCTTCATGATCCAGGTACTTGACTTCATCGCCCTACTTCTATCCATATGTAAAACAACACCGCCGCCAGTTATCAATCAAGGCGGCGGTGCTATGGTCACTCTTACTTATGAATCGTACTGTATACGTCCACGGCACGCTGCAGGAAATCTTCAATTTCCTCGCGCGATTTGCGGAGTTTGTTAACATAGCGAACCAGCTCGCGTCCATCGGAGTATGCAACAAAGCTGGGGATACCCAAAATATTTTGCTGCTGACTCACGTCACCGACAGCATCGACGTCAACCTCTACCAGAGTCAATTGGTTTGAGAACTTCGTCTCAACCTCCGGCATGAATGGATCGATAAACTTGCAATCGCCGCACCAGTCTGCTTTAAATACGGCAACAGTCAGTCGCGGAGACTGGATTGCAACCTGAAATTCTGCTTCCGAAGTGATTTTTTCCATTGATTATCTCCCCTTTACGTCGAGTTCCTTCACCCTTAGTGAATCAAAATGTTGAGTGGAAGTCAAATTTTAGAGCATACTGACATTATGATGTTCACAGGCAGGGATTAACCATCAGAAAGTGCAGGTGACCCCCGAATGCACTCGAACGGAGTCAAAAATAAAAAAAGCCAGGGCAAAGATGATGTATGGTCATGGGCGGCAGCCATTCCGCAGGCCCTGACAGAATCATGGTCGGGGATGATCGCATCATGGCGATTCTCCTTAAAGCTCCGGACAAGCAGACACGAATTGCAATGGGACCCTGCAGCGGTAAGGGGAATTCGCGTAAAGCTCAAGGAAATCCTCTCCTCCCATCCCTATCTGCAGCAGAGCGTTTCCCGGTTTCCGTCGTTCCCTTCCATGCAAGGGTATAGCGATATTCGGATTCATGAACCAGGTGCAGATGTTCAGCTATCTCAAGAAGAGCAGCAGTTGATTCATCATATTCAGGAGGCCGCAGCCGCAGCCAACCGGAGCAACGTAACGCGTACGCAAGCCTATTTGGACTGTTATATATCGCATCCTGAGCTGCATTGGGCCTTCCTGGCCCATATGGTATCGCGTAATGCCGGGTGGAATATGAGCGATCTGAAAGGCGGATTGATGTCGGATCTCACGGATCCGACATTCAAGAGCAATCTGTACCGTTTCCTGGAGCGCTGCAATGCGCTGATCTTCCAGGACGCCTATCCCCAGCTGCTTCTCTATATACACAGTCGAAATAAAGGCAAGCCCCTATTTCATTTACTCCCCCACTTTCATGTTTCGTCGTTTATGACACCGTTCTGGGAACAATTCTGGCAGGATCAGAGCAGTTCGCCGCTTACGGTGGCACTCATCATTAATGAGCAGAACTATATAGAGGGGCGTGTGGCGAGACATCCTTTTTACCAACAACATATTCTGGAGAATCCCTTCTTTCGGATGCATGAGCTGACCCGGTTGAATCAAATCGTGTTTCCGCTGGGTCTAGTCCGACGAACAGAGTCGGGGGAAAGCGCTGGGCCAAAGCCCCTATCCCCAACCAGGCCGCTGGCCGGACTTACCATCCCCAAGTTTGACGACCTGTCCATTCGGATCAAGGCTGGCCGTTCGCTGTATGCTTTATTGTTTGGGTATGAGGAGATTTACCGCGCTGTGCTGGCCTTCGCGCGATCCACCAAGCACCAAGGATCGCGCGCTGAATACTGGCCGGCCTTATTTACGCCGACCCTTGAGCAAGCCATGAATCATGGCCACGCGGGATCTGACCTCATCACTTCCGAATGGCTCCCGGGTGGCCAACGTCTGTACAGCCCTTATCTTGAGGAGATCTGGGAGGATGAACCCCCCGAGCCGATTCCCCGGTACGACTGGTTTCAGGGCCGGACGATGTTTAGGCATATCCGCAAACCGTTACGGCCGCTGCTGCCGGATATTACCCACGCCCATCGGGCCGCTCTGGAGAAAACCTCCATCGTGCATGATGTGTCTGATCAGTTCCATCCGCATTAAAATGAAAAGAGACCGTCCCGATACTGCAAGGAAGGTCTCTTTTCGGTTCTATATACACGATAAGTGAAACTTAGTCTATGTCTTATCCCCGCTCCCGCATACGTGCAGGCTGCAGTCTCATAAGCGGACGGAACACCTTCTGCAAAAGGCGCGGGTAACTGCTCAGCTCCGATTGCCGCAATACGCCAAACACCACCAGCAGGACAAGATATATAATGACTACGCCCACGCCTACAACCAGGCAAGTCAGCAGGAATGCCAACCGTGCCGGCATGACATCGACCATTTGAATACCGGCCAGATTCAGGCCATATCCGATTCCCCCGGCAGCAATCACCGTCAGCACGAAGCCCGTCCAGCGTTTGCCCAGGATGGAGAAGGATACAATCCCTTTAATCGATCTTATGTTCAGTATCGTAATGACAAGGAAACAGAGCGCCGTGCTCCCTATGATCCCGTAGATTCCAAAAAACGGAGCAAGCAGGAAGCTGGCTGCAAGCTTGACCACAACCCCAACCATCACGTGAATCATCGAGAGCTTGGCCTTGCCAATTCCGAGAAGAATGGAATTTGTGGTCATCATCGTGATTTGGAAAATCGTACCGAACGTCAGAAATCCAATTATCCCACTGCCGCCCAAGGAACTAAACAGCAAACCATTAATGGAATAGGATGCCACGCATAGCGCAATCACCATCGGCATGCCTGTTAAAATGGCAATACGCATAGCCAGCGATACTTGCTGTTCCAGATGCTCCTGATCTTTCTTCGCAAACGCTGCAGAGATGATCGGAATGAGCGAGGTGCTGAGGGCAATGGCTAGAATCGGTGGAATCCCCGCGACGCTCTGCGCCCGATTTCCCAGTACAGCGAGGGCTGCGGTCGCCTGTTCCAAACCAATCTGTCCGATCAACAGCGGCTTGACGATCGAGCTGTCAATAAAGTAAACAGCCGGAACCGCCAGGGAAGACAGCACAATCGGTATAGACAACGTGAATATATCCCGGTATATCCCGCCAAGCGGAATGGAACGGTCCGCTGCCGGCATCTTGAGCTCACGATCACTTCGACGAAGATTAACCGTGAAGTACAGCATGACTGCAAATGCTCCGATACTGCCGAGTACGCCCCCGAAGGAGGCGCCGGCTGCAATCCAGGTATCGTCGTAACCCATCCGCAGCAGCACATAGGCCAAACCGATCGCTGTCACAACCCGTGCAATCTGCTCAATAATCTGAGATATGCCGCCAGCCGCCATATTATTGCGTCCCTGGAAGTATCCCCGCATCATGGCGATGGCCGGAAACAGCAGCAGTGCTGGGGCCAATGCCTGAATGGCCGCGGCGGCCTCCGGCTGCTTAGCAATATGGGTAGCATAATAAGGGGCTCCGAAATAAAGCAGCAGCGTCATGACAACGCCTGCTGCTCCGGCAAAAATAAGCGCAGCATGATAGACACGACGGGCCTCCGCTGGCTTGTTCAAAGCATGACGCTCGGATACCATTTTGCTGAGCGTACTGGGAATGCCGGCCGTTGCTACCGTTAACAGCATTAAATACACGGCATTGGCGATCGTAAATGAGGCATCCCCTATATCATCCAGCATATGCTCCAGCGGCACCCGCTGGACAAGCCCCAGTACTCGGGCTACCAACGCAGCAGCGGCCAAGATGATCGTACCTTTAATAAATGACTCTTTCTTTGACAAAACCGTACCCTTCTTTCTCCTCCAAAGCGCCTCTTACAGCGATTCCTAAGCGTCTATTAGAAAATCCAAATGAAGAAAATAACAATCATCGCGAGCTGTAAAATAACCTTCACCACAATGCTGCTGAACAATCCAATGACCGATCCGAATCCAACCTTCATGGATTTGCTCGGTCCCGAACCTGCCAGCATTTCACCCAAAAATGCTCCCAGGAACGGTCCGATAATCAATCCAAAAGCGGGAATAACGAACGGCCCGATAATCAAACCGATGGTGCTGCCCCATATCGAGGCTTTGGAACCGCCGAGCTTCTTAACCCCCCAGGCGTTAACCGCATAATCGGCAATGAAGAGCACCACCAGAATGATGGTCTGAATAATCCAGAACCATGAATTGTAATGCTCGAATGTAAAGAACCAGCCGTAAACAAACAGCGCCAGGTAAATGGCGACAACCCCCGGCAGAATAGGGTAAATCGCCCCGGCCATCCCAATGATAAACAGAGCGATAACGATAATCCAGCCCAATATGTCCATCAACATCTCACCTTTCGATCAAAATATGATCCCTGATGACCTCAACGATGCCGTCCTCATTGTTGCTGGAAACCACAAGGTCCGCTTCATCCTTAACCGTCTGCTGGGCATTGCCCATCGCCACGCCGAGGCCGGCCTGCTGAATCACAGCCAGGTCGTTCAAGCTGTCGCCTACGGCTACGACTTCGGACATGCTAATGCCGAGCAGCTCGCACACCTGTCCGATTCCGGTCGCTTTGTTAACGCCCTGCGGATTGATTTCCAGGTTATCCGGCGAGGAGTTCGTGATCTCCAGTCCGCCCATATCCTGCAGGCGCATCAGAATGTTGTGACGCACCTCATGATCATTCGTGGTGTAACCGAATTTCAGCCATTCCTGATTCGCGATATCGTCGGTCCAGTTCTCAGAGTTATACAATCTTTCTACTGAATACGCCCAGAACCATGATCCGGTTTCAATGGCCAGTGCGTGCATTTGCTCCACGAGCTTGCTGTCGAGCAATGCGCGGCGGTGTAATTCATATGGCGCACGCCATACCTCGCCTCCGTTCACCGTTACCATCGGTGTCGTCAGTTCAAGCTGTTTGGCATACGGATACGCATCCTGAAACGGCCGGCCTGTCGAGAGACAGACATGAATGCCGTGCCGTACCGCTTCCTTGATCCACTTCACCGTTTCCTCAGACACTTCATGATCGTCCCGCAGCAGCGTACCGTCCATATCCAGTGCCAACAATCGATATTTATGTTTCATGGTATTAACCCCCTTACGAATCACAAGCAAACATAACGACATTTTACCACAAAAGGCATGACGTCAAAACATTCCCCTATGAATAGCCGCCCCCGGACATGCCAAAACTGAGGTAACGCTAGTCTCAAGTAGTATTTCCCAAGCTCTCGAACAAAGCACACGACCCTTGAAATAAATGAGCAATGTAAAAGAAAGAATATGAATTCCTATATGCTACGATATTACTGAAGACAACCCGAAAGGAGTCATAAAATTCATATGACCAAACTCAATGAGACCCCTGTCGTGACGGCAGAGATGTTGATTCGAAGACCCGTTTCAGAAGTATTCGAGGCTTTCATCGACCCTGAGATTACAACCAAGTTCTGGTTTACCAAAAGCAGCGGCAAGCTGGAGGAAGGCAGCCATATTCGCTGGGATTGGGAGATGTATGGGGTACATGATGACGTTTACGTTCAACATATCGAAGTCAATCGCCGCATCACGATCGAGTCTTCAGACCAGACCAAAACCGAGTGGACATTCACGCCACGGGGCGATCATGAGACCTTTATTGCCATTACCCACTCTGGATTTACAGGCAGTGCGGATGAAATGGTAAAGGGAGCTATTGATTCCATGGGAGGATACACTATGGTACTCTGCGGCCTCAAAGCGCTGTTGGAGTTTAACATCGTCTTGAACCTGGTGGCGGACAAAGCCCCGGACGCCCATGTGTAACGGATAAAGAAAAGGCAGCCAACCCATTTAGGGCTCTTGGCTGCCGTTTTGTAAATATCCTCTTATTCGTTACTGCCATCCCCATTCTCACCCTCGGTTTTTTTAGGGTGAGGCGTACCGTCCAGGCCGTAAATCTCGTCATACGCGTCGAAAATTTTACGGGCAACCGGCGCGGCACTCTGGGAACCGAAGCCGGCTTCAGGTATGACCACGGCGACGGCCAGCTTCGGATTTTGCCGTGGAGCAAAGGCGATGAACACCCCGTTTTCCACCCGGATCCGAGTACCGTTTTTATAAATATCCTGCTCGGATGTTCCTGTCTTCCGTGCAAAATCATATTTAAAATCTTCAAATGCTCGAAGTCCTTGCGTATTCATCCCTGCAATGACTTCATTCCAGTACTGCTCCGGGAAATCCGCTTTATTTAATACCTCGCGTTTGAATTCCTTGATCACATTGCCGTCCTGATCCACAATCTTGCTCGCAAGCTGAGGCCGAATGCGTTCTCCCCGATTGGCAAGCGTGCTGGCATACTGTGCCAATTGGAGCGTCGTATATTTACCGGACTGTCCGAATGAAGCATATGCCATGGCAGCCAGATAACTTCCCGCCTGCTCGATATTGGTATACTCGATGATTCCTTTATGCTCCTTTGGCAGACCGGATTCGGTAGAAACCCCAAGCCCGAATTCCCTCATGTATTCATCCCATATTTCAACGGATTTGGAGCCGTATTTGTTATACAGTCGTTCTCCGATCCAGTCAACCATAAAGGCGTTGGAGGAATGTTCAATCGCTTTTCTCGCATTCAGAGATCCATAGGCTTTACCGCCTGAGTTCCGGACTCTCGTATTATCCTTACCGAAAAATGCTGCCCCGCCATCATAATAATAATCGTTCGGTCCGAATAGTTTCTCATTAAGTCCAATCAATACCGTCAAGGGCTTCATAGTGGAACCGAGCAGCACAACCGATTCCAGATTGTTGCCGGATCGACCGGAACTGTATGGAGAAATCGTCCCGTTGCCGTAATACTTCATAACGGTTTCCCAATTAGCATCATCGGTCCCATTCTCCCACACATTCGGGTCATAATCCGGCATACTGGCCATGGCAACAATGTTTCCGGTGTCCACTTCCATCGCTACGGCATACCCCGTTTGCGCATTCGGATGCGTTTTACCGGAAACCGGATTGGCGTGAAGCCATTTCAGCTGATCAATGATCGCCTGCTGCGTCACCTTCTGGATATCCTTGTGGATCGTCGTATGAATATTGTAGCCCTTCTCCGGGGCGATCATGGTTGGCACCCCGTCCGCCATGTTCTGCGGATTAATCGGAATGCCGATATATCCGTTCTTGCCGCGCAGCTCATCCTGGAACATCATTTCGAGTCCGTCTACACCGACCTTCTCCTGCTCCGTGTAGATGAGTCCCGGATCTTTTTGCTTCTTATTCTGCTCATCGATCTGTTTATACTTATCCAGTGTCTTATTTCCGCGGAATTCTTTCAAATAACCAATCGTTTGAACGGCGATTTTGTCCGGGTTGTATTGACGCTGACTCTCTTCGACAACCTCGACTCCAGGATATTCATTTTTATGCTCCATAAAGTAAGCCACTTCTTTAGTCGAGAGATTTGCCTTTATGCGTCTCGGCTCATAACCCGGCTGCTTGTTGAACTCCAGGTCCATCGCTTTGATCACATCATCCACCGTCAGCTTTTCGGCTTTTGGATCACCATACTGTTCGAAGACCTTGACCATTTCCTCGGCCAGCTTTTGGATCTCCGGACGGTTCTTCTTTCCTCGCTCGGATGAACTGTAATCCTTTAACAGCGTTAAATATAGTGCTTGGGAAGGTGTCGAGTAGGCAAGCGGCGTTCCGGAAGCATCGATGATGCTGCCCCGGATCGGCTGAAGCGGGAAATTTTTAACCTGCCCGCCGGTTTCGAGCTCTTTTAACTCAGGCCCCTCAACGAACTGCAGTATAGCAAGGCGTATAATAATGACACAGAATATGATAAAAGTGCTGAAAAAAAATAGATTAACCCGCAAGTTAAACTGACTGCCGGCATCTTGTTCTTCTTGTTTGCGCTTATCCGGCCTAAACCCTTTCACGTATGCTTCTCCCCTTTATCCACAATCACATAAACCCATATTAACATAAACGCCCCCCCACTTCATCTGGAAGGGCCCTCCTGATGGGAAAGGGCGGACTTCCCTTGCTCCAAAGTCCGCCCTTCTCCATATCAACACACCGATCAAAACACCTGCTCCTTAATATGCGTCTCATTAAAGCGAGGCGGGTTAAACCAGCTTCCGCTCTGTGCCCAGGTCGGGTCCAGCGGTATCCATCGCTTCTCTTCACTCAAGTAGACCTCATTCCAGGCATGCGGACCATAACCGCCTTGACCATTATATCCCCTGCCGGTTACGACCCGGACTTTCAGATCCTGAGACCGGGCCATCATGGCATACAGACGGGCATAATCAATGCACACCCCTAACCTTGTATCGTACGTATCCTGCGGTGTCTGCTCTTTCCATATCCGCTGCTCTTCATACAAGGTCACTTTGTCGTGATCATATGTTATCCGGCTGCCAACCCAATCATAGAGCTTTCGCGCTTTCTCTTCATCGGTTGACGAATCCTTCACGACATGGGCTGCCGTCTGCTCAATACCCTCGGGAATCTTGTGGTCGATGACCTCATACTTCCGCTGAATGATCCCGTTCAATTCTTCCTGAACGGATTGGGTAAAGACCGGCAGCTTCTCGCGGACGAGAGAGCCCGACAAAGGCTCTATTACTGCCCTCGCTCCCTGTTGATAAACGGGTGAAGCCTCAACGTACCGGCTAAAGCCATGATCGGGATTCAAACTGACGTAGATGAATAAGATCGCAATAACAATAATGCTCCGCGCTGCGCCCATGATGACGCCAATTCCCGCACCTGTTAGCCGGCTCAGCAGCGATGCCGATGTATCTTTTCTCGTTTCGAAGAGTCCCAGCCTGCCTCCCATAATCAGGGACACGAGCAAACGCAGCATAAATACGATAAGGGCGTAACTTAACATAAACAGCACCGCAAACCGCAGCAGCGGGAAATCCGCCAGCGATTTTACAGCTGTATAATAAATCTGTTCCCAGAAGCGCAGCTCTCGATTCGGTAAAGTGGAGACCGTACCCAGCCAATCGCCTGCTTTAGGTGATAACCATAATGTAAAAGGAACGGAGATCGCTAGCCCGACCAGGCGCAGCACCGCGTCCCCCAGAAAAAAAACAAGCTTCCCGGCTGACCGGGAGGCTCCGCGACTCCATCCCTGTAATAGTGAAAAAGCCACAATCAGCAGCAGCAAGATGGTGATTCCGTTCCCACCCAGCACACTATCCTTCCATGCCGACATCAACGGTATCCCCTCCTCTCCCCATGATGTCTTGTCAACCGATGTAATCGAGCTGCAGCACTAACAACGCTGCCGCCCTCGTACATTCGCTTCCGATTGCGTTCTATCTTTTTTATTTAGAGGCCGTATTGCTCTTGGCATCGTCGATAAAGCTCTGAATTGTATCGTTGATATCCCACTTCCCTACCGAAACACCGCGGAAAGTCACTTCAACCTCTTCGGAACCGGCGCTTCCTTTCAGCTCCAGATTGGGAGCTTTAATGGAGTAGGTACCGTCCTCATTCGAGGTATATTTCGCTTCCTTCGCTTCATTCATCATCATGTTCAGCGCTTCTTTTTTTATCGTGTCCACCGTTTCTTCCTTCACCGTGGTTACAACCTCGCCGATTTTATCTAAGGAAATCCCGCTGTACACTAACAATCCCACGATGATAAGTACGGCCAGCGCCCATTTAATGACGGTTCTCACTACGTTCAGCACAATAAACAAGACAATTAAGGCGATGGCAATGACCAGCCAGTTTTGTTTGAGAAATTCGATCCAGACCTGAGTATCCAATACAATTCACTCCCGTTCGTCGTTTCAAAAGCGGCGGTTCATGGCCGTCTTATTAATTATACATGATACCCCGCAAAGCTGTCAGCCAACCGGGTCTTTTCACAAAAAGGTATAAGCTTGCCCTTTCGAACGTACAAGTAGTAGTAACAATATCAACTTGCCGGATAGGAGGGTGCCATATTGAAAACCGCTTTATGGCTCTATATGTTTTTGTTTCTGGCGTTTTTTGATTTGCATGCTCAGTATCCTGTACTGACGCCATTTGCCATCTCTCTTGGCGCAGCCCCTACGTTTATCGGCTGGATGATGGGCATTTATGCTCTGACCCATCTGCCAGGCAATCTGCTTGCAGGCAATTTGATCGATCGGCACGGCAGCAGACGCTACATTATTTTCAGCTTAACCGCCGCTGGTGTGATCCTGCTGCTCCAGGCTCATGTCCAATTGCCCTGGCAGCTGCTCGTGCTTCGCTCGATCAGCGGATTCGTTCTGGCCTTTTTGTCACCGGCCTGTCTGGCACTGCTTGCGTCACTCTCCCGGGATCCTGTTACGCAAGGCAAATATATGTCCGGTCATGGCGTAATACACACTCTTGCCTCTGTCTTGTCTCCGGCCGCCGGCGCTTTCATTGTAGCCAAAGCAGGATTTTCCGGTACATTCCAGAGTCTGGGCTGGCTTTTGATTTTCACCGGTTTGATGGCGTTTCTCAGTCTCCCGAAACCTCTGTCAGCCACTGCTAAGGATAAAGGTCAGGCTGCTGTTCCGATCAACAACGGGGCACCGGCGCGGCTTCCTTTTAGCTTGCGTTTATATTTGATTCCGTTTGCTATCGCATGCTCTCAAGGAATCCTGTTTTTTGAAATACCGCTGCGAGAAAGCGGGCTGGCAAGCATTATGTCCACCGGACTTCTATTCTCCGTCATTAGTCTTGGAGCTTTGGTCACATTAAGCATGCTATTTCTTAATCGTTATGCGCCCCATATCAGAGTAGCCATCGGCGTATTGGGGCTGGCGATTTGCTTCTACGCTCTGGCCGCAGCTCATCATGTACCGATTATGATCATCCTGTTTGCACTCGGGCTAGCTAAAGGATTGCTGTTTCCGGCGTTATCCTCATTGTTCATCGAGCTAAGCGGCGGAGGCAGACTCGGGAAAGTATTCTCATTTCAATCCATCGCCATGTCGCTTGGTTCCTTTGTCGGCCCGATTGCGGCTGGACAGCTTCGAACGGTGGTGTCACCTTATTTCATCGCGTTTCTGATGCTGATGACCGTTCTGCTGCTGCTCCCCAAACGCAATCGTGAAGCCCCTTTAACGGCCATCTCACCGGAAGCCCCAATCTCAACCGTCTAAGGAAGCTGTACCTGCTTGAGTCAGCGCCCAAAAAGATGCGGATGGGCCAACACACAGTCCATTTGGGTAAATCCACATAAGATACAGTGTGGCAAATGACCACGTACATCTAACCAAGGGGTGAAGTAATCATGAGTCATGTTCATCATCATAAACATTGTCATACAGGAGGCCATGGAAATTCTGTAGGGATGGTTCTTGTATTGTATATTCTGCTCGTCATTATCTTGAGCTGTTTCTACTAGAATACATGGGTTAACCTTGTTGCGGCCATCCAGTGGATGGCCGTTTATTTTGCCTGCTTTGCATGATCGGCAAGAAACAAGTTACACTATACATACACCATTCGACATAACCATCATTCGACGGCGGATTATCATTTCCCGGGGAATGCTGCCAAGGATCTCCGTATCATGACAGAGGTGAAAAAAGATGCCGATATTCATCATCGTAGAGGGCAAGAACGACAGGAGTAGACTACGCCGATTGCTGACATCAGATATAACCATCTTGTGCACGTTCGGAACGTTAAACACCGCCAAGCTTGAAAGCCTTCATAAACAGGTGAAGGATCAAGAGGTCTATCTTTTTATGGATAACGACAGCTCCGGCAAGAAAATTCGCGGTGCCCTGCGCGACATCTTTCCTGATGCCGAACAGATTTATACGCGCCGGGGTTACGCCGGAGTTGAAGGAACGCCTGACGAGTACCTGATTGCCCAGTTAGAGAAGGCCGGGCTGGAAGAGTTCATCATTTACCCGCCTCCTGCTGAATTCTGATGACCTTGTTTTAAAATAATAAAAAGGCGTCTCCATCCTTAACGATAGAGCGCGCCTTTTGGTTTTACCTTTAGGTTATTCCTTAATTAAGGACTTAATGTCCTTCACAATATCCTCGGTCTTCACTTGGGCCGGGTCTGCTGCATTATAAGTCTTCCGAATATTGTTATCCCGGTCAACCAATGCAATGGAATTGCCATGCGTGAAATTTGTCGAGTTATTGCCGAGCAGCGGGATTTTGAAAGAGTCCTGCATCAGCTTCCGTGTTTCCTCCTGATCTCCACGAAGGAAGTACCAGCCGCTATAATCAGCATAGAAACGGTCCCCGAATTCCTTAATCTTCTCTTTTGTATCGGTTTCCGGGTCAAAGGAAATGGACACGAAGTTAACCTCTTTACCGAAGAGGCCCTCTTTCTTCAAGTCTTCCTGTATTTGCGAAAGTACCAGTGTCGTAATCGGGCATACATCCGGGCAGCTGGTGAAATAGAAGTACATAAGCTTCACCTTGCCTTTGGTATCATCCGATGTGATCGTCTTTCCATCCACATTCTCCATGGAATAAGCGGCAACCTCACGAACGATAGGAAACTTTTCTTTTCCGAATCCCAGCGAATTGTATACCAGGTAAATAGCTGCTATTACACAGACAGCGAGTAGTACCCAAGTCCATTTGTAACGTTTGAATGCATTCATGACCTTCCCCGTTCTCCCTTCGTCTCAGGCAATCCCTGTTCTTATCAGGTTTAGTGTAGCGTTTAAGCCCTTCCACCTATTAAAAGGTGGTATTGAGTATGAGAACGATCAGGCTCAAGGTCAAGTAGTTGATGGAGATAATAAATACCTTTTTGGACCAAGCTTCATCGTCCTTGGCACGGAAACCTTGGAGTGCGGCGTAGAGCCACCAAACAGCCAGGAAGAGTCCGATAACCAGAAAGAAAATACCGGCGTACCCATACGTGTACATCAGAATAGGAATCGGAATAAGCAGCACCAGGTAAGGAATCATCTGATACTTCGTGCGTTTAATTCCTTTAACAACCGGCAATAACGGGAAGCCCGCTGCGCGATACTCTTCAACGCGGCGAATGCCCAGCGCCCAGAAATGTGGCGGCTGCCACAGAAACAGAAGTGCGAACAGCAGCACTGCAGCCATATCTACGCTTCCTGTCACGGCCACATAACCGATCACCGGAGGCATCGCTCCGGAAATAGCGCCTACCGATGTGCTCCATGTTGATGAACGCTTTAACCATAATGTGTATACCACAACGTATACGAACATTCCGATCGCTCCGAATATCCCGGCCAATACCCCTGAGAACAGGAATAACATAGCTAGTCCAACGACCCCAAGTATGATGGCATACCAAAGAACAACCTTAGGTGTCAGCCGTCCGGTTGGAAGTGAGCGATTCCGTGTGCGCTCCATCTTCATGTCGAGCTCTCTGTCGAAATAGTTATTGAAAACACAGGACGAAGCCATAACAAGCACGGTTCCGAGAAGTGTCATAATCATCAATCCAAATTGGATATCCCAACGCGATGCTAGCCAAAATCCGGCAAAAGCCGCTATCAAATTTGACCGGATGATTCCGGGCTTCGTCACCGTGATAAAATCTTTCCAAGTCCCCGCCTTATCGGGAGGTGCAGGCGCTGCCGAGGCAAGTGCTGCGGATTCTGAAGGAGCCTGGTATCTCAAGTGATTATCCACGTGTAAACGTTCCTCCTTGTATCTGTCGTTATGGAGGAAGTACTGCCTCCGCTATAAAGTTTATCATATCATTAGTAAAAAGTGTTTAGCAATCCTTCGGAATTCGTTCCATCTATATGACAATTCAGTGACATTTGGAAGCGATCTATTCTTGACGTTATGCCGTTGTTTAAGGCACAATTTGTCTATGTAGCAAAGTGAGTGTCGATCCCTTAATATGAATACAAAGCCCGGAGCGCAATGATAGCGCTCCGGGCTTCCATACTCACGTTATGAGAAAGAGATTACAGCGTGCGGCCAGACCCCGAAAGAGCCTGTTCAGCTTGCTGTACCAAACGTTTTGTAATGTATCCACCCAGGGATCCTGTTTCACGGGAAGTATAGTTACCATAGTAACCGTCCTGAGGAATCGTTACGCCTAGTTCTTGAGCAGCCTCGAGTTTCAAACGTTGTAATGCTGCAGTAGCTTGAGGTACAACCAAATTGTTGCTGCGGCGTGCCATATTAAATATCTCCCTTCACTGAATGTCTGTTATTCCAGTGCAAGCTTGCAAACTTATTATGGCTCCTTCTTGCAACGTTATACGTATTTTTTGAATTTTTATCTTTGGAGGTTTTTTTCATATGAGTAAAGGCTTATCCCTATGGTTTGCGGTCTCTTCGATCGTCCTGCTGACCGCTTCGGCCATATCCATCAGCTACAACGGATTTCTGGCCGTCGGTCTCGCTCTACTCTCCATTCTCAATATAGGCTGGGGATTCATTATCAAGTCCAAACGCAGGCCTTCTTAAGGAAGCACCCTGCTTATTTACGAGCCAGAAAGCCCATCTTGTCCTTGACGCCATCCAATATTTGAGCTGCAGTCTTCTGTGCCTGCTCTGCTCCCTTGGCCAGAATGTCATGGATCTCACCGGTTTGGCGAATTTCGTAGTATCTGTTTTGAAGTGGTTCCAGAGCGGCTACTACAACTTCGCCAAGCTCCTTCTTGAATGCCCCGTACATCTTTCCTTCAAAACGCGCCTGTACTTCCTGCAGAGATACTCCGGCGCACTCGGAATAAATGCTCATCAGATTGCTAACCTCAGGTTTAGCGGACGGATCATAGACCACTTCGGCCCCGGAGTCGGTTGTAGCCCGGCTGATTTTCTTGCGGATTTGATCCGGCGTATCCAGCATCGCAATATAACTGCCCTCAACCGGATTACTTTTGCTCATCTTTTTAGAAGCATCGTCCAGCGACATAATTCGTGCGCCTACCTCCGGAATGAACGGTTCCGGCATATTGAAGTAGGAACCAAACCGATGGTTGAACCGTGCAGCTAAATCGCGCGTGATTTCCAAATGCTGCTTCTGGTCATCCCCTACCGGTACCAGATTGGCATTATACAGCAATATGTCTGCAGCCATGAGCGCTGGATAGACAAACAAACCGGCTCCTACGGAATCTTTACCCTCCGATTTGTCCTTAAATTGTGTCATTCGTTCCAATTCGCCCATATTGACCATCGTTGTCATGATCCATCCCAGCTCGGCATGCTGAGGAACATGGGATTGGAGAAAAATATTAGCACGGTTCGGGTCGATTCCGGCTGCAACGTACAGTGCCGCAACCGATTCGGAGCGATCTCTAAGCGAGCTAGGCTCCTGCGGTACCGTAATGGCATGCAGATCGACGACCATAAAGTAACAATCATGCTCATCTTGGAGCTTAACAAAATTTTTAATGGCTCCGATGTAGTTGCCCAGTGTCAAATTGCCGCTCGGCTGAATTCCCGATAATACAGTTTTCATGACTAGCCCTCCATTTATTTACAATATTCTTTTAATCCAAAGTCTGCCCCGCTCAAGGAATTATATATGAACGCAAAAAGGCCTCACATCCGCAAGGGACGTGAGACCGTGGTGCCACCCTAATTCGCTGCAGTAAACTCTAATACTTAAGCTGCAGCCTTCCATTCTTGTAACGGAGAATACCCGGCCGGCATATTAAGGAATATCAGTATAATCCCTGTTCAGCCTGGCACTCAAAGGTCCATTCAGCAAAGCGGATCCACCGGTTCACATCAACCACCGGCTTTCTGAAGGATGGGCCGCACCTGCTTACTTGTCCTTGTCATCGTGTTTCAATCATTTTGGATCACTATTACATGCAATGATAAAACTCTTGCTCTCCCTTGTCAATTCCATTTTGGAATCAAGTCGTCCGATGTTTTGAAGCATTTCTTTTACCCTTTCCATAAAAATCTGTTATGATGTGGTTAATCGTCCAGACCATGATTTCTGTTAGTAAAGGAGCATCGATATGAATCAAGTGACCAAAGGCCAGTGGAATGGTTACGACACCTATATTTTAAACAGCGGCCGTCTTGAAGTGACTCTCCTTCCTCGTCTAGGTAACAATGTCATTGGAATTAAAGACCTTGAAAATTCACGCGAAATCCTTCGAAAACCAGATGAAAGTGAGCTTGCCTTCTATCTTCAGAAGCCCTATCACTTCGGCATCCCGATGCTCATTCCGCCAGGCCGGATTTCCAAAGGCCAGTTTGAGTACGGCGGAACATCGTATCAATTTGATCAAAATACCGCGAACGACAATCATATCCACGGTCTCCACCGATCACAGGCTTGGTGTGTCAGCGACATAGAGGAAGATGATGATGGGTGCGCCGTTTCGACAGAGTTCATATCATCGGATGATCCGAAATGGATCGCCCAATTCCCAGTACCGCTGAAGCTGGAAATGACCTTTCGCCTTCAGGGCGCCCGCTTATCGCAGAGTCTTCGTGTAACGAATCTGGGTTCCAGCCCTGTCCCGTTCGGGATGGGTTACCATACGTGGTTCCTGCTTGATGGCGAGCCGCATCGCTGGACGCTGGATCTGCCTGTAGAGGGCATTTATACCTTGAATAATGAACTGATCCCAACCGGAGATTTTTCACCGCTTGGCCATCTGGAACAACTAAATTCCGGATTAAACCTGAAGGAAGCCGACCTGGATACGATATTAAAGATTCCAGAGGGCAAACCGGCTGAAGCCATGCTTCAACGTGATGATGGTTATCAAATTCATTATTCGGCTGACCGCGCCTTTTTCAAACACTGGGTGCTCTATACGAAAGGCGTCGCAGAGGACTTCCTTTGCATCGAGCCGTATACCTGGCTTCCGAACGCGCCCAATTTGAATCTGCCGAATGAAGAAACCGGACTGATTCATCTGGAACCGGGACAGACCGTGAACCTGAATACCCAGATCAGCATCCAAAAAACAACACCGGAGGCAGAGCAAGGGTAATAGCAAATCCCCGGTGAACCATAAGATCTTCATATACTTAATGTTTCAACAAGAGCAGCCCTTTGTTTCAAAGGGCTGCTCTTGTTTGTCTAGATAACGGCAATTTCATTCGGATAATTTTACCAGCCATTGATCTGCCTCCAGCACGAATGAGATTCCTAGGATTCAGTCATAATATCCACATACAACATCAAAGGAGGTGACATGACATGGCTCAAGGTCGTTCTTCTAACAATCTTGTCGTACCTCAAGCAACTGCAGCTCTTCAACAATTGAAAGTAGAAGCTGCTCAAGAACTGGGTGTGACGCTTCCACAAGACGGTTACATGGGTAACTATACTTCCCGTGAAACAGGTTCTTTGGGAGGTTACATCACCAAACGTCTGGTTCAATTGGCTGAGCAGCAATTATCGGGTCGTTCGAACCTGTAATTCGCATCTCTTCCCTCCAGCCGTAATTAGAAAGAGGCGATCTTCTCCCCAAAGATCGCCTCTTTCGTTATATGTTCTATATGATAAATGATTTCAGGATTCCGAAGCAGCTTCGGCATATGTATTACGAGGGTACCGAATCATCAAGTTTGCCATGTTATAGTTGGATTCAAGGACAGCATCTACAACAACAATGCCTTGTCGTACCATAAATTCATAACTGATTTCGCCGTGTGTCCAGTGGCGTTTATGTTTCAGACTTTCAAGCGCCATCGTACGAAAAGAGAATTGTTGAGCTTCACTTAGCCCCTCCTCAAGTGGAGCTATGACTCCGTTACGCCCAGCCAATGGATTGTGCCGTATGCCAAATTTACCAATTACATTATTTCGTATTTGTACAAATACTGTCCCTGAACTAAGACCTCCCAACTCTTCTTCCAGCTCTTTAAAAACGATGTCCAATTGTCTAGCCAGTGATAATTGATCTAGTTTTACCATCTCTTCTCCCCTCCTTTATTAGTAAATCTTCCCTATTATTAGGGCTTATGACTCATTATAGGGTAAAGGAATCAATGTATCAACAATATTCAACACATTTGGGTATTTATTACTAAAATTGCACAAATAATTTAGGTTTTGGCCCCTTTTTTGCGTCAACTTTCATTCTTTTACGACAAAAAAAGAAGCCCGAATCGGGCTCCTCCATAGGTTGGAAATTGCATGTATTGAGAGGTAAACGTCCTCTAAGGAAATTCTTATCTGTTATTCCGATGATAATCAACAAATCACGCCATATGCTCCGTCATTTGCAGGAATTGTCTAATGTCGGATACGCAGGAATCTGCTGCACTCTGCCAGAAATCGCGCTGGGTCAGATCCACATTCAGGTGTTTCTTCGCCAGATCCTCCACGGACATCACGCCGGTGTCACGAAGAAGTGCATCATATTTGTCCGCAAAGCTCGGCCCTTCTTCCAATGCCCGAACATAGAGGCCCGTACTGAACATATAACCGAAGGTGTACGGGAAATTATAGAACGGCGTCCCGGTAATATAGAAATGAAGCTTGGATGCCCAGAAATGCGGATGGTATGATGTCAGAGCATCACAATAGGCTTCCTTCTGCGCTTCCACCATCAATTCCGATATTTCCTCGCTGCTGAGCAGACCGCTCTTCCGCTTGTCATAGAATCGAGTTTCGAACAAGAAGCGTGCATGAATATTCATAAAGAAGGCTACGCTGTTCTGAATTTTCTCTTCCAGCAGGGCCAGCTTTTCTTCTTCGCTGCCGGCTCCCTTCACCATCGCATCAAAAACAATCATTTCGGCAAATGTAGATGCCGTCTCGGCAACATTCATCGCATATTTTTGGTTAAGCACCGGAATTCCGCCCATCAGATGCTGATGATAGGCATGGCCGAGCTCATGAGCCAGGGTCGAAACGTTCGAGGCCGTTCCGCCAAACGTCATGAAGATTCGGGTCTGGCCGCTTGCCGGGAAGGAGGTACAGAAACCGCCAGGGCGCTTGCCGGGACGATCCTCCACCTCAATCCAGCTCTTGTCGAACGCCATTTGCGAGAAATCAGCCAATCTCGGGCTGAACTTGCGGAATTGCTCCACAATGTTAACAGCTGCATCGTCATATGAGATTTTGGTTGCGGATGTGCGCAGCGGGGCATCTACATCAGTCCAAGACAAACCTTCCAGACCAAGCAGCTTCGCTTTGCGGTTCAGGTATTCCACAAGCACCGACTTCGTGTCTTGGATGACCGCCCACATGGTATCCAGGGTCTCACGGCTCATTCGGCCAATCGCGAGCGGCTCCTTCAAGACATCCTCCCAGCCACGGTTCTCGTACAGCTTCAGGCGGTAGCCGGATAAATGGTTAAGGGTATCCGCACAGTAATCAGCGGAGTCTCCCCATGCCTGCTCCCACTTTTCAAACATGGATTGACGTACTTCCCGGCGAGGATCATGCATTTTATTGAATGCCTGTCCTGCGGACAACATGACCGTCTTACCGTCTTCCTCATAGGGGATTTGGATTTTCTTAACGATGGTATCGTAGAACTCTCCCCATCCATGATAACCGTCTACGCCAAGCGATAGAGCCAGGCTCTCCAACTCGGGACTCATCTTGTCTTTGGCGAGATTACGGCTTTCGTTCAATACGAAATCAAGCTCGGACACCTTATCCGTACCGGTCCAAGCCGTCCAGAGTTCGTCATCCATACCACGGAGAACGTTATCGAATTGGTTCTTAACCGATTGCAGGGTTGCGGACAACGACGTTACCCGTCCGGATAATTGAACCGCCTTCTTGTCATTCACATTCTGCGCGGTCAGACAGCCCACGAATGCGGAGACTTCACGGATGCGGGCATAGGCATTCTGAAACTGCTCAAGGAAGCGCTCAAGGCTGGCTGCGCCCTCCATGGTTTCCGGAACAGTCAGTGCTTTAACGGCTTGCTGAAGATTATGTACATCCTGCTCAAGTGCCTCAAGAAAGCTCACGAGCTGCGGTGAAGAAGAGCCTCCGGGAAATATCGATTCCAAATCCCAAGTTTGTTGAAGTGCCATTGAACATTCATCACCTTTCAAAATAAAATATGAATTCAAGCGGAATACCATTTGTGTGGACTTAGGGAAAAGTGTATAACTATATATAACTCAATTTATGTTATCACTGTTACAACCAATTTACTGCTGGAGGAGCTAGAAGCCATGAGACCTTTGCAAATATCACCGGAGACGGCGGTTACACTGTCCAAGCAGCTGGGCGTTCCGCTGGAACAGCTGATGCACATGCCTCAGCATATATTAATGCAGAAAATTGCCGAGCTTGCCAAGAATGAAGAAGCGAAAGCAACGAAAAAAGACGATGAGTCACCATCATCGGAGAACTCATGATTCCTTTTTCCAATACTTGGCCCTATGATGTCGTGGGAAACGACGTATATGTACACAGCTGCCCATTCTGCGGAACCGACAATGTATTGCTGCCGATGAAACCCAAAGAGCTGATAAGCGTAAGGGAAGGGAAAAAGAAGCTGCTGATCTTCCCCTGCTGCCACAACAAAGTAACCGTGCTGGACAGCGATATCGACTACTTGCTCACGGATCAGCGATTACGCTGATTTTGCCGTAGAGCATGAGTTTAGCTATTCGTGTTAGTCCAACAGCCTGCTGACCCACCCTTCAGCGGGCTATTTGCATTATGACTCTGCCTTGAGTGCCTCGTTCTTCTGCTCCCGTATCTGCTCGGATATCAGCTTCCATTGCTCTCTGGATGCGCGTATCATCGCGGCGTCCATAATCTTGTCATCCTGGACCACTCTGGAGAACCATTGAACCGCCTCCTGAAACTGTCCCAGCCTGCGGTGGATCTCTCCGATCAGATACAGCAGCCTAGCATCATTCGCCCCTACCCCTTCCAGCTCGAACACTCGAACATAGGATTCCAGGCTATAACTCAAGAACCGCTTCTCTTGATCCTCGTTGCCCTGATACCGGTACAGCCAAGCGATATGATGCAGCAGGCTGGCCACAATGCGATCCCGCTCCCCGATGACTTGGGCGCAGAGGAGAGCCAGCTTGTACGACTCCAGAGCATCCTCCAGATTACGCGAGCCGCCCATATCCCTCTTCTCCCAGCGGCATCCGACTTGCTCGTGAAAGAGCGCCTTCTGCCGTTCGTTCAATTTCAGGGTCGAGTTTTCCGTGGAGGCAAAACCGCATTCAGGACAGATCCGCACCACGTAAAAATCGGGATTCTCCGATTTATAATAAGCGCAAAAATCCGTATCGGTACGGTATGCCTTTTTAAAGCTGGGTCTTACCCTGGATGTTTCATATTCATGCTCACAGTGCGCGCAAACCACCTTGATGGAATACAAGGGTTCCAATTTCACGCCATTCGCCATCCCTTCATTCGTGTCTAATTCCTGTTTCGTAATAGGTCTTTGGAACTAAGGAGTATTCACGAAATGGTGGGCGGGGCCGGACAGACGCTGCAGCACAAAATCACGTAATTCATCCTCCACGCCAATTTCGATTAGGGCTCCTGCCATGCAGCCAAGCCATTCTTCGGCATGGCGATCCGTAATCGGGAATTTCATGTGCCTGGCCCGCATCATCGGATGTCCGAATGCTTCCGAGAACAAGGCTGGGCCTCCAAAAAACTGGCTCAAGAACATATATTGCTTCTCCATCACCGGCATAATATCTTCCGGAAACAATGGCGAAAGCAGCTCATTTTGCTGCACTCTCGGATAAAAAGCTTCGACGAGCGAACGTACACCCTCGGCACCCCCGAGGTTATCATAGATGCTTAAGTTCGGATTCATATCCGCTAATCTCCCATCTGTTTTATGTTACGCTTTCGATTGGATGTACCTATCCATTATACCAAAAAAACAACAAAAAAAGGCGCTAAGCAATGGTTAGCACCTTTTAGAACTTATTAATAACTGCGCCAGTCCTCTTCACTCTGGACGAGAGAAGCACGTATAACATAAACGAAGGCGCATACTAGGATACCTGCGACTATGCTCATGATCATCACTCCATCCAAACATAATACGAAAGATGTGCTTTGATGTTTTTTATTATAGCACAAGATCCCCGAAAATAAAGCACAATTGTAACCGCTTTCTCATGTTTTTTATACTGTTTGTCCTATATCTTGCATAGATTTTTAACAACGGACCTATATTTCCATCATTCACATCGATGCCAGGGGGCGTATTTCTTATTATGACCATGAAAAAAATGGGCTGGCTCTTGCTCGTGACGGCACTGCTCAGCGTAATTGTCCTAATGGCTTTATTTCCCGAAGCGGCGCTTCAATCCGCACTCCGTGGCCTGTCGATATGGTGGGACGTGCTGTTCCCTTCCCTGTTCCCGTTCTTTGTTATTTCCGAGGTGCTGCTGGGGTTCGGCGTAGTCCACCTGATTGGCACGCTCCTGGACCCTATGATGAGACCGTTATTTCGTATTCCGGGGGCCGGAGGATTCGTTGCAGCAATGGGATATGTTTCAGGATACCCGGTCGGTGCCAAATTAACCGCCAAGCTATGGGAACAAAAAATGGTAAATCGGGAGGAAGGTGAGCGGCTTGTCGCTTTCACCACCTCTTCTGACCCTATATTTCTAATTGGTGCCGTCTCCATCGGCTTCTTTCATGACCCCAAGATCGGTTTGATCCTTGCCTTGTCCCATTATGGCGGAGGTTTCCTTGTGGGGTTGATTATGAGATTTCATGGCAGGCATGAATCCAAAACAGCAACCGATTCACTCCGCCTGTCCCAGGCTAATACAAGCAGACTCAAGTCCGCCCTGCATGCCATGCATGCGGCGCGTGAACAGGATGGCCGGGACCTCGGCACCCTGTTAAGACAAGCGATACAATCATCGCTTCAGCTTATTATCGTCGTCGGCGGGCTAGTGGTTTTCTTCTCCGTGTTTCTTGAACTCTGGACCCGCGCCGGTGTTATGCCTGCGCTGACTGAAGTCATCAGTTTGCTGTTATCTCTGGTTGGGATGCCTGAATCCTTATCCACTGCCATCGTAGGCGGATTATTTGAGGTCACACTCGGTGCCCGATATGCCGGGGAAGCGGGGGCTGCAATTCCATTGCCATACAAAGCGGCGGCGGCGGCCTTTATATTGTCATGGGGCGGCTTGTCCGTCCATGCCCAGATCATTAGCATCCTGAACTCTACCAACCTCAGATATTTCCCTTTTGTCATTGCAAGACTGATTCATGGTGTGATTGCCGCGGTCGCTGTATTGCTGCTGTGGAGAAGTGTCATGGGATCTTCGATACCGACCATGGCCCTTCCGGCTGTTTCGGATTCCGCCCTAAACGGGTATACCCATATTATGGCGGCTTTCTGCATCCTGCTCGGTTTCCTGATTGCGGTTGCGTTGTTTATTCAGATCATTCGAGGACTGCAGCAGAAAATCCGCAAATTCCCAAGGTGAACATTGTGTTCTTCTCCAAGATTGATTATCATCTTTATATAACCTTACAAAGGAGCTTATCAACTTGAGATATTATGTTCTGGACCGCGGTGACCCATTGTCTGTCGAGCTGACCCAGCAATTTCACAAGCTGGCGGAACAGCGGGGGTTTGTGCTGGATGCAGAATCTCCGGAGATTGTGGTCTCGATCGGCGGAGACGGTACGATGCTGCATGCTTTCCATACTTTTATAGACCGTATTCCTGACCTCGCTTTTGTCGGTGTCCACACGGGCCACTTGGGATTCTATGCTGATTGGAAGGCCGATGAACTGACAGAGCTAATTGATCATATGAGCGGGGAAGGCGAACACGGCAACGTGAAGCCGCGCCTCGTCAAGTACCCCCTGGTTCAACTGGAAATTCATAAGAAATCAGGAACGTCCTCTTACATTGCTTTAAACGAATTCACGCTTAAAGGCGTTGACGGTACCGTTGTCGCGCAGATTGACATCAACGACGTAACCTTTGAGATGTTCAGGGGAGACGGGATTTGCGTGTCCACCCCATCCGGCAGCACGGCTTATAACAAAAGTGTCGGCGGAGCGATGGTGCATCCTTCCATCGATGCTCTGCAGATCGCGGAAATCGCCTCGATTAACAATCGGATTTTCCGTACGCTGGGCTCACCGCTGCTCCTGCCTAAGCATCATCATTGTGATATATTCTCGCGTAAAGAACAGCGTCTGCTGCTAACTATCGATCATGTGAATATCTCGATTGACGACCTCGTATCCGTGCGCTGTCAAGTGGCGGAACAGCAGGTCAGTTTTGCACGCTATCGGCCGTTCCCGTTCTGGAATCGTGTCCGTGATGCATTTCTTGGCTAATATTAAGAAGAACGACTACCTAACAAAAGAACGGCCACCATTACTGGTGACCGTTCTTTTTTATTGCGCCTGTTCAGCCGGAGGATTAGGCTCCTTGGAAGGCTTTGCGTCCTTTTCTTTGGATTCCTTAGGATCGCGTGGCTCGCGTCTGGATTCCTTCGCTTCGCGCCGCTCGCGTTGGTCCTTGTGCTCCTTGCCCGGTTTGGGGCCATCCTGCTGGGTTTCCTTGCTTCCCTTCGCTTCCCCTTCCCCCTCACCCTGGGTTTCCTTGGGGGATGATTCACGAATCTCTACAGGCTCTTTGGAATTGGCATGGTCTTTGTTATCCTTCTGCTCCTTGGTTTTCTGAAGCACGAAGTGAGCACAACCAAAATTGCAGTATTCGTTAATGTAATCGGACATGCTGGAGAAGGTAGAGTCCTTGGCAGCTTTAGGATGATTATCCCGATAGAAACCTTTAAGCCGAAGCTGATTGTAACCCCAGTCTCCCACGATGTAGTCATAACGGTCCAGCACCTCGCTGTACCGCTCCCGGAAAGCTTCCAGATTCCAGCCGTTTCGATGGTCCTTTAACACTTCATAACTTTTGTTTCCGATAACGATCATTGAAAGCTTCCCCTGCCTTTCCAAAGGTTAAGACTGCACGGTCTCTTCCTTGTTGCGTTCTGCAGATTTCACTTGCTCGTGTGCATGATAGGAGCTGCGCACCAGAGGACCGGACTCCACGTGGCTGAATCCGCGCTTCATTCCCTCTTCCTTCAAGATCGCAAACTCCTCCGGCGTATAGTATTTTTCCACATTCAGATGCTTTGGCGAAGGCTGCAAATATTGGCCGATCGTCATGATATCGCAACCCACCGAACGCAGGTCGTCCATCGCTTCCAGAATCTCATGCCATTGTTCGCCGACACCTAGCATTATGCTGGATTTGGTCGGAATATCCGGCTGCATCGCCTTGGCATTCTTCAGCAATTGCAAGGAACGGGTGTACTTGGCCTTGGCACGTACCCGATCCGACATTCGCTCGACCGTCTCAATGTTATGGTTCAGAATGTCCGGCTTCACATCCATTACGATCTTAAGCGCTTCTTCGCTTCCCATAAAATCCGGAATCAGCACTTCCACAGAGCATAACGGCAGACGTCTGCGAATGGCTTTAACCGTTTCAGCGAATATGTAGGCCCCGCCATCTTTCAGATCATCCCGTGCTACGCTTGTTACTACGCAGTGACGCAGGTTCATCTGTTCCGCCGCTTCCGCCACGCGTTCCGGCTCCTGAAGATCCAGTTCCGTTGGAAGACCCGTGTTGACAGCGCAGAATCGGCAGGCGCGGGTACAAATATCACCCAGGATCATGAAGGTTGCCGTACGGTTAGCCCAGCATTCATAAATATTCGGACAGCGAGCCTCTTCACACACCGTGTGCAGTGTCTTGGATCGCATCATGCTTTTGATTTCTTTATAATTATCGCCAGTAGTCAGCTTGATTCGAATCCAGTCAGGTTTTGGCTGTTTGGTTTTAGACAAAGAAAAAACCTTCTTTCGAATTTATTGATGTAACTCAAGACATACCCCATCGTTTGCTGTCCCATATTATATCATGAAAACCATCATATTACTTGTTTCGCATCGATATGAGATTAATCTAGTTGCGGCATGGATAAAAATCCTTGTTTCGATTCACCCTACAGTGTAGGCATGACTGTCCGTCCTTAATTATGACAATCCAAAAGGAAGGAGAAGGACACATTGAGGATTTTCCAACCATTGAGCGCAAGCGGTATTATGATTCGCTGCACTGCTGCAGCTGTGGCTGCCTTGACAGCTGCCTGCTGCATGTGCGGGCCTGTGTCCGCATCCGCCTCTGTTGCGGTCAGCACCGCTGACGATACGGTGAAAACATCGGATGTTAACGCCATTTTTGCAGACCGGAAGTCGTTATATGATGAGATTTCCACCGTTACCCAAATTCCTTGGTATCGCCTGGCTGCCATTGACCAGTATGAACGGACACTAACTAGAGTCCACCCCAAGGATCGCAAACATCCGGACCGGACGCTCGGAATCTTCATCCCCTCCACAAGATGGGCCGGGGCGTTAAATCCCAATCAGGAAGATGTAAATCCGACGTCGATCAGCGTGTTTTCCGGCATCGGGCTGGATGGGGATGGAGATGGCAAGGCAGATCCGAATAATGATATCGACCTGCTATATACCGTTGCGGCAAGGCTCGCCCCCTACGGTCATGCTGCCGATGACTTCAGCATCGGACTCTGGTCATACTACCAGAATACGCGGGCTGTTCAGCGCGTCATGCAATACGCCAAAATGTACGAAACCTTTGGAAAGCTGGACTTGTTTGACCATGCATTCCCTCTCCCGGTCAAAAGCAACTATTCCTACCGAAGCACATTTGGCATGGGACGCAACTGGGGAGGCAGAAGGGTTCACGAAGGAACGGATTTGTTTGCCTCATACGGAGTCCCCGTTCGAAGCACCTGTTACGGCGTTGTCGAAATCAAGGGCTGGAATAAATATGGCGGGTGGCGCATCGGCATCCGTGATTTGAACAATCATTACCACTATTACGCCCATCTGCAAGGCTTTGACAAAGGAATCTCGCTCGGGGATGTCGTTAAGCCGGGTCAAACCCTTGGCTGGGTTGGGAGCTCCGGTTATGGCAAGCCGGGAACCCAAGGCAAGTTCCCTCCACACCTCCATTACGGCATCTACCGGGATACCGGATTGACCGAATGGGCATTCGATCCTTACCCGCTGCTGAAGCACTGGGAAATGGAAGAAAAACGCTCGAAGAAAAAAACGCGCTCCTGAGTTCAACCCAGGGGGCGCGTTTTCTCCGTTAAGGACCTCCATAACTGCGAAGTGAATCATGGAGCAGGCTTCCATATGCTGGCGCCAAATTAATGAATCAGCGCTCTTAGCCTCCAGTGTTGTTTTCCCCCGTCTGCCCGGATAAGTCTGCTCCGCCAGGTAAAGGTTTTAGAGGTGTCGTTGTTCCATCTGGAGGATTCGTCGGCGGAGTTACAGGCGAGATTTCCTGCTCCGTATTATGGCTATTCTCATTGGTAACGGGCGGCGGTATCGCTATGCTCGGCGCGCTTGCCTTATTCTCGCCGACGGCCTTTCCTTGCCCGTCATAATAATACATCGGCACATCGCCGACCACGAGCAGATAAGAAATGGGAATATCGGTTTCCACAATCTGCGGCTCCATGTCAAAAGGAACGACAACCGCTACCTCTGTTACAATGTGGACGAATACCTCCACCAAAATCATATTAATGCCCGCACCCTGCTGCCTGGTATCCAGTTGAACCTTCACCGCTCCCTGCGGTTCGATCTTCAAAGGAATTTGCGGACCGAATGAAGCGATAATCGGGCTTTTCAGCACCTGTCCCAAGGGAATTTGCTCCTTACGCTTATGAATATCGTCCAGTGTGCTCTGAACAACCTCCGTTGTATGGGACGTGATTTTTAAATGCTCGGCATAATTCAGCATGAATCCCGTCACTTTGCCCGAGCTGTCCGTTTTCCAGTTGACCAGATTATCGAAATCCTTGCCCTGCGTCACCTGAGAGGTGATCGCTTTATTGATGGCTTCAGTGGCAATCTGTTTAACCCTGATTTGGGCTAAATGCATGATCGGCGGTCGCAGATTCTGCTCAATATACATAAAAAACTCAACGATCCCAAACACAAGGAGCAGAGCGCCGATCAGCCACCATTTTTTCGTGCTTCGTCGTTTGGCAGCCTGAGGACGCCCTCGGCTCTGCGGTACGGGCCGAAAGCCTCTTCGCGGTGGTTTATAAGCTCTCCTTGGTTTAGGCCACGACAGCGACGGAAAGGCCAAACGCCTGCTTCCCCATCTCTTTCGTCTCATGCTTGGTCCCCCCTATTTTCGCCCCGAGGAGCATGTTTACCATGGCAAGCTCTCCTGTATAGAGGGTATGCGGACAAACGGCAAAAAAGAAGAGCAAGGAGGGGATCCTCACTCTTCTTCCTTATGGATATTCAATTTCAAGAAGGACCGCATCAAGGATCTACTTGTCGTTCTTTGGATTGTCTTCTTGATCCTCCACATAATATTTCAGCATCGACAGTTTATTCTCCCAGAAGCGGTCGAAATAAGCGAGCCAATCCTTTAATTCCTTAAGCGGTTCGGCATCCAGCCGATAGCGCGTTTCGCGTCCAACCTTGCGGTCCTGCACAAGGCCCGCTTCCCCCAGAATTCGGAGATGCTTGGAGACGGCAGTCCGCGTCATGGAGAAGTGCCCTGTAATTTCTTTAACCGGCATTTCCTTATCACTTAACAAGCCAAGCAGCTTACGGCGTGTCGGATCTGCGATAGCTTGATAAACATCATGCTTCGGAGCGGCTTGCGACATGGATTAGGCCTCAACGTATCCCGCAAGCTTCTGAACAATGCCTGCCCAGCCGTTGTCCATACGGCCCCGCACGATATCGTGTGCTTCCCCGAACTCGGTCACTTGATCCGCTGTCCATCCGCCGTGAATGAGCGTAAATTCCGTATGATCTCCCTGCTGTACCAGTTCGAACGTAACACTCCAATCCTTGCCCCAGTTAAAAGATAAGCGGTTAGGCTCGTCAATAAGCGTGACCTTGCATGGTGAATTGCCGAAAGGGCCTGCATTCAATTGAAACTCAAAGCCTTCCACCGGCTCAAAATTGTTAGGCATAAACCAGGCTGAAATTCCTTCAGCCGTTGCCACGGCTTTCCACACCTTCTCGATGGGTGCTTTCAGCACCAGAGTATGACGAATATCCGGCAGCTTGCCGTTTGATGGGTTGTCCATATCACATAAACCTCACTCATGTTTAATATTATGAAACCATTTGGTTTCCCTTATTGCATTATAGGACACCAAACGGTTTTACGTCAAATAGCAATATTCACCTGTACCCAATCAGCACACCCTATTGTCCAGCCTCCCATAAAGCCTTGTAAACCAGGCATCTTGCCGGCTTCTCATGCCTAGAGCTCGCTAGGACTGAGCCGGGTAGGTCTTGTTCAAGAAGGCAATCGATTCGCAAATCAGCTGCTTTAAGACGTCCACATCAATATCCGCCACTTTATTAATATACACGCAGCCTTTCCCGGCCGTATGTTTACCGAAACTCGGCAACAGCTCCTCCCGCTTCTCATCGCCCGGCGCAAAATACAGGCTGATCTTCGCCTTGCGCGGCGAGAAACCTACCAACGGTGCATCGCCTTCGTGCCCGGTAGCGTAGCGGTAATGATAGGAGCCGAAACCGATGATGCTAGGGCCCCACATCTTGGCCGGAAAACCGCTCGTCTCCTCAAAAATCTCCAGCAAACGATAAGCATCCTCCCGTTTTTTTGGCGAATCCACTTGCTCTATAAACTCCACCACGCTGTGATCCGTTTCTTTTGTTTTTTGCTCGTACATTGGGGTTTAACTCCTTTCGAGTACTCCTGTTATTATGACCAGCCTTATCAAAAATAAGAAAAACCTCATCGACGTTCTTGTTAGAAAACAGACCGTATTTAGAGGAAGCTTCCTTGCGATATAAGGAGGTAAACCTCTAATGCTTACTTATCTCTTAAATAAAAAAAGCCGGAGATGATTAGCCATTGATTTCTAATCACTTCCAGCTTCGTCGAGGAGCCGCTCCGGTCTTTATTGTCCTGCATATTCTCTTTGCCGTAAAGCTTCGTACATCAGCACCGACGCTGCCATAGCCGCGTTCAACGATTCGGCTTTCCCGGGCATGGGAATACGGATCGCATCGTCCACGAGTTCCGCAACCTCAGGTGAGACACCGCGCCCTTCGCTCCCAATCACGATCCAGCTTGTCCCTTTGAAATCATACTCGAAGCAGGAATGTTTCCCTTCCAGCAGGGTTGTAACCAATCGGGCCCCCCGTTCCCTGGCTTCCGGCAAAATGCTTAGCAAATCGCCTTCGAGCACCGGTAGGTGAAACAGGGATCCCATGGTAGAGCGCAGCGTCTTGGGGTTGTACAAATCCGCGCAGCCGCGTCCCAGAACCACGCCAGCAGCCCCTACGGCATCTGCGCTTCGTATGATGGTTCCTACATTCCCCGGGTCCTGAAGACCGTCCAGAACGATGACCAATCCGTTCTCGCGCAGGATCAGGTCCTGCCATTGACGTGCTTCTTTGCGGACCACGGCAAACACCTGCTGCGGTGACGGCGTGTCACTGACCTTCGAGATGACGGCATGGGATACGCCAATCCATTCAGCACCTTGTCCTGTATCCGATATATGACGAAGTTCCTGGGGAATGCCCTTCTCCACATCATACGCAACACACTCGATGTCCACTCTGGATGACAGGGCTTCCTGTACGAGATGAATGCCTTCCACCACATACTTGTTCTGCTTGTCTCGATGTTTTTTCTCCTGAAGCTGTGCCCAGCCCTTCACTCTGGCATTCTGCGGCGATAGTATCTCCATGGTTAATCCATCCGTTCTTTACTTATATATAAAACCGAGTCCCACTCAACCCAGCATACCCGCTTGCGGACAGCTTACTTCGGATAAGCAAGCTCCATCTTCGTTAAGTTATTCTTGTGCCCCACAATAATGAGAATATCGCCTTCCTCAATCCGGTCATCCGGACTTGGAGAAATGTTCATATCCGCATCTCTTCGAATCGCCATGACATTGCAGCCGAATCGTGCCCGAATATCCAGCTCTATCAGATTGTGACCGACCAGATCTCCTGTAGCAAGCATCTCCATAATGCTGTAGTCGTCCGACAAATCGATATAATCCAAAATATTCGGTGACACCAGATGATGGGCAACCCGCAGCCCCATATCCCGTTCAGGGAAAATCACCTTGTCCGCACCGATTTTGTTCAGCACTTTTCCGTGCAGTTCATTCTTCGCTTTCACGATAATGGCCGGTACGCCAAGATCCTTCAAGATCAGCGTAGTCAAAATGCTGGATTGAATATCCTCCCCGATCGCCACGACAACCACATCAAAATTCCGTATGCCCAGCGCCCGAAGCGCATCTTCATCGGTCGAATCCGCCGATACGGCATGCGTGACCATACTCGCGATTTCCTGAATGCGCTGTTCGCTCGCGTCTACGGCTAATACATCAAATCCCATGCTGCTCAATTCCTTAGCAACACTCGTGCCAAAACGCCCCATACCGATTACTGCGTACTGCTTCTTAGCCATTTATATATCCCCCCACGAGCCTAGGTCATCCATAATCATAATGATAATAGTATATCATACTGTCCCGAATACTTGAATGTAACTGCCCCGGAACGGGCACATTACACAATGACCCTTTCATAACAAGGAGGAACATGTCCATGTCCATATTGTTAGATCTAAGGCAGGCCGTCATTCATAAAGTCCACAATCAGGACGAAGAAGAGCTGCGCTCCATGATCGAGGGTTCCGTTGACGGGCCTGAAGCTGCCCTGCCGGGACTCGGTGTAATGTTTGAAATGATGTGGAAAGACATGGATGCTACCCAGCAGAACAGCCTTGTCTCTTCCCTCCATGATCATCTGAAAACCGTTACGCCCGGCAACCTTCAAGGATAATCCCATGGTCAACAAAAAGGAACAATCCCCTAAGCTGTGAACGCTGGGGGATTGTTCCTTTTTGCTGCATATTTATAACATCGCTTACGGAGCGGTCTCAAGAAACTGGGCGGTTGGATTCTTGTCGATGGCGGTTCTCATCGCATACTCATTTTCGAACAAGACAACATAGTTATCCTTCTTGTCTTTGACCAGCGTTGAGTTTATCCGGAACTTGGACGGATCAATATTGTCGTCCACGATCCAGCGGGCGAACTGATACGGCATGCGTTGAAGCTGGACATCAACGCCGTATTCTCCCTTCATCCGGTACTCGAAGACTTCGAACTGGAGCTGTCCGACAACCCCGAGAATGGTCTCGTCAAAACTCACGGTGCGGAATACCTGAATGGTGCCCTCTTCCGTCAGCTGATCAATCCCCTTCTGATATTGCTTATGCTTCAACGCATTCTTCACCGTTACTTTCGCAAAAATTTCCGGTGAGAACGTTGGAAGCTCGTCGAATACAACTTCACGACCTTGACTGAGTGAGTCCCCAATCCGGAAAATGCCCGGGTCAAACAGACCGATAATATCGCCAGGGTATGCCTCCTGCACAATATCTCGATCCTGCGCCAAAAATTGCTGCGGCTGCGCCAGCTTGATTTCCTTGCCTACCCGAACATGCTTCACGCTCATACCGCGTTCGAACTTGCCCGATACGATTCGCAGGAACGCGATACGATCCCGGTGAGCCGGATTCATATTGGCTTGAATCTTAAATACGTATCCGGAGAACTTCTCATCTGTGGGTTCCACCACACCCTCCGTACTGCGGCGTGGCTCCGGCTTCGGCGCAAGCTGAAGAAAGTTCTCCAGGAAGGTCTGGACGCCAAAATTGTTGATCGCACTGCCGAAGAATACAGGCGTTAGCTGACCCTGCATAACTTTTTCCAGATCAAATTGGTCTCCGGCAACATCCAGCAGCTCGAGGTCTTGACATAACTGATCATGCAGGTAATCGCCTGCCATCTCGCGAATGATTGGATCCTCATAGCCTTCGACCTTTTGTACCTTAATCGTGGAATGGTCGTCGCCCTGGAACAATTCAACCTGATTTTTAACCCGGTCGTACACGCCGCACAGGTCACGCCCGGAGCCGATCGGCCAATTCATCGGTACGGAGCGGATGCCGAGAACCTGCTCAAGCTCCTCCATCAGATCAAACGGGCTGCGCCCTTCGCGGTCGAGTTTGTTGATAAAGGTAAAGATCGGAATGCCCCGCTTCGCACAAACCTGAAACAGCTTGATGGTTTGGGCCTCGACCCCTTTGGCTACGTCAATCAACATGACGGCGCTGTCAGCGGCGGTCAGCGTACGATAGGTATCCTCACTGAAGTCTTGGTGACCCGGCGTATCCAATATATTAATCCGATGCCCTAAATAATCAAATTGCATAACAGACGAGGTAACCGAGATTCCCCGCTGCTTCTCGATCTCCATCCAGTCACTCGTTGCATGCTTGCTCGCTTTACGAGCTTTAACCGATCCAGCCAGACGAATGGCGCCCCCAAACAAAAGCAGCTTCTCGGTCAGTGTTGTTTTACCGGCGTCAGGGTGGGAAATAATCGCAAACGTGCGGCGCTTATCCACTTCCTGCTGCAGTTCATCTATTTGCTTTGCCATTTCACTTATCCCTTCGTAACTAAAGTCATGTATATCATTGTACCACAATTTATACGCAAATCATCCCCATGCGCCATGCGCATGAGGATGATTTTTAACACGTAAATTTTAGAAAATGATCTTAGTTTTTCAACCACACCACATTATCCTCAAGCTGACCGTTTACCGGCCACCAGTGGAATCCGTTTTCCTTCAACAGCTCATCCGCTTTGTCAGGTCCCCACGATCCAGCAGGATACGATTCCAGCTCGCCCTGGTTCTCTCTCCATGCGCTGGCGATACGATCCACGAAGGACCATGCCGAAGCCACTTCATCCCAGCGCGTAAAGTAGGTGGAGTCTCCACGAGCAGCGTCATGCAGCAGACGCTCATACGCCTCAGGAGAGTTAATGCCCACGATGCAGCTTTGGCAGAAATCCATCGCTACAGGAGCGATCTCGGATTCAGATCCCGGCTTCTTCGCGTTAATCTTCACATAAATGCCTTCCATCGGATTGACGCGAATAACGAGCAGGTTAGGCTCCAGGGAATGCTTTTGGCCTAGGTATACGTTGGTTGGCATCCGTTTGAACTCGACAACCACCTCGGTTGTCTTAACCGGGAGGCGTTTGCCCGTACGGATATAGAACGGTACGCCAGCCCAGCGGAAGTTATCCACGAAGACTCTGGCGGCAAAATAGGTTTCCGTATTGGATTCCGGATTCACTTTGTCCTCTTCACGGTATGCCGGCAGATCTTTGCCGCCCGCGGAACCGCTCGTATATTGGCCGCGAACCACGTTGTTCTTCACTTCTTCATGAGTGGCATACGGACGCAAGGAGCGAAGCACCTTGACCTTCTCATCGCGGATATCCTCTGCAAGCAGTCGGCTAGGCGGCTCCATCGCAATCATGGTCAGCAGCTGCAGCATATGGTTTTGGCCCATATCCCTTAGAGCGCCGGCATGATCATAGTACCCGCCGCGCTCCTCGACACCAACCGTTTCACCAAGCGTGATTTGGATGTTGGCGATATGCTTGTTGTTCCACAGCGGCTCGAAGAAAGCATTCGCAAAACGTATAACTTCGATGTTCTGTACCATTTCTTTACCGAGATAATGGTCAATCCGGTAAATCTCTTCTTCCTTGAACACTTTACGGATCTCTTCGTTCAGCTTGGCAGCCGACTCGAGATCGTAGCCGAACGGCTTCTCGATCACAAGACGGTTCCAGCCTTCTCCGTCGAGCATACCGCCCTTCATCAGGTTAAACGATACGCTGCCGAACAATTCCGGTGCAAGCGCCAGATAGAACAAGCGGTTGCCCGGTATATTAAATTTTGTTTCCAATTGCTCCGTTTGTTCGCGAAGCTCACGGAAACCGTCAATATTGTTAATATCTAAAGATTTATATTCAAAATGTTGTGCAAATGCATTCCATTCACTATCCTGTTCCGAACTATATCGGCAGAATTCCTGAATTGAACGATACACGTCCTCCCGAAACTCTTCCTGGGTGCGCGGACGCCGCGCCACGCCGATTACCGCAAAATCCTCATCCAGTTTTCCTTCACGATAAAGACTGTAGATCGCCGGAAACAACTTACGTCTTGCCAAATCACCAGTCGCTCCAAAGATGAAAAATACAGCTCCCGGTGTCTTCATTGTATCTAGATTTTGATTTTCAGCCATGGCTCCTCATTCTTTCTATGAATTATAGTGTATTTTTATGCATCGGCACTTAACTCGATGTGATGACATTTTAGCATATTCATTTCAAGTATGCTATCTCATTCCGCATTTTTTCATCCGAGTTTCAGAAATCATTTTCAATATTCTATTGTAATGACAGGAAATCCGATCGTTATTCTACTGCTTTTCTTCATCGAATCTTCATGCACCGCGATCTGCATATGAATCGGCGTGTCGCCACTCATCACAAAAGCACCCAGTGAAGGAACCTCATATGAACGGCTTTGTGTTGTGTCATCTGCATAATCCTCAACGGGGCGAAGCGAGAGTTTTTGGGCTACAGCCCCTTCTACCTGAGCCATCGTTCCATCAACGCTAGCCGTCTCCGATGCATATCCTTGAATGGACGCATTCCAGGAGTTCGGTATGCCTGCTTGCTTCATCATCTCTTGAATCTGCTGCTGTAGGGTCATCATTTCCCGGGACTGTCCTGCTGCGTCTCCTACAAGCATGGCTCTGACATAACTATGACCCTCCGTCGTGAAAGCCCAGTCCAGATGCACCGATACACCGGAGAGCACGCCTTCTGCTTGGAATACTTCATTTCCCTGAAGCTGGGACGTTGTAATCCCGGAGAGCCCCATTGTACGAGCCAGCTGCTCAGCTGTTGTCTTAGCTTGATCCTTGGGTATGGAATTTATCATTTCACCTTGAATTTTTACCGTGAGTATTGCCGAAGGCTCCATATGTTCTTGCCCAAGCGCCGCCAGAAGCGTTAGATCGCTTTCTGCTGCTTCCCCGGCTCTAGTTATTCCATTGACACTTGATTCTTCCGTTCCGCGCAAAGCTGAAGCTGACGCTTCTCCTGCATACGGAGCGGATTCGTTTCGATTGCTGTCCGCTGTTCCCGCAAAACCCGCCATCATACCTGCTGCCCCGCACAGCAACAACATCATCACAATGATCTGTATACGCATCTTCCGCATGGTCAGTCACGCCTCCCCGTCCGAATCTATCAATCTAGTAAAAGGATGGCCTTGGCACCACGGATTTATACCTCGCTTTTTAAAAAGATCCTCCATCGGGCTGTATGTAGAGATTTCTTCTTCCCTGTCAATAAATAAAAAAAAGCTCCCGATCCGGGAGTCTTTACGCCTCTCTCTCATTGTTTACATGGATATGTTTATAACTCACGCATCTCATCATGGATCTGCTTTCGTACTACGCTCAACAACCTCAGAGCATCTTGGATATGTTTATGTCACGACCATCGCATAAAAAAGAGCCGGCATTCTTTACTCAGCCAGCCCATTTTTATAAGCGTAGATGGCAGCCTGGGTTCGATCCTCTACCCCCAGCTTGCCTAAAATATTCGTTACATGAAACTTCACGGTTTTGATGCCTATAATCAAATCATCAGCAATATCCTGATTCGACTTGCCTTGCGCCACCAGTCGCAGCACTTCCATTTCCCGGTCCGTAAGGTCGTTATGCGCCGGAGCTTCATTTTGCGGATGCCGGAATCGATTCATCATCTTGGAGGCAACCTGCGACTCCAGCACCGACTGCCCGCGTGCGGCAGCACGTATAGCATCAGCTACTTCAGAAGCACGGGATGTCTTCAATAAATAACTGAACGCACCTGCTTCAATAACCGGATACATCTTCTCATCGTCCAGATAGCTGGTCAGTACAATGACCTTAAGATTTGGAAACTGATTCATCAATTGGCGCGTCGTCTCGATTCCATCCATTCCGTCCATCACCAAGTCCATCAGCACCACATCAGGATGATATTCCTGCGCTAAGCGTATCCCTTCCTCGCCGCTGCCCGCTTCACCAACCACCTCGATGCCGTCCTCTGTACCAAGCACAGCCGCTAAACCGATCCGGACCATCTCATGATCATCCACCAGCAGCACCTTAATCGGCGTTTCCATCTACATCCCCCCGTTTGCGTTCTTCGTTTATGAGTGGCACAACGATCTCAATTCGAGTCCCTTTACCCGGTGCTGTTATGAATTGTACCGAGCCCCCGATCTCCGTCACCCGTTCCTGCATCGTCGATAGACCGTAGGAAGTCTGTTTCTTGTCATCCAATTCAAATCCGATCCCATCGTCCCGCAGCATCACCCGAACGGTGTTCTGCCTGCGGTGAATACGGATATCCATTTTCTCCGCTTTCGAATGTCTGAGGGTGTTCGACATGGCCTCCTGGATAATCCGGAACAGATGATTTTCGATCCCTTTGAGCAAATGTATGTCATCGTCCATTTCAAACGTAATTTCCATAGGTACTTTGATTCGCAATTCCTTAATCAGTTCACGCAGTCCCTGCTCCAGTGCCTTTCCTTCGAGATAAACCGGCCGCAGATGAAGAAGAAGCGCCCTCATCTCGGACTGGGCCACAGCCGACATTTCCTCGATCAGAGCCACCTGGCGCTGCGCTTTGTCAAAATCCTTATCCAGCGTCCTGCCCACAGCGGTTGCCGTCATCGAGATGGCAAACAGCTGCTGAGAAACCGCATCATGGAGCTCGCGCGCCAGACGCTGCCTCTCTTCCACAATCGCCGTAACCCTGGCCTGCTCGGCAAGCTGGGCATTGTTCGTAGATAACCGCTGCAAGGAAGACACCTGATCCTCCCAGCGTTTGCTGATCTTCACCAGCTGTTCTCCAAGCCGGCCCACTTCGTCTTCGCCGATGTCCGGCATGACGTCCGTAAGGCTGCCTTTTTCCCAGTTCACCAGCGTTTCCCTCACAAGATCGACCCGTCGTTTTACCCGGTATCCCTGGAAGAAGCCATAGATCGCACCCAGCCCAATCGGCAGCAATACGATGGTAATGCCGGCTTCGATCCGGTTCTTCCACGTCTCAAACGGTTGAAGATAACCATATGTATATAATAAATATAGGACAACGAGCATGACAACCAATCCCAGAAGGGTCCCCTCACGCATACTTCGGGTAATCATATTTGCTTTCTTTTCCGTTTCCACGGGGCAACCCTCCTGAATGGTTTACACAAAACTTACGTTTATTATGTCATTCTTATATTCAAATCTCCGCCTAAATAAGAAACAATAAATTTCACTTTATATTCACTGGTCTCATAATTGGGTGATTTATACCGCACGCGGTTTAATATGCCGGTTTCCTTCCGGTCGTCCAAATGAATCGAGCCAAACAGGATGGATGCTTCGATCTCCACCCCATAATAGTCCGGGATCATCAGATCAATATCCCCCAGCATTCCATGGAACATCAGGACCGTTTGGCGTTCCTCCGGAAGGGCCAGGGACAGATCCACATCCGCCTCTCCCAGCACATGCCACACACTCAGACTGCGCATCACCCACGGAGCCCGGTCCCAATCAAAGTTGGACATAAAGTTCTGCTTCTGAATGTACTTCGTCGTGGTATGAGCTCGTTTGGACTTGCCATAAAAAATACCTAGCGATATCAAGCTGATGCCGATAATCAACATGAGATGCTCCAGCAGCAGCAGTACGGCACCTACTCCGAGCAGAATGTATCCCTTCTTCACATGTCCATGTCTGATCTGAAGGACACCTGCAAACATGAGTAACAGGGCGACAATGGTGAAGAAACCAAACCATCGGCCGAAAAGCATAATAAAACCCAAGCTGATTAAACCAACTGCTATCCAGCGGTTTCTGTCCATGTCGCACCTCCTTGATGACCAAGATATAAGCTCGGAAAAGCCATATCAGTGAGACGTTCCCCACTGTATGGCTTTGCCTGTACTATACGACAATCTCATTCGTATAGCATATCATATGAACATGGTGTTCGAATACGGTTTAATCTTATTTTGCTGACTTGCTAAGGAATTACTCGGACTTCGAAGAATTCCCCATTTTGTTTTTCAAAGCTTGCAGCTGCTCATCCACCTTCAATTGCTTCTCAGCGTCCACGGGGCTTGTGTATACTGCGTTGTTAGGACGGTATGGGGCGCGAAGCACATCAGCTTCTGCTTCCATTTGCATGATTTTTTCCTCCATGCGATGGAAGCCCATCGAAGCACTGCCGCTTTCGATCGTGTGCAGGCTGCTCACTTGAGACATTTGCTTCTTCGCTTTAGCCATTTGAGCGCGGGCAACAAGCTCATTGCGCTTGTTGCGCATTTTGTAGAACTCGTCTTTCATTTCATGCAGCTGAGCTACAAGCTCTTTTGCTTGCGTCTCGGATTGCAGGTGCAATTCCACGTACTCGGTTTCTTTTTGATCGAAATAGATTTTTTCTTCAAGCAGCTTGCGAGCCACTTCTTCTTGACCATTCTTCAGAGCCAATTCAGCTTGAGCTTCACGTTGTGCCGCCATCTTCACAGCCTCATCGACGCGCTGCTTCATACGACGCTCATTAGCCATTTGCTTCGCAACCGTTACCTCTGCTTCATGAATTTCTGCCTCCATGTCGCGCAGGTACTGGTTCAACATTACGATCGGATCCTCTACTTTATCCAGCAGTTCATTCACCGATGCTTTCGTCATATCCTTAATTCTTTTAAATACTCCCATGTTATTTATCTCCCTTCTCATAGTTCGAAAGTTTTTTCTTCAATTCTTCGATTTCTTTTTGCATTGCTTTTCTCTCAATATCCTTCATCATCGCATCCAGATCGGAATCCGTTGACGCGTTGTTTCTTGTGCCATTGGGACGGTCATATTTGGGGCCAAAGCTACTATGCTCATTAGGATAGCCTTGACGTCCATAAGAATCATTATAGCTGTTGTAGCCTGGTCCAGGGCCCGGATGATCGTTGTAACGGTATCCGCCGCCATGTCTGCCCTGTGGACCATACGGATCGTGATAATACGGCTCCTTAGGTACTACAAGGGATGCAATCAGATAGATCAACAGCGTTGTACCGCCTGTAAAAAAGATACTGACTACAAATATGATTCTAAGTAGGGTAGATTCGACTCCGAAATGATCGGATATACCGCCGATCAACCCTGTGAACATTTTGTCTCGGGTGGAACGGTACAATCTAGTCATGGTTACTCCTTTCCGCTGTTATTCAGCTTTTGCTTCAGGCGGGCAAGTTCTTTTTCTAATACAGTGGAGACCGATTCACCAGCCTGTTCCATGTATTCCTGCCCCATGCGGCGTAAATCGCGAAGACTTCTGGCTTCCAGTTCCCAATCGCTGATACGGTCTTCGAGGCGATTGAACATCTTCGGTACGTCATGACCGCCGCCGTAGGAGCCCGTACGTTCATTCATTTTCTGCTGAAGACGAAGGGTTTCCACTCGGGCAACATAATATTGACGTTTGCTGTATACCGTCTGATATTCCATCCGCAGCTCGCCGAGCTGCTCCTCGATTTCTTTTAGCGACTCCAGGCTTGAGGACAACAGGCCTTGATACTGCTCGATCTTTTCCTCATAGATCAGTTTCTCCTGCAATGCCAGCTTGGCAAGATGTTCTTCGCCGGCCTTCAGTGCAAGCAGTGCCTGCTCTTCGCGTTTATATCGCATGGATTCGGCTTGATCCACCTGCTGCTTCAGCTGTCTGGAATGTACTTGGCATTGCTGCTGCAGCTTCTCAGCCTCAGCAATGTCCTGTCTGGTTGAATGTAGGAACTGGTCGATCAATCGAACCGGATCCTGGCTCTGCTCGAGCTTTTCATTCAATGTTGCTACGGTTATGTCTCTTATCCGCCGGAAAACACTCATATTGGCTTAGCCCTCCTCATCTATCATGATCTGTTGTTCATGCATGTTATTTAATGTAGTGGTTTTTATCAATAACGGGGTCTACCATTCTTCAATCGGGACAACCCGTAGATGATCAAGATAATTCCAAAGATCGGACCGATCAGCCAAGACAGTTTACCCATCAACCAGATCACACCGATACCGAGAATAACCCATCCCATCAAGGTGTTACCTCTCCGGATCCCGTAGTATCCCAAAGCGACCATCAGGATTGGAATTAGAAGACTGAACAACCACCCAAGCAGAGGACCGAATACTCCAAGGAGAACCAAGATCCCTACACCAATCAACAGGATACTCATTCCATTTCCTTTTGAATTTCTCATTTATACACCGCCTTTCTGTTGTTTGATCGTTGTTTCTTTTGTTCAACCTTATGACTCTATTCTAGGTAATTTCGAGTTTGGCTAAAACGGCCTGGGGACGGTTTTTGGACCTAGACCTAAGGCGGGGCCTTCTACAGACCTACGTCCAACCCTGCACTGGATCGATGATTCGATGGGTTAGCCTGTGTAGATGAGTTCATCTGGATAATCTTTGTTTTACCTATAAAGAACGTGGTTTCTAATGATAGTTTAGATTTAAGGAGTGTAGCTCGAGGAAGCTCCGAAGGTGATAGAAAAACCCTCGCGATTACTGGAGAGGTAACAAGAAGAATGGAGTCTAATATTAAAATCACGAAGAAGCAATCGATGTAGATGCAACGAAAAAAGGAATGCAGACGTTTAACGTCTACATTCCTTTTAGATGATGCCGGTGAAGGGACTCGAACCCCCACGGTTTCCCTCACGATTTTGAGTCGCGCGCGTCTGCCAATTCCGCCACACCGGCTTACATTATGGCGTGCCCTAAGAGATTCGAACTCCTGACCTTTTGATTCGTAGTCAAACGCTCTATCCAGCTGAGCTAAGGGCACATAAGTTTGTAATGGAGGCGCCACCCAGATTCGAACTGGGGATAAAGCTTTTGCAGAGCTGTGCCTTACCACTTGGCTATGGCGCCAGAAATAAAAATGGAGCGGACGACGGGAATCGAACCCGCGACCCTCGCCTTGGCAAGGCGATGCTCTACCGCTGAGCCACGTCCGCAAACATAAAAATCAATGGCTGGGGATATAGGATTCGAACCTATGCATGACGGAGTCAAAGTCCGTTGCCTTACCGCTTGGCTAATCCCCAATATGATTTTGTAATATGGGGCGATCGAGGGGAATTGAACCCCCGAGTGCCGGAGCCACAATCCGGTGCGTTAACCACTTCGCCACGACCGCCATATTGAAACACTGTGATACGATTGGCAGGGGCAGCAGGAATTGAACCCACACTAACGGTTTTGGAGACCGCTGTTCTACCTTTAAACTATGCCCCTAAAAACTGGTGGAGGATGATGGATTCGAACCACCGAACTCGAAGAGAGCAGATTTACAGTCTGCCGTGTTTAGCCACTTCACTAATCCTCCAGAATGGTGCCGGCGAGAGGACTTGAACCCCCAACCTACTGATTACAAGTCAGTTGCTCTACCAATTGAGCTACACCGGCATATAAAGTTATAAAACGTACATGGTGGCTCGGGACGGAATCGAACCGCCGACACGAGGATTTTCAGTCCTCTGCTCTACCGACTGAGCTACCGAGCCTTAAAGCTCTTCGCGAACTTTGACGGAACCCATATCGGATACTCATCTCATCCCAAAGTTGTAAAGAATGGCGGAACTGACGGGATTCGAACCCGCGATCTCCTGCGTGACAGGCAGGCATGTTAGGCCTCTACACCACAGTTCCACGAGGCATTATCGCTATTGCGATATAAATTGGTTGCGGGGGCAGGATTTGAACCTACGACCTTCGGGTTATGAGCCCGACGAGCTACCGAACTGCTCCACCCCGCGTCATTAAAAGGGTTGCTTGTATGGGGTCCCCGAAAAGTAATCGAAATTACCTACGAAGCATGTGCTTCACTTTTTGGGGATAAATCATGGTGGAGGCTGAGGGGATCGAACCCCCGACCCTCTGCTTGTAAGGCAGATGCTCTCCCAGCTGAGCTAAGCCTCCGTAACAAAGCGACTTTTATTATATCAAAATCTGATATAAGAAGCAAGTGTTTTTTTTAATAAAGTGGTGACCCGTAGGGGATACTCTCACTTCGTTCGAGACTGCGAAGTCTATGCTTACGAAGTTATCCTCCGACGAACCGACGGGATTCTCATCCCCTGATGCAATTAAGAAAGTGGTGACCCGTAGGGGATTCGAACCCCTGTTACCTCCGTGAAAGGGAGGTGTCTTAACCCCTTGACCAACGGGCCTTGCTTAAAATAATAGTGGCGGAGAGAGAGGGATTCGAACCCTCGAGACGCTTTTGGCGCCTACACGATTTCCAATCGTGCTCCTTCGGCCAACTCGGACACCTCTCCATAAATGGCTCCCCGAACAGGACTCGAACCTGTGACAACTCGATTAACAGTCGAGTGCTCTACCAACTGAGCTATCAGGGAACAATATTCAATTCAAGTGATTGATCACCTGAAAACTAGATACGAAACGATCTTTGCAGCACATTAGAATTCGTAGCATTCACCCGATGTGGTATCGGGGTCCCCGGAAAGTATTCGGCGTTGCTTCAAAGCTTCGCTTCACTTTTTGGGGTGATTTTGGATAAGCCCTCGACCGATTAGTATTGGTCAGCTCCATGCATTGCTGCACTTCCACCTCCAACCTATCTACCTCGTCGTCTTCAAGGGGTCTTACTAGTTGGGAAATCTCATCTTGAGGGGG
>NZ_JFOM01000043.1:0-1477 GCF_001860525.1 Paenibacillus sp. LC231 | reverse complement strand
GAACTGTGACCCATAAGATGGACACTTTGAAAAAAGTGACTTCTTGTGGGTCATTTGTGTTTTAATCAAGGTATGTGACGAGGAGTGATACGAAATGGGGAAGTTGAAACGGGTACTCTTTACCGAGGAGCAAATGAGGAAGCTTGAGGAGAATCCAAACGTACATCATGTGACCGAGGCGGCCATTACATACACACCTGCATTCAAGCTGGAGGCGCTGAAAGCCTACAAGCAGGGGCAGACACCTTCAGAAATCTTTATTCGTGCCGGCTTCGACCTGGACATTATTGGTCATAAGAAGCCCAAAGACAGCTTAAAACGGTGGCGTGAAACCTTCGAGCTGTACGGTGAGGAAGGATTGGCTACAGAGCGGCGCGGTAAGAGCAGTACAGGGCGCAAGCCAGCCGGTCAGTTGTCAGCAGAAGAAGAATTGAAACGGGCTAGGGCCCAGATCAAACTGCTTGAAGCTCAAGTGGACATGCTAAAAAAGCTCGAAGCGCTCGAGCGGCAGAAGAAGAAACGCTGACGCCCTCTGAGCGCTATGAGATCATAAATCGCACCATTCGGGCATATGCCCTGAAACGAATGACACGCTATCTGTGCGAACTCGTGGAAGTAAGTCCAAGCGGCTATTACAGGTGGCTGGGAGCGGAAGAAGATCGTGAACTTCGTGCGGCTGCGGACGAGCAGGACATCCTTCTCATCAAGCAGCACTTTGACGCGCTTTGCGGCAAAGCAGGTGCGCTTGTGATTAAGATGCGGCTGGAACAGATAAGCGGCGTTGTCATGAACCACAAGAAGATTCGCCGACTTATGGGAAAGGCAGGTTTGGTGGCCGTAATCCGTCAGGCGAACCCCTACCGCAAGATGGCTAAGGCAACTCAAGAGCACAAGACATGCCCGAACCTGCTGAAGAGAAAGTTTGACCAAGGTGAACCTGAGAAAGTGTTTCTCACTGACATCACTTATTTGCGCTATGGAAGCGGACGCTGGGCATACCTTTCCTGTGTGAAGGACGGGGCGACCAGGCAGATCCTTGCCGACAGCGTGGCAGCAACACTCGAGCTTCCGATTGTCGAGCGGACAATACAGGGTCTTTTAGAGCGATTAGATGGAAACATTCATCCAGAAGCGATCCTGCACTCCGACCAAGGGATGCACTACACGCATCCTAAAACTCGTCTTCTTATGGCTGAGGCAGGATTTAAGCAGTCGATGTCGCGCAAAGGCAATTGCTGGGACAACGCTCCCATGGAATCATTCTTCGGTCACTTGAAAGACGACGTTGATTTTAGCGATTGCCAAACTATTGATGAAGTGAGAGTGCGAGTGAAGGAGTACATAAGCTACTACAACTCAGAACGATACCAGTGGACATTAAAAAAGATGACCCCCGATGAATTCAGAGGTCATCTGCTTGCTAGCTAAGCTCTAGGCGGTTTATTTCAAACTGTCCACAAACTGGGTCACAGTTCAC
>NZ_JFOM01000041.1:0-1753 GCF_001860525.1 Paenibacillus sp. LC231 | reverse complement strand
CTCCCTCGAAGTGATTCAATTTCCTCACTCAAACTCATGAATTCGCAGGATTTCACCCTGAGCTAAACATGAAAGAAGAGAATCCAGGGGAGTCGGTGGCTGGGGACAGTAGAAAGGGCATGCGGGAACAAGGGTGTTGTGTCCAATACCCACTTTGTTCCATATCATGCACGTCTCCACTTTGCCCTAGTGATTCTCACTCCCATGTCTCAACGGGTCTTAGCCCTTTCATTCCTTCGTCACATCTAACTAAGGGGTGGAGGTCGGTCTTTCTAACGGAACGGGTCCGAGCCCTTTTGTTTAATATCTCCCGATACCTCGTGCTTCTTGTCATCCTGCGAATGCATGAGCTGGTGAGAAAAACTGCTTAAGCTGCTTGCGGAAACACTTTAGTCGAGTCGTAAGCTTCACTGCTTTTGGCCAGACCAACAAGCATACGGGCGACTTTACCGCACAATTTCATTATAGATTTCATTTTCTTGAGTTTTTTCACATCGACATTATGGTGGTGCAGGGCTCTAATATCCGGATTGGTCATGACCATGCACATCGTCATGAGATAGAGAAAACGTCGGAGACGAGGGCGGCCGCGTTTGCTAAGCGCCATTTTACCACGCCACTTTCCGGAACTGGCTTCAGTTAAATTGAGGCCGGCATGTCGTAATAAAGCATTTCCATGTACATAGCCGCTCAGATCTCCAGCTTCTCCTAGAATGCCAGCCAAGCTCGTTGCATTCAAACCCTGAATATCGAGCAGTTTCTGTGCATAGGGGATACGCCTCAAGATGAGATGAAGTTCATGCTCAATTTGTTCAAGTTGGCGCTGAGCCAAGTCATATTCCTCTAGTAGTTGACTCAGATGAAGCTTGTAGGCTTGGAGTGCCTGCGTGGCGCCAATGCTGCATTTTGCTAGTTCAATGAGCTGTTCCGCTCGTTTAACTCCAGCATGACGCTTTACATATTGTTTCCAACCGGTAAGAACCTCTTCTGTGGTTAATCTACTAATTTCCTCCGGTAAGGGAAAGAGTCTGAGCGTAGCAATAGAGCTGGTACAGGTAAGGGTTTTAAAGACCTGGCGCAGCTCAGGGAACACGATATCAACCCATCGATGAATTTGGTTAACAGCACTGTTGAGCCGTTTTGTAACCGTGTCTCGGTTAGCCATGAGAATTCGCAGTTCTTCGTAGGCTTCTGGATGAAAACGAACAGGGGAGTAGTACCCGTTTTTGACCATGTCTGCAATGACAAGAGCATCTTTGCGGTCACTTTTAGATGGCGAGTTGTCACGGTTCTCCTTATTCTTTTTAACGAGATGGGGATTAACGAGAACGGCTTCAATGCGCTGAGAAGAGAGCCAGCGCGCAAGATTCAGCCAGTAATGACCTGTAGGTTCCATGCCTATAATGACTTTGTTAAGCTTGTAGGTTTGGAGTAGATCCTGGATCCAGCGTCCAAATAGCTTGAAACCCTCAAGATGGTTACCGAATTCCAGCGGTGCACCTAAAGCAATCCCGCGAAAGCTGACGGCCCGGGCAACATGAGTATCTTGAGCAATGTCTACTCCGACGACCAGATGATGAGCGGTAATGTTTTCAATGAGTTGATTTTGCTTATCTTGTGCTTTAAACTTCATAGTAGAGCGACCTCCTGGATGGGCTTTTTGAGGCAATGACCTCGTGTGTAACCCCATCGTACCGAGGCGCTCGTTTTTGTTCAATCTCCAAAATATTCGTATTACAGGAATTCTAACGGG
>NZ_JFOM01000040.1:0-3248 GCF_001860525.1 Paenibacillus sp. LC231 | reverse complement strand
TCGGTAAAGAGTACCCGTTTCAACTTCCCCATTTCGTATCACTCCTCGTCACATACCTTGATTAAAACACAAATGACCCACAAGAAGTCACTTTTTTCAAAGTGTCCATCTTATGGGTCACAGTTCATCTAAACCGATCGCTGCTGTTTTTATTAAGCTATCGTTTCCCGTTAGTTCAACCACCATGAGTTATCAAGAGTTATTATTCAATACTCTGAAACCATTCAGGATGTTCATCTCTAGTTATAACCATCCATAGGGAATTGTGGCAAACAGGAGTATGTTCTGTTCTTCCGTTCATTTAATTTTAGTCTTACTCACCTACCATACCGTCACCATCACGATCATCCATGTATTTGTATAACCAATGATCACTCGTTATTGGCATACTATAACCGGCTGCTTTCGCTTCTTTTATCGTTATCTTCCCGTTACCATTGGTATCAACACTAGAAAGATCATCTTTTGTATTTGGATTAGTCGCTTTTGTGTTCGAACTTTTTGAATCAGAAGGCTTACTGTCTGTTAAACCAAGGGTTTTGTTTACTTCGTCAGGATTCACATTATCAAATTTATCGACAATCACGTTACCCTTTAACGTATAGGTGTATTGATAACTGGAGGGAATCTGCGTTTTCGTGTTCGGGTAGGTGATAATTGCTTCAAAATTAGTAGCTCCACCTGCTTTGCGTATAGCGTCTTCCATATATGCTTGATCACCATGTCGGTTGAGCGTACTATCTTGTGGGGTGATATTATAAGCATTGGATACACCGCCAAGAGAATCAGCTATGGCATGTCCTTCGTCTAAAACAGCACTCTCAACCCCAGGGACCTTTGCTTCATCAGCACAATACCTACCAGACGATGAGACAGGCTCTTTATTGTCATCTTGTAGAATGATTTTATCAGCAATGACACGCACTAGTTGCCCGTGTTCGTTTGTAAATGCCCAGTATTCACGCTTCCCGTAACCAACATCCACAACGACGTTAGGTTCACGATGGCCAGACAAATCACAAGCATCCACTTCAATACGTTCGTATCCTGAGAATAGATCGTTATTTGGTTGGGTTGGTGTTTCCTCGACTGCCGGTTCATCAACAACCTTTTCTTCTCCTTTTGGTTCCTTAATGGCCTCGGTAATAGTTCCCTCTGCTTCTTTATCAACTTTGGTTACTTCTTGTATGGCGTTTTCTCCATTTGTAATAGGCGGATCTTCTACATTGGTACAACCAACCATAAAGATGATCGTTAAAATTAAGATTAAATAGTTCATTTTCTTTTTCAATTTAGGACTCCCCTATAATTTCATACTGTTTATTCTAAAAACGACGACTATAACTTATCTTGTTCTATAATCTTACCATAAAAGACTAATATCCTATTGAATTATCCTGCCAATTACAATAGAACAGGGAGCAGCGTCGCGGCGTTCTGCTCCCTGTATTGGTTCAACTATCGTTCTCCGTTAGCTTAGCCCATTTCTGGTTGACGACGGATTAGTGTTGCCTGCTCAAAACTATAGGCGATGCTGATTAGCGTGGGCTCACTTAAAGCCCTCCCGGAAAAGACAACACCAAATGGCCCCTGCGTCGAATCGCCATCAGCATCAATTGTTCCTTTTGCTGAATAACCGGCGGGCACCGTAATAAGGGGATACCCTAACCGGGCAGCAATGTACATGCCATCAACGTCACCGGGTAACATTAAAGCATCTAAGCCGTGTTGATCGAGTACATAGTCAATCCCTTGCGTTACAGCCGGATGGTTATATTCTTGTCGTTTAAGTTGATATGTTGTCTCGTTTAGCGCATTTTGTTCCGAACGAATCAGATTATCTTGGCCAAACTTCAATGCGGATGCAGCGTGTTTCTGATTATAAGCTATCAGATCTTGAAGAGAATGTACGGGCAGATCCGAGTTCAACTTTGATAAATAGCGATTCAGGCCTGTTTTGAATTCGTAGCAGATAACATCATTGTTCCATGGATGCTGTTCCAAATGGAGGTCCACAGGATCGATAACTGTAGCACCTTGCTCACGCAGAACATTAATGGCGGATTCCATGATGGAAAGTCTTTCTTCATCCAACGACCGATAGTAATGTCTAGAAATCCCAATTCGAGTTTTACACAGAAAGTCTCTGTCTAGATAAGTTGTGTAGTCATGAAAAGTACGATGTGTGCTAGTCCAAGTTGCCTTATCGTTTTCGTCAATCCCGACGATTGCCCCAAGTAGAATCGCTGCATCAGTGACTGTCTTTGAAATCGGTCCTGGCGTATCCTGACTTATAGAGATTGGGATAATTCCGCTGCGGCTCGCAAGCCCTACAGTAGGTTTTATTCCGACGAGAAAGTGTTGGCTGGCCGGCCCAATAATCGAACCTGCGGTTTCTGTTCCGATCGCTGCTGCTGTCAGGTTCGCCGCTACGGCTGCAGCCGATCCTGAACTTGATCCGCTGACGAAGAGCTTGCCAGGTCCATATGGATTCAACACATATCCTCCTCTGGAACTGTATCCAGCTGGCATACGATTGGACATAAAGTTCGACCACTCGGTCATATTGGCCTTACCTAGAAGAACAGCGCCAGCGGCCCGGAGCTTTGCGGCTACGAACGCATCTTCAGGAGCAAACGACTCAGCCAATGCGATTGAACCAGCGCTCGTATGCATCCGGTCGTACGTATCGATGTTATCCTTTAGCAGGATTGGAATTCCGTGCAGCGGCCCCCTACTACCTGTTGTATTTCGCTCAAGGTCAAGATTCCTTGCTATTTCAAGAGCATCTGGATTGATCTCTAATACGGCATTGATCAGAGGATTATACCTATGAATGCGTTCGATATATGCAAGGACGAGGGCTTCGGATGTACATTCACCCGAAGACATTGCCTTTTGCATGCTCACCAAATCGGCTTCCTGAATCCAATCTTGTAAGTTAATGCTCATATATTAAAATACCCCCGGTACTGGTAAATTTTCGGACAACAGTAATATGGTAACATGCTGCCTTGCCAAGGGTATAGGTAAAGTTTTGATTAGATAAGAATGTATCGGTTGGGCATCGCAGTAAAGCTTGTATTTTCCCGAAGGTTAATGTTGTAACTAAAGTAATCTGCCCGTTAGAATTCCTGTAATACGAATATTTTGGAGATTGAACAAAAACGAGCGCCTCGGTACGATGGGGTTACACACGAGGTCATTGCCTCAAAAAGCCCATCCAGGAGGTCGCTCTACTATGAAGT
>NZ_JFOM01000039.1:0-5443 GCF_001860525.1 Paenibacillus sp. LC231 | reverse complement strand
TCCCGCATGCCCTTTCTACTGTCCCCAGCCACCGACTCCCCTGGATTCTCTTCTTTCATGTTTAGCTCAGGGTGAAATCCTGCGAATTCATGAGTTTGAGTGAGGAAATTGAATCACTTCGAGGGAGCTTAATCGTTATCTTGCCTTACCGATCATCAAAGCATGATAGTTCATAACCCTTAAACCTCTTGGAGTTGCATGCTGAAGAAATATGTCTTCCACATCTTTTAAGCACTCTTGCCAAACGATTTTCTTCAATGATTCCTTCTGGCCAAAACATTTCTTAATCAGTACATCCTCGGGTCTCAATAGATATTCAACTTCTTCAAATATCTGGAGTTCAACCTTCTCTAGATCACTTTCAGATAGCTGGCGTTCAAACTTCGCTTTAATATCGTTGAGGTAATTGTCTGGAAATGGTGAATACAACCCTGGAAAGAGACTTCGAAGCCCTCCGTCAGTCCCGCAATGATACAATCCTAACGCCATGCCACCAGATTTAATGATCCGATGGCCCTCCTGTATTCCCTTGTGGAATAGCCATGGCCCCTTCTTCGAGTAGACGACGTCAAAGGAGGCATCGGAAAACGGTAACGGTTTATCGGCATCCACAACAAGAAATTTTATGGATTCGCTGGGATCCTGATTTGCTGATTCTATGTACCGGTCGATGACGTCGATTCCCACGACTTCTCTTGTTTCGTGGGCAAACAACTTCGTAAATTCACCGTGACCACAGCCTACATCTAATACCCGTGTGCTCTCATCGAGAAAGGCCCTAATTTTTTCTGCAAAGATAACCTCTGCGCGAGGTTCGTCAAACATAGACTTCCAGGGATACTTGTATCCTCCGGTTTCTAACGCCAAATTTGCATGCCACTCTACCGATTGCGGCGGGATCCAATCAGGATGTTTCATTGGATCAAACAATAGTTTCGTCACTTCAGCAGCTCCTCTCAAAAGTATCCTTCACTATAAATACGGAAGATTATGTAAGGTGTTCCAATTGAGCTATCCTGCCCGTTATTAGTTGAACAAAAGCAGCCGATCACGTTGATTGGCTCCCTTCTTGTTCTTATTGAACTATCGTTTCCCGTTAGTTGAATGACGATAAAATATTGTTTAGTCGTCACAATAATCTCATCAATCTTTAAGTCTTTCTATCTGACCAGCTCTAATTTGCGGGGGATCGGAATTCATTACAACATATTCACCTTTGTCATTCGTTTTGGGGGTTACATTAACTTTTTCGCCTATCCTAAGCTCATTGTAGAGTTGGGAATCCTCAACAATATAGTTGATTAATTCGATGTTATTCTTTTTGAGGTCCGCAAAGGTCTTATTTTCAGAATCCTTCTTTGAAATATTCTTCGCTACTAAGATTCTTTGGTCTTCTTTCGAAATAATATAATCTCCCTTTTTGGCTTCGGGCGAAGCACTGCAACCACTAAGCATACATATGGCAAGTACTGCTGCTCCTAAAACTAACTTTCTCAACATTTCAACTCCTCCTCGTAAAATCCAACCTACTTTTCAGACGAATCTGGAATAAATTTGTTGCGTTAAACTGCCCGTTAGGTTAACGAAAAGCAGCTGATCGTGTTGACCGGCTGCCCTCTTTTATTTATTGAACTAAAGTTTCCCGTTAGCGTAATCGATCAGGCAATTTAGATCTCTTTCAGCCATCCTTCAATTTCATTAATTTTCTCTGCATAACGCTTAATAGCTAGTATGGTTCCAGCAACCTGTTCGGTCCCGGCTTTCTGTTCATCGTGATCCGTGCAATCAATCCATAAAGACCGCTTTAGACAATATTCTAGCCAGTCCAACTTCCCTAAAAATCCACTTGCCAGTATCATCCTCCAGTTTGCATGGATTTGGTTTTGTGTTATTCCCTTATAGCCATCTATGAAAGATAAGAATTTGTCTTTGTCAATCTCGCCCGAATCATTTTCAGACCAATAAATAGCCGTTTCAACTAAATCTTGCTTAGAGTTTCTATATCCTGCACATTCCCAATCAATCAGGATTGGTTTAACATCCCACAAAACATTCTTAGGGTCTAGGTCTCCATGACTGATGACCATATCTGTTGAAATTTGCTTCGCTGAATTTATAGCTTCGGCATTCCAATCGTTAAGCATTTCACTGTTTTTAAATAATATACTTGTCCATTCGGCATTACTCTCTTGCCCTTTTTTCAAATAGAAGTTCCAATCAGTTAGTCTCCGATCTTCAGAAGAATTATTAACTATTCCAAGGTCTGAGAAATCCCCAATATGTAGAGATGAAAGAATGCTACCCATTATTTTGCAATGACCCGTATTTATGTCGCTGGGCTTAAGGCTTTTGCCATCCATCCATTCATATACGAGACAGAATTGCTCACCCACTTGTTGGATAGAAGCACCATTAAACTTCTTAGCCGGAAGAGCAGGTACATAGTTTGCAGCACGATTAGCAATAAGTTCTGATCTGATGAAGTTTTGCATGGCCGTTGGTCTGGCCATAATTTCTGGGTTTAACGCTTTGACTACATATCTACCTGATGTGGTTTGTACTGCATACATACGATGTAATAAACCGCCTGATAACGCAATAGGGGCAACGGCTATATCACCTAGCCCTAATTCATTACATAGAATCTCAATTTGACGAGGGTCCAATCTATATCCACCTTTCCAGCAACTTCTTCCATCTTAAATATAGTACATGTTCTATGTGGCAATTACGTTAACCTGCCCGTTAGTTGAAAAAAAGCAGCCGATCACGATGGTCAGCTGCTTCCTTGTTTTTTTATTGAGCTATCGTTACCCGTTAGCTTAATCATTTCAGATATTATCGTCTTCATTTATGTCCAATAAATAGGTGATATTGCACATGTTAATTATTAGCATCAAGCTCTAAAATGGTAAGGATATTGGCTAGTTCTCGGCGAGCTATCTCATTTAAACCTTGTAACGGTAGCGGAAGACTCGGATTGTTGGTCAATCCCTGCATTTCGGCCATTGCAGCAACTACGCGCAGACTACCGTAACTTTGAAACATCTTCCAAAGAGGGTCAAGGTGGGCAGATTGACTCTCAGCTTCTGCAGAACGTCCAGTTAGAGCAGAACGCGTTATTTTTAAACATATTTCTGGATACAACCCACCAAGTACAGAGTACCAACACTCGCATCCTGCATTCAAGCCTACTGCAGCATACGCGTCTCCACTAACGCCAATAGTGACATCAGATGGAATATGAGCTCGCAACTGTTCCACTCTTTCCTTAGCCGAAACCAAATCCTTGGGAACCCCAGGGATCTTAATCGAACGGACTTGCTGTAACCTTGCAATTTTTCCGTGCAAATCATCGCTGAATCGAAAGTGAGTGGTACTTGGGTTATCATATACACACAAGGGTACGGTAAGAGATTTTGTTACCGTTTCATACAGTGAAAACACCTCGTCCTCGGTTAATTGCTGATATGACACAGGTGCTAAAAGAACACCATTTGCTCCTGCTTTTTGGGCATCTTCAGCTAATTGGAGCACATCGCGAGTACGTAAAGAACTAATTCCAATCATTACAGGAATCCCCTCGGCGTACTCAATTGCGAGCTGAGTAACACGCAGGCGTTCTTCTCGATTGAGATAAACATAGCTGCCAGTCGATCCTAAAACACCGATCGAATCTACTCTTGCTGAGGTTAAACGTTTGAGCAGTTGTATAAATGCCTTTTCATCTATTCCGGACTCATTCATTGGAGTTAGAGGAAATGTAGATAAGCCTGTAAACATAATAAGTACACCCTTTCATTTACCTAGTTGGAATAGAAGAATATTTTTATTGCAACCATAAACCTAACTCAAATAAAATTGAAGGTACAATTTTCAAATATTTGACTGGGCCAGTTTACTATGTCATTGGCTGTTTAATGGTGCATTAACATAATCTGCCCGTTAGCTTAATAAAAAATGGAGCAGCTGCCAACCGGCAAACTGCTCCATGATGTTTTAAACTAACGTTACCCGTTAGCTCAAAAATGAACATAACTTCGTCTATTAAGCAAGCCACGGAAACCAATTCATTGTTGCTATTTAAGCGCATCACCATGAAACTCAAGATTTAGGGGAAAACATCACCCTTTAAGATAGGGACCGTGTCTATATTGGCATCACACAACTATTCCTCTCCCCGATTGTTTCTTCGGTTGCTCCAGTACTTAAACACAACACACAGCACAAGTACGGCAATTGAAATGGCTAAAATAAGGAAGGTTCCGTCTTTGTCGTCCATTGCTTCCGTCAATTTGGAGGAGTAAACGATAGCCGTTACACAGGTAATAACAGAAAGAAGTAGCGCTGCTGTTGACTTTTTGAGCGGCTTTCCCTTCACTTTCTGCCCTGTATACGCCCCGGCAAACAGTAGACGGATTAAATAACAAGACATGCACACGATCATAATCAAGAAGACATTTACAGGATAATCTAGCCATGTAACCCCAAAACCTCTTAGTCCGATATCTAGAAAAAGTAAATAAAATAGTAACATAAACGACTGGTTACCGATGTGGTTGCGTCTGGTCAACTGCATTTCGTCAAGATCCTTCGAGTTCATTATCTCATTCCTCCCAAAATAGCTGATCCAGTGTCTTTCCGAGCCTCTTGCAGATAGCAATACATAAATGGATTGTTGGATTATAGTCCCCATTCTCAATAGCGTTGACCGTTTGTCTTGTAACGCCTACTGCTTCAGCCAACTCCTTCTGGGACAGGTCCAATGCAGCTCTTGCTGCCTTCATTTTCAAATTCTTAGCCACCTTGTCACCTCTATCCAAAATATAAAACAAACCATACATAATGTCAAATATAATTGACGTTATGTATGGTTTAAAGTACTTTGATTGTTAAATGAAGAGAAAAATATTACCCTTAATTGTGGCTTCGGTTTACACTCTTAAGAAGATCCTACAAAAAACCAAAAATATTGCATTCTTGATGCTACTATTGGAAGATTAATTATTATCTCTTGGTTCAATTTATTATCCTCTCTTGTCTTATCTAACTATCCTGCCCGTTAGCTTAATGAAATTGCATGGAACATAGTAAGATACTTATCTAATCGGGAATCGGCTCATGTTCTTGTCCATTACGGCAATCGGGACAAGAACTTGTACCGATAAAATAAAAAAGCCGCTAAAATAGCGACTTTCAATGGGACCATGTTCTTGTCCCTCGACAATAGCTGTAGAATTTTAATTAGATATGTATCTAATCGGAAATCGGCTCATGTTCTTGTCCTCGACTCGGGACAAGAACTTGTGCCGATAAAATCATGACCACCCGTCCAACGGGTGGTTTGCTCTTGGGGTATAACCCCTTGTTGCCAAACTGCGCCTAAAGACGCTAGCCTGACCATAACTCTGTTCAGGCTCATTGTTATTTGTCACTTTCACTT
>NZ_JFOM01000038.1:0-11495 GCF_001860525.1 Paenibacillus sp. LC231 | reverse complement strand
AATGCTGTGAAATAAATTATCCGGTATTAGCTACCGTTTCCGGTAGTTATCCCAGTCTTGAGGGCAGGTTGCCTACGTGTTACTCACCCGTCCGCCGCTAACCATCAGGAGTGCAAGCACTCCATCAAGTCCGCTCGACTTGCATGTATTAGGCACGCCGCCAGCGTTCGTCCTGAGCCAGGATCAAACTCTCCAATAAAGTGTTTGACTTGCTCATTTCTTAACTGACGAGAATTTGTTCAATTCTCTTTATGCTCCACCATCCAACAAACCAAGGCTTGTACAGGATGATTTCGCAATGGATTCCACTAGTGAAATCCTTACTCACTCGTTGTTCAGTTTTCAAAGATCAATCATTTTTCATTTATCATCCGCATCTCAGCGGCGACTTTTATAATATATCATACTAGCTTGCTGTTGGTCAAGAGGTTTTTTTGATTATTTTTTTAACCAATAACTGCCTGACCGGTGAAACTCTATCACCCGGAATCAAACGGGCGAACATTAATGTATCATAGAATATAAGCCTGCGTCAACTACCTAATATCGTAATTTTTAATCCAACAAGAAGGGCCACGCCCGGCAAGCCCAGGACCATGACGGTTCCTATGGTCATCGGATTCAGAGGAATATACGTTTCGGCCGCCAATCCGGAGAAATTCACAACATAGATAGCCACTGCCGAGAGAGCAAGATGGGCGCCGAATACGGTTAACCATCCCAGCCCGAGCTTCTTTCTAAACACAACATAGATAAGCAGCAACAGCGATATGCATAACACGCCTAGCACAATCATTTTCATAGATACTCCTCCTTCAATGGTCATTAGACATCCCTCTCAGCCTTGGCTTAACCATTCTCCCTTTTTTGCTCGATGTATTGCATCCTTGCCCCATCCAGGTTGAGCTGCTTGGCCTGTTTGAGATTCATCTGGTATTTGCGCTCCGCCGCCTCCAGCATATAGATCGCATAATCGATCTGATCCTGTCCCGTTGCCTCTTGAAACAGCAAGTGCGCCCGCTCCCACTCCATTTGGGATCTCTGGACGTCCAGGAAGACATGCCACATCCGTTCCTGATCCTCTGCAGTGATATACGTTTCCTCTACTTTTTTCCTCGACTGCTTCCACCATATCTTCATTCCGTTCACTCCCTATAAATATGAATGTTAAAAAACTGCTCTTAATTAGACCGTCTGTAACATTCATATCGAGAGAAGGACAAACTTAGAACCAAAAGAACTCTTTCAATTTCTGCATTCTACACCTTAAAGTTAGCAAACAAAAAACGAGCCAACGGAATTGCTTCCGATGCTCGTTCTCTTATAGCTTATTAGCTTTGACATCTCAAACGAAACTTGCAAAGAATCACAAAATATCAGTTCAGTTCTCTTCGGCCCTCGAGTGCCTTAGATAAAGTCACTTCATCTGCATACTCCAAGTCACCGCCAACAGGCAGTCCATGGGCAATTCGGGTCACCTTAATATCAAAAGGGCGGACCAGACGCGATATGTACATCGCTGTTGCCTCCCCCTCGATATTAGCGTTTGTCGCCAAAATGAGTTCTTTTACACGTTCGTCACTCAAACGCGTAAGAAGCTCCTTCAGACGGATCTCATCCGGCCCGATCCCCTCCATTGGAGATATGGCCCCATGGAGGACATGATAGTAGCCATCGAATTCCTTCGTACGCTCCATTGCCACGAGATCCTTCGCATCCTGTACCACACAGATAGTCGAAGCATCCCGGGTTTTGTCCTGACATACCCGGCATGGATCCGTATCGGTGATGTTGCAGCAGACGGAGCAGTAGTGCAGATTCCTTTTGACACTGACTAGCGCTTTGGCAAAATCTATAACGTCATCTTCCTTCATGTTCAGAACATGAAAAGCCAGGCGGGCGGCCGTCTTCGGCCCCACACCCGGCAGTCGCGTAAAGGCGTCGATGAGCTTCGCGATCGGTTCAGGATAGTACAAATGTAACTACTCCTTCTAGGTTAGATTAGAACAAGCCCGGAATTTTCATGCCGCCTGTGAATTTGCCCATATCAGCATTTGCGATTTCTTCAGCCTTGGCAAGAGCATCGTTAACCGCAGTCAATACCAGATCCTGCAGCATTTCCACGTCATCCGGATCAACCGCCTCAGGTTTGATGTTGATGGACAAAATTTGTTTATGGCCATTCGCTTCCACGGTAACCACGCCACCGCCGGAAGTTCCTTCAACGGTTTTCGTAGCGAGCTCTTCCTGAGCCTTGAGCATTTGCTCCTGCATCTTTTTCACTTGCTTCATCATTTGGTTCATATTATTCATGATTCATCTCTCCTTATAATAGGGTGCACGTAGGGACGTGCTAGTCTTTTATGACAACGAGGTCTTCTCCAAACAACTGGATGGCCTCATCAATCCATGGTTTTTCCCCACCGGCCTCCGCTTCTTCGTGCTCAAGCTTAAGTTCTTCGGCCTGAGGCTTGCCCACTCCTTCTACCGCGTCACTCCAATCACGAAGCATCATGGTAACCAGATGATACGGCTTGCCAAGCGTTGACTCAAGAACCCCTTCAATCACCTGTTTATTGGCAGGTTTCTCCGTGGTTTCGCGGTGGATGTTGTTTTTAAAAGCGACAAGAACCTTGTCTTCCCATACGGACACGGGCTCACCATCCATCAGCCATGCGTGGACCGTGACCTTCTCCTCTTTCACATTCTGCAGAATTTGGGCCCACTGCCGTTGAACAGAGGAAAAATCCTCCCCGGTTCGGCAAGATACATACTGATCCATATGCTGCGGAATCTTGGCTGATGAAGCTGCTTTCGGTGCCGGTGTACGGGTAGACTTGGCCGGTTCGCGTTGACCTGATGCAGGAACACCATTTTGTATCAGTCGCTCCAGCTTTTTCTCAAGTGCGGCTACGTGCTGCTTCAGCTGAGCGAGTTCACCTGCATCGGCCGTACTATGGGCAGCTGCGGCCCCACCCGCAGATTGGGTTATACCGGAGAGCTTGAGCAACGCTACCTCAAACAAAGTTTGCGGCTGCGAGGCGTATTTCATCTCACTCTGATACCGGTTCAGCGTATCAATCATTTGAAATAGTTCCTCTCGGCTGAAGGCATTTGCCATCTCCTGAAACTCTGCCGGATTCAAGACCCGATCGGTCAGCTTGTCAGCGCCTGGAACCATCTTGATCATGAGCAAATCGCGGAAATAATACAAGAGATTCTCCATGCATTTATCTGCACTTTTCCCCTCCTGCATGAATTGCTCCACAATCTGCAGCACAAGTCCGGCATCCCCCTGTTTCACGGCACTGGCCAGACGGCCAAACTGCTCCGAGGCAATGCCGCCCGTCATGTCCATGACCTGCTGGTAAGATACCGTACCTCCGGTAAAAGAAGCAATCTGATCCAGAATGCTCAGTGCATCCCGCATACCGCCATCCGACAGACGTGCGATATACTGCAGCGCTTCATGCTCTGCCGTAATGCCTTCTTCTCCGCAAATCTGCTCCAGACGCCCGGTTTGTTCGTCCAAGGAAACTCTACGGAAGTCAAACCGTTGACAGCGTGAAATAATCGTTGCCGGAAGCCTGTGCGGCTCTGTTGTCGCTAGTATAAACATCACGTGTGCCGGCGGTTCCTCCAGCGTTTTCAATAAGGCATTGAACGCTTCCGTCGTCAGCATGTGTACTTCATCGATAATATAAACCTTGCGCCGCACCTCGGTCGGTGCGTATTTGACTTTCTCCCGCAAATCACGGATTTCCTCGACGCCGCGGTTGGATGCAGCATCGATCTCCTGAACGTCCATGACGGCTCCGGACGTTATACGCCGGCAGGCCTCGCATTCATTGCAGGGTTCCTCAGCCGGACCATGCTCGCAGTTCACGGCTTTGGCCAAAATTTTAGCGGCACTGGTCTTGCCTGTACCCCGTGGACCGCTGAACAGGTAGGCATGGGAAACCCGCTGCTCGCGAATGGCATTCTGCAGGGTCTGGATAATATGCTGCTGGCCCACCATGTCGCCGAACGACTGTGGTCGCCAAGCACGATATAACGCGATATGTTCCACTGTGCTTTACCCTCTTTCAACTTCCACTTCACGAGATCGAGAACCCTAAGGTTTATACTAAGCCCGATCCTCGCGTGCTTTACTGTTGCATTCATGGTCAATCCCAGCCCAAAAGGCGTGAGTTTAACGGTTATATTATACTACATTCTATACTACTTTCCCCTGCCTTAGCAAAACGTTTACTTGGAAATCTTTATCCAAAGTGCATATGAAGGATCAGCTTGAATCAATAGCCGTCTCGACAAAAAACACCCTTGCCAATATGGCAAAGGTGTTATGTGCAGATATGTATACCGTGCACCTGTTATTGATAATTGCGATCCGAGCGGCAATCCTGAGCAACAACTCGGGCTAGGCACCCCTCCGGCACAAAAGCGATCTTGCTTATGGCTGCTTCCTTCCGGACCTGACCAGGTTCACAAGTGCTCATTGCGGAGGACCCAACCGTCAACGTTGAGCGCAGGGACCAGCCTCACATCGACAATACCTCTAACAGGAATTCAACCTCGCTACAGCGGATTGCGAGTTACAGGGCACCGCTACCTCCCCGTCTAGCACGGCGAACTTTAGTATATCGCATGGCTATCAAAAAAGCAACCGACGGAAGAAGTTGCATACTCCACCAGCCCTGTAAACAGACAAAAACCCTTCGACCACAAGGGCGAAGGGTTTGTTTATTAGATACCGTATTTCTTCTTGAATCTATCAACACGACCGCCAGCATCCAGGAATTTCTGTTTACCTGTGAAGAACGGATGACAGTTCGAGCAAATCTCTACACGAAGATCTGGTTTTACAGAACCTGTCTCAAACGTATTACCGCAAGCACAAGTAACTGTAGTAACGTGATATTTCGGTTGAATATCTTGTTTCATTGTAGCTTTCACCTCTTTCCGCCCTGAGCCTCATGCGGACCCAGAGTTATATGGACACATAAATGGAGTATATCACGAGCATATTGAATGCGCAATAGCCCATACACAAATCATCAGACAAGTCCACAACTGGAATTTTAACCTGATTTTAACATATGCAATGCCAGTACGATTCTGCTAGATAATCGAAGGTCTCTTCTTCGGTCTTGCCTGTCCCGCAGGCGGCACATGCGTATAGGAGCCAATCACGACATCCGGCAGCTCCTCCTGCATAATCTCAATAGCCTGCTTCATCCCCAGAATCTCGCCTTGTGCAGGCGGAATAAGCTCGAGATAGCTCTCAGGGTCAATATTGAGATTACGGAGCTGGATTAACTTGAGGCCCGTGCGGCGGGCAAACTCAATCATGGCCTCCAGCTCTTCCTCGCGATCGGTCACGCCCGGGAAGATCAGATAGTTGATGGATGTATACACGCCTTGATCGGTTGCATAGCGAAGGGATTTCTCCACATTGGCCAGCGTATAGCCCCTTGGCTTGTAGTATGCGTTATAATGATCATCCAATGCACTGATGGTGCTGACTCTCATCAGATCAAGACCCGCATCCACGATGCCGCGGATAAAATCGGTCAGGCCCGCATTGGTATTAATATTGATGTAGCCCATATCAGTCTGCGCCCGAACTTCTCTCATGGCTTCTATAATGATCTTCGCCTGCGTGGAGGGCTCTCCCTCACAACCTTGGCCAAAGCTGATGATCGATTCCGGTGTCTTCAAATGCTCCAGCATAACCTGCACCAGCTCATCCACTCTCGGACGGAAGTTCATGCGGGTCTGAGGCGCGACAAAGCCGCTGTCATCCGGCTGTTCCGATATACAACCGAAGCAGCCGGCATTGCAGGAGTAAGATACGGGAACAGCGCCTTCCCAGCGATTCAGGAAGGTGTTGGATGCCGTCAGGCATTCATATCCTAAGGCACAATTAGACAGATGCTCATAGAGCCGATTCTCCGGGTATTTCTCCTTCAGCGTCTTAACCCCAAGCTCAAGATCGTTCAGATCGCAGTTCACAGGATTCCACTTCTCGGGGTCATCGGATAAACGCGCCGTCGTATAGAAGGCGCCATCCTTCCATACTACCGCCGAGTAACCGAATAGCGGCAGCTTATATTCCTTGTCCGACTTCACGTACCCTGGCAGGCACAAGCGGGTATATCCTTGCGGCAAAAGCGCTCCGACAGCGGTATACCCATCCTCAAGCGGCATCATTTCACCGGTCTCCGGATCCATCCCGATCGCTCGGGTGCTCGGCAGCCCAACCAGTGTAGCTCCCTCTGGCAAAGGGATCAATTCATCATCCAATATTTCAACGATCATATCACCGCTTCGGGCAAGCCCGAACAGCTCGGAATGATCATATACGTTCCCTTGCTCATCTGCATAAACCAAATACATGTTGATCTCCTATTCTCCGGGTTGATTCAGGCTTAGCTCTGAGGTGCCGTCGCTGCAGATGCACGCGATGGGCGTCTGGCCGTCTGGCTTTGAGTCCCGGTTCCGCTGCCGTTATTGGCATTCACATCAAATGATGCCAAGAACTCCGCGTTATTCTTGCTGTCACGCATTTTTTTGAGGAATCCTTCCACAAAGTCAGCAGAGTCGTTCATATTTTTACGGATCGCCCAAATGGTATCCAGTTCATCCTTGTTCAAGAGCACCTCTTCACGCCGGGTACCGGAACGACGAATGTCGATCGCCGGGAAAATACGGCGTTCCGCGAAGCGGCGGTCCAAGTGCAGTTCCATATTGCCCGTACCTTTAAATTCCTCATAAATAATATCATCCATCCGCGATCCGGTTTCAACCAAGGCTGTGGCCAGAATCGTCAGGCTTCCGCCTTCCTCCACGTTGCGCGCCGAACCGAAGAAGCGCTTCGGACGATGGAATGCCGCAGGATCAATACCGCCGCTCAGGGTTCTGCCGGACGGAGGGATGACCAGGTTATATGCACGCGCAAGACGGGTGATGCTGTCCAGCAATATAACAACGTCCTTCTTATGCTCCACCAGCCGCAAGGCACGGGACAATACCAGTTCCGCCACTTTAATATGGTTCTCCGGAAGCTCGTCAAAAGTAGAAGCAACCACCTCGCCCTTAACGGAACGCTGCATATCCGTCACTTCTTCAGGCCGTTCATCGATGAGTAAAACAAACAGTTCAATCTCTGGATTGTTGGTTGAGATGCTGTTGGCGATTTCTTTTAAGAGGAGCGTTTTCCCTGCTTTTGGCGGTGCTACGATCAAACCGCGTTGTCCTAAACCTACAGGTGCAAGCAGATCCATAATTCGGGTTGACAACTGATTAGGGGATGTTTCAAGAACAAGCTTTTCTTGCGGATATAGAGGAGTCAAGGCTGGGAAGTGCAATCGTTCCGCTGCGACGGCAGGATTCTCACCATTCACGGCGTTGACCTGCAGCAACCCGAAGTAACGTTCGTTCTCTTTAGGTGTCCGGCATTTACCCGAAACCAAATCTCCGGTCCGTAAATCAAATTTACGAATCTGGGAGGCCGAAATGTAGATGTCCTCCGTGCTCGGCAGATAGTTGATCGGTCTAAGAAAACCGTAACCTTCCGGCAAAATCTCGAGTACGCCCTCCATGAACATCAAGCCGCTCTGTTCGGCCTGCGCCCGGAGAATGGCAAATATCAATTCTTTTTTCTTCAACTGGCCATAATAAGGAATCTGATACTTTTTGGCCAGCTTATACAGATCCGTCAGCTTCATGCCTTCCAAATCGGCTATTTGTAAATCCATTCAATAACCACCTATTCAATTATTTGTTTCTGTCACAGCAGATCCTGCTGTCATGTAGTCTATTATTCTATGAGAGCTTTACTAGGAGCATTACCCAAATCTGAGGGAGATATGCAGTTTCAACCACACATTTCCCTCATTTTGGTAAAAAATCATTCTTCCTCGGTCTCACGCCATACGTCGGCACCCAGCATGCGCAGATTGGATACCAGATGGTCATAGCCGCGATCAATGAATTCTACGCCGCTGACCTCCGTCACCCCTTCAGGTACGGTTAGTCCCGCAATCACAAGAGCCGCACCTGCGCGCAGGTCGGTCGCTTTGACCTTGGCTGCGTTCAGCGGACCACCTTCTATAATGGCCGAGCGTCCCTCCACACGGATCTTGGCACCCATGCGAACTAACTCCGGAACATGTTTAAATCGGTTGCTATATACAAAATCACTAAGGACACTGACGCCTTCCGCTTGGGTAAGCAGACTGGTCATTGGTGATTGCAAATCCGTTGCAAATCCAGGATATATAAGCGCCTTCACGTCCACATGCTGGTATCGGTCCTTACCGATTACGCGGATGCTTTCGTCCAGCTCCTCAATACCAACACCCATCTCGATCAACTTGGCCGTGAGGGCTTCAAGGTGTTTCGGGATGACGTTGTCAATCAGAACATCACCGCGAGTAGCTGCGGCAGCAATCATATATGTACCAGCCTGAATCCGGTCTGGAATAATGGAATGGCGGCAGCCATGCATCTCGGTTACGCCTTCAATCCGGATCGTTTCCGTTCCGGCGCCCTTAATGACAGCTCCCATGGAATTCAAAAGTGTAGCAACATCTATAATTTCAGGCTCTTTCGCCGCATTTTCAATAATTGTGGAGCCTTTGGCCTTAGCAGCCGCCAGCATAATATTAATCGTTGCACCAACACTGCTCACATCCAGATAGATCTTCGCGCCTCGCAGCTCTTTAGCATGCAGATGAATCGAACCGTGTTCATTGGTGACGGTTGCGCCAAGCGCTTCAAAACCCTTAATGTGCTGGTCGATGGGACGAGGTTCAAAATTACAACCGCCCGGCAGGCCGATCACGGCTTCTTTAAATCTTCCAAGCATGGCGCCCATCATATAGTAGGACGCGCGCAGTTTCTTAACGGGTCCGTTAGGCATCGGAATAGATTTGATATCAGAAGGGTCAATTCTCATCTGATTGCCTTCCCATGAAACTTGCCCGCCCAATTCTTCCAAGATCTCAGCATAAACAGCCACATCGCTGAGAAGCGGCAAATTATCAAGTACGACTTCCGATTCCGCCAGAATTGCGGCGGGAATTAACGCAATCGCGCTGTTCTTGGCACCACTGATTGTTACAGTACCTCGCAGTGGGCGTCCACCGCTGATCATCAATTTTTCCATAAGCTTTCGGGTCCCCCTACATCACTTCGCAGCCGGAAATGGTTCTGATGGCCGTCATACAAGAAAAACGTCTTATCGACGTTCCTTAAGGATGACAGACCGCATTTAGCGTTTCTTTTTGTTCTAGATGATCCGGTTGTGAAGCTCACAACCCGCTTGTACTTTGATATCTTAATAAATGAAATGGAAAAACACCGGCTACGCGGTGTGCTTTCCATTTCAATGTATGCAGCATAAGACAGCCTAAATATCTTAAGTGATTCCAATCGTCATGTCGTAGCCACTAGAACTACAAGCGACTTAACTATGAATAATTAAGCTTGATTGTTGGAACCAAACTCACGGATTTTGCCAACAACGGTTTCCTTGATTGCCTCACGGCCTGGTTTCAAGAATGTGCGTGGATCGTAAGCTTCCGGTTTAGCAGCAAGCACTTCACGAACAACTTTAGAGAACGAGATTTGGTTCTCAGTGTTCACGTTGATTTTGGAAGTACCCAAGGAGATCGCTTTCTTGATGTCATGCGTCGGAATGCCTGTACCACCATGAAGCACCAACGGAAGTTTCACAGCATTGCGAATCTCTTCCATCTCCTTGAAACCAAGGTTTGGTTCGCCTTTGTAAGGACCATGAACAGAACCAAGCGCAGGTGCCAATGTGTCGATGCCTGTTTCGTTCACGATGCGAACGCAATCGTCCAGCTTCGCGTACATTACGTCACCGATAACATCATCTTCTTGTCCGCCGACCATGCCGACTTCAGCTTCAACGGAAACGCCTTTAGCATGAGCATACTCAACGACTTGTTTCGTTGTTGCAATATTCGTATCAATCGGGCTGTGGGAATCATCGATCATAACCGAAGTGAATCCTGCGTCGATTGCTTCTTTACATTTCTCAACACTTGAACCGTGGTCAAGGTGAATGGCAACAGGAACTGTAACTTTCAGGTCCTCCATCAAGCCTTTTACCATGTGTACGACGGTGCTGAATCCACCCATATAACGAGCTGCCCCTTCGGAAACACCAAGAATTACCGGTGATTTCTCTTGCTCAGCCGCTTCAAGAATCGCATATGTCCACTCCAGGTTGTTGATGTTGTATTGACCAACAGCATATTTACCTTCGAGTGCTTTGTTCAGCATGTCTGTCATTGATACTAATGGCATGGTTTCATCCTCCTATAGATGCTTAGTTTGTCTATGGTTTTTAGCCGATATAACATACGGACTTATTATACCACATCGCGTCATAAATACTAAACAAGCATTTCCTAAAATGCTGCGAAGGACCTCACATTCTGGCAAAAAAAAGAATTCCGCCCTTTGAGCAGAATTCATCATTCAACCGATATTACTGGCGGTCCCTTTCAGCTGCATATTGACGGCTTGACGCATCTCGTCAATATCAAAGGGTTTGGTAAAATGCATCAACGCACCAAGATCGGTTGCTTCCTTGATCATGTCAAGCTCTCCATAGGCTGTCATCATGATCACCTTAATGTCCGGATTCATCTGTTTTATATGCTTCAAAATCTCAAGCCCGTCCATTCCAGGAATTTTCATATCCAGCAGCACCAAATCCGGGGCATGCATCTTCACAATTTCAAGTGCAGCCTTGCCGTTTGCCGCTTGAAATGTCTCATATCCTTCACTGCTGAACACTTCCACAAGCAGGATGCGGATACCATTCTGGTCATCCACAATCAGCACTTTGTGTTTGCTTTCCTTGCTCATCCCTTCAACCTCCCCGATACTTAAATCGTACAATGAGTATATGCAAACTCGAAAGTTCCTAACTTTCCCATAAACCGACCATTATTTGTATTCGCCTGTAGATGTCGAATTCCTTCCTATCCTAAAAAAAGTAAGAAAAAAAGATGTACGAATTTGTTGTATACGAAATCGACAGCCCCGGACATCCGCTCTGAACGTTTAGCTTACCCTCTCCGTCATTATGACAAAGGATTTCTACGCAAAAAAGAGCCTCTTCAAAAGAGGCTCTCAGATTGTCGAGAAACCCTGTACTTTTTTCAAAGTACAGGGTTTCTCCCTTTCTAAGTAGTCACTTCAAGAGGGGGAATGGGGGGATTACCCCCTGTTTTCCAGGCGATCCAGATGGATCGCCATCTTCTTCATGTTTTGCACGGCTGCTGTCATCAGAGCTTGTTCCCTGACGTTTTGCAACCCGCGCAATCGGCAATAGCGAAACCCATGGAGCTCTTTGGCATCCGCGAAGCTTCGCTCAATCGTTTCTTTTCGTTTTCGGTATAAATACTTGCCGGATCGGCTGAGCCGGTTGTTTCGCACCCATTCCTTGCTGT
>NZ_JFOM01000037.1:0-497403 GCF_001860525.1 Paenibacillus sp. LC231 | reverse complement strand
GTTGACGCTCCGAACGGATGCCGTAAAAATAACCGAGGAAAATCATCTTAAATAACACGACAGGATCGATGGCTGGTCGCCCATTATCAGCACAGTAAAGCGGACGGACCTTTTCGTCGATGAAAGAGAAATCGATATACTTGTCTACTTTACGGAGCAGATGATCTTGAGGGACCAATTCTTCAATCGAAACAAACTCGTAAGCCTGTTGTTTTTCTCGGTTAGAACGCAACATGTTTAACACCCTTCCGAACGGTTTATTTACTAATATTATATAATATTAACGCGGTGTCGTGTTGAATTAAATGTACAAAAAATAGCTGTCGAGACTTTCTCGACAGCCTGAGGGTCTTACCTATAGGTAAGACCTTTTCTGTATAGATCGTGCAGTCATTGGTATGACGTAATGATATGCAGAATGTTTAAAATAAAGAGCATACCTTACATCAGAGGAAAAGGGAGCGTGAACATTGTGCAGAATCAAGGACAACTGCCTCAGTGGGCAAACAACTATTTGCAATATATTCAAGTCCCGATAAGGGAGGCTTCATTGGAATATTTAACCGAAATTTGCACCGCACATCATCAGCGTGTACCGTTCGAGAACATTACCACGTTGCTGCAGTATCAAGAATATCATCAAAAAGGAAGATTGGAGCAGGATGAGAAGAGATTCGTAGATCAGCTGTGGCAGCTGAATGCGGGAGGCACTTGTTATATGATTAACAGCAGTCTTCATCAGCTCTTGAACCAGCTTGGTTTCGAAACCCGGTATACGCTGCTGGGCGGGGGACATGTTGGGTTACTGGTGCGGATCCCGGGTGAGCAAGAAGAAGTGTACGTGGATTGCGGAAACTCCGCCCCTTTTTTCGAACCCGTACGTTTGGAGAGCGATCCCGAGCAAGTTTCCCAATATGCCGGGATTGAAGTCAGATTGCGCCCAGGGGATGAACCGGGAACATATACGTACTATCGGTATGCGGATGGTCGGCTGATTACAGAATTGGTTTGGTCATTCGACACGCGGGTAACGTATCAATTCGATGATTTCCAGCCGGCCATTGCAAGCTATTTTCAACCGAATGATCTCTTTACCTCTTCATTACGCTGTCAGCTGTGGCAACTGGATCAGCAGCGCTCGCTGTCTCTGGTCGACAATGTACTGAGTATCCGGTATGCAAACGGGAAGGTAGAAAAGCGCATTTTATCCGATCTCAGCGAGCTGCGAGAGGTCATCGATCATGAGTTTCATCTCCCTAAATTGCCTGTTGAAGATGCCGTGAAGGTTCTTCAGGAACTCGGATTTAATATTTTTAAAGGCAGCGCCATGACGATTTCCCTTGAGTAGAACGTTAAGAAACATACGCATTCATTCTGTCGATAAGTCGACGGATGGTTTGATCGTGGAATGAATTGGTATGAGCACGTCTCTATCTGTTGCGGATATGCTACAATTTAACTAGTTATAGCGCTCGGGACTTCATTCAGCAGTGACTCCAATATACAATTAACCCGAAAAATACGGCGCTCAGTTGGAGGTTAGAGATGAATCTCACCAAGAATAAGAGTTACGTATTTTTCTGGTTAGCTTCCACCATTTCATATTTTGGCACGTATATTACCACACTCGCTCTCCAAGTACTGGTGGTGGTTAATCTGGAAGGCAGTACCGTTGATGTGGGCTGGATCAACTCCTCGAGGTGGCTGCCTTATGTGCTGCTGGGATTGGTGGCTGGAGTGATTATTGATCGCGTCAGTCGTCGGAACATCCTGGTACTGACCGATCTGGGGCGGGGAATCTTGCTCGTAGCGATTTGCCTACTGGCATTGTTCGATGAAATCAATGTGGGCATTCTGATGATCATCATGATACTCTTCGGGGCGATGTCGTTATTCAATGATGCTGCATCTCAATCTATTGTGCCCCAACTCGTGCCGAGAAGGTTGTTATTGCCCGCTTATGCACGGTTGGAGCAAAGCGCAGCCGTTGCGGAAACCAGCGGCCCCGCAGCTGCCGGTTTATTAATCTCCATCGTTACGGCTCCGTTTGCAATCTTGGTTAACGCAGCTTCGTATCTATTTTCAGGGCTGGTCATGGCTTTCATTAAACATCAGCCCATACCGGAAAAGGCCTCGAATGAACGCATACTTGAATTGATAAAGGAAGGATTGCGCTGGGTCTACCGGCATCCGTTTCTCAGCACGCTGGCACTCAATACCCATGCGTGGTTTCTATTTAACAGTATGCTGGGGACGGTGCTGGTAACGTACGCTCTCACCGAATTAGGGTTTCATGCGTCAACCCTGGGACTTGTCATGACATCAGCAGGGATTGGCGCTGTTATAGGCACGACGTTATCAACCCGGGTCAGCAAGCGATTTGGAATTGGACGCAGCATCACGTTTGCCAGACTTTTGTATGCACCTGCGGTCCTGTTCATGGTTCTGGCACCACCCACTGACAACGGTGATCTGTTGATTCAGACCTTCCTCTTGATCGGATTTGGGCAACTGTTTTATGGTTTAGCATTAGGTATTGAGGGTCCGATTGAGATGGGTTACCGGCAGACGATCACACCTGCACACTTGCATGGGCGTATGAATGCCACCATGAGGTCTATCAACCGCAGTATGATCGTTATTGGAGCGCCTCTGGGTGGCTTCATCGCTGATGTATTTGGATTTCGCACAGCATTAGGCGTTGTTATCACCGGACTGGCTGTAGTCGGAATTTGGTTCGTGTTCTCACCGATGCGGGCTGCCCGGATGGATGATACGACAGATGTGAGTAATTAGATCGATACGTTCTGCACGGTCATAGTGCCGTTACCTATGGAATCTTAGCTCCCCGCACGATTTCAATTTCAACCACACACAGTACGGTTCCGCAGGTACGAAAGAGAGGGAAAGACCAAATGATGGTTTCGATTCTAGCTTTGGCGGCAGCCGTTTCGGGCGGCATTGTCGCCTCCGGGGCGGGGGTGGCTATTTTGGCCTATGTTTGTATTCTTTTTGATCGGTTTTTCCGGAAAGAAGGGGAGACGGCCGAATTTCCTGACTTCGGACGGGCTCAAAGCCATCGGCACGCTCTTGGTTGCGGCCGTATTCATGGTCTTGGCCTATGCCTGTACCTTGACCAGCGGCTCTTTGATCCGTATTAACGGGATGGACCCTGTCTTTCAATACGAGCAAGGAAAGAAGCTGCTGTTTATCGGATTGGCCTCCGCTGCATGGTTTGTTGCCAGCTTTCTGTGGCTGCTCCCGTACATTGTGGAGATCAAGCCGCGGGAGTGGAATCGCAATCACCTGATAGGGGTCGGCGTTTATTTCGCACTTGTTTTTACCGCCGCCGGTGCCGCGATGTTATGAATGTGGCCTGAAAAAGCAGTCTAGAACGTATCGAGTTACTAATGTGCAAAGCAGCCTAGCTCCTGCCTTAAAGGATGAGCCGGGGCTGCTTTTTGCTACCCCATTATATAGAAGGAAAAAATTTAGCGTGGGCTCTTCTCCTGCCCCGGCCTTGCCGGCACCGTTGCCGTTTCCCGGAATTTGACCGGGGATACGCCATAGTTGGCACGGAATACCCGGTGAAAGTAGGAGTAGCTGGCGAAGCCGCAGGTTTCCGCGATTTCTTCCAATGTCATCGTGCTGTATTTGATGCGCTCGACGGCTGCGTTCAGCCTGATCTCGAGGGCGTATTGGATCATGGTTTTTCCGTAATACTCCTTAAACAGCTTAACCGCCCGGGATAAGCTGAGCCCGACATGGGAAGCGGCCTCTTCCAGCTTAAAGGTAAGGGTGGCATGCTCCTCCACGAATCGCTTCAGCCGCAGGGCAGTGAAGGCAAGGCGATCGGTCGGCTTGATCTCGGTAATGGCGCGGTCCAGGCAGAGGCAGAGACTGCGCAGCAGGTAGTCGGTCAGTTCCCCGATTTCCCCTTCAAGGCCGCGCCGCTTCTCCAACAGCATTTGTCTCCACAAACCCAGCAAATAATCGTCGAGCCCCACGTGACTGACGACAGGGCGGGGGATACGGTTCCACCAGTCATCAATCCAGGAGCCGTCGCAGAATATAAAATAATCCCCGCTGGATACCCGGCCATCCTCACCGTCTTCCTTCACCCGCAGCTCGTATTCATCGCCGGGCTTCAACAGCAGCAGGTCGCCTGCCTGCACGTGGTGCTCGATGCCGTTGCAGTAGATTTCGCAGGAGCCTTCGGTTTGGAGTCGGAACAGATAGGTTGTCAAGCCGCCCCGATGGCTGTTGCTGAATTGCTGAAAGTGATAGGAATAGTCGCAGATGAGCAGCCTTGCTTCCATAATGGTAACAACCCCCAGTAAAAATATAAGCAGATAGTTCATGTTGCAGCAATATTGTTTATGTTCATTTTAGCCTATTTGCATGTATGATAGTAGCAGATAGAGCAGTAACTCATTTTTGGAATCGAGGTGCGCTATAATGAGAAGAATGAACATTGGTTTGCAAATGTATACGCTGCGCGATGAAACGGCACAGGATTTCCGCGGTACGCTCCGCAAAGTCGCTGAATTGGGTTATGAAGGCCTGGAATTCGCAGGTTATGGAGACATTCCGGCCGAGGAAATGAAAACGCTTCTTCAAGAGCTTGGCCTGAAAGCAATTGGCAGTCACGTGGGCCTGCATCTGCTTCGCACAGATCTGCAGAAGGAAATTGATTACCTGAAAACCATTGGCGCTAAATATATGATGTGTCCATATGTGGCCGAAGAAGATCGTAAAGATGCTGAGGATTGGAAGAACCTCTTCTCCTTCTTGGAGGAAGTAGGGGCTGAAGCCCGCAAGCATGGACTGATCTTTGGATACCATAACCATGCATTCGAGTTCGAAGCAGAGGTTGATGGCCAGTTCGTCTTTGACGCAATGTATTCCGCAACGACGCCGGAAGCCGTGCAAGTGGAGATGGACGTATGCTGGGTACAATTCGCCGGACAAGATCCGCTTGCCTACATTCCGAAATACGCAGGACGTCTTCCGCTGCTTCACCTGAAAGATTTCAGCAAGGATGCGGAAGGCAACATGAAGACGCTGGAGCTGAGCCAAGGCTCGGTTAACCTGCCGGGCGTCATTCAGGCTGCATCCGATGCAGGTACGGAATGGCTGATCGTCGAGCAGGACGTATGTCAGAATCCGCCGCTGCAAAGCGTGGAGAACAGCATGAACTGGCTGAAGCAGAACTACCTGAACCAATTTTAATTTATGAGCACAAAGGAGACTTTCGATGAGTAAAATTAAAGTGGCTGTGTTTGGCTGCGGCGCGATCGCCCAGCGCAGACATATTCCTGAATACGCGAACAATGCTAACGTGGAGCTGGTAGCTTTTGCCGATCCGGTAAAAGAACGCGCCGAAGAGATGGCAGCCCAGTATGGCGGTAAAGCCTATACAGACTACCAAGAACTGTTGAAGAACGAGAAGCTCGACGCCGTTAGCGTATGTACGCCGAACTATCTGCATGCTCCGATGAGCATCGCGGCTGCAAATGCCGGCCTTCATGTGCTGGTGGAGAAGCCGATGGCTACAACGGCTGAAGAAGGGGAGCAAATGATCGAGGCCGCCCGCAAAAACGGGGTGTACCTGATGGTAGGCCACAATCAGCGCCTCATGCCTCCGCACGTAAAAGCGAAGGAAATTCTGGATTCCGGCAAGCTCGGTAAAGTGCTTACCTTCCGTACTTCCTTTGGCCACGGCGGTCCGGAGAGCTGGAGCCTGGATGGACGGGACAGCTGGTTCTTCCGCAAAGAAGAAGCGATTATGGGCGCCATGGGCGATCTCGGCGTGCACAAATCCGACTTTATCCGTTATTTGCTGAACGATGAAATCGTGGAAGTGGCAGGTTTCATCGGTACGGTCCATAAAGAAGGAACCGATGTGGACGACAACGCGACTTGCATCGTTCGCATGAAGAGCGGGGCCGTGGGCACGCTGATGGCAAGCTGGACGCATTACAGATCCGGCGATAACGGAACAGTGTTATGGTGCGAGAAGGGTGCCATGAAGATCGGTACCGTTAACGGCGACGAGGTGGTTGTGGAGCTGACCGACGGTACGGTGGAGACCTACAAGGTTGGCGCCATGGCAACCAATGAGAAGCAGGTTCCGAGCGGCGTCATCGACGCGTTCGTCGAATCCATTCTCACGAACACGCCGCCTAGCATTTCCGGTGAGGAAGGACTGCGTTCCTTGAACGTGATCCTGGGTGCATTCGAATCCCAAGAGACCGGTAAAATCGTGAAGCTGTAATAAATGAGTGTAGAAGGAGGCCGTACGCGTACGGCCTCCTTTTGTTTCTACGGGACAGTAACGCATAGCTTCGGGAAGTTAAGCATATAAAAAGAGCCGCTCTGCCATGTTCATGGAGAGCGGCCTTTTCGCGTATAGAGATTTTACTTGGGCATACGTGTTGTCCGATACATCCCATCCATCTTGATGCTGTCTCCATCCTCTGTGACGGGGATGAAGATCGGCCGTTCATCCGGCGTGCGGTTGGGGGTATGCACGGTCAGCATCAGCTGCCCGTTCCAGGTACGGAACACCATGCCGTGCCCGCCGTCGCTGGCGTATAAGGGTTCTGGCTCTTGAAGCCAGGGACCCGTCAGCTTGCCGGTTGTCGACTTGGCCACGCCGAGCGCGTATCGGCCGTCCACAAAGCTGGCCCATAACATGAGCAGACTCCCTGACGTTGTCCGAAACAGAAACGGTCCGTCCGTCACGTAGTTGCCCGATCCGGGAAAGCGAAGCGAGTGAAAAGGCGTGGCCCAAGCGGCTTCGGAGGCACGGAACAGGGTCACGGGCTCCGAGGCTGCTTCCATGAGATCGGGACTCAGGCGCATGGCGCAGATCTCGCCGTCCCCGACCTGCTGCCATTCATGGCAGAACACCATCCACGGCTGATCCGTTTCGTCGATATAGAGCGTGCCGTCCAGGGAACTCCAGTCGGCTGGGGTCACGGGCCCTTCGCTATGGAGGGAGAAGGGCCCCGTCGGCTGCTCAGCCGACAGCACCGCAGTGCCCAGCCGATCGTTATCTTTTCGGCGGAAGGTGGCAAACATGATGTAACGCCCATGGTAGTAGTAGACTTCGGGTGCCCAGAAGTTCACGTCCGCAATGAAACCGTCCGGTTTGCGAAAGACCGTGTAAGGGCCTTCCCAATCGTCGAGATCACGGCTGATATAGACATCGAAGCCGGTCCCTTCCTTCCAAATATTTTTGTCGGTGCTGCCGTACATGTAGTATATTCGCTGTGCCGGGTCAGGCAGTACGTAGGGGTCCCGAAGCTGAATGTCTTGAGTTTTCACGCTTAAGCGTTCACCTCCTTCAATTAACGATAGGCAGGATAGATGATGCCGATATCCCTCTCCGTCTTTAAATCTCCGTCTGAATACAGCTGCATCTCATTGCCTTTGATCCGGATCGGAATGGATGTGCTTTGATAGCGGAGCTCGCCTTCAATGGTACGCACGCTCATGCCGATCACGCCCTCCAATTGTCCGCTGCGGTCCGTGATCAGCCGAATCCCGGCGGGGCCTTGAATATGAACGCGGCCTTCCCGGTATACAGTAACGTTGTCCGGGGTATTCACCAATTCGTAGTGCAGTCCGTTCACGGTTCGGCTATAGGCCGTGTTGCCGGCGACTTCTTCGCCATGATCCATGTCGACGGGTAGAAGACCGGTAAACCATAACCGATCCGATCCGATCGGCATGATGCCGCAGAGCCGTTCCACGTAATCCAGCAGGCACAGAATGGAAGGGGAATACGCCTCGGTAAAGCCCTCTTCACCGGTCCAAGGGCTCAAGGTTTGCGGGAAGCGCTTCGCCTTGGACAAGGCGGACAGAATGGGCTGCAGCACGCAGGTCAGCTCGACATAGCGGTGGTGATGTTCAAAGGCATGCGGCGCCCGGATCAAGCTCAGGAAATTGGACGGCCCGCCCCAGCTGTTGTAAGAGGAGGACGGATCGAACCGCGGATCGTCCATTGCGATGGACGTAAACGGATATTTGGCGAAGAATTTGCGGGTATTCAGCAAATAGCGACGCAGCATGTTGTCAAACAGCTCGCGGTCGCCCACCTCGCAGGCCATCACGCGCAGCAGCACGTCGGATTGGACCCGGACCAGTTCGTCGTTCCGATCCCGGTCGTAGAAGAATTGATCCTCCTCGTCATAACAATATCGGAAGAGGCTGTTCAGGCTGGCTTCGGCTTTGACCCTCCAATCGGCTCCGGATTCACCGAGCTCTTCGGCTATGCGGGCTAAATACATGCGCTGGCAGTAGATATTGGCCGTCAAGTCCGGTGCCAGGAAGGGCAGTACCGGGGAGTCCGGGTGGGAGGCGGCAGCATCGTTCCTATAGGGCGTGTCCGGAACATGCCAGAACCTGGGCGACAGATCATGCCCGGTATCAAAGGTGCTAAAAGCCTCCACGCAGCCGGTCCCCCGGGTGCTGCGGTAACGCGCGATCCAATCGTCGTAACGCGACATGGCTTGGTACATGGTCTTCAGGAAGGAGAGGTCCCTTCCATGAAGCTCATAGTGGTTCCAGACGCAGCGCGCCAGCGGTGTGACGAGCTGGATCTGGCGGAACGAAGGGCCGCTCTCCGTCAGTTTATAAGGGAGCAGCCCATCCTCCCTTTGCTGATCCGCAAAGGAGAGGTACGTGGTTTCCGAGACCGAAGGGATCAGTCGCGATAGCAGTTCCGCGTTGATGGTGCCGGTGCTCTCCAGCCAGCAGCCAAGATAGATACCGCCCTCCTGCAGAATCGGATCGGTGCCGTTCATCGGCATGATGCAGGCCAACAGCTTCTCCAGCGCGTTATAATAGGTTGCTTCGAGCTGTCCGCCCGATGCCGCGAATCGGACGCCAGTCGTCTGCCACTCCTGCAGCAGCTTCCGGTCTTCCGGCTTACCCGGGTGCACCTGATCTCGTATCGAAATCCGGCGCAGCCGGTCCAGCATAACTTCTGTCATGTCCGCCTCCTTGAAAGCTTGTTATTGATTCGATTCAAATATGCGCACGGTGCCGTTATAGAAGTCCGCAACGGCCTGCTCGACGTTTTTCCGGCCGAAACCGATCTCCTGGGTCGTCGTCTGGGCCAGCTTGGAGAACTCGGCGAATCCCGGCGGATTATAACTTACGTCAAAAGGCTCAGTTTTCGTGGCTTCTGATACGAGACTCGTGTAATTGTATACAATCTCTTCCACGGGGCCTGCTTCTTCCTGGAGAAGGTTGCGGTTGGCTTCCGTTACCGGCACGCCGCGGTCGTTACCGAGGATTTTGGCCGCTTCGGGATCATTGATCCAGAAGTCCATGAGCGTGGCGACCTCCTTCGGATGCTTGGTGTTGGCATATCCGGATAGTCCTTGGCTGGACTCGAATACTACGCCCGTTCCCTTCGGGCCTCTAGGTACCGGGTGGAGGATGAGCGGATCTTCCGTCAGGCTCTGGAATGCGGCCAGCTGATTGGAAGGGAGGAGGCTCATGGCCGCTTTGCCCGTAATCAACAAGGATTTGCTGGTATCATCGTGCGGGTTGGACACCTGAAGTTCAGGCGTAACGACACCTCCGGCTTTCGATGCCTGCTCCCAATACTCGAACCATTCCTGAATGTCTTCCTGGTTAAAACCAAGCTTTCCGTTCTCCATGTCATACAGCTGTTTTCCGCGCTGCTTCAGAAAGATATCCATTCCGTCGACGGTAAAATTATAAGTACCGTATACGCCGTCGCCAAGCTTGTCGGACAATTCTTTGCTGATGGCGGCATATTCCTCCCAATCCCAATCCTGCTCCGGCAGAGGAATGCCAGCCTTTTCGAACAGAGCCTTGTTGATGACGATTCCCCGGGCGTTAGCGCCGGCCGAAATATGCTGCAGCTTCCCATCCAGACGTCCGTATTCCACCATAGTGGCATCCATGCCGTCCAGCTTCAGTTCGCTGCCGACATACGGATCCAGGTTCAGCAGCACATCTTTTTTGGCGTAGTCCACCACGTTTCCGCCCAGGAAGAAGATATCCGGTGCGGTGCCGGAAGCGAGCTGGGTGTTCAGCTTATCGAAATATCCGGAGGAAGGCGAGAATTCGCCGACGATTTTGATGTTCGGATGCTTGCTCTGGAACACCTTCAGGGCTTCGTTCGTAATATCGGCCCGTTTTTGATCGCCCCACCACATCATGCGCAGCTCGACCTGGCCGCTCGGCTCGGCCCCTGCGTCCGTACTCCCGCCTTCTCCAGTGTGATCCGTTCCGGAACAAGCGGTGACAAATAACAGGAGCGAAGCTAACATGCCAACGAAACATTTCTTCAACATGGATAATCCCCCAGTCTAATCATTATTGGTTCATTTGCAGCACGCTTTCGCACCACGACAGGCAGCTTCTGAGACTACTTCAGGCCGGTCGTGGCAATGCCTTCGAGAAAATAGCGTTGAAACACCAGAAAGATGATCGTCACAGGCAGCAGCGACAGCGTGGACATGGCGAGCAGGGCCCCCCAATCCGATTGCCCCGAAGGATCGAACAGGGATCGGATCCCCAGCTGTACAGTAAACAAATCAATCTTGCTTAAATAGATCATCTGGCTGAAGAAGTCGTCCCAGCTCCAGATGAAGGTGAAGATGGCCGTCGTAATCAGCGCAGGGACGAGAAGCGGCACCACGATGCGGAAGAAGATCTGCGATTGTCCGCAGCCGTCGATGGTCGCGCTCTCGTCCAGCTCCCGCGGAATGCCGCGGATGAACTGAACCATTAGCAGAATGAAGAAGGAGTCATGTGCCAGCCATTTGGGCAGGATGAGCGGAAAATACGTATTGATCCAATGAAGCTCGTTATACAGAATGTATTGAGGCACGAGCGTTACGTGGTAAGGCAGCATAATCGTCACCAGCATGATGCTGAACCACAAGCCTTTGAATTTGAACTTCAATCGCGAGAAGGCGTAGGCTGCCAGGGAACAGGAGACGATGTTCCCGATGACGCTCATGACCGAAATCAGCACGGAGTTGCCGAAGAACCGCCCGAAGGAAATGCCCTGGAGCCCGCTCCAGCCGTTCACGTAATGATCCAGTGTGAAGGCAGTCGGAATGAGGCTGCTGTTGGTAAAGATAAGATGATTCGGTTTAAACGAGCTGAAGACGAGCCACAGCACCGGATACAGCATGAGCAGGCCGAGGAGGATAATGGCGGCATGCCTCCCGGCTTGGACGAGTTGTCGCTTAAGCGGCATGTCTATTACCTCCCTTCCTGGTTATCCCCGTAGAAGACCCAGAATTTTGATGTGAGAAAAACGATTCCGGTGAACACGCCGATGATGACCAGCATGATCCATGCCAGCGCCGAGGCATAACCCATATCGAAGAACGAGAAGCCTTTCAGATACAGGTACAAGGTGTAGAACATCGTGGCGTCGAGCGGCCCTCCCCGCCCGTCTCCGATGACATAGGCCGGCGTGAAGGCTTGGAACGAATTGATCATGCTCATGATCAGATTGAAAAAGATAACGGGTGACAGCATGGGCAGCGTGATGCCGAAGAACTGACGAATCTTTCCGGCACCGTCTACGCCGGATGCTTCATATAAATCAGTCGGAATCTGTTTCAGACCGGCAAGGAAGATGACCATGGCCGATCCGAACTGCCAGACGGACAGCGTGATGATCGTATACACCACATAGTCGGGGTGGGCGATCCACGAGGGGCCCGAGATGCCGAACCAGCCGAGGAACTGGTTGACCAGACCGCTGCCGTCAAAGATTTGGCGCCAGACGATGGCAATGGCAACGCTGCCTCCCAACAAGGAAGGGATATAGTACACGGTCCGGTAAATGCCGAGTCCGCGGATGCCCTTGTTCAAGGCCATGGCGACCAGCAGCGCGAACGCAAGTCTCAGCGGTACGGATAAGAACACATAGTAGAACGTTAGCCACAAGGATCTTTGAAACGTATCGTCCTCGGTAAAAATCTGGACATAGTTGCTGAGTCCCGTCCAAGTCGGCGATGACAGCAGGTTGAATTTGGTCATGGACAAGTACAGCGATGCGATCATCGGCCCCAGCGTCAGACAGAAGAAACCGATGAGCCAAGGCAGAAGAAACAAGTAGGCTGTCTTATTCTGCTGGCCGTATAAGGGCTTGGACAGCTTTCTCATAATGTGCCTCCCTTCAGGATGGATGAGTATGGGCGGTTACCTGACGGATTGAAGCCGCTTACAATCGGGATGTCGGTGCGCCTGGTAAACTCATCATACCGGGGAAGGAGAGGGGCCGGAATCTCATTTCTTCGGATCATCGTGTTCGATTTTTTCGGATTGCGACAGTCGGAACTCGGAAGGGCTCTGATTGAACATTTTTTTGAATTTGGAGCTGAAATAGCCGGGTGAAGAGAAGCCCGTCAGCTCGGCTATATCCCATAACGTCAGTCGAGTCTCCTGCAGCAGGCGTACGGCGTGTTTCATCCGAACTTCCGTAACGTACTGGATGAACGAGACCCCAGCCCCTTCCTTGAACATCTCCGAGAAGTAGGTAGGGTGGTAGTTATACTGCTCGGCCAGCGAGGTCAGCGATAATTCCTGCATGTAGTTTTCCTCGATATACCGCTTGGCGGATTCAATCAAGGTAGCGTCTTTGTCTCCGGATTCCAGGTGGTGGTCCACAAAATCCTGTGCCCACTGCATCAGCAGGCGTTCCGCCTGCTCCGGGGTCTCGAGCCATAAAACCCATTCGGGTGAAATCCATAGAGGCCCCCCTCCCTGTGAATGCCGTATATTGTCGAAGGCGGCCGATTCCATAATCAGCGTAATTTGAAAAAGGCTCCGTACCAAGCGGGAAGGCGATAGCCGGAATGCCTCGCCCAGTTCCCTCCGGATGATGCTGCTGAAGGATTCCAATTCGCCCCGGATCAGGCAGCGATGAAGCGCGCGGCTTGTTTCCTCCGGCAGCAGCGGACTTTGGTCGGTTACGGGTGCCTGATCCGGTCCGTTCTGGCGTCCTGCCAGATTCCAGGCCAGGAGGGAGTGGATATAACCCTCTTTCCATCGCTCAAGTCCCGATACGGGCAGCCCGAGTCCCACCTGCACCTCCACGGTTAAATACGATGATGCCTGCGCGGCGAGTTTATCCGCGAATTCATGCTGAATGCCGTCAAGCGCAATGAAATGCATGATGCCGGGATGAGCTGTATCATGAAACACTTGAACGCCGCCCGGATAAGACTCGGCGATTTCATGGCAGACCATTTGAAACGGAAGGCGGAGATATTCGGGCGCGCGGCCTTCGGGTGCTTTCTGCATGCCGGATTCCCTCATGCCCGCGGTGATGAAGCAAACGCACCCGTCCTGCCAGTCCTCCAGGTGGAACAGTCGAATCCGTTCCGGCAGGGAGGCGGGGGGCAGACGATTGCCGCGCACGAGATCCAGCAGGAAGCGCTCCTTCATTTCTTTGTAATACTGGGATAGCCGCCACTGCATCATTGCCGCATCATCCCGTACCTTGCGGTTCTTATCCAATTCCTGTTTGATTTTGCTTAAGGCGGATTTCAGGTCGCCCCGGGCTACGGGCTTCAGCAAGTAGTCCATGGCCTGGCTGCGGACGCCCGCTCTGGCGTATTGAAAATCCTCGTATCCTGTAATGATGATGATCTGGATAGTCGGATTGTGGCTCCGGCAAACGTCCAGCAGCTGGACGCCGTCCATGACGGGCATGTTCATGTCGGTAATGAGCAGGTCATACGAATGGGATTTCAAGAGCTCTTCAGCTTCCAGGCCGTTCCCGGCCTCCCCCGAAATGGCAAAGCCCATGCTTTCCCAGTCGACTTTCAGCTTCAGCCCCTCACGAACCTCGATCTCGTCATCTGCGATCAATACGTTGTACATGATATTCCTCCTGTACCGGTAGAATCAGTTCGATGCATGTGCCGGCTTCGCTCCCGTTCCGAATATGAACGGCAAATAAGTCGCCGTAGTGCAAGCGGCAGCGAGCAATTACGTTGCCGAGTCCAATGTGCCAGCTCTCGCTTCGGAGGATCGGCTCCAATTGGGAGGCCGCCGCGGGATCCTGCAGCTTGCGGATGATCTCGGAAGGCATGCCGGGACCGTTATCCGCGACTCGGAGATGCAGGCGGTTGCCCTGCCTGCTGATTTGGATGTCCACCTGTGCCGTGGTTTGATGCTGAAAGCTGTATTTGACCGCATTCTCGATCAGCGGCTGCAGAATGAACTTGATAATTACCAGCGAATCCAGCCGGCCTTCCTCGTGAATGGAGATGTCGAGTTTATGCCCGAAGCGGGTTTGCAGAATGGAGATATAGTGGCGGACATAGGCCAATTCTTCGGTTAGGGGGACCCGGTCGTCGCTGGTATTCATGGAGAAGCGCATCATTTTGCCCAGGTCCTCGATCACCTGAACGGTATCGTCCGTCCGGCGCTGCATGGCAAGACTGCTCACCAGCTCCAGGGTGTTAAACATGAAGTGGGGATTGATCTGCATGAGCAGCGCTTTATATTCCGCCTGCTGGCGGAGCAGCTTCAGCTCGAATTCGTTCTGGATATGCTGCCGCAGGCGGCTGATCATATAGCGGAAGGTGGAGATGACGTAACTGACCTCGCTCTTTACGTTTTTGTCGGGAGGCAGAACGGACTCGGCCTGGTCGAAGGCTCCTCGCTGCACCTGCCTCATCGCCAGCACCAGACGCGTTAAAGGCTTGGTGACGCCATAGGAGAGCCATGCGGCGGCAAACAGGGAGACCAGGATCAGAACGACGGTGACCACCAGAATCGTGCTCTGAAGCTTGTGAAGAGAGGAGTACAGCTCCTTCTCCGGCGCCAGGCCGGCCAGCATCCAGCCGGTGCGCCCCAGCTTCTTGTAAACCAGAATGTCCCGCTGCCCCTCATCGTTGGTCAGATAGACGACGCCCGATTTCAGCGGGCCGTTTCGAATGCGATCGATCTCCGTTAGGGCTCCGGCGCCGAGTTCATGAGCCTGCTGGGATAGAATCGGGTTTCCTTGCTCATTCAACAGAAAAATCGTGCTGTTCTTGGCCAGATGGATCCGGGTGAGCGGCTCCAGAAAATAAGACTCGCTGACGTTCACCTTCATCACGTTTTGCGCCGTGGCATGATGGAAGGTCCCGATGGGCATCAGCAGGCTGACGACGGGATTGCCGTGATCCCGGACGCGTTCATGCTGGTCCGTATGGGCTGGCAGCCAGCGGTCTCCGGACGTAAAGAAATTCGTGTACCACGATTCCCGCAAAAAGGCCGGGTCGCTTCCGACTTGGTTCTCGCCGCCGATCCGAAGTCCGCTGCGCCGGTAGATGGACACATCGGAGATACTGGTGTAGCTGTTGGTCGCCTGGGTCAGAAATCGGCTCATGGCAAGATTGGCCAGCATTTTCTCCCCTTCGGGCAGCTGCGGGTCACTGATGGCGTTATCCCAGTTCTTGGCCGTGTCACTGTTGAAGACCAGGGAAGCGACATCATAAATCTGCATCTGGACCATATCCACGTAGGAGCCGTATTCCTCCATCTTTTCAAGGGCCGAAGATTCGATGTAGGAGCGGATCACGGTGCGCGATTCCGTAAACAGCAGGAAGGAGAGCGTGCCGAAAGAGAGGACGAAAAGTGCGACGATAAAGGCGATCAAACGGCTTTTTAATGAGAAGAACATCGATTTCCTCCTTTACGAAAAGCGGATTTCTAGGCGGTCTGCGACATGTGAAAAAAGGCTGCGCAAATACGCAGCCTTTGAAGGGAAAATGCTTGGAGCAGCCGTGTACGGCTTAGAAACGAACCAGATTACCGATTCGTACAGGCATGCCGGTGGCGATGGCGCGGTTGGCTGCGATTCCTGTCAGTATGGATCTCGCCCCATCGATATGGTTGGCCGCACGGGCATACGGATCTTCCACCGGTTCCCCGAACAGATCATTCAGCAGCACAGGGTCGCCTCCGCCATGTCCGCCTTTTTGCTCCTCGACGTGAACCTCGTACGGGGCATCGAACATCGGAAGCACCCGCAGCGTTTTCCCGATTAACGCGCCTTCTTGGCTTTTGTCGCCCAGTGAATTGACGTAGGATTGTTCAACGATGTTCATCTCGATCCGGCCTTTGGTGCCGTTGATGGCGATGCGATAGCCTTCCCACGGCTGATAGGCGACCAGCGAATACGTTAAAATGGCCTTGTTCTGATACCGCACGAGGACGCCCATTGTATCCTCAATGTTGATGCCGTCCCCGAATACGCTTTGATCCCGCTGGTAGCCGTCCTCCGGCTCGGCATCCAGGTACATGGCTTTGAGATGCGCATCCGAATCCAGATGGAGCGCGAACGGGTCCTCTTTGGCAATCGGGTTGCCGGTGGCGCGATTGTAGAATTGCGTAACGCCCCGCGCTTCGGCATTCTCTCTACCATAATACATGAGATCTCCAAATGCGAAAACGGTTTCAGGATGGGAACCGATCCAGAAGTTAACCAGGTCGAAGTGATGGGTGGATTTATGAACGAGCAATCCGCCGCTGTTCCGCTTGTCCCGGTGCCAGCGCCGGAAGTAGTCTGCGCCGTGGCGGGTATTCAGCAGCCATTCGAAGTGAACCGAAGTCACCTGGCCGATGGTGTCATTCATGATCAATTCCCGTACCTTGGTATGGTGGGGAGCGTAACGGTAGTTGAAGGTGACCCTGATATTTTGTCCGGTCCGCTTGGCGGCATCCAGAATGGCCTGGCATTTTTCCTCGTCGATCGTCATCGGCTTCTCGGTCACGACGTCGCACCCAAGCTCCATTGCGCGAATGATGTACTTGTGATGCGTCCGGTCGATGCTGGTCACGATAACGAAGTCGGGCTTCTCGTTCTCGATCATCCGGTCAAATTGGTCCGCGGGGTAGGTAGGCACCTCGGTGTATTTGTATTTTTCCCGCAGCAGCTGATTCGCATAATTCATGCGGGTTTGATTGATATCGCAAAAGGCAGCAAGCTCGGATTTGTCGCGGAAATTCTGGGCCAGGGCGCCATAAAAAAATTCGGCGCGGCCGCCGGTTCCGACCAATACATAACGTTTCTTCTTGTCACTCATATCTATCGCCTCCTTGAATATAGCTCTAGCCTATAACAAGGGAACACGGCTTTCGCCGCATTTGATGCGTAATCGCTTTCAAATGCCGCATATTTTGCTATAATCCAAGGAAAGGGGGCAGCCACATGACCAAACCGTTACAAGCGGATTACCACGATCCCACCGGCTATTTGAACATGGAGTATGACCGCCGTATTGGCTATTTCTCGATGACGGTCGACCATCTCCACGATCATTATGAGCTGTACTACCTGTTATCAGGTGAGCGAATCTACTTCATCAAGGATCGCTCCTACAGGGTTCGGGCCGGTGATCTTGTCTTCGTGGACCGGAATGCCGTTCATAAGACGCTGGACAGCGGCCGGCCCGACCATGATCGCCTTGTCCTCTATATAAGCCCGGAATTGTTCGCGGATCTGGCCGTACCGTCTGAGCTGGCCGAAGGGCTGAAGGAGCCGTTTGGCTGGGATGTTCCGATTCTAAGGCTGCCTTCGCCAGCGAGTGAAACGGTGGAGCGAATGGTCGGCGAAATGGTGAATGAGATGATCCATCCCCAGGCGGGAAGCAGCTGGCTGCTGCGGCATCGAACGGTCGAATTGCTGCTCTTCGCCTACCGCAGCCAGCATTTGGGTGCGGTTCGTTCAGCCGATACGGAGCCGGTTCTTCATCCGAAGACCCAGGCGGTGGTCCGGTATCTTAACGAAAATTATCAGAAGGCTTTAACGCTGCCCGAGGTAGCGGAGGCGTTCCGAATCAGCCCGCACTATCTCAGCCGGCTGTTCAAGCAGACAACGGGGTTTACCTTTAGCGATTATCTGAACCTGCTTCGGATCAAGGAAGCGCAGCGCCTCCTGCGGGAGACGGATGATTCCATCACGGATATCGCCTGGCGATCAGGCTTCAGCAACTTCTCCCATTTCGGGAAGATGTTCAAGCGGACAGTTCAGCTGTCGCCGAGGGCATACCGGCAGCAGTATCGAATGCGAAGCTAGAGGGATATGGCTGTGTCTTCTTTCTGGTTCACTAGAAAAAGCTGTATTGAAATGATAGGCACCACGTTCATCGAGTTGGATCAGCTCGTGACTGTGGTGCTTTTTGGTGTGCATATGGTATCTTGGAAGTGAACGAAAATGCCATATTTGATAGATTCGTTGAGAGGATCGACAGTTAAAAATGAAAACAAAAATACAAGAGCTGCCGCTGTCGCCGGGCGTATATCTCATGAGAGATTCGCGGGGAACGGTCATTTACGTTGGCAAATCCAAAAGTCTCAAGAAGAGAGTACAATCGTATTTTTACAACAATAAATCGCACTCCCCAAAAGTGAAGAGGCTGGTTCAGCATGTCAAAGACCTGGAGCATATCGTCACCGACACGGAGTTTGAGGCGTTCATGCTGGAATGCAGGCTTATTCAGGACTTAAAGCCGATGTATAACCGCAAGATGAAAAATCCGCTGGGTTATAGTTATATCGTATTGCGGCAAAAGCGAGATTGGCGATGGCTGGAATTTACGGATACACTGGATGAAGGCGGCCCTGACCGATCTTGTTTTTTCGGCCCCTATACAGCCAGCAGACATAGTCTTGAACATGCAGTGCAGGAGGTTAAGGAATGCTGTAAAATCGCCTGCAATCATACACCTGCCGCTTCTTCGGCAAATACTCCCTGCTTGAATTATTCGATTGGCCTCTGTCTTGGCAAGTGTCTTGGCGGCGAAAGCGCGCGGCAATTTGATGAAATCATGGATCGATTCATTGCTCTGCTTCAAGGGGACGACCGACGTTTATATGATGAGATGGAGCGAAACATGCGGGGCGCCGCAGCGCGTTTCGATTTTGAACAGGCTGCAAAATACAGGGACGGCATGGAGGCGGTGAACCTGCTCTTAAGTAAACGGGATGTGATCGAGTTCGCCGAAGAGAATCACAGCATCGTTGTCTACGAGTATCTAGACGAAGATACGATCAAGTTATTCCTGATTAAGAGGAACGTTGTGCTGCACAGCGAGCGATGCTCTGTGGCTGCAACAGTGGAAATTGAATCGTTGAGGCGGAGGGTCAAAGCCTTGATTCTCAGCTATTTCACGAGGGCTACTGAATGCGATGCTGCCGAGGTTACCCGGGAAGATATCGACGCTGCACAAATCATCTACAGCTATTTGCAGAGCAGCGCCTGCCGTTATCTTGTTCTTCAGGATTCATGGCTCGAAGATGATGGGGAGCCTGATATGGAGGCTGCACTGCGGGATTTTTTGAATAATTGTGTTGTGTCATCTTAATTTGAGGAGTCGTTATCATATTAGCCTCTATCCGACACGGATAGAGGCTTTGGTTTACTTATTTACTTCCAAAAGCAAACATATCTTTGAGTATTAAGGCTTATTGAAAAATCGCCCCATCGGCATCTCTCTCGTAAAAGTGATCCCCCAATACCTATATTTCACTTCAATTTGGGTGATGGGCTCATCGTTATAAAGACGGACGCCGTAATTAAGCGGAATGCGCGAACCTTGATTGAGCGCGGCTCTCTTCTTGTCCGGCATGATCTCAGGCTTTAACGGCACCTTCCGAAGATCCACGAATTCAATATCGGGATCTTCATCAAGGCCTCCGCCGCCGACCAGATGAAGGGAATAACTGACGCCCAGCTCGGACTTGGCAGGCTTCATGCCATTATTCACCCGCACGTCCAGCAGTTCCACATCGGCGAATCCTTTATTGATCACTTCAAAGATCATGGTGTTTTCATCCGTAAAGGATGTAAATCCACCCACCTTGATGGGCGTGGGGCGAAGGAACAGCAGGTATAGAAGGATGGATGAAAGGAGCAGCCCCAGGCCCATATATAAGAGTCTGCGGAGAGGTTTGGATCTTGGTTTCATGGCAGAGCAATCTTCCTTCTCTTATTAAATAGACAGCTTTACAACGGATTTGCCTTCCTCAATATCCGCTTTCATCGCCAACAGATATTTCCGGGTGCGTTCATCCATCCCATTCCAATTTACGAATTTGGAGAAATAGACAAAGGAGTAGATATTGCGGAAGTCGATGAAAAATGGAATTCGCTCGATCCAATCTTCACTCAGCGTATTCTCTTGAAGGTAGCCGGATAAAAACGAATCGAAGAATCGGGCCACAAACTCGGCTTTCCGGTTTTCCGGAACCGTCTGAACCGCATGATAGATAGCGATGGCGATATCGTAGGCGAACCAATGGTACGAGACATCCCCAAAATCAAAAAAGATAATCTCCCCGTTATGTACGTGAAAGTTGTGATGGTGGAGGTCATTGTGGACGATGCCGTAGCCTTCCTCGTCCTGCGGGAGGGACTCCAATTCCTTAAGATACTGTTTCCACTGCGTATGGACTCTTTCACCTGCAGCCTCCGGGAACGCATCGGTAAAAATCACATGATCATTCCATTGGGGAAACGCCATACGGTGCACGAGTGACGAAGCGGTGGTGTCTTTTTTGCCGAGCTTATGCATACGGCCCATCCCGCGTCCCCACTGCTTGATTATCGCAAAATCCGATGTTACATCCGTTAACGGGCCGCCGGGAGCCTTCGTAAAGGCAATGACATGGTATCGCTTGGAATCGTGGATTACCTCTTCAATAAGAAGATCCTGTGCAGATCGAATGGACACCGCCATGTTCAGACCCTGCTCGGCTAGATAGGCCATCCACGTCAGCTCGCGAATGATCGAGGCTTTGCGGTATTTGGACGCGTCCAAAAATTTAATAATGAAGCGGCGTCCGTCTTCGCCGTTGTATTCAAATACATTCTGATCGAATCCCCCAAGCAACTTCAGCGAATAAGAACCTCGGCCGAATCGTTCGGCCCCTTGATCCAAGACAGCCTGTTCCATGAAAAGTCCCCTTTATCGTATTCTCGATATGATGCTCATGCTTACATACCGGAAAGTTACTGCACTCAGTTACTGTACTCACTACCAACTACAGTCTATCGAAGATCTCGGGTGGTTGCAAAAAATGGGAGGACATACGAAAAAGGGCGATCCCTTAGGAGCGCCCTTACAATTTCTTTATCAACCTTCGAATTTCTGCGCCAGCTCACGGAAATTTAGCTCCGCCGTGTTGGGCAGCACGACATCCGCATGCGGGAAATGCGCGGCGTTGCCGATAGCGACGGCGAACATGCCGGCGCCCTTGATGGCGTCAACACCGGATGCGGCATCCTCCACGCCGATGCAATCGGCAGGCTCTACGCCAAGCTCTGCAGCAGCGGTGAGGAAGATCTCCGGGTCCGGCTTGTTGTTCTTCAGCTTGGTTACGTCGACAATCACGTCGAATTGATCCATGACGCCAAGCCGGGTCAAAACGGCAATGGCGTTCTTGCTGGCGGACGCGATGCCGGTCTTCAGGCCGGTCGACCGGATGTCTCCCACAAACTCCGTAATGCCGGGCAGCAGGTCAGCTGGCGTGATCGTTTCGATCAGCTCGACGTACAGCTTGTTTTTGCGGTCGGCCAGCTGTACCAGCTCTTCATCGGAATAGTTTACAGGCGTCTCCGCCTGACTTAACAGGAGCTTCAGGGAATCCATGCGGGATACGCCTTTGAGATTCTCGTTGAACTCTCTCGTGAAGGGAATGCCCAGCTCGGTTGCGGTGGCTTTCCATGCCTGATAATGATACTCCGCGGTATCGGTAATGACGCCGTCCAAGTCAAAGATGACAGCCTTCAGCTTGCGTGTTTCATTCATATCTTATAGCTCCTTTTTGAGATATCGGAAAGTATAAACCCGAAACAGGGACCTTCCGGATATCGCAAGAAAAATGACGGTTTATCGCAGTCTGTTTTCGTAGAAAACTTGTCGGGAAATGTGTCGATCGATCGTATTCCTCGTAAACCGGGCGGCGTTGCCCTGCGCGTAGGGAGGGCAAGCACCTAATGCCTAAACATCGTTATTTGCTCTGCAATGAATGTTTCACAGGTTTCCCGGCTTCAAGCGTTACGACCTCGTTGTACAGCTTGATCTCGATGGATTCGCCTTCGACGATCTCCAAGGTGATGCCTTCATTCTCGATGGATACGCCGATGAGGCGGTCGCGGAAGTTCAGGCGGAACGCATACTTCTCCCAGTCCTTCGGAATGGCCGGGGAGAGGGATAGTCCGCTTTCCTTCAGGCGCATGCCGGCAAAGCCGTAGACGATCGACATCCAGGTGCCGCCCATGTTGGCCATGTGCAGGCCGTCCTTCGTATTGCCGTGCGTGTTGTCCAGGTCGAGGCGGGCCGTCTCGATGAAATACTCATACGCTTTGTCCATATTACCGATCTTTGAGGCCATGATGCTGAAGATGCAGGAGGACAGCGACGAATCATGCGTCGTGATGCCTTCATAGTAGTCGTACGAACGCTGAATCGTTTCCAAGCTTTGCTCGTCTTCCAGCAGGAAGTGGGCGAGCACCGTATCCGCTTGTTTGCACACCTGATAACGGTAAATGGTGAGCGGGTGATAGTTCAGCAGCAGCGGATATTTGTCCTCCGGCGTGTTCTCGAAATCCCATACCGCTTTGCGGAGGAACGTATCGTCCTGCGGGTTAATGCCGAGTGCTTCATCATATGGGAGGAGCATGGCACCCGCCGCTTTCGCCCAAGCCGAAATTTCATCCGCGGTTACGCCGAGCCGCTCACACAGGGCTTTGAAGCCTTGGGCATCGTAGGATTCCAGAATGGCGCAGCTCTTGGCGGCCCATTTCAGGTTATGCTTTGCCATGACGTTTGTGTAATAGTTGTTATTCACGCAGCAGGTATATTCATCCGGCCCCGTCACCTCATCGATATGGAAGGCGCCGTTATAATAGTGACCAATGTCGGCCCAGAGGCGGGCGGTTTCGATCAGCACCTCGGCCCCGTAGGACAAGAGGAAATCCCGGTCCTGTTCGGCGAGATAATACTGAATATAGCTGTATGCGATGTCTGCGCTGATATGGTATTGCGCCGTTCCCGAAGGGAAGAAGGACGAGCATTCCGTTCCCGAAATCGTGCGCCACGGGAACAGCGCCCCTTGCCGGTGTCCCATTTCCCGGGCTCTGTCTCTCGCCTGCTCCAGCGTGGAATAGCGATACAGCAGTAGCTGGCGCGCAATGTTCGGCTGCGTCATCAGAAATACCGGGAACATGTAAATCTCCGTGTCCCAGAAATAATGGCCTTCATAGCCTTCACCGCTGAGTCCTTTGGCGGAAATGTTGCTATGCTTGTCCCGACCGGCGGATTGCAGCAGCTGGAATAGATTGAAACGAATGCCTTCCTGGAGCTGGTCATCATTCTGAATCACGACGTCGGCCGATTTCCAGTAGGCGTTCAGATACTCGGTCTGTTCGGTAAGCAAGTCCTCGAAAGAAAGATCCTTCAACGCCTCCTGCAGCTGGATTCCACGTTCGATCATTTCCTGCCCGTGGCGAAGACTGTCGGTATACAGATTATATTTTGTAAAGTGGATCGGTCCTATCAAAGGAAGGGTAGCCGTGAACGTAACCTCTCTGGATCCGGCTTCGAGCTGAATGTCGGCATCGGCATCCAAGCGGTGACGGGTCACGCAAGCGGCGCGCAGCTTGGACGCCATCGTCTCATCAACGACATAGGCATCGCTGCCCTTCACGCCGGCATTGATGACGGTCATCCGTTCCGCATGCCCTGCACCTACCCGGGGATCGTTGGCATTGGTGTAGTTTTTCACTTTGCCGTTCACGGTGGAGACGATGCGAACCTGGCCGTTGAAATTGATCGGCTCGATCCGTACGTCGATGGCGAACAGCTCCCGGTGCGCGAAGGACACCAGACGGCGGAAGGTCAGCTTGATCTCTTTGCCCTTGGGCGATTTCCACTGTACGATACGCTCCGAATACCCCTTGTCCATATGCAAGCGGCGTTCATGGGCAGTGATCGTTCCATGATCGAGGCGGAAAGGTTCTTTTTCGTCGCCTAGATAGATCAGGACCGTCTGGGCATCAATATTGTTAACGAGTTTTTGCTGTGTATCAGGAAAGGCGAAGAGCTTCTCACCGTAAGGAATTTCAATCACGTCGTGGAAAGCGTTCAGGTAGGTACCGCGGATGGTGGACATGCTCTCTCCGTAGCCTTCTTCGAAATTGCCGCGTACACCCAAGTAACCGTTTCCAAGTGCAAAAATACTTTCCATATTCAGCAGGGTTTGCTGCGACAAATCAGGATTTGATATATTCCAGGTCATGTTCTACACTTCCTTCCTAGCATGGTTATGCTTGAATTTTAGAGCCAATCGGGGTTATGTTATACTAAAATATCAAGGTTTTTATCAATATTTTTAGGTGGTGTGGAAATAATGAAAGGGCCTTCACGCTCGGGAAACCGTCCGTTTTATCTGTCCTCCCGTATGCATTATTTGCGGGAGAATTTTATCCATCCCCCGTTTGATTATGAGCACGAGCTGCTGGAAGCAATCCGCTTCGGCGATGAGAATAGAGCCATGGATATGCTTCGTAAGATTAACGAGCTGGAAGCCGCTGTGCTTGCGACGTATCCGCTTCGGTCGAAGAAGAATGCCCTGATTGCGTCTTGTACCTTATTTACCCGGGCGATCATCAAAGGCGGCGTAGATCCTGAGATTGCCTTTCATTTAAGTGATACGATGATCCTTGAGATTGAGAAGATGACCGATGTGGAGCGGCTGGTTCATTTTGAATATGAGATGCTGGTGCAGTTTGTGTCGATGATTCGCTCCGAGAAGGAAGACGTGTCGTACTCTCACATTGTGAACCTGGCGATCTATTACATCCGGGAGCATATTTTCGAGGAGCTGTCCCTGCAGAGGGTTGCGGAGTATTTGAAAGTCCACCCTAGCTATTTATCCGACCGTTTTAAGCGGGAGACGGGTGTACCTATTACAACCTTTATTAATCGGCGGAAGATTGAGGAGTCCAAGCATTTGCTGGCCAACACGAATCAGTCGATATCGGAAATCGCGTTTACGTTCAAGTTCTGCAGCCAGAGTTATTATACGCAATTATTCAAGAATTTTACGGGGATGACGCCGAGAAAATTCCGGATCAGCGGGACGGCGCGATAAAGGACGATTATATCTAGCAACGAGAAGAGAGCGACAACACCCATGAAGAAATTCAATCAGACAATGCTGCACTTAAGTCTGGAGAAAAAACCGGTTGCGGCGTCAGTTCTTGAGAATGCAACCGGATTTCATCTCGTTGGCTGATCGGTCATACGATGTATGGCGTAACAACCTGTCTCTTAGCTTTTAAGATCAGGTTGTTTTTTGTTGAAATATTAGGAACGTATGTTCTATAATGATGAAGCGAGTTTGAACCTATTCGTGTTTTATACATTCTAGATTGGAGAGAACCTATGAATTCCTATTGTACATATGCATTGCATCAAATCGAGGTGGCTGTCATCTCTGTTGTTGCGATTATCGACAGGCTGGATGAATCGGATTTGCTCGTTCAACCGACAGAAGACAAGCATTCCGTTGGAGAGCTGCTCAAGCATATTGCAGTGATCTGCCGGGCTGATTTTTACATATCGGGCGGGGCCACACAAGAGGAGATGGACGCTTATTATGAGGGCGTGTCGTTAAATAACCTGAAGGATATACAGGCCGAATTGTTAAGCAGCTATTCACATTTGGAGCAGGCATTCAGAGACATGACGGAAGAAGAGCTCCATCAAGAGACGACTTCCTACTGGGGCGTCAATTATTCAAGGTATGAATGGCTGCTTGAAATCGTCGCCCATCTGTATCACCATCGAGGACAACTGCATGCGATGCTGGTTCACTGTAACGGGAAGGATCCGAAGGTTCCGTTATTCGAATAGCCATAAGCGCTCTATCTTTCCCGACCCGAATTCTGTTTTCCGGAATTCGGGTTTTATTTGTTTATAGATTTACATGTTATTATATCTGACTCAAAATCGAAATTATTAATATAATTCCATTAAATATATTTAAGTAGTGTTAATATTATTTACATTAATATATAATAATCCTCAATATAATGTTTTTGTGTTAATATAGTTAACATTCAAGTCGATGAGGAGTGATTCGGCATGTCCAGATTAACCGGAGTTTTTTTCAAAAGCACGCTTGCCATTATCCTAATAACGACGACTTGGTTTGTCTCCTTGGGGCAAGTCCCCCGAGCTTGGGCAGCCGGGGGACAAAGCGGCAACCTGAGCCGGTTGGAATCCGTTCTCCAGCCCATTGTGAAAGCCGCAGCGGGAGACGGAATCGAGCTGTACGTCGGAGTCCAGGATCTTAGCGGTACATATGGCGGAGGGAAGATTCAGGCGGGATCATCGAATGTTTACTATGCGGCCAGCACCATCAAAATGGCCATCGTAACAGCACTGATGCAGGATATTGAAGCAGGGAAATACGCGCTGGAGCAAACCGTCCAGGTTAAACCGGAGCAGGTTGTAGGCGGAGCCGGTTCGCTCAAGGATGGAAAGTTCCCTCAGGAGATCACGATCGAGCGTTTAGCGGGGCTGATGATTACGCAATCCGATAATACGGCAACCAATGCCCTGATTGATCTCCTTGGGTTCGAGCGTATTAATACTTTAATAGATGAACAGGGATTTGAAACCATGCAGCTGGGCCGGAAAATGATGACGCCCGCAAAATCCCCTGCTGCTGATAATTATGTCAACGGGGAGGAGTTGCTGACGCTCCTGGAGAGAATCTATGCTGGTGAGATCGTATCCGCCCAATCGCGGGATCAGATCCTGGCCTGGATGAAGGCGCAGGAAGTGAAGACCAAATTCGGCGCAGCGCTGCCCGGCAAGCCGATTGCCCACAAAACGGGGGAACTGGGCGATGTGAGCCATGACATCGGATATTTTCTCGTACCCGGACGCGAGGTTGCCGTCACGGTATTAACCAAAGTCACCAAGCCGGAGGATGCGGGCAAAGCCCAGGAACTGGGCAACCCGGTTGTGCAGCGCGCGGCCAAGGCGGTGTATAACTTCTTGCTGGATACGCCGGCTGAATCCGTATCGGCGGACGCATGGCCGGCCTTGTCGTTAGTCGTAAATCCCATCATTCAAGAAGCCGAAGAAAAGGGAATTAGGGTATCCGTAGGCTTGAAGGATCTAAGCGGTAAGCCTGACGACCGGGAGCTGCTCCTGGGATCTCGCCAATCCTATATGCCTGCGAGCACCATCAAGATGGCGCTTGTATCGGCTTTGATGAAGGAAGTGGATGCCGGCAGGTTAACCTTGGAACAGAAGGTGAAAGTTGAGCAGGAAGATGTAGTTGGCGGAACAGGCTCCTTGCAAAAGGAAACATTTCCGCAGGATGTAACCATCGAACGATTGGCAAGGCTGATGATCACCCAGTCGGATAATACGGCTACGAACGTACTGATTGACGTGGTTGGATTGAATAAGGTCCAGGCTCTGATGGATGAACTCGGCCTTGATGTCATGCATCTGGGGCGCAAAATGTTCGCAGCTGCCCCTACGCCGGAGCAGGACAACTATATTAATGCGGAGGATTTGGTCCATCTGCTTGCCAACATTCATTCAGGCGAATTCTTGTCGGATAACTCTCGTGATCAGATCATCGACTGGATGAAAGCCCAGGAGGTGGACACCAAGTTCGGTGCGGCCCTGCCCGATGCGCCGATTGCCCATAAAACCGGGGAGAATGCCAATGTGACTCATGATGCCGGATATTTTCTACTGCCCGGCAGGGAAATCGCGATTTCGGTACTGACCGAGGTCACGACGACCAGCAGTTTTGATGAAGCCCAGGCTATCGGAAATCCTGTGGTGCAAGAGATTGCGAAGGCTGTTTATGAAGCGCTGGAATACGAGATGACGTTCACGGATGTGCCGGAGGATCACTGGGCAGGGCCTTATATTGAGGGGGTGGCGACGGCTTCCTTGGTGAAGGGAACCTCGGATACGACCATAGCGCCCGAGCGCCCAATCAGTCGTGCAGAGGTGACCTCCATACTTGTTCGATCCCTTCAACTGGAGCCCGCCCTGGTCTCTCCTCAATTCAGGGACGTTCGCGGGGATAGGTGGTATTCCGCTGATGTGGCAGCGGCTTATTCTTCCGGCATCGTCAGCGGACGGAATGACGGCATCTTTGATCCACAAGGTCCCATTAGCCGTGCGGAACTGGCTGCGATGATAATCCGTGCTTACGAGTATGTGCATGGCCCGCTGGCTGGATACGAGGATGTACTTTCTTTTAAGGATGCGAACGAGATACGGGACTGGTCCAGAGAGCCGATTCTGAAGGCGGTCCAATTAGGCTTCGTGAACGGTTATAGCGACGATACCTTCCGTCCGGACAGAACGGCATCAAGGGCAGAAACCCTTAAGATGATTGTGCATCTCCTCAGCAAATAAGGCCCTTGGTTTTATAAGCATTCGAGGCGCCGAGCACAGCGCGTTTTTCGACGAGTCTTTGACTTCTTTTCTCATATCGATGTCCGTCATTACACGCTTCGAGAGGTAAGCGGCGGTATTATCTGAAGTAACTAAATACCGTATGAGGTTTAATCTCACGGCAAGCTGCAGGCCTAGCTTTTTCAAGGCGGCCTGCAGCATATTCCGTTTTCCAATGAGCATCCACCCCAGCTGTGCAGTTGTGCCAATAGGACGGACGATTACAGCTTCGGAACAAGTAAGAGCAGTCATTTCACACGAAATCTGCAGATAGTGATCGCAGGCTCTTTGGGTGGTTGCGCTATCATAGAATCGGGGGTTTCGCCATGATATTTGTTACATTGAATTGATATTCTTTTAAATTCGACAAAATAATACAAATTTCGCTATAGACTACGGATAAATCATTCCTCTATGATAGATATTAAATAGCTTGGCAAGCTATTGTGAAAGCGCTATCCTGATCTTCGCTGAACCGAATGATCCTAAGTCTAGGGGGAATCCACCAAACCAGGGGACATAGCAGAATCTGTTAACTGAATGGTAAGCGCATACATGATGTATCGAAGCCTTGATGAGTGCCGTTAACACAGATTTTACATATCGTTAATACTCTCATGATCCTATCGCCTTACCATAAGAGTGTTCGGTAAAAGGGGGACACGCACTCATGGCAGAACAAAGGACAGGGCGTCTTCCCGTAATCGCTTCGATTACCAAGCTGGAACAGATCGATGCGGCTGTGAACAGCACGGTGGAACGGGTGAACCTGATGACAGGCGATATCTTGAAACTCAGGGATATCGTGAATCGACTTCACTCCTCAGGCAAAAAAGTGTTTGTTCATCTGGAGATGGTAAGCGGCATTGGCCGGGATAATTCGGCTGTGCAGTATTTGGCCGATTCGTACAAGATCGACGGGATCATTACGACGAAGACGAATACGGTATTGGCTTCGCGCCAAGCGGGCATTAGCTCGATACAGCGAGTGTTTGCCATTGATACGACAGCTTTAAGAACCGCAGTGAAAATGATCGGACAAGCCCGTCCGGATGAGGTGGAATTAATGCCGGGACTCATGCCCCGCGTAATCCGCGACCTGAAGAAGGAAATTCACTGTCCGCTTATTGTGGGAGGTTTTTTACGAAGCGAGGAAGATATCGATGAGGCGCTGGCAAACGGTGCAGACCTCGTATCTACAGGAGATACGCGTTTTTGGACGTAAGGTTCCCTGTACGGTGATGGATTAACTATAATTACATATTTGCTAGGGGTGGAGACGATGAGATAACCCGAGTAGCAGCTACTTTAGCTTTTATAGGAGGTGGTGGCTCTTAGGTTGCGCTCTTTTTGACGTCTCTATTTTTGTGCGCTTTTTAAGGGGTAGACGGGTTGAAGTGGATAGACAGCAGTGATGAAGATGAATGATGAGTAGATTCGAAAGGGGACAATTGATCATCTATGAAAAAGAAATCATGGTTGTTAATGTTACTGACCATATTTATGGTTATTACCACGGCTTGCGGAGGCGGCGGTGGAAGTGAAAGTGCCGGAGGAGAGGTTTCGCTCGACGATGTGGAAGCCGCTTCGATGGATATGAAGAATGATACAACACCTGTCAAAATCCAGTACTGGCATGCCCACGCGGATGCTCAACTGGAAGGCTTGAACTACATGATCGCAGAATTCCAGAAGAAGTACCCGCATATTACGGTAGAGCCGGTGTTCCAGGGCGGCTATCCTGATCTTCACAAAAAATTATCGGCTGCAGTGGCTGCGAATGACGTGCCGGCTGTAACGAATGTTGAGGTCGCGTCCCTGCCTAACTTTGCGGACAGCGGTGTGTTCTCTGATTTGGGCCCATGGATTAAGCGCGATGAAGTGAAGATGGACGATTTCGCCAAAGGGATGCTGAATGCCTATGCATACAATGGCAAGCAATATGGGTTCCCTCTGATCGTTAGTACCAGTGTGTTTGTATACAACAAAACGATGCTGGACGAGCTGGGTGTAGAGCCGCCGCAGAAGTGGGATGAGATCGATGACTTTAATGCGAAGGTAACGAAAAAAGAAGGCGACAAAACGACGCGTTATGCCTTCTCCGTTCCAGGCTGGGATACGTGGTATTACGATCCGTGGAACATTAACGGCGGCGGACAAATCCTGACCGAGGACCTGAGTGCTTCGGCCGTTGAGAATGAAGAGTCGCTTCGTTATCTTCAGAACTTCTACAAATGGCAAAATGAAGGCCACATGCATATGGGCTTCGGGAAGGGTGCTTCCGATAATATGCGCCAAATGTTCCTGGGCGGCGAGATCGCCATGGTTCAGCATTCATCGGCTTTGCTCAAGATGTACCGCGAGAATGCGGACTTTGAGGTTGGCGTATCCTTTATCCCTGGCGATAAAGTGCGGACCTCCAACATTGGCGGCGCGGGGATCGTCATGATGGATGGTGCCGAGGATCTGGAGAAAGAAGCGGCTTGGAAATTTATCGAGTTCATGACTTCGGCGGAGCAAAACATTAAGTGGGCCGAATCCGTTGGATACCTGCCGACAAGAAAATCCGCAATCGAGTCTGAGGAAGGCAATCAATATTTCGAAAGATGGCCGCAATACAGAGCGGTATACGAGCATTTCGACGAAGTAACGCCGCGCCTGCAGCACCCGGCTTACCCTGAATTCAGCGAAGTTTACAAAGAAGTCGTAGGGGAAATGGTGCTGAACAAAAAAGATCCGACACCACTTATGCAGGATGCAGCCAAGAAGATCAACGATATTCTGGCTGACTATGAGTGATGCCTATGGAGACCAATAAACAAGTGACAAAGGCGGCGTCCAATCGGGCGACCGCTTCGGTCTCTAAACGGATGTCTCATACGTTGATCGAGAAGTGGAAGGACTTTTCGTTCGCGGTTCCGGCGTTGTTATTCATGGGCGTGTTTTTGTATTATCCCCTGGGCTATTCCGTGTACATTAGCTTTACGAACTGGAACATGACACGGCCGGTAAAGAAGTTCGTAGGTGTTGATAACTATACGCGCTTGCTGTCGAACTCGGATTTCTATCACTCCTTGAAGGTCACGTTCTTGTATACCGTGATGGACGTTGTATTTACGCTTGTCATCGGACTGCTGCTGGCGTTGCTGCTCAACGTGTCGTCGTCACGGTTGTTCGGATTCATGCGCGGCGTCATTTTTATGCCCTATTACATCTCGATGGTTGTCGCGGCCATGGTATTTACATGGATTTACAATGGACAATACGGGCTATTGAATTCCATTGTTTCCTGGTTCGGCATGGAGCCGGTCGAATGGCTGACCAATCCTTCGACGGCACTGCCGGCGCTGGTTGCCGTTTCGGTCTGGAAGGGCGTCGGCTTTGCGATGATCCTCTTCATTGCAGGCATGCGCGGGATTCCGGCCGAGTATTATGAGGCAGCTTCGATTGATGGAGCCAGCAAGCTGCGGCAGTTCCGCAACATTACGCTGCCGCTCTTGTCGCCGATGACCCTGTTTTTGGTCATCACCAGCTTTATCTCCTCCATGCAGGTGTTCCAGTCGATCGACGTCATGACGGGCGGCGGTCCGCTCAAGGCAACGAATGCGATTGTGTACTGGATTTATACGATGGCCTTTGATGAATTCAAAACAGGAAGAGCCTCGGCGCTTGTCATGATTCTGTTTGTAATCATATTGCTGTTAACATTGGTCCAATGGGTGGTCAGCAGGAAGAAGGTGCACTATGAAGGATAATTACATGGCTGGATCCGCCAAGAACCGGAAGACCATGATGACGCTCCGCGTGATCGGAGCCGTGATCGTGACCCTCGTCATGTTCTTTCCGGTGTACTGGCTGCTGATCAGCGCGCTCAAGACGCAGTCCGAGATGCGGATGGCCGTTCCTACATTCTGGCCGGAAACCTTTGCCTGGGAGAACTTTGCCGAAGCCTTCCGAGTTATCCCTTACGCCCGGTTCTTCGGCAATACCCTGCTCATGGCGGTCGGCACCATTATTCTGCAGCTGAACGTGGCGCTCATGGCTGCTTATGCATTCGCGAAGGGGAAGTTCTGGGGACGGGACGCGCTGTTTCTGTTGGTGCTTGCCGCGTTGATCGTTCCGGAGCAGGTGATTTTCGTTCCCGTGTACGTCATGATGTCCAAGCTCGATTGGCTGAACACCTTCTGGGCGCTCATCGTACCTCACGGTGCGTCCGCTTATGCGATATTCCTGCTCAGGCAGGCGTTCAAATCGATTAACAATGACGTGCTGGAAGCGGCACGCGTGGATGGAGCCGGTCGCTTCTCCATTCTGTACAAGCTGTTGTTTCCGATGGCGATGCCAACGATCGTCACCATGGGTGTGCTGATCTTCATTTCGTCCTGGAATTCATATTTCTGGCCGCTGATCATGACCAACAACAACGACATGCGCGTGCTTACGGTCGGTATTGCGATGCTGCGGGATTCTATCGCCGGAAATGAAGCGATGTTCTTCAATGTCATTATGGCGTCCAGCGTCATGGCGATTATCCCGATCGTGCTGGTCTTTACGGTCATGCAGAAGCATATTGTGGCCGCGATGGCGAATTCGACGTTTAAATAACATCATAACCGAATGATGCGGTATTCAAGACGGCATGGAAACGGTGGGCATGGATACACCGCTATGCCGTCTCTCTGCATTCTCCCGAAGGTTATGATCTGCTGCAGACAGCAGGGATCGGAAAGTTCATGGCGAACAGTCCTATAGAGCTTCAAATAGCACCCCGATTACGTAAGTCAGTCCGTTACCGTAAGATACTGACGTGATCGAGGTCATCAATCGACTAGATATGGAGGAATTGCACATGGAAGTACGTGGATTGGCTCATAGAGGGTATCCGCTGAAATACCCGGAGAACACGATGCTGGGCTTTCAGAAAGCATTGGAGCTTGGCTTCTCGCACTTGGAGCTGGATGTCCAACTGACGAAGGACGGCGTGCCCGTTGTAATTCATGATGCGACGGTAAACCGAACGACCAACGGAACTGGGGCAATCAATGCCTTCACGCTGGAGGAAATACGCAAGCTGGATGCAGGTTCAGGAGAAGTGATTCCCACGCTGGAGGAAGCACTGCGTTTTGCCAAGGATCGGATGATCGTTGACATTGAGCTGAAGCAGATGGGGGATACCTACCCCGGCCTGGAACAGAAGGTCATTGACGTGATTAAGGATACGGGCATGGAGAAGCAGGTGTTCCTCACCTCCTTCGATCATTATTCCATTGAACGGGCACGCTCCCTGGATCCTGACATTGAGCTGGGCCTTGTGATATATGGAGCTACGCCATCGGTGTTCCCATATCTGGAGAAGATCGGGGCTCGTTATGTGTCCGTCAAATATGTGTACGTGACTCCTTCATTTATGGAGGAGGCGCGCAAGCGGGGTATCCAGCTCATTGTCTGGACGCCGGACGATGAGGATATACTGGCATCTCTTGCCCAATACCCTGAGCTCTTGATCGTTACGAACAATCTGGAGGGCTGGGCCAGAGTATACAAGGAGAAGATTGCGCTTAACGCGTAACGCTCCAACTGATGCGCTTGCTGGGATGACATGTACAAAGCGCCGCTTGCATTTATAAGGTTAGGGGAAACGCCCGTTGACGGTCCCTGGAGTCGGCAGGTGTACGTATCAAAGGATCTGTCCTTGGTTGTGGAGCGGGGGCAGGTCCTATTTTTTAATTAATGGGCTAAATATCTGATATCCTGCGCGTGTCTGCTGCTTATACTAGCGGACAATGCGGCGGACTTCATTCGGATTGCCGAATTTGAAAATTTAATGAAAATTTTCAGTTGACCTGCGGACAATTGTCCGTTAGAATAAAAAACGCATTACCGGACAATTGTCCGTATACAGAGATAAGGGAGGATAAGGTCTTGGATATGGGAGTGGGGCCAAGTTCGGCCAAGATTGATTTAAGTAAAATAAAAAGAGGGCCGATTGTTGCCGCACTGATTATCGGCGCGTTCGTTTCCATCTTGAATGAAACACTTCTGAACATCGCTTTCCCAAGCTTGATGGAGCAGTTTGGTATTGGAGAGTCGACGGTTCAGTGGCTTTCAACATCCTATATGCTGGTTGTCGGTATTCTGGTGCCGGTCACGGCGCTGCTGCAGCTGTGGTTCACGACAAGACAGATGTTTATAGGCGCCATGACGCTATTTCTTATAGGTACGATTATTTGCGGCTTCTCATCGGTATTCGGGGTGCTGCTGGTAGGGCGTATCCTGCAAGCGGTCGGAACGGGGCTCATGCTGCCGGTTCTGATGAACACCATACTTAGTATTTATCCGCCTCAGAATCGCGGAGCCGCCATGGGCATGATCGGTCTTGTCATCATGACGGCCCCGGCGATCGGACCGACGCTTTCGGGCTTGATCGTGGACGCGCTGAACTGGCGCTGGTTGTTCTATCTGGTCATTCCATTGGCTGCGTTCTCCATCATATTTGCTGCGGTTTTCCTGAAAAACGTATCCGTACTGACCAAGCCGAAGGTCGATTATATTTCGATTATTCTGTCTACCATCGGTTTCGGGGGTATCGTATATGGATTCAGCAGCGCCGGAGAAGGCACCTGGTCTGATCCCAAGGTGATATGGTGCATTGCGGCAGGGGCCATCAGCTTGCTGTTCTTTGTATGGCGCCAACTGAAGATGAAGGAACCGATGCTGGATCTGCGTACATTTAGATTTCCAATGTTCTCACTCGTGACCGTACTGATGCTGGTACTGATGATGAGCATGTTCTCCACGATGATCATGCTGCCATTGTTCCTGCAGAACGCACTGGGCTTAACTGCGCTTGCGGCAGGCCTGGTCATGATGCCTGGTGGTATCATCAACGGATTGATGGCGCCGATTACAGGGAAGCTGTTCGATAAATTCGGACCGAGGGTTCTGATTATCCCTGGTCTTGCTCTCTTGAGTATCGCTATTTTCCTGTTCTCGCGCATCGACGCTTCATGGACCGGTGGTTATGTTATCTTCCTTCATGTTATGATGATGATAGGGATTTCGATGGTTATGATGCCGGCCCAGACTACAGCCTTGAATCAGCTGCCGCGCTTGCTGTATCCGCATGGAACAGCCATCATGAATACACTGCAGCAGGTAGCAGGAGCCGTAGGTATGGCGCTCTTTATCAGCATCATGACAGCAGGTGCTAAAAATTACGTTGAAACAACCGGGGATCTCAATCCGGTAGAGAGCATGGTTGCCGGTCTTCATAATGCTTTCGTAATCGGACTTGTTCTTGCAATCATCGCCTTAGTACTGGGGTTATTTGTTAAACGCACAACTTCACCCGTTGAAGAAGAACAGTCTGCTGCATAAGGTTCCCGTGTGTTCAAATTAGAAAGGGATGCGTGCATTGCCGAAAGAGTATGACGAGTTGGGTCAAAAGATTTTGGATACGGCTCAGGCTTTATTTAATAAATACGGAGTCGAGGACGTCTCCATGCATCAAGTGGCAAAAACGGCCGGGATCGGGCAAGGCACCTTGTACCGCCGTTACCCCAGCAAGAGCAAGATTTGCTTTACGCTGATGGAAGCCAAGATCGATCGGTTTATGGAGGGGCTGGAGGTTTACCTTCAGAGCAGCGAAGGTGAACCGGTGGCTCATCGGCTGCGAACGGTGATGACCAAGGTCATTCTGCATTTCAATGAAGACTTGGAGTGGCTAAGGGTAATGCTGACCTCTGACCGGCTGGAGGACACCAAGAACATTATGTGTGAGAACCCGCCCTTCACGTTTTTGCGGTTTCAGATCAAGCGCCTGCTGGAGCGTGCGGCGGAGCAGGGAGTATTGATGCCGCTTGACCCTCAGTTTACCTCTGTGATGCTCGCATCTCTGCCGCGCGCGGATATCATTCTATACATGCGTGATATGGGATACAGCGCGGAGCAGATAGCGGAGGAATACTGCAGAAGCTTTGTTGACCCACTGTTTATCCATCGCTAAGTCAGATAATAGAGGCCGTTTCGGAAGACTTGATAAGTCTAACCCGGAACGGCCTTTTTGCGTGCTATCTTCCACATTCACTTATCAATTCATTGCAACATTTGGCAAATACGCCCGTCAGTATAGTAGTACATGATAATTTAAGGCACCTAGAAAGGATGATGAGCATGAACAAACAATGGAAGAAGCAAGCAGCGACACTGATGGTTGCGGCCATCGCTGTCTCCGGTGGCGGAGCAGCTTATGCAGCACCTCAGGCTGAAGGCAGCCAGGAACAAAAACCAGTCGTGATTTCGGCTGTAATGGATTATGGAATTCTGGTTAACGGTAAGGAAGTGGCGGGCACTGGTTATATGAACGCCGATGCGAAGCAGATCATGATCCCGCTGCGGAGCGTATCCGAGGCGCTCGGATTCGAACTGGGCTGGAATCAACAGGACCGCTCTGCGGAGCTGACTAAACCGGGATCCCCGATCTGGACCCTCGTGCAAACGGGTAAAGACCAGTATACGGTTAACAAAATGTACAAGTCCCTCGGTGCTGCGCCGGTAAACGTGAAGGGCACGCTCTATGTTCCGGCTAATTTCTTCAGCGAAGTGCTCCATGCTAACGTCTCGGCCGATGGCACGAAAGTGAGCATTTCGTCCGAAGAAGAAGTGAAGAAGGAAACCGTCACTGGCAAAATCACCGAAATTATCAATAACGAAGATCGCCAAGCCATTCACATAAACGGAACGGGAACGGAAGGAATCCTTCTGAACGTGGATCAGAACACCGTTATCCGCGATGAAGAAGGCAAGAAGATCGAGCTTAAGGATCTTGCGAAGGGGAAGAAGATTGAAGCCGTTCACAGCCTGGCGATGACCATGAGCCTGCCTCCGCAGACCTATGCTTATGAAATCAGCGTGAAGTCGGACAAGGAAGAGACGCAGCAGCTCGCTACAGCCGGTGCCATCACAGACATCAATGCGGATGGCGGCAATCTGCGCGTAACGATTAAGGGTAAAGGGTTAACGGAACAATCGCCGAATGAAGTCGTCCTGAATTTGACGCCTGAGACGGTTGTCGTGAATAAAGACGGAAAAACCTTGAAAGCAAGCGATTTGGCTGATGATGCAGAGATTATCGGTTACTACAGCCCGATGCTCACCAAGAGCCTGCCGGCGATCGGCAATGCAATCAAAATCGTTCTTCAATAAGAAATGTAAATTAAGAAGCCTGGCGGATAACGCCAGGCTTCTTAGTCGTTAATGTAAAGCGGGGGAATGGGGATTTAAGGGATTCCATGGCATTGACCCCTTCGGAATGTCACGCCATCGTAGAAGTCGCAGTATGGCTTGGCGTAGCTCAATAATGGAAATCCCTCTAACTCCGGCAGGAGCAGGTATATTCGTGCCATGCGCAGAATACTGTACAACAAAATCGTCCATGACGGATGGAGGGAAACGGATGAAGCGCAGTTGGGTGAATTCGCCGTATTCATATTCGCTTGGCATGTTTGCCATGATGGTTCCGAGCCAGGCGTTCAGCTCCTTTTACATCTTTTTCTACGTGGATACATTGGGTCTTGGCATAGGGCTGGCATCCCTGGCACGAACTGTATTCCTGATCTGGGATGCGGTTAACAATCCGCTGATGGGGTATTGGTCCGACCGTACGAAGACCCGGCTGGGGCGGCGCAGGCCGTGGGTATTCGGCGCCATTCCGCTGTTTATGCTGACCTTCGTGCTGGTGTTCTCGCCGCCGGAAGGATTGTCTGAGAACGGACTGTTCATGTGGTTCTTAGTTGCCCTTATCCTGTATGAAGCGGTAGCGACCGTATTATGGGTCAATTACGGAGCGCTGTTCCCTGAGCTGTTCCGCGGAGACCGCATCCGGGCGAAAGCCTCGGCCATCCAGCAGGGCTACCAGGTTGTGGCGTTATTGATCGGTACCGCGCTGACCCCGATTATTTATGACGCCATGGGTTTTTCGAGTATGGCGATTCTGTACGCGCTGCTGTTCGGCGTATTTATGTTCCTCTGCATGATGAGCGTGCGGGAGCAGGAGGCGTACAGCGCCAGCGAGCCGCTCAAGCTCGTCCAAGCATTCCGCGAAACCTTGCGCAACAAGAAGTTCTGGGTGTTTAACATCTCCAATTCATTCGCTCAGACGGTAAATGGACTAATAAGCTCGACGATCCCTTTTTACGCAAAATATGTGCTCAATATCCCGGATAATCAAGTATCTATTCTGCTGGCAGCCGTGTTTGTATCGGTCATTCCGCTGGTATTCGTCTGGTACTGGATGATCCGCCGGATGGACGGCGTTAAGGCATGGCGTTTGTCGCTAGGGGTATATGGGTTATCCGTTATCCCTCTGTGGTTTGGCTATGATCTGATCAGCGGGATTCTGGCAGGCATTGGCGTAGGATTCGGTCTTGCGGGATTTCTGGTAACGCCGGCCATGGTTAGCGGCAACATTATCGACGAAGATGCGGAGCGGACGGGGCTGCGCAGAGAGGGGATCTATACGGCTGTCAGCGGATTTATTACGCGTTCCAGCGGATTGATCTCTGCCCTGGCATTTTTTGTGGTAGGCATGATATTCGGGTATGAAAGCGGTGACAATCCGGGGAGCGATCCGGAATTGACCTTCAGGTATTTGATTAGTGTCGTTCCATTGTGTTTGCTGGTGATTTCCTTCCTGTTATCGTTTGCCACCAAAATCGAATTCTCAAAAACCATAGGAGGCGGGCACGACCATGGAGCGAAGACTGATCATCAACTGTGACGATTTCGGGCAGAGCAAGGCCATGAATGAGGCGATCCGGCATCTGCTGGAGGAGAACAAAGTCTCTTCGGCAACCATTATGACCGTGGCTCCCGGCTTTGAAGAGGCGGCCTCCTGGGCGGCACGCCGACGCCAACCGAATGTGGGGCTGCACCTCACCATGACGAGCGAATTTGAGGCTCTGCGATGGAGCAGCTTAACAGGGCATTCCTCCCTTCATGATGCCAGCGGCCATCAATACCGGACCGTTCAGGAGTTTGAACGAGGGGCAGAGACGGGTGCCGTGCTAAAAGAGTTGGAGGCGCAGTATAGGCTGGCGAGCAAGGCCGGCATCCGCATCAGCCATGTGGATAATCACATGGGCAGCCTGTACGGGATGGAAACGGGGCGAAGCCTCATTCCGCAGATGCTGTGGAAGACTTGGCGTTGGCGCCTCCCCGCGCGACTATTCCGCTATATCTACCCGGAGGATCCGCTGCTCAGCTCGCTGCCGAATATCGAGCGTCCGGTCGCGCTCGCTTCAGGCCTTGCTGACACGTTTGGCGTGCCGATCCCGGATTATCTGCTCTCTCATCCGTTTCCCGTTGTTGAGGGAGAGACCTACGAGAGCTTCAAGCAATCGCTGATTGATAAGCTGTACAGACTCCCTGAAGGGGTCAGTGAAACCTACGTCCATCCCGGAGCGGAAGATGAATGGATGCTGGCGAATATCCCGCATTGGGAGAAGCGGGTGTGGGAGTACCGGCTGCTGTTCGATGACGATTTTGCTTACGGACTGCGGGATGCCAAGGTAATTCTGACGGATTACCGTTATGTAGAGGAGCATTTAAAAAAGCCGCGCGTGCGCTCGGCCATGAAGCTGATGAAGGCAATGGCCAAAAAAACGTAAGTCTATGCCAAAACAAGCCCTGCCGCGGCACCGGCTGGGCTTGTTTTTCTGTTAAGTACGATTGGCTTTCGCCGACCGATGCTAGCTGCTGCTGACGTATAAGTTTACTTCGCTTCAGCTTCCAGCATAGCGATCTGTTCCTTGTATTGGTCCAGCAGCTTCGCCAATGCTTCTTTAATGGCATCCGAGTCCTTGGAACCTACGGCTTTGAAGAGGTCGATTCTGGCATGGATGAAAGCCAGATCTTCATCGCTGATTTTTACTCCTTCCAAATTTGCTGCATCGCTGAGTTTCACTGCCTCCATACCTGCTGCCTCGCTATGGATCACGTCGTGTTTCACTATGCCAGCATCGGTTTTAACAGCTTCGGCTACTTCTATTGCCGTACCTTCTAGTGGAGTAAACTCCTTGATCTGGATCGCTTTGAATTCCTTGATATCCCCGCTGCCCGGGGACTCGTTGATATCAACAGCCGGAGTAGCCTCTACGGCAATTGTAATTCCGAATTCGCCATCTCCCGTAACCGGCTGTGCATCACCGTTGTCTCCATCGACAGCTGCAGCCTCCGAGAAGAAGAAGGTTCCCTCGGCTCCGGCAAGCTTGCCGTACTTCTCAAGTGTTTCTTTCCAATCCTGTACCGTTTCCGGTGCATATCTCTCTGCCAATTCCAGCGGGTTCGGCAGAATGGAGATGGTAGTGGCGGCTTGTATAGGTGCGCTATTGCCTGGTTGTTTTGGTACACCACTTGTGTCAGCTCCTGATGCATGTACGGGGACGGCTGCGGTTCCAAGCAGGGCGGCGGACAGGGCGAGCTTGCCAAACAGTTTGTGTTTCATCGATTAACACTCCTTGTGGGGTTGGTTTGTCTTACAGTACCCAGTGTACGAGTCAGCATTGGCAGAACATTGGTGTATTTGTGGAAAAATAATGGCAATCCCCTTCATCTTCCTACAGATTGGTATACTGAGAGGAGATGAAGCCCGGAGGTCTATATATATGAACCAAAATTATCTCATCGCCGTGGTTGACGATGATCAGCATATACGAAATTTGGTGGAAGCTTATTTGCGCAAGGAGGGCTACAAGACGGTTGGCCTTGGCACGGCAGAGGAGGGCTGGGAGATGTGGAGAACGAATCCGCCGGATATGTGGGTGCTGGATATTATGCTGCCCGGCATGGACGGCTTCGAATTGTGCCGACGGATCCGTGCAGAGGCCGAGGTCCCGATCATCATGATCTCTGCCAAAGATAGCGAAGTGGATAAAATACTGGGGCTTGAGCTGGGAAGCGATGACTACATGGTCAAGCCCTTCAGTCCCCGCGAGTTGGTTGCCCGAATCAAGCGACAGCTGAACCGATGGTACAAATTCCATCATGAGGAGCGTGTTCCGCGGCTTGCGGCGGCTTCTCCGGAGCTCAGCAACGGACGCCTTCAGTTAATGCTCGAGGAGCGGCGCGTGTTCTGGGATGGGGAAGAAGTGGATATGACCAACAAAGAATTCGAGATGCTGAAAGTGTTTGCCGAGCATCCGAACCGTGCGTTTACAAGGGATGAGCTGCTAACCTCCGTATGGGGCGAAGACTATTTTGGAAGCGACCGTGCGGTCGATCATCTCATTAAACGGCTTCGCAAGAAGGTGGAGCAGCTGCCGATCGAGGCCATCTGGGGGCATGGTTACCGAATGAGAGTGGATGGGGAGGAATCATCGATATGAAGCTGGTGCATCAGATCAATCTTGCGTTTGCCTTGTCGTTAATACTCGTACTTTCCGTGACGGCGGTTGTGATTCATTATGTGCTGATGGACCATTTTATCGGGACGCAGAGAAAGGACATGCAGACCATAGGGGCTGAGCTGACGGCTAAACTCGAAACTGCCGCCGCCCAGAGCATTCCTATCGAGAGTGCGCCTTTGGCCGTTAGCGGCTTGACCTCGGCACAGGTTATGGAGGTAGGCGTAATCATCCAGGATAACGAAGGGAATGTGGTCAGCTCGAGTCCGGTAACTCCCTCCGCACAATCCATGGTAAGTCAGGCGATTCGTCCGGACTTTGTGGCTTCATACTCATCCGCAGCGGGGAGCGGTCAATTCCTCACCGAGGTGACGGCGGTTCCTCAAGGGACGATGACACTGATCACTCCGATCAGCAAGATAAAGGCCATTGAGCAGGCGCTGATGGGGCGTTTGATGCTCGTATTTGCTGTGGGAGGCGTAATCATGGTTATCTTAAGCTTGTTCATCACCAAGAGATTGATTAAGCCGCTCATGCTGCTGCGGGAGGAATTGAAGAAGGTGAAAGAGCGTCAGTTCTCCGAAGTTCAGCGGGTGTCGGCAAGCGGAGAGATCGGCGTAGTTGCAGAGTCCGTGTACGAAATGGCGGGTGAGCTGGAGCGGTACAATCATGTGCAGAAGCAATTCTTCCAGAACGCATCCCACGAGCTGAAGTCGCCGCTTATGTCCATCTCCGGGTATGCGGAGGGAATTCGGGACGGGGTATTCGAAGGGGAGGAGATCCGCAAAGGGCTGGATATCATTATGAGTGAGAGCAGCCGCATGACCAATATCGTGACCGAGATGACGCTGCTCGCGAAGCTGGACAGCGAGGATGATATCTTTAAGGCAACAGCGGTCAATTTGAAGGAGCTGGTGGAGGAAGCGATCGAAAGAGTCAATCCGGTCTTGGTGAAAAAAGGACTGTTCGTGCATCTTTCCTATGGCGATAACGAATCGTTAATGGTGTATGCTGACCGGGATAAGCTGCTGCAAGCGCTGCTGAACATCGTTTCGAATGGAGCAAGGCACGCGAGCAAGCATATATACATTCAAGCCGGAATCCAAAATAGCCGGGTATTCCTCACCGTTTCCGATGATGGCGAAGGCATATCCGAGGAACTGCTGCCGTATTTGTTCCACCGGTTTGTGAAGGGCAAGAATGGGGAGTCCGGTCTGGGTCTGGCCATTGCTCGGGCCATTGTGGAGCGCTGCGGAGGTCTGATCACGGCAGGGAATCGAACGGAGGGAGGGGCCGTCATCTCGGTAGGTTTCCCTCCGCATAGGAAGACCGCCGTCTTCTAGTTCAGGTGTGTCCCCATCATGGGCTACAGACAGAATCATCACGATGGGGTAAGGGGGGGCTTTTCTGGGTAATTATACTTAGGTAAGGCCTCTTTTTTTTGCGCATTCGCACATATTATTCAATATTCTCTAACAAAACGCGTAAGCTATAGAGGATTTCAAGTGGGAAGGCAGAATTCTGTATATATCCGGGCAAGCTGGATGATAACAGGTGACAAGCATGATACAAAATAATCAAAAGGCGATGGTGATGTTGTCCATGGATATGCAGTATCGAATTGAAAAAGATTTTCTGGGGGAAAAACAGCTTCCTGTGGAAGCCTATTACGGAATTAATACGGTTAGGGCGGTAGAGAATTTTCCGATCAGCGGGGTACCCATCCATGCAGAATTGATATCTGCACTGGGCGAAGTTAAGAAAGCCGCAGCCCTGGCGAACATGGAGCTTGGCCTGCTGCCGAAAAAGATAGGCAGTGCCATAATAGAGGCGGCAGACGAGATCATCGCGGGCAATCTCCGTTCCGAATTCATTGTCGATTCCATTCAGGGCGGAGCAGGCACTTCGATCAATATGAATATGAATGAGGTATTAGCGAACCGAGCGCTGGAGATTTTGGGGAAACAGAAGGCCGAGTATTTCTACTGCAATCCTAATAATCATGTTAATATGTCGCAGTCCACGAACGATGCCATTCCGACGGCGATCCGAATCGCGTCTTACCGTCTGACACAGGATTTGCTTGAGGTGTTCCGGACCTTGGTTGCCGGCATTCAGGAGAAGGCCAAGGAATTTGATGATGTCATCAAGATGGGGCGCACGCATCTGCAGGATGCGGTACCGATTCGACTCGGACAAGAGTTCGGGGCTTATGCCAATGTTCTGACTCGTGACATCAACCGGATCGAGCGGGCCGCGCAAGGCTTGTTAGTCGTTAATATGGGGGCGACCGCGGTGGGTACGGGGCTTAATGCAACACCGGACTATATGCACAGTGTCGTCCAGCATTTAATTGAGCAGACAGGCTTCTCCTTGAAGCAAGCTGAAGATTTGGTCGATGCCACCCAAAATACCGATGCGTATATGGAATTGTCGGCTGCGCTCAAAGTGTGTGCCGTGAACTTCTCGAAAATGTGCAACGATATCCGCTTGATGGCTTCCGGCCCGAGAGCGGGCTTGAACGAATTGAACGTACCTGCAAGACAACCGGGTTCGTCGATTATGCCGGGCAAGGTCAATCCGGTGATGGCCGAGGTCATGAACCAGGTGTCGTTCCAGGTTATCGGCAATGACCATACGATCAGTTTGGCATGCGAAGCCGGGCAATTCGAGCTTAACGTCATGGTTCCTGTCGCAGCGAACAACTTGATGCATTCCCTCAAAATCCTGAAGAACGGCATGGATGTGTTCTACAAGAATCTGATGGTCGATCTTACGGCGAATAAGGAACGCTGCAAGTACTTCGTGGATAACAGCTACGGCATTATTACGGCATTGAACCCGCATCTGGGTTATGACGTAGCCTCCAGACTCGTGAAGGAAGCGCAGAAGACAGGCCAAAGCATCAGGGAGATTATTCTGGAGCAGGGTCTTTTGACAGAGGAACAGATCCAGGTCATTCTGGACCCTTATCATATGACATCCCCAGGTATTGCCGGAGAAGAGTTCCTGCTGAACCAATAAGGTGTACCCTCGTTTGATCGATACGAAGAGCCGACCAAGATGTCATCTTGGATCGGCTCTTTTTTGGTGCTGTCAATTATCTCTGACAGATGTTGTAGATAAAGGCTTATGAAACCGTGTTAGCTATTTGCAACAAATGACCCGCAGTGCAAGGGTGTGATGGGTGTTATGGATTGTTGAGTGCGGCTATAAGAGAGGCGATGATGTTCTTCTCGGGATCATCCAGCTCCTTGTTCATTTGCCATTGCTCGAGCTCTTCTTTCACCTGTGCAACATTCTGATAACCAAGATGGTAAGCAATACTGGATATGACGCTTTGCCTAATATCGTTGTCACTCAAATCAGCGAGTGCTCGAACTACGCCCTCCGTGTCCCTGGTAAACCATTCTCCCTGCGATGGCAGCATATTGCTCGGCAGAGGCACCGTCCAGATTGGTGGTTGCCAGAAACAGGCTCCTGTAATGTTCGGGTTTGATATGGGACCGGTGAGTATACAGCAGCTCAAGAGTCTCCAATGTTTTGCCATTGCTCAGGCGGTTGTATTCTGTCCAGTCCATGCCTTCCAATTGAGCAAGCATGTTCGTGACCTAATCCTCGGTACTCATGTCTTCTCCTTCATATAATGAAAATACGTTTTCCGCCGTACTGTTGTAGTCCGTCACTGCAGTTGTCGGAGGATCAGATGATGGGGCCGGGGCTTCAGCTTGATTGCTGGAACAGGCTGTTACAAGAAATAGAACGGCCATGAGGAACAAGTAAGCCATATTGGGTTTGAACATGGATTCTCATCTCCTTTACATCCTAAACGGATCTTTGCTGTAAATTTGTTACATCAACAGGAGGAGAATATAAGAATATGTTTCCAAATATCTGCTCATCCCGTATACCTTGATAAATGTTAAGATGAAAGCTGCCATGTTTACATTCGCATTAAGTATTACTGGCAGGCTCCATTTGCCGATAAAAGTGATAGAATAAACGTTAGGTTACATTAATGTGGCAGTATGATAAAAAGGGGTATGTGGTTTTGGATAATCGATGTGTTGAAATAACCGATCAGGAGATCATTCGGCAAACGAAGCAGCAGTGTATAGACAAGGGGATGAACCCGGAGCTGGTTCCAACACATACGAATCGATTGAATGACGAAGTATTGGCCGCAAGACGTGCAAAATATAAAGAATACATCGAAGTGATACAGGTTTTCGTGAATAAGTTCCTTTCTTCCGGATCAGGGAACCCTGTCGTGATTACGATTACGGATAACGAGGGATTCATTCTTGATATGGAAGGGGACCCGACCATCATAGAAACAGCCCGGTATTTGGGTATCACCGAGGGCAACGGCTATTCCCAAGAAGACGGTCCAAGCTCAATTGATCTGTGTCTCCGGTACGAACGGCCGTTTACGTTGATAGGAGAGGACCATTTTCATCACATTCTTCACCGTATGGCATGTTATTCGGCTCCCTTTTACGGCGAGGATGGGAAGGCGATCCTAGGAACGATCTCTCTAATGACGAACAGGGAGTTTGTTCACCCGCATTTGCATGCTTTGTTGTGCACGATGGCCGATTCCCTGGAACGGGAGATGGTTACCCGCAAACAGAACACGCAGCTGCAAACCTTGAATCAGGTGCTTCTCGGAACAAATCATTATGGCGTGATCATTACCGATGCAAAGGGTCAGATTCTGGAGATGAACGAAACCAGCTTAAGCCTGCTGTGCCCGGACGGCGGCAGTGATAGGAGACGAACCCAATATGTGGGTCGCTCGGTGTTTGGTATTAAACCGATTGGTGAGTACTATGAGCGTGTGATACACAGGCAGCAAATCTGCATCGGAGAAGAGCTTTCGCTTGAGATATCCGGAAACATGAATCACTATATACTGGATGTTCAGCCTGCTTACGACCGTGAGGGACAGCTCATGCGGGTGGTAGGTTTTCTTCGTGATATTACGGAGTTGAAGCGTACGGAGGAAGTGCTTCGGAATACGGAAAAGCTGGTGTTTGCCGGTCAGGTTGCCGTAAGCATCGCCCATGAAGTGCGTAACCCGCTCACCACGGTGAAGGGAATGCTCCAGTTGGCGAATAAGGAGGGCTGTCTTCGGCACTATGACCTGATCATGTCCGAACTGGAACGGGCCAATCTGATGGTAGGGGAATTTATGATTTTGGGCAAGCCCCAGGCTGCGGTCTTTAAGCTTGAGGACTGCGGCCAAATTCTGGATGAGGTGCTCCACTTGTTTGCGATCCAGGCGGAGCTTAGCGGGATCGAGATGACCCGAAACATCGGGCAGAATGCTACGATTCTATGCGACCGGAACCAGATTAAGCAAGTTTTTCTTAATATTCTGAAGAATGCGATGGAAGCCTTGCCGCATGGCGGGAACATTCACATTCATCTGGATGTGCAGGAAGGATATCAACGCGTGATCTTTACGGATAACGGCTCCGGCATGACGGACGATGTGCTTCAGCGGATTGGGGAGCCATTTCATACGACCAAGCCGGACGGCAATGGCCTTGGCATTATGATCGTCCACCGGATCATGGAGAGCCATAATGGCCGGATTGTCATCCGGAGCGAGGAAGAGCGAGGGACATCGGTCGAAATAAGTCTGCCGATCTCGTAATATGTCGATACTTAGATAGGTGTAACTTGTTGTGATATTATGCTAAATTATTAGAGGGTTTTTATATCCACACTACGAGGTTGACATCTAAAGGAGGATTTTTTTCTTGGATTGGCAGGATATCCTATTTAAGTTTGTAGGCGGCTTGGGCATTTTTCTGTTCGGCATCAAGTATATGTCGGACGGACTGCAGAAGTCAGCAGGAGACAAAATGCGCGGGTTGCTGGAGAAATACACGTCCAACCCGGTGCTGGGCGTGCTGGTCGGTGTCGGTGTCACGATTCTGATTCAATCCTCATCAGGAACGACCGTGATGGCGATCGGACTGGTCAATGCGGGACTGATGACACTTCGACAAGCCATAGGCGTTATTATGGGCGCCAACATTGGCACAACCATGACTGCATTTATCGTGGGGATCAAAATTGAAGAATATGCACTGCCCATTATTGCGGTAGGGGCGTTCTTTTTATTTTTCTTTAACAAGAAAAGATTCCAATATATTGGCCAAGTGATTTTTGGCTTTGGTACCCTGTTCCTAGGGTTGTCGACTATGGGCAGTGGGGTGAAGCCGCTTAGTCAGCTTCCTGCCTTCACGGATTTTATGATCCAGCTAAAGGACCAACCGATCCTGGCTCTTATTGTTGGTACTTTGTTCACGGTGATTGTGCAAAGCTCCAGCGCGACCATCGGTATATTGCAGACGATTGCTGACGAAGGCATGATCAGCCTGCAAGGATCGCTGCCGATCCTGTTTGGCGATAACATCGGGACCACCATTACGGCAGTGCTTGCTTCGATTGGCGCAACAGTCGCCGCAAAGCGAACAGCCTTGGTGCACGTCATCTTTAACGTCATCGGTGCCATTATCTTCATGATTCTGCTGATTCCCGTGCATTCTCTGGTGGCGTGGCTGGGTGAAGGCGTTAATATCCGTATGCAAATCGCGTACGCTCACGGCATCTTCAATACGACCAATGCCCTGATCTTCCTGCCTCTAATTCCGGCGCTGGCATGGTTCGTAACCAAGATCATTCCGGGCAAATTGCAGGAAATTGAATTCAAGGCGATCTATCTGGATGAGCGTTTACTGGCAACGCCGGCGGTTGCTTTTGGACAAGCCCAGCATGAAATATTGCGTATGGGGCAATATGCTCGCGAGACACTCAATGATGCATCTACCTTCTTTTTTACCAAGGAATCTCGGGTAGGGGAACTCGCCCTGCAGAAGGAAGAGCTTATCAACGAATTGAATCGGAAGATTACGGATTATATGGTGAAAATCCAGCAGCAGAACGGATTGCCCGAAGGGGAGTCCGAAAAAGCCTCCGGTTGGTTCCAACTGGTGAACGATATTGAGCGTATCGGCGATCACGCGGAAAATATCGTGGAGCTCTCCGAATTCAGCATCAATAAAAAGGTTGAGTTCTCAGAGGAAGCCGGGCGTGAGTTGAAGGAAATGTTATCCCTGGCTGATAAGGCAGTGGAACGGGCGCTGACTGCGTTAGAGCATAATGACGTGGCCGCGGCTCAAGAGGTGCTGGACTATGAGCGGCAATTAGACGAGATGGAAGTTAGGTTCCGCAAGAGTCATATCCAGCGGTTGAACCAGAATCTGTGCACAGGAAACTCTGGAGCGGTCTATCTCGATATTCTGAGCAACTTGGAACGTGTCGGAGACCACAGTAAGAACATCGCTCAGTTCGTCATGCACGAGGAGTAAGCTTAATCGATATGGATTCCATAGAAACAGCGCTGGCCAAGCCAGTCCTTAGAACTCAGGGACAGGGCATGCCAGCGCTGTTTGTTATGGGATAAAGTACTTCATCCTTATTCCCAGTAACGGGACATAATGTCCGTAGCCCATTCGGGCTGCTTGGTCTGCGTCTTCGGCAAAAACTCCTCCATGACAGGTTTGATATCAACGACGGGAGTCCCGTCTATGGCATCCAGCCCTTTTACGAAAACGGACCTGCCCTCTCTGCTTACCAACTCCACCATGGTGGCTCCTAGCTTGTTGGGCCGGTTCTTGCCCCGCTGGGCGAAGATACCGACCTTGGGAAAGTTCGGATTATTTCGCGGGTGTCTCGCCGCGTACTGGATGCTGTCGTCCTGGACGAGATGGAATACATAGATGATTTCAAGGTGGCTGAACGTTTCAATCCCATCCAGGGAGCTTTCATCCCACGCTTCGCCCAGCTTGATCTCCGAGATGACATCCCCCCAGTAATCATCCTGAATCGCCTTTCTTTCGTTATGGACCATTCCGATCGCCTGTATCGTATACATGCATTAACCTCCTTCAGGTTATCGTTCCTTCATATAAACTTCCGGCGTTTTACCGATCACCGCTTTAAAATCCCGGATAAAATGCGACTGGTCGTAATAGCCCATGTCCATGGCCAATTGCAGTACATCCTGTTGATCAAGGCCTTCAAGCATTTCGGCGGCATTTTGCAGCCGGTACAGGCGGATCACCCACTTAGGGCTTACCCCGACGTACTGCTTGAACAGGCGCTGAAGTGATCTCGGGCTCATCTGGAACCATTCGCTAACCTGCTCGACCCGGATGATGTCCCGGTTGTGATGAATGTGATCGATGATGGTATGAATCCGTTCGATTTGTTCGTCTTCTTCGGGGAGAACACGGCGGATAAGCTCCTCCATGTACCTGACTTTTTGCTCCGGTTCTTCTGCGGTCAATAGCTGCTGTTCCAGCGCATGGGGGTCGACTCGGAGAATCTCCATGGTCCCTATGGAGGAATCCGTCAGACGGTCCATGGGCGTGTTCACGAACGGATAGAATCCGCCGGGTCTGAACTTGATTCCGAATACTTGGCCCCTCCCCTCCAGACGGTGGGAATGCCTGGTGCTGGATACGCCGTAAAAAGCGGTTCGATGAGGCTGAACGACCAAGTTTGCGCAAGGATTAGGAACAACATCCTGCAGATGAGGCTCCTGGCCGGTTAAATCCCAATGAATGATCCAGTAATGCTTGATGAAATAGGAAAGGTCGCTGGATGGGGGAACTCGCAGGAGCTGGAACTTCTCTCCGGCTCTTTTCATGTTCAAAATGCCAAGGCTGGACTGATGAGGATGCTGAATCATGGATATAAACACCTCCAATTATCCGTAACAGGCTGGATCGATAGACCACTGATCACTGGCCTCATACGGGACTTGTGCTTGAAATGATTTGAAGTGATTCCATAGGTTGCAGCCTGTCGCATTTTTACAATACTTGGATCGCAGCTGCTTGATAACATCATCATATCACAGGAGGACAAGTCGGTCTTCCTGCGCATTTTATAGAGGGTAGGAGGAAACTGCATGGAGCCGTTGCAATATGATTTCTATATCGGTGCTTCGCCGGAGAAGGTATGGGATGTCTTAATTTCGCCGGAGGGTACGCGGGCCACCTTTTTCGGGAGCGAACTGAGATCTTCATTTGAAGTCGGGGAGCCTTATGCTTATGTGGGTCCGGGGAATGACGGGGAGGAGACGGTTCATGTCTATGGGAAGGTTCTGGCTTATGAGCCGCAGAAGACACTGAGTCTGTCCGAGCATCCGGGGCCGTCGTATTATGCCAATCATGAGGAGCTGGAGTCTCGGATTACATTCACTCTTGAGCCGGTAGGGAACTGTACCAAGCTGACGCTCGTCAATGATCAATACACGCCAAATCACCCGTCCCGTGCCAAGGCAGCGGATGGCTGGTGGATGACCATGAGCATTCTTAAGACCTATGCGGAGACGGGGAAAACCCTGGATTTAGGCTGGTAGCCACATGGTGAATAATCGCATATGGCCGACAGCAACCAAGCATCCGGCTGGACTGTACCGTACGCATGATGCATGGAATCGTTATATCCCAGGAAAGAAAGTCGATTAAAGAGCCGTAATGGCTCTTTTTTTACGGGGGTTTATAGAGGCAGGCAGCAGGCGTATAAGTCGTTAATTCCTTCACCGTGTGTTTTTATAGGAGGTTTGGAGTCTGAGCAGTCAGAAGCCTATTTACGGTGTGTACCAGCAGATGGATAGATTGTACCAATAAGGGAAACTCTATACCTAAAAAGGAAGGGAGGTCCAAGGGTGAGCTGGATCATGATTTTGAAGGCGGTGGGAATTATTGTTGCCGGAACCATCCTATTCCGGATCGGCGGCAGGAAATCCATCTCACAGATGACCATTACGCAGGTTGTCATTATGATCGGGATTGGTTCATTGCTCGTACAGCCTCTAAGCGGTCAGGGCTATTGGGTTACGATCGGCGTTGCTACCGTCCTCATTCTCTCTATGGTTATTATGGAGTACATCGAGTATAAGGCTGACGGGCTGGAGACGTTAATCTCCGGTAAATCGGTGGTGGTCATTGAACACGGCAAACTTCATGAGGCCAACCTCGACAAGCTGAGACTCACGGTGGATAAGCTGGAGATGAGGCTAAGACAGGCGGGAATCGCCAATATTTCGGACGTGGAGTGGGCTACGCTGGAGGTCAGCGGAAATCTGGGATACACTTTGAAGAGCCATAAGCAACCGGCTACAAAAGAGGATATTAACCAGCTTATGGCGCTCATTCGCCAGATTGTACCTGTCCCTGCCACACCTCAATCGGAGACCAGCTCCACTGCCAGCCTCTTCTCTGAAATCAAGAACGGCCATCAGTCGAAAGTGCCGGAGAAATGGCAGTAATTAGAACTGGAATGAAATGACGAATCAGTTGAGAACCAAAAGTGGGAGTTGCTTCGCTTTTGGTTCTTTCACTTGCCAAATTTCCGATAGCGGGTATGATTTAGGTATCCATGCCGGTTTGCCGATAAGCGGCTTCCCGGCAATGGGAAAGATGGGAGTGAATGAAACATGACGGAGCGGAGGCAACTCTCTGTCCAGCAAATTCGTATCGGTATTATCGGAACCCAGACGATCGTTGATAAAATTATGAAGGTCATTGAAACCTTTCCTTCCTTTGACCCCGTACCGCTTGTTTTTCAGGATGATGGCGAAGCGCCGGCACTGGCTGAGCGGATCGGAGGCGAGGTTGAGGTGTTGTTCCTCTCGGATCCGCTGACCCAGCGCAAGGTGAAAGAGCTCGGACAGTTCTCGATCCCTGTCCATTATGTCCCCGTCACGGACGCGGGTTTATATAAAGCGTTGTTCCATGCCGGGCAGCGGGGAAGACTGGCTGGCGGCATATCGGTGGATACTTTAACCGAGACGATGGTGGTCCGGACGATAAGGGATCTGGGTATCCCGGCCGTACAGGCCGCCATTTACGATGGACCGGCTTATGCCCCGAAGGAGAACCTGATTGCTTTTCACCGTCTACAATATGAATCTGGCGCGTGCTCCGTTGCGTTCACGGGTGTGGAAGCGGTGGCCCATGAGCTGACGAGGCTCGGGGTCCCTAATGAGTGGCTGCTGCCTTCCGATCAGGATATCGTGGTATCGCTGGAGCGGGCTTTGCTGTCTACGGCATCCCGCCGCAGCAGGGAAGGCCAGATCGTGGTCGGGATGATTAATATAGATGATTTTGGAACTCAGGCGTTAAGACGGAATAATGAGCATGAGGTGCAGAAGCTGAAGCTGGACATTCACCGGATGGTGCTCGATTATGTGGAATCGCTGGACGGCTATCTGACCCATCTGGGCGGGGACGAGTATTTGTTCTTCACGACACGAGGCATCTTTGAACGGGAAACCGGCGGTTATAAAACGATCCCCTTGGCTAAAGACGTAAATAAAACCTACGGTATTTCGCTCAGCATCGGCATGGGCTTTGGCCAGTCGGCCAGCACGGCGGGAACCAATGCGCGAATCGCGATGCGGAAATCCAAGGAGGTGGGCGGCAACGCCTGCTTTATCGTGCGTGAGGATGGCACGCTGATCGGACCGCTGGAGATGTCCGACCCTGTGCAGGAGGTGCTGTCCTTTACGGATGCAGGGCTGATCAAGCGGGCAGAGGACGCAGGGATGACGAGCGCCTACTTGAGCAAGCTGCTGAACCAGCGTGCCCGTTCGGGTAAATATGAATACAAGGTCCATGAGCTCGCTCACCTGCTGGACATTACCGTCCGCAGTGCACATCGGCTGCTCCAATTGTGGACCGACAACGACTTGGTTGAGATAGCCGGAATCGAGAAGGTGCCGAGGGGAAGGCCAAGGCAGATATTCAGATTCGCGTTTTTGGAGTAGCGTTGTGAAATAACTTTGGGAACACTGGCGCCTCTTCCGTTATGCGACGGAGGAGGCGCCTTTCCGGTATGGTCCCGCTTGGAGAGTTTTTTTAGCGCGTCTGCAACCTTCCAGATGATGGAACCGTTAGTAGATAAAATGGAATATATTTGTCTACAGGGGGTTGAAGTATGGGAAAGCGGGGTTCATGGATTGCTGCTTTGATGCTAATCGTATTGCTAGTCAGCGGCTGCTCATCGGGTTCTCAAGACAAAAGCGCCGGAGGTGCCGCGCCCATCGAAAAGCAAGTAACATCGACGGATCAAGCCTCAAACAAAACAGATGGAGGTGCGGCGAAAGCCGAAAGCGAAACGGCGGATAAGAGCAAGAACAGCGCCGAGGAGCCGGCATCGGCGGATGCTGAGCTTCCGAATATGCCATCGCCTGCCCAGACTTCCGGCGCAGGGTTTAACCCACAGGATTTGTCAAGCGGCCTTAACCAAAAGCTGATGTACAAAGCGAATATCGTAATGGAGATTCAGGACTATGGAAAAGCGCAGTCGGAAGTCCGGAACACAGTGACGCTTTCCGGCGGTTATATTGTTAATTTCAGCGAAACCCAGTCCAGCAGCGAAAAAGGCGGCACGTTTATTGTGAAAGTTCCTGCGAACGGTTTCTCCTCCTTTATAGACCGTTTGGAGAACATTGCGCATGAAAGCCTGCAGCGAAGCATCGAAGGGCAGGACGTGACTGAGGAATACATCGATTTGGAATCCAGGCTCAAGGCCAAGCAAATCATGGAGGAGCAGTACGTCGCCTTCATGAAAAAAGCGACCAAAACGACCGACCTTGTCGCTTTTGCCAACGAGCTGGAGCGCATTCAATCCGAAATCGAGCAGATGAAAGGCCGGATGCGTTACATTGACCAAAACGTGTCTTACTCTACGGTAGAAATCAGGCTTTACGAGTCGCCCCAAAAAAAGGATGATCCCAAAGCGTCCACCATTCAAGCGCCGCTCGGACAGCGGGTTTCCCAAGCTTTTCAGGGCAGCATCGATGTGATCACCATCATCATCCAATGGATTATCGTCATCCTTTCCGGCTCGCTTCCCTTATTGGTCATCGCGGCCTTCGTTCTGCTCATCCTATGGCTGGTGCGAAGATCGGGGCAGCGGAAACGGGAAGAGGCAGCCCGAATACGAAAGCTGCTCAATAACGGACCGACATCTGAGCAAGGGCATCCGGAAGGTGACAAGGACGAGGAAAAACGATTGAAAGACGAGTAACGGCAAGAGCAGATTCGAATACGTCAAAGAACGATCATAAAATCCAGAGGAAGGGCAAGGCAAATCTTCAGAACCACCTTTCTGGAATAGGATATCAAATATGTATTATAATGGAGGACGAGGTGATCGTGATGAATAAAACGAAGGTCAAATTTACCCGCGTTGAGAAAATTGTCATCTTCACGATGCTGGGGCTGGCAGCCTCCTTTATCATTGCCTTCCTCGTGCTTCGACACATCGTGCTGAACGTTTCGTTTGCTCCCTGAGACCAGGGAGCTTTTTTTAAGAGATAAGAAAGTATAAACATTCGAGGCTTAGTATCTCTATCTCGCAAGAAAAACTTCCTCTAAACTCGGTCTGTCTACCTATTTAAAGACGATTTAAAGATTTGTCTTTATATCAATTGGGGCCGTATGATGAAGAAGAATCATCAATCGGAGGAGGAGATTGTTCATGTTAACCGTTGCAGAATTAGAAGCGAAGCTGGCGGAGCCTTCAGCACAGCTTGTTGCCGATCTGGCATCTTTGGAGGGGGATATTCTTGTGCTGGGCGTCGGCGGGAAAATGGGTCCCAGCCTTGCAAGGCTGGCGGCCAACGCCGTTCGGGAAGGCGGTGGCGGCAAACGGATCATCGGCGTATCGCGGTTCTCGAACCAGGAGGCTAGACGTGAGCTGGAGGAGGCGGGCGTTCAGACGATTTCGTGCGACCTGCTGAACGATGGGGAACTGCAGCAACTGCCCGAGGCTCCAAATGTGATCTACATGGCGGGCAATAAATTCGGCACGACCGGCCGTGAATATTTTACATGGGCGATGAACTCGTACTTGCCGGGCCGGGTGGCCGAGAAATTTAAGCAATCCAGAATGGTCGTATTTTCATCAGGAAATGTGTACCCGTTCTCGCCGGTGGGCAGCGGCGGAGTCAACGAATCGGTAGCGCCGGAGCCGGTCGGAGAGTATGCGCAGTCCTGTCTCGGCAGAGAGCGCGTCTTTGAATATTTCTCCCACCAGAATGGTACGCCGATGGCGATTTACCGCCTGAATTATGCCATCGACATGCGGTACGGCGTTCTGCATGAGCTGGCCAGATCGATCCACGAGGATCGGCCGATTCACCTGGCGATGGGGCATGCGAATATCATATGGCAAGGAGATGCCAACGAGATGGCGCTCCGTTCGCTCCTGCACTGCAGCTCTCCTCCGGAAACTATCAACATTACCGGACCGGAGACGATGTCGATCCGCTGGGCGGCACAGGAATTGGCGGCACGGATGGGCAAGGAAGTGACCTTTACGGGTACGGAATCCGAGACCGCGCTCCTGAACAATGCTGCGAAATCCCACCAGCTGTTCGGTTATCCGAAGGTGACTCTGCTGCAGATGCTGGACTGGACCGCAGCATGGGTGCAATCGGGCGGCGAGAGCTGGAATAAGCCGACTCACTTCCAAGAGAGAAAGGGGAAATTCTAATGAGCGGACAGGTTCCTGCAACTCAACGTTTAGCCCCCGAGAAGCTTAAAGCCCTGCATGAAGGGCTTGTTATACCGGGTCACCCGCTTGCTTTGGATGAGAACCGGAAGCTGGACGAACGACGCCAGCGGGCATTAACGCGCTATTATGCGGCATCCGGTGCGGGCGGTGTTGCCGTCGGCGTTCATTCAACCCAATTCGAGATCCGCGACAAGGGCATCGACTTGTATGAACCCGTGCTGCGACTTGCGGCAGAAGAGGTTCGCAAGGCGGATCTAGATCGGCCGTTCATGATGGTGGCCGGCGTCTGCGGCCCCACGGAGCAGGCTGTAGAGGAAACGGAGATCGCCCGCAAGCTCGGCTATGACGCCGTCCTCCTCAGCATGGGCGGTTTGAGCGGCTGGAGTGAAGAAGACATTCTAGGGCGGACGGAGAAGATTGCGCAGAGGATGCCTGTGATCGGGTTCTACCTTCAGCCGTCGGTTGGCGGCAACATCTTCTCCTTCGACTTTTGGCGCGCCTTCGCCGAAATTCCGAATATCGTTGCAATCAAGATGGCTCCCTTCAACCGCTATCAGACGATTGACGTCGTTCGTGCCGTCTGTTATTCGAGCCGCAGAGATGACATTGCGCTCTATACGGGGAATGATGATAATATCGTCAACGATTTGCTGACGACGTATCAATTCCAAGTGGATGGGACGCCGGTCACCAAGCCTATCGTCGGCGGTCTGCTCGGTCATTGGGCGGTCTGGACCAAGAAAGCGGTAGAGCTGCTGGAAGAAATCAAGGAGGCGCGTACAGAGGAGCGATTCGCGAAGGAGTGGCTCACACGCAATGTGGAGATTACCGACTCCAATGCAGCCTTTTTCGATCCCGCACATCAGTTTGCAGGCTGTATTCCGGGCATCCATGAGGTGCTTCGCAGGCAGGGGCTGCTGCAAGGAACATGGTGCCTGAATCCGCATGAAACGCTGTCTCCCGGGCAATCTGAAGAGATTGACAGAGTCTACCGCGATTATCCGCATTTGAACGATGACGAATTTATTCAAGAGCACTTGGAAAGTTGGCTGGCGGACTGATACAATGAGGGCAGAATAGTTGAAAGTGGGGAATCGCGCATGCGGTTTAAAGATGTGTTTTCTATTATTGGGCCCAGTATGGTGGGGCCGTCGAGCTCTCATACCGCTGGGGCCGTGCGGATCGGAAGGGCTGCGCGGCGCATATTTGGAGCATTCCCCGATCAAGCGGAAATTGTGTTCTACGGTTCTTTTGCTGAAACCTACCGCGGCCACGGCACCGATCTGGCTGTCGTAGGCGGATTGCTCGATTTTGCCACGGATGATATGCGTATCCGGAATTCGATCGAGCTTGCGGAGGCGGCAGGCATCGAACTTAATTTCAAAACGGCGCAGAATGTGGCCTTTCACCCGAATACCGTGGAGCTGAGGCTAACGGACGGCGACCATACCGATGTCATTGCAGGCGCTTCCATTGGCGGAGGCAGTGTTGAAATGCTGCGCGTGAACGGTTTCGACGTCAAGTTTACGATGAATTACCCGGTGCTGCTGGTCTTTCATGATGATACGCCGGGCATGGTCGCGCATATCACCCGGCTCCTGGAGGCCGGCGGCGTCAACATTGCCTATATGGACGTGGACCGCAAGGGAAGAGGCGGCGATGCCATGACGGTGGTGGAGTCGGATGAAGCGGTCCCGGCTGAGTTGATGAAGCATATCGAAGGGCTGCCGAGCGTGCACCGCGTCGTCGTTGCGGATTTGACAGTAGAGGAGGCGCAGTCATGAAGTTTTCTACGCTGGAGCAAATCATCGTATGCTGCCGGGAGGACCAGGTTACGATCGGCCAGCTGATGCTGAATGAGCAGATCAAGGAAACCGGAAAGAGCAAGGAAGAGACGTTTAAACAAATGGCCGATTATTATGGCATCATGAAGGAAGCGGTGCACCGGGGGATCCATGAACCTGTTCCTTCCAAAAGCGGACTGACCGGCGGGGATGCCGTTCGCGTACATCAATATATGAGCAGCGGGGTGCCTGCGCTCGGTACCGACGCTTGCACGGCACTGGCCTACGCGCTGTCCGTGTCCGAAGTGAATGCCTCCATGGGGCGCATCGTGGCTACGCCGACAGCAGGCTCCTGCGGCATTATCCCCGGCGTATTTGTCAGCACGCAGGAGCGCTTCGGCTGGGAAGACGAGCATCTGGTGATGGGGCTGTTCAGCGCAGGCGCGATCGGCTACGTGATCGCCAATAATTCGTTTATTTCCGGTGCGGAGGGCGGCTGTCAAGCCGAAGTGGGCTCAGCCATCGGCATGGCGGCAGGCGCTCTGACAGAGCTGCGGGGCGGTACGCCGGAGCAAGCGGTTCATGCCGTTGGACTTGCACTGAAAAATTCCTTAGGGCTCATCTGCGACCCGGTTGGCGGACTGGTCGAGATTCCTTGCATCGTGCGCAACGGCTTCGGCGCCGTGACCGCGCTGGCGGCATCGGATATGGCGCTTGCCGGAGTACGCAGTGTCATTCCATCGGATGAAGTGATTGACGTGATGCTGGAAGTCGGCACGGCCATGCCGTCCAAGCACAGGGAAACGGCGAAGGGTGGACTTGCGCAGACGCCGACAGGCAAAAAAATCCTGAAGGATTTGTACGGCAAGGAAGGCAAGAAATTACGGGAAAAGGGTGCCAAAGCCAAGAAAGACGAAACGGATGAATGAATTCACTCCCATTTTCTTATAACGCCTAAGGCGTCAGCTTCTCTAATATACGATGAGGAAGAGAAGAAATTTAACATACTCCGTGAGGGATTTCGTTATGAAATTCCTCACTTTTTTTATCTATTTCTACCGCTTTAGCATTTTCCACCTGCCCAAAAAGCCTGATATCATGCGGGTTTTTGGCCTTTTATTCGCTTGATCGAGAAAAAACACCATCTCGCAGAAATACGCTTCTTTACGAATCGTGGAAGCGTTTTTATGATGTGGATGGGTAGAAAAATCCGTACCGGGGATCGGCATCGGCTGCCCTAAAGATTTTAGAATATTCCCTGCGTTCAGCTGGGGATCTTCCCCAACAAGGAGGAGTGATAGGAAGCGTCTTGCATTTGCAGTGCGGACCGGATGAGTAAGCAAACATACACAGATGAGTGGAAATGACGGGGGTAGAGTAGCGATCACACAGATTCAGTCAGCCGCATTCAAAATGATGGATTAAGAGGAGGAACGAACATGACAAATAAGTGGTTTCGCATGGCACTCGTATTTACATTAATCATTTCGATCCTGGCCGCATGCAGCGGAGGAGATAAAGAGGCAGCTCCCGAAACGGACGGAGACACAGCACCTCCAACGGCACCGGCAGATCCCGATCAATATGGAGATACAGGCGGCCTCGCGCTTCCATTGGTCGATAAACCGACAACGATCAATTGGATGGTCGTCAGCGAGAAAACCAACTTGAACGATTCCTTGCTTGCCAAGGAAATCGAGAAGCGAACCGGAATCAAAGTGAATTTCCAGGCTTATTCCTCGGCTACGTTTCAAGACAAACTGAAAGTAACCGTTGCATCCGGCAAGCTTCCGGACATTATCCATGGGCTGACGCCTCCGGAGCTGAAGAAGATCGGCAAACAGAAAGCGGTTGTTGCCATTAACGAATATCTCGACATGCTGCCGAACTTCAAAAAAATGTATGTGGACGAGAACCCATGGGTCATTCCGTCCTTCGGAGACGAATCCGGAAACATCTATACCTGGCCGGTTGCGAACATTAACCGTGACGTCAACCACGGCTTCCTGTACCGCAAAGATATTTTCGATGAGCTGGGTATCAAGGAATGGACGAATACCGATGAGTTTTACCAGGCTCTGAAAAAGTTGAAGGAAGCCTATCCGGATTCCTATCCTTACGCCTCCAAGACGAAGGAGCACATTTTCCGCGACTGGGCCTTCGGCTGGGGAATCGGCGGAGCCAACTATCCGACGTATTACGACGAGACGGCCAAGGTGTGGAAATACGCTACGATACAGCCAGAGCACAAAGAAATGCTCGACTTCATGAAGAAGCTGTACAACGAGGGACTCCTGGATCCGGAATTCATGACGGACACCGACGATTCCTGGACGGCGAAAATGACGTCAGGCAATAAATCTTTTGTGACCTATGACTGGATCGGACGTTTGGACCTGTTCTACAACCAGGTGAAGGATCAGAACCCGAATTATGACCTGAGATACGGAAATCCGGTTGGACCGACCGGCAACGGCAAGACGATCGAGAGCATCACGAACGGCTTCAGCATCGCGGTAGCAAACAACGACAACAAGGAAGCCGCCCTGAAGCTGCTCGACTACCTGACGAGCCCATCCGGCGCAACGCTGGTAACGATGGGCGTGGAAGGTGAGACGTTCAAGATGGAAGGCGATAAAGCCGTCTATCCGGAGCTGACCGATGTGCCGCTGGTGGATATCAGCGTGCTGGAGGACCGTTATGGTCTGTGGCTGCAAGGTCTGTATGTCAATTCCGATAAGCGCAGCGTGTACTTCAACTACACGGAGAAGGAGCAGGAGGCTCAGGATAAGCTGCTGAACGGCAATAAATTCGAGCCGCTGGATCCGGTTGTGAACTTTACGGATGACGAAACCGCAACGATTGCGGAAGTCCAAACCTCCCTGAAGAAATTAGCGGATGAATTTAACGCAAAATACATTCTGAACAAAAACTACGGCGATGCCGAGTGGCAGCAATGGCAGGTTCAGGCTGAGAAGCAGGGAGCCAAGCAGCTCGTCGATATTTTCAACGCAGCCCAGAAGAGATTGGATGAAGCCACGAATTAATCTGCAGAAGAAATAGGAGTGATGGCGGCATCCGGGTACCACGCTCGGGTGCTGCTCATCATCTTAAGGAGGGGACACCATGTCAAGTGCAGGGACAGAGACGAATCTCGCCAATCCCCGCGGCGGGCTTGGAAGAAGAATGGTTTCGGCCTTTCAGCATATGAAGCGGGACAGACAGCTGTTGATTTTGTTTATCCCGTGCCTGTTGTTTTATATTATTTTCCGATACGGTCCCCTGTACGGCTTAATCATTGCCTTCAAGGACTACAGCGTATTCACCGGCATCCTGGAGAGTGACTGGGTCGGGCTCAAGCATTTTGAGAAATTTTTCAACAGTCCGGATTTCTGGCTGTTGTTCAAGAATACGCTGCTTCTCGGCGTATATAATCTGATTTTCGGGTTTCCTTTTCCCATCATTCTGGCGATTCTCTTAAACGAGGTCAGAGTGAAATGGTTCAAAAAGTCGGTGCAAACACTCAGCTATCTGCCTTCATTCCTGTCGGTCGTCATTATCAGCAGCATGATCATCGACTTCCTGTCGCCCAATCAGGGGATCATTAACCAGCTTATCGCCGCGCTAGGTTTTGAGAAGACATACTTTCTCATAGAACCGAGCTGGTTTAGAACCATCTATGTTTCCTCGGATATCTGGGCAACCGTCGGTTATGAGGCCATCATCTATATGGCTGCGATCGCTGGGATTAGCCCGTCGCTTTACGAAGCGGCCAAGGTGGATGGTGCCAAAAGACGTCACATGATCTTCAGAATTACGATTCCCGCCATTCTTCCAACGATTATTATCATGTTTGTCTTGAAGACGGGATCGATGCTCCGGATCGGATACGAGAAGGTACTGCTGCTTTATAATCCGATGACCTACGAGGTAGCGGACGTATTCTCGACTTATGTCTACCGGAAAGGTCTTCTGGAGAGCAACTATAGCTATGGCGCAGCCGTGGGCTTGTTCGAAGCCGTGGTTGCCATGATATTGCTGCTGTCCTCCAACTACTTCAGCAAGCGGCTGGGAGGTAGCGGATTATGGTAAACAACAAACGCTTCAGCCTTCGGAATATCTCGTTGTTTGGCATCATCAATACGCTGATTCTGACATGCCTTGCCATTATTACCGTGTACCCTGTCGTGTATATCACCGCCGTTTCCCTCAGTGCGACTTCCGAAGTGGTGCAAGGGAATATCACCTTGTTTCCCAAGGGATTTAATCTGGACGCCTATGCCCAGGTTCTGAATGATGACCGGGTGCCGCGCGCCTACCTGAACACGATTTTTTATACCGCGCTCGGTACGACCATTAACCTGCTGCTTACGGCCGTAGCGGCTTATCCGCTCGCGCGCAAAAACTTTTTCGGACGCAAGTTCTTTCTGCTGGCAATCATCATGACGATGTTCCTGAATCCGGGGATCATTCCGAACTACCTGATCGTATCGGAGCTTGGCTTGCTGGACAGCGTATGGGCGCTCGTGCTTCCGAATGCGATTTGGACCTTTGAACTGTTAATCCTCAAAAGCTTCTACGAGAACATGTCGGAATCTCTGCGCGAGGCAGCCGTTGTTGACGGCGCTTCCGAGTACCGTATTCTGTTCCAGATCGTGCTTCCGCTGTCCAAACCGGCGCTGGCCTCAATCGGATTGTTTTACTTCATGGGACACTGGAACAGCTTCTTTATCCCGCTGATTTATCTGAACGATGCGAATATGTATCCGCTCCAGGTCGTGCTCAGGGATATGCTGATCTTCAGCGAGAACGGCAGCAACCCGAGTCTGGTGGATGCGTCGGCGCTTGCTCCGCAAGCCATGAAGAATGCAACCATCGTGCTGTCGATGATTCCGGTGCTGCTGATCTATCCGTTTGCCCAGAAGTATTTTGCCAAAGGGGTCATGCTTGGTTCCGAGAAGGGATAACGGGGAGGTGACGAGGGCTTTCATGTTGAATATGAAGGGATGACATCCAAGAGAGGTGAATCCGTATGAATCGATTGATCGCCAACAGAGGTTTGCTCCAGATTTTCTTCGCTCTGCAACTGGTCGTCGGCATCATGTTCATATTCAATTACATTGTGTACAAGAATTCCATTACCGGAATTTACGACAAGGTGAGCGAGAACAACCGGATGGTGATCAGAAATATCATTCAGTCGTTTGATACCAGTTTCTCCTCCGTAAACAACCTGATTTTTAATATCCATGCGCTTCCTTCTGACCGGATGCTGATGGAGAACGGCATGCTGGACATGGAGAAAGTCATTTCCTTGCAGGACAGCGTCTCCAGCATTGTGTCCAACGTGGACATCGTGGAGGATGTGGTCATCTCGTTCGACAATCATGATTTGGCCATTACGACGCGCGGAACCAGCAATCTCGACGCCTTGTTTGACAGGCGGTACAAGTCCCAGAAGTTCAACTCGATGTTCTGGAAGACGTTTACCCGATCGGAGCACGAGCTTACCATCTTTCCGGCAGAGGTTTATGCGGATCAGAGCAGCGGATATGGCCGTAATTTGATGATAGCCGTGGACGGCAACAAGGTCAGGATGTCGAACAAAAACCTCATGGTCCTGATCAACGTGAACCGGCTGCTGAAAGGGATCGATTTGAACTCGATGATTCCCGGCGCCTCGCTTATTGTGCTGGATGCGAACCGGAACGTCATCTTGAGCACCGAGAAGGATCTGGATTTGGTAGGTATTCTGAACGACGTATACTTTAACCCGTCGCAGGAAGCTTCCCTCACGCACGACGATTTTGAGTACAATTTCTACAAATCGGACTATAACGGTTTTATATATATCAATAAATTGCCGTACAAGTTTAAAAATATCGATTCCGTCACGAATGCCAATACGTGGATTATGTACGGCGCGATTGCGTTAAACGTTATCTTGTCGGTGCTGCTCAGTATCTATCTGTACCGGCCTGTGAAGAACATTGTGCAGCTGCTCGGAGGCAGTTCTCTGAAAGGGAATGATTTTGTAAAAATCCAGAGCGGCATCATCAAGGTCCAGCGGGAGAATGAATCCCTGAAGAAGCAGATGGACCTGGTGGATGAGGATATTCGCCGCGGCGTGTTTCTGCAAACGCTGGATGGCCATCACCATTCGCGCGAGCAGGAAATGCAGATGCAGAAGCATTACACGCATTTTTTCCAGTGCCGGCATTTCATGATGGCGGCCGTGTATTTGCAGCCTGCCGGCAAGGGAGCGGCCCAGGCGGATTTTGTCCTGGAGGAGTTGACGGCCCAGATTCGAAGCAGCCTGCAGGAACGCTACGAACATGTGGGGGTTTATCATGTGGAAGAGCTGAGATTCCTTGCGCTTATCGGTTTGGATCAGCCGTCGGACCGCAGGCAGCTGGTGCGGAAATTCGAAGACTATATCCGCCTGTGCAACCAGGAGTATACGGATATGTTCACGGTGTGGGGCTGCGTTAGCCGGACATATGAGTCCAAGATCAGCAACTGCTGCGAGGCATACCGGAACATTAAGGATGGCCGGTTATACCGGAATGTGAATGCGGACACGGATATGGTCGATACGGAGCAAATCCGCTACGTCCCGGATATTTATTATCCGCTTCAAAAGATTGAGAAGCTGAGCAACTGCATGCTGAGCGGCAAGGTGGACGAAGGACTCCAGATCGTGAGTGACATTGTTCAGCAGAATGCGGACCTTCACATCCATCATCATCAGCTGGTGCACATTGCGAAGAGTATGTTCTTTCTTGTCATGAAGCAGGCGGACTCGCCGTCCGTTGATCGCAATGAGCTGTTTCAGCTGGAGAGTGATTTCATCCGCAAGGTCGATCAAGCCTACACCTATGAAGAGATTCAGAAGGCGCTGATGGAAGTGATGCGCGTGGTGGCCAATACGCGGAACCATGATCCGCGGAGCAAGCTGAATCCCGCCTTCATCTCTCAATATATCGAGCTTCATTATATGGAGAATCTGTATTTGGACCATATGGCTGAAGTGCTGGATACCAGCTCGAAATATTTTTCGAATTATTTCAAGAAGACATTCGGCGTCAATTATGTGGAGTATTTGAACAAGGTCCGATTATCGCACGCCCGTGAATATCTCCGGAACACGGATCTCAGCATTGCCGAAATCGGAGAGAAAACGGGGTATTCGAACTCTTCCACATTTACGACAACGTTTAAGAAGTATAGCGGCGTATCGCCCAGCGAATATCGGAAAGCATCAGGAAAATAAGAGGTGGAGCAGGAGGGTTCATATTGAAGGCTGTTGCCACGATTCATGGAAAAGTGATCGTTGATCAAATCGAGAAGCCGGCTGAATTGCCGGCAGGCCATGTGCGGATTCGTACCGAATACTCGGCGGTCAGCCCGGGCACAGAGATGATTTTTATACGAAGAGCATCGGATCAAAAAGTCATTATGGGTTACAGCGCTGTTGGAATTGTCGAAGGCATGGGAGAAGGCGTGCAAGGGCTAACCGTTGGTCAACGGGTGGCCTGTTACGGAGCCCCTTACGTGCGTCATGCCCAGTGGCTTACGGTGCCTTCCAACCTAACAGCGATGGTTCCGGATGGCGTGGATCCGCAGGAAGCGGCTTTTGCGGGACTGGGAGCGATTGCGATCCATGCCCTGCGGGTGGCGGATCTGCGCTTTGGCGAATCGGCCGTGGTGGTCGGACTTGGCATCCTGGGGCAGATCATTGCCCAGATTGCGCACGCGGCGGCTTGCCCGGTTGCTGGATTTGACCTGAATCCGGAGCGGGTGCAGGGGATGAAGCAGCATATTGCCTATGCTTATGATAACCGGGAGCAGCTTGAGGAGCAGATTCAGGTTATGACGGGCGGACATGGAGCCGACAGCGTCATTCTGTGCGCAAGCGGTCCCGGGGAGGAACTCATCAACTCTTCGATGTCATGGATTCGGGATAAGGGAAAAGTCGTCATTGTCGGCGATTTGTCCATGACTTACGCCCGGGACCGGATGTTTGGCAAGGAGGCGCAGGTGCTCATATCGCGAGCAGGCGGTCCGGGCCGATACGACGCAAGCTATGAACTCAACAATACGGATTACCCGATCGGCTTTGTACGCTGGACGGAAGGCCGAAACATTGCCGAGTATATTCGTCTGTTGGCAGAAGGGAGAATATCGGTTAAACCGCTGATCTCGCATGTGGTCCCCGTGGATGAAGCGGACAAGGCTTATGAGCGGTATGGCCCCGGATCAACGACGCTGGGGACGATATTTAACTACGCGGACAACGCTTGAATGCCGGGAATGGGATTCCCGGCACAGGAATGAGAAGCGGAAACATGATAGCTGTCTTTCCGAGCAGTGATGCGCTGCAGAAAGGCAGCTTTTTGCTTGCGTCGAATCAAATCCGTCAAACTGTTAATTTACAATAATATACAATTCTATTATACTAGTAGTAGATATGAATAATATTTTTTGTTACATGGAGGCAGTTACATATCTAATCTTCTTGGTATTTATATATAAAAGCAGCGTTCCTCGTTTCCATCGATTATGGGAAGGGTGGTGGTTGATTCGAAACCGATTTACCAGGCTGTAGTGGTAATGGCTTTCCAATTCGAAAAACAAAGGAGCGAAGCGTGATGAAAGTATTCCGAAATTCGATCATCCGTAAGTCTGCTGTGTTGTTCTGCGCTGTTCTACTGATCTTGCCAGCCGGATTGTCTCTGGCGGCCAACAAGCCGTTTCCCCAGCATACGTCGTATACGAGCGGTTCGATTAAACCGAACAATGTGACGCAGTCAGCCATGGACAATGCGGTCAAGAGCAAATGGAACAGCTGGAAAGGGTCTTTCCTGAAGCCTGCAGCGACAGGGCAATATTACGTAAAATACAATTCGGCGGGCGAGACGGTGTCCGAGGCTCACGGCTACGGGATGCTCTTCACCGTTCTGATGGCGGGATACGATAGTAATGCCCAGTCGTATTTCGACGGACTTTATCGCTACTATAAAGCGCATCCGAGTAATAACAATCCGTATCTGATGGCTTGGAAGCAGAACAGCAGCTTTCAGAATATAGGGGGGGCCAATTCGGCAACGGACGGCGATATGGACATTGCCTACGCACTCCTGCTTGCGGACAAGCAGTGGGGAAGCAGCGGGGCGATCAATTACCTGCAGGCAGCAAAGGATATAATCAATGCCATCATGAGCAATGACGTTAATCAGTCGCAGTGGACGCTGCGCTTAGGCGATTGGGCAACAAGCGGCATCTTCGATACCGCCACGCGGCCATCGGATTTCATGCTGAACCATATGAAGGCATTCCGTGCGGCTACCGGCGATGCCCGTTGGGATAACGTCATTAACAAAACCTATACCATCATCAACTCCATCTATAACGGCTACAGCTCCAATACCGGCTTGCTTCCGGATTTCGTAGTCATGTCGGGCAGCTATTATCAGCCTGCAGAAGCGGGATTCCTGGAGGGGGCAAATGACGGGAAGTATTATTATAATTCGTCCCGGACCCCTTGGCGGATTACGACCGACTATCTGATGACGGGCGATACCCGCGCGCTGAATCAATTGAACAAGATGAACACGTTCATTAAATCAGCCGCAAGCAGCAATCCTGCCAACATCAAGGCAGGGTATAACCTGAACGGCACCGCGCTGGTGACTTATAACAGCGGGGCGTTCTATGCTCCTTTTGGCGTAAGTGCGATGACTTCGTCCAGCCACCAGAGCTGGCTGAATTCGGTATGGAGTTACACGGCGAATGCATCCGCCGAGGGATATTATGAGGAAAGCATCAAACTGTTCTCGATGATCGTCATGTCAGGTAACTGGTGGACATATTAGCGCATAACGCCCTTTAATTTTATATAAGCATAAAACAAAACCCTGATCCGCATTGGATCAGGGTTTTGTTAGGTCTTTCCTACTAATAATTGATTTGTAGCAATAAATAATAAGAATTTGCATTGATATTTCATGCCGAGCAGTGTTAATATCTTATCAAATATAAAACATTTTATATTAATCTAAACTAAACAGCAACGAATTTACGAAACTAAACATCTCGGTTTTACATTTATGAAAGGGTTTACAAAAAAAATCGGGAACGAAGGGAGAATCATATGCACAAGAGCATGCTGAGTAAGACGGCTGCGGCAGGGATAGCCGCAGTTTTAATGGTGGGAGGTTTAGGCGCTTCAGGCCAAGGTCCTGCAGTGAGCGGTCCTGAGGTATACGCGCAGGAGGCGCAAGAGGCGCAGGAGAAGCAGGTGAAAAAGGGGGAGAAAGCGCCTATATTCCGAGAGGCATCCGTCCATGATCCGTCCGTCATCAAGACAGGGGATACATACTATGTGTTCGGTTCTCATCTGGCCGCCGCCAAATCGAAGGATCTGATGAGCTGGGACATGGTGGCGTCGGGGGTCTCGAATGGCAACCCGCTGATTCCGAACGTGACGGAGGAATTGAAAGAAACGCTGGAATGGGCGCAGAGCGATACCTTGTGGGCAGCCGATGTGATTCAGCTTGCCGACGGCAAATTCTATATGTACTACAATGCTTGCAAAGGGGATTCCCCCCGCTCGGCTATGGGCGTCGCGGTAGCTGATCAGATCGAAGGCCCGTATAAGGACACCGGCATTATTCTGAAATCCGGCATGTGGGGCGAGATCAGTGAGGATGGAACCGTCTATGATGCAACGAAGCACCCGAATGTGGTGGATCCGGATGTGTTCTTTGATAAGAACGGCAAGCTGTGGATGGTATACGGCTCCTATTCCGGCGGGATTTTTATAATGGAGCTGGATCCGAAGACCGGAAAACCGCTCCCTGGGCAGGGATACGGCAAGAAGCTGCTCGGCGGCAATCACAGCCGGATTGAAGGGCCGTACATGCTCTACAACCCGACCACGGACTATTACTACCTGTATCTGTCGTACGGGGGATTGGATGCGGTTGGCGGCTACAATATGCGGGTCGTCCGTTCCAAAAATCCGGACGGTCCTTTCTTCGATGCGGAGGGCAACGATATGAGAGAGGTGAAGGCCGATCCTTCCCTTCCGATCTTTGATGACCGATCGATTGAGCCGTATGGCGTGAAACTGATGGGGAACTACTTGTTCAAGCGCTTGATCGGCGATCCTGGAACGGGGATCGGCACCGGGGCCGTATCGCCGGGCCATAACTCCGTCTATTATGATGAACAGAGCGGAAGAACATTCCTTATCTTTCACAGCCGCTTTCCGCAGCGGGGGGAAGAGCATGAAATCCGGGTGCATGAATTGTATATGAACCAGGACGGCTGGCCGGTAGCGGCTCCATATCGCTATGCGGGTGAGGAAGCCAACGAAGCCAAGAAAATTACGCCGAATGATGCAGCCGGAGACTACAAGCTGATTCAACACGGGAAAGATATTTCGTCCGTGATAAAAGAATCGATGCCAATTGAGCTTCATAAGAACGGTAAAGTGACAGGCGGAGCATCCGGGACATGGAAGATCAGCGGAAAGCGGGATGTGCTGCTTACTCTGGATGGAAAGAGTTATAAAGGCGTACTGACTCAGCAGTGGGACCCGGAAGGGAAGCGGAAGGCGATGACCTTTACGGCTCTCTCGGCCGATGGCACCGCTGTGTGGGGCGCACGTCAGCTTGATCGAAGCGACAAGGAAATCGTGGATGCCGTGCAGAAGGACTTGTCCCTCGGGGATGTGAGCGGGGTTTTCTACGATCTTGATCTGCCGTCAGAGGCTTCCGGCGGTGCGGTTATTCGCTGGAGTTCCTCTCATTCCCAGGTCGTATCAGCGGAAGGGAAGGTCCAACGTCCTGCTGCCGGGGCCGGGGACGCGAAGGTTACGCTGACCGCTCAGATTACGAAAGGCAAAGCGAAGACTTCCAAGACCTTTGACGTGACCGTGTTGCAGCAGTCAGCAGGGCCGCTGCTGCTGAATTACCCATTCAGTGAGAATGAGGGCGGCTCGGTAATAGACAACTCGGATAATGGATTTCATGGCAAGGTCCTTGGAGGAGTTAAGTGGAATGAGAAGAGCCGGCAGGGAGGCGGAATGGACTTTGGCGGCTCGGACGGCTATATTGAACTGCCGAACCGGGTTGCGGATACAGAGGACTTTACCTTTGCTGCTTGGGTATATTGGAAGGGTGGAGCACCGTGGCAGAGAGTGCTGGACGTGGGGAACGGACTTGCCAGGCATATGTTTCTGACACCATCCCAGCATTCGGGCGTTCTTCAATTCACGCTGCATGGCAGCATGGGAGATCAGAGTCTCTTGGCAAAGGCACCACTGCCGAGCAATGAATGGACGCATGTTGCGGTCACGCTGCAAGGGGATGCCGGTAAGCTGTACGTGAACGGTCAAGTCGTAGCATCCGGTGATCATATGAAGCTAAATCCAAATGAACTGCTGGCAACGGAAGCTTATTTAGGTAAAAGCCGGTTTGCGGCCGACCCTTATTTTAACGGGAGCTTGGATGAGGTGCGGATTTACAATGTGGCGCTAACCGACAGTGAAATCAAGAAGCTGGCGGAATGACTTAGCAGCTGACCTGAGGATATCCCTTGCTCTGACCGTTCATAAATAAAGAAAAGGGAAGGGATGAGCCCAAAATATAGGGCGCAGTATAAAATAATGCGTGATATATGAATCCTGTTGTAAAACAAAGACGGCCCTTCTAAAAGGGCCGTCTTTGAGGCGTTTATATCAATACTGTTGAATTATTTTACCGCGTATCCGACCGATTCGCCTTCGACCAAGGTGACGTAGATGCGTTCATTCTCAACGGTTTCCCCGGCGATCAGCTTGATCAGTTGTTCGGCTGCGAGGGCCCCCCACTTGCGTTTGGAGTAATCGATCGTTGCCAAGCGCGGCTGCATATAGCGGGTCAGCTCGATATTATCAAAGCCGATCAGATGAATCTGCTCGCCAATCATCAGAGAAGAAGTTTCGGTTATCTGGTTGTAAAGTCCGATCGCCATTTCATCATTTAGGCAGAATACGGCTACCGGATGCTTATACTCCTCAATGATTCGTTTAGCCGCTTTTTCACCGCCGCTTTTTTTGAAATCTCCCTCGATTTCGACCCACTCGATGTTATCTACCCGGTCTTGTGCCTGTTTAATGGCCTTCATCCGCTGCATGGAGTCGAAGGATCCGGGCGGACCGGTAACGATATAAATCTTTTGATGCTTGCGTTCGATCAAATATTCCATGGCCAACGTGGCGCCTGCTTTATTGTCCAGGAGCACCTGGTTAATGTTTTTATGATCGAGCTCTCGGTCCAGAACGACTATTTTGTGATTACGGTCCGCATATTCTAGCAGCTCCTCGCTTTCGAAGGCCTGATCCAGAATAATGGCACCGTCAATCATTCGTTCGGGAAGCATCCGGTGGGACTGCTTGCCGCTGCATACAATCAGATCATATCCTTGAGCGTTGGCTACTTCCTTCATCCCGTCTAGAAGATCTCCGTACACATCTCCTTTGAAATCGGTCAGAAAGACGCCTATAATTTTGGACTCTCGCTTTTTTAGCGTTCTGGCCGCCGCATTCGGCGTATAGTTCAGCTCCTGGGCAATGGCCAAAATACGAGAGCTCGTCTCATCCGTTACTTTGCTGCTGCCGTTAAGGGCATAAGATACGGTCGATATCGAAACACCGGCTTTTTTTGCGATATCCTTTATACTTACCAATTTCCTCGCTCCTCCGCTCGTAAACCAATCCCTACTGGGAACTTATTCTTGGGTGCTATAGTCATGGCGCTATGTCGTTTGGGCGGGATTCGCATGCAGATTACATGAAAATCTCAACCCTGTTATGTTCCTGGATCATCTCTTCAAAATGCTGTCTTGAAACCCGCAGGCCGCCTTTACGGTAAGGATTGGCCATTCGCTCTGCCGCCAGCTCGCTGCCGTTCATCACGATGCGGCTGACCGAATTACCTGTAACGTGGTAGACAAAAGTTACCGGGGTTCCGGCGAACTCATAATCGAAATGGAGGCCATCCATGCTGGCAGGCATGACCGGATCCAATATGAGGTCTCCGCGGTCCTGACGGATGCCGAGGGCATTGGAGATCAGCTGATTCATGTAGATTCCCGGTCCGCTGGAATAAATACGCCAGCCGCCTTTAACCTCCACTTTTCCGCTGCGCAGATCCTCGAAATGCTCTTGGGCCTCGTAACGGGTATTGAACTTGCCGTCAGAGCTGCTGAAATAAGCATTGCTTTGGCGGATCGCCGCATTCGGCACGACCTCCTGAATCCCGACAGGATTGATCGTTTCAAGTCCTTTCCATACATCCTCGCCATGTCCAAGCTTAGCCATGGCTTCGATGTAGCGAATGTGGGCATGTACGTACTGCAGGCCCACCTCACGCCCGAAGTTTGCGGCCTGCTCCGCCCGTTTGAAATGCGTGCTTACGCCGCCTTCATAGGAGGCCGGGCGGTTCATCAGGCGTACGCCGTCAGGGAACAGCAGGGTGCTCTGAATGAGCTCGTAATGGGCACGGGCTTGCTCCGGCTCAAGCAGCTCGGCAATCATGCTGCGTGTCATTGGAAGCAGACGGTACTGGATGCCGGTATCCTGGTCTTCCGGATGCAGCATCAATTTAGGGTGATCCGGATCCTCCAGATAGAGGAATCCAGGGATAACATCATTGTTCAGCATGTACCGCTTGAAATCCTGCCCGATGTTCGATGCGATTTCAGATAATGCGTCCGCCAGCTCCTGATCAAACGATTGCAGAGCCGAAGAAAGCTGCCTCATCGTCTGATACGTGAGGGCTACGGTCCAGCTGCTGACCATGAACTGCTTCAGCTGCGCGTTAGCGGGCTGAAGGGTGTCGTCCCAGTCCCCATCCCCGTAGGAGGACAGATGCGTATCATGCAGGAAGTGGCTGCGTATATAGTCAATTTCTTTTTTGGCATGCTCCAGAATAGATGCCTTATTCTCTGTAAACTGGAAGGAGTGCTTAAGGGTATAAGGCACCTTCTCCTCCAAAATACTAAAGTCCTGTGTCACTGTTAAATAATCGCTCAGTACTTTCAGCGGCCACACAATGATATCCCCGTGGCTTTCTTCCTGCTGTATGGCGAAATAGCGGTCGAACATAAACCACTGCGGCCAGTTTCCGTCATCTTCGTATTGATGACAGTATACCATTTTGAGAATATCCCTTACTTGTTCATATTTCTGCGTGGCCATAAAATACTCGACAGGTCCCTGGCAGACGTCCCGTGTTCCCCAAGCCGCACCGCCGTACTGCTCCAAACCATGGGGGGAGGAATAGTGGACGAACATGTTATGGGTATACCACCAGGCAAGTGCGTTCACCTTGAACAGCTCGTCGCTGCCGTCTTCAGAACGCGAGAGATGAAAGCCATTCATGACACGGCGGTAGAACTCTCGGTAACGAATAATTTCTTCTGATGCGCTGCGCGGCAGGTTGGCGATACGCTCACCTTCCAGAAGGCCCTGCATCGTAAGCGTCCAATCGCTTGAGCCGTCCAGGCGGAGGGTGACGAGGGAGGAAGAGCCCGGTGTTATGCCGTCGGCCATAACGGTTTCATCTCCAACGGTTACCTTTGCACCATCGATCCATAGGCGATATTTCAGTTCCGGGTAAGCCCCGGCGGATACCGGATTCGTATCGCCGTGGAACGTAAGCACTCCGGCTTCCTCCGTCATGCGTACCGGTGTTTCGTATTCATTCACGTTCATGGTCACATGATTGGTAACCAGGTAATTGTACGGAATTCCGCTTTCCGATTGGACATGCAGGCGCACCTCGGGTGCATCCAGCAGCGTGTAGTTCGTGATGATCAGCATGTCATCCTCGGTTTTATAGTACCAACGGACATAATTGAAGCCCATTTCGAACATGGACGGCATGGTCAGCAGCCGATACGTTCCGTCCTTCTCCACATAAATCCGCTGTCCCGCTGTTTTTGGTACATTAAGTGCGCTGCGTGCATTGCTCATCATTTTATTCATGTTGGTGTTGCCAACGACGACATGAGAGTTGAAGATGCCGTACATGAAGGAGGTGGTCGCCATGACTTTGGCGCCAAGCTTCAGGTTGTCTCCGCTCAGAAGAATGTGCCCGTGCGGTCGTTCTGCAAGCATTTCCTTGTGCTTCATGACAATATGCTCATAAGTGTCTGTAAAGAAAGCCAGCAGACTGCCGTCTTTTCGCTCCTCTTGGTGTCTTGCATTCTGCGGAAAACGCACGTTTATTTCCTCTTCCGACAACTCGAGTGTTTCAAGCGGCTTTCCAATGGACGGTTTGAGTCGAACGGGAGGGAGGGGGTTCAGGCTTATAGCTTGTGCTCTGTTTTCATAGGTATGCCAAGCTTGTTTAACCTCTTCCAAGTATTCAAGCTCTTCTACAGCCGAAGGATGATCCCCTTTAAAGAGGCCGTAAAATACAAAGCGTTCCTCTCCGTCCAGCGTCTTTTGTTCGGACTGGAGTCCGATATACGCAAATTCATATTGATAAACCTCAGAGGCTAACTGTTCCTGGCTCAGGCAGACCGGCGTATTGGTCGCTTTGTACGGCAGGCCGAAGAACTGAAAGCCGTCCGTGGAAAAGCTTGAGGCGCCCGTGAGGGATCCCTGCTGAAGATAAGGGAAGGCTCCGGCCTGCGGCTGGTTCTGACGGGAGCATACCACATAACCCAGCTCCCTGTTCTCGAAGACGCGGTGGTCGATATATTGGGAAAGATAAGATTCGTTGCTGCGTACCGCTCCGGCATCGGCAATGCCGATATCCTGCCCATAAATCATGTCGATGACGGTCCCTTGTCCGCGAGTCTGGACGTCCCAGAACCAGATCCCGTTTGGATGAAGAAGGAAAGAAACCTTATATTCAACGGATTCAGCAGTACCTTCCCAAACGATGACTCCATCCGCCGTACTAACCTTGCTGCGGGAATGGATGCCGAGCAGCGGATAAGAGGTGATGCCGGACTCACTGTGAATCCGCAAATATATATTGTTCATCGAACCGTCCAGTGGACTTGCAACCAGTTGGTTGATCATTGTTCTGCCGCTTACGGCTTGATATAAATCACCGCTTTGCCAAAAGGTAAAGCGGTGGTTACCCGCGTGAATGTTTATCTGGTCTTGTGTAATGGTTGTCATAGGGTAGATCACTCCTCCTATCCCGGCAATAACCGCTCGATCCGGACGCTACTGCCAAGGCAGCTATGCTGTAGTCTGAAATATGAAAGTAAAGGAACAGGGTTATATAAGCTTAAAGGCAGCTTGGAGCGTATCCCGGCTGTTAGGGCCGATAAACAATTGGAAGCTCCCGGGATCACTTGTAAAGCGGAGATCGCTGTGGTGGTACCGGAGCATGTCCTCGCTGATGGAAAACTCGACCATTTTGGTTTCACCCGGCTGAAGCTCCAGCCGTTGGAATCCCTTTAGCTCCCGCAGCGGTCGAACGACTTCGCCCGTTATATCCCGAATATACAGCTGAACGGTTTCGATACCCGTTCTTGTACCCGTATTGGTTACCTCAACGCTTGCGGTTAGGTGCTGTTCTGCCGTCATTTCACTGCCGGAGATGTGAAGCCCACCATATTCAAAGCAGGTATAAGATAGACCGTATCCGAATGGCAGCAGGGGCTCGTTAGGACTGTCTATATATTTGGATACATAGCGTTCGCCGGTTTTGGATGGATCCATCGGACGGCCTGTGTTAAAGGCGTTGTAATAGACGGGAATCTGTCCGGCTGAATGCGGGAATGACATCGTAAGTCTTCCGGATGGATTGGCGCGTCCGATTAATAGATCAGCAATGGCGGCCCCGCCTTCGCTGCCCGGGAACCAGACCTCAAGCACGGCATCCGCTTCGTCGAAAACACCGTGCAGATCCAGCGGGCGGCCGTTAAAGATGACAGCGGCAATCGGCTTGCCCAGCTTCTTCAGGTGCTTAACCAGCTCGAGCTGCACCTCCGGCAGAGTGATATCTGTGCGTGAGCCGCCTTCACCGCTCATGGTGGACTCCTCACCCAGGGCGAGAACGATGACATCTGCTTCGCGGGCAGCCTCCAATGCTTTTTCCAACTGCTCTGCAGTCATCGTATCAAAGCCGCATCCGGACGCCGTAGTAAGGTTGCCGCTCACGCGCTCCCGCATGGCAGTTCCGAGCTGCACCGCATCCTCCTTGGCGCCGACACAGGACCACCATCCAAGGATGTCTTCATGGTCCGCAAACGGACCGATCAAGGCAATGCTGGAATCGGGCTGCAGCGGAAGAACGCTGTTATTCTTGAGAAGAACGCTGGATTTGACAGCGAGATCGTAGGCGGCACGCCGATGCTCATCGCAGAAAAGCACCTCGCGCTCACGTTCCGGATCTGCGCCGCGGAACGGATTCTCAAACAACCCAAGCTTATTTTTCAACTGGAGAATACGAAGAACTGCTTCATCAATCAACGATTCGTCGATTCGCCCGCTCTCGATCAGCTGCGGCAGATGCTGGACATAACAGGGGGTCATCATTTCAATGTCGACGCCTGCGCGCATGGCCCGGTAGGCTGCTTCACAGTCATCCTCTGCGGCCCCGTGAGCAATCATTTCCCGGATGGAAGCCCAGTCGGAGATGAGAATGCCCTCAAAGCCCCATTCGTCCCGCAAAATACCGCGCATCAGCTTTTCATTGCCGGAAGCCGGTATACCGTCAACGGTATTGAAGGAGGCCATCACCATCTCACAGCCTTCATCCAGAGCGGCTTTATAAGCTGGAAGGTAATACTCGCGCAGTTGTCTCTCTGACATGTCCACTGTGTTATAATCACGGCCGCCCTCCGCGGCGCCGTATGCGGCAAAGTGCTTGACGCAAGCAGCGAGGCGTTCGTTATCCTCTGCAAGCTCGCTTCCCTGATATCCGCGCACGAAAGCTCTGGCGAACAAGCTGTTCAGATACGGATCTTCACCTGTCGTTTCCATGACTCTTCCCCAGCGCGGATCGCGTACCAGGTCAACCATCGGCGCGAACGTGACATGAATGCCGGAGACGGCGGATTCCCGGGCGGCGATCTCCGCGCTTTTCTCGGCTAGTTCAAGATCCCAGGAACAGCCGATCGCAAGCGGGATGGGGAAGATGGTTTTAAAGCCGTGGACTACATCCGCCATGAACAAGAGCGGTATCCCGAGACGGCTTTTTTTCAAATAATCCTGCTGTAATGCTATGATCGAAGCTGCCCCTGAAAGACCGAGTACCGAGCCGCTGGCCCGGACCATCTCTCCGGTAATTCCCATTTCCTCCATAGGGCCTGTAATTTGACTTTGATCTTCTGTGCCTTCATGAAGATTTGCGGTAAGCTGCAGCAATTGAGATATTTTCTCTTCGAGCGTCATCTTCGTTAGAAGGTCGTTAATTTGCTTCTGGTCCATGTAATTCCCTCCACTTTTTTATATATAAGAGAACAGATTGGCTGAAGACGGACGAACGGATATATCCTTCTCCTTTCTCAGGAGCCTGTACAACATTGGATCGTGCTCAGTTGTGCAAGCTCCTCATTCAGAAGAATGAAGGACGGCAGAAGTGAAGAACCCGGCTGCATCTTAAATCCTGCACACCGGGTTCAATGACTTGTACCGCTGGCGAATGCCTCAGGCCAACTCTATGAAGCTGTTTGTTTTACTTCTTTAGGTTGTTAAGTTCATCCAAGACAGGTTGTACAAGAGACTGCTTGCTTTCAACCCATTTTTTCCAGTTTGCTTCCAAGTCTCCTTCTTGGAGGATCAGGTTGGTGTACTCGTCTGCATAAGCGAAAGTTGCCTGATTTTTGGCTTTGGAATCATAGAGCTGAACATCCCATTCATACAGGGCCAGCTTTCCGCCTTCCTTGCCCAGCTTCGCTTTGTTCTGGTAATGCTTGATTGCCGTATCGCGGTATTCCTGCTTGATTGCCGGGTTAATCATGCTGAAGTCGTCGCCCAGCAGGTAGAGACCTTCAAAACGGCCAGGGTATTTATCTTCCAGCGAGGTTCCTTCAGGAAGCAGGCTGATCAGCTCTTTGTTATCTCCGTACTTCCAGTCTTTTCCCTCGAAGCCCATGTTCAGCGTCATTTGTCCTTCTGTAGTTGTGGAATACTCCAGAAGGTCCATGATGCGTTCAAATTTGGCTTCGCTGATGTCTGGCGAGAAGATCAGTGCCGACCAGAAGTTAACCTGCTCCAGGTTACGGTATTTCCCGTCATCACCAAGTACGATAGCGGTGTGAACAACTTCATCGCTGTTCAGGTTCAGGTTCTTTTTCATGTCTTTATCCACATCGTTACGGTAGGAGGCCAAACCGCCGAGACTCATAACAGCAGCCGTGCCGTTAACCCGGAAGTTGTTGCTGCCTTCGCTGTTTTTCCATGTGTAGTATTCAGGATTGAGAAGGCCTTCCTTGTAGGCTTTCTGCATCAGCTTCAAACCGGTAAGCGTCTCAGGATCGGCAGGACCCCAGTGGTATTTGCCGTCTTCGCCTTTATAGAAAGCGGACTCGACACGGGAGTGCTCGCTGTTTGGCATCATGATGTTGGTCAGGACATCGTCGGCATTGTAGGAAATCGGAACAAGCTTGGATCCGACTTTGCCCGGGTCTTTTTCTTTAACCAGACGTGCGTATTCCATAATTTCACTTGTTGTATAAACGTCCTTGATTTCAAAGTTGACTGCTTTCGCCCAGTCACTGCGGATTGCAATAACACCAATCTGGTTGGTGAGCGGGTCTGCAGGCTTGTTCTCGTAATAAACGGGTCTAGGCAAAAGATACGTTCCGCCGGTCAGCTCTTCCAGCTTATCGCCGAGACCTGTCAGTTTGTAAGCCGCCGCCACGTTTGGCCAGCGTTCCTTCCAGTCATCTGGGAATTTGTACAGAAGGCCTTGATCAATGTAATTCATAGCATCGCCGTGAACATAGTTCCAGGTAGCTACATCGGGCAAATCGCCAGAGTTGATCCAGAGTCTAAGCTTCTCGCCCCAGGAATCCCATTCGATAAAGTTGTAATCCCACTCGATGTTGTACTTGTCCATCCAGAACTTGTGGAACTCGTTGTCCATCGCGCCGTCTTTGAGCGTAACGGTGCTGGCTACTGAAATCTTCAGCTTTTCTTTGTAATTGCCATTCTCGTCTTTCTCGTTGCCGCCAGAAGATTCCTTGCTCGAGCACGCCGTCACCATGATCATGCTCAGACAGAGCAGCATGGTAAGAATGGATTTTGCCGACAGCTTTTTGTTCGTTTTCATGTTTTACCCCCATGAATAATCAGATTTTTGTTGAAAAAAATCTATGCATCAATCAGGTCTTGATAGCCCCTGTTAATACCCCTTTGGCAAAATGTTTCTGAAGCACCGGGAAGAAGCACATAATCGGCACCATGGTGACGAATACGGCCGCCATTTTCATACCTGTCGAGAAATTGGCCTTTCCTACGGAATCCACGCTGGCAGCATTGGATGCATTGGTCTGCGATTCCACGATGATGGTCCGGAGCACGTTCTGCAGCGGAAGCTGGTCGGCCTTTCGGAGGAAGATCATCGCGTCATACCAGCTGTTCCAGTAAGCAACGCCGTAAAACAGCGTGATGGTGGCTATGATCGGAGCGGCCAGCGGAAGAACGACCGAGAACAGGATTTTCCATTCCCCGGCACCGTCAAGCCGTGCGGATTCCATAAGGGACTCCGGCAGGCCCTGGAAATAGTTCATCATCAGGATCATATTAAAGGCACTGAAGCTGCCAGCCAGGATAACGGACCAGAGTGTTCCGGTTAAATGCAGTGATTTCATGATGAGATAGAGCGGTACGATACCGCCGTTGAATATCATGGTGAACAACACCAGCATAAAGATCAGCTTTTTGCCGGGAAATTTATTACGGCTGAGTGCGTACGCCATCGTCACGGTTAAAAACAGACTGAGCGGCAATCCCACAATCAGAAGTTTGAAGGTGTTCCAGTAACCGGTCAGGATGCTTCCGTCAGCGAACAATGCCTTGTAATTTTCGAGCGTGGGGTTCATGGGCAGCATCATAAGCGGGTTGTCCGCGTATTCCTTAGGCGTAGCGAACGAGATCATGATGACGTTCCAGAACGGTATCAAAATCAGCAAGGCAAGTACCAACAGAACGGTGAACAGAATGTAGTCAAGCGGCGTCATTCTTTTCTTGTTTTTGCGCGTTTTTCGCGCTTTCGGTTGTGAAGCTATCGTGCTCATTCCTTTTCCACTCCTTTCTTAACGGAATAAACCGTCTCCGCCCATTTTTTTAGCAACCCTGTCCGCAAGCAGGAGGAGAACCATGTTGACGAGCGATCTGAACAAGCTGACCGCTGTGGAGAACGAGAAGTCCGTTGACGATTGGAAGGTAATCCGATAGATGTAAACGTCGAGTACTTCCGATACGTTCTTGGTTGCGGCGTTCGCCAAGTTGAAGATTTGGTCAAATCCGGAGGACATCAGTCCGCCCACCGAAAGGATGAACATAATCGTAACCGTCGGCATAATGTTGGGCAGCGTAATTCGGAACATCTGCTGCATTCTTGTGGCTCCGTCGATCTGAGCCGATTCGTACTGATCCTGGTCAATACCGGAGATGGCAGCCAGATAGACGATGGCACCCCAGCCGGCGGACTTCCAGATATCCGTCATCAGGATCATCGGAATGAACGTGCCTTCGGACCCCAGGAAGTTAATGGTCGGCAGTCCCAGCAGCGCCAGGGTGCTGTTCACAAGCCCGTCATAAGACAGAACGTTGATGACAATCCCGGATACGATAATCCATGACAGGAAGTGTGGGAACGTAAGCACCGTCTGGAATGCTTTTTTCATTCGTCCCATCCGAAGCTCATTGAGCATGAGTGCAAGTATAATCGGGACCGGAAAGGTGATGGCAAGCTTGATGATATTGATGTAAAGTGTGCGCCATACGGCGTCGATAAAGGTCGGGTCCCGGAACACGTATTTAAAATTCTCGAAACCGACCCACGGGCTACCCCAGATACCCATGTTGGCTTTGTAATCCTTAAATGCAAGGGACAGGCCGCCCATCGGCAGGTAAGCAAATAACAACAGCCATATCAGTCCGGGAAGAAGCAGGGTATAGATCATTCGGTGTTTTTTAATTTCGGACAGAAGTTTATTAAACTTCGAACGTTCGGTCGGTTTTTTGTCAGGCCCTAAGGCTGCAGGTTTCAAGTGGCATCTCCTCACTCTTCTTGGGTCTTGTCGTAAAAAAGAAAATCAAAGGCTGTCTCTAGGTGCTCTTCCCAGAACCGCCATTCATGTGCTCCTGGTCCTTCTACATAGCGAAAGTCGGATCCGGTTTGCCGCATATATGCTGCGAATTCCCTGTTCATTCCGATAAAGGGATCCTCGGTTCCGCAGCAGCAGAGGATGGGAGGGAGCTTGCCGGTCTCTTCCAGTCGTTGTCTTGCCAATGCGTAGAGATCCTGGCTAGGCTGGATTTCCAGCTCCGGACCGAATACGGCCTGCATTTCCTTGAGCATACCGGGAGGCATGTCCATATCATGGATTCGCTGCCGAATATCGGTTACACCGGATAACGAAACGGCTTTTGCGTATCGGCCCGGATAAGTGAACGCGCATTTAAGCGCTCCGTATCCGCCCATGGACAAACCGGCGACAAAGGTTCGGGCCGGGTCCGTATTCAATTGAAACAGCCGGCTGCAGAACTCCGGAAGCTCCTTGGTAATGTAATAAAAATAGTTAAGCCCATACGTCATATCGGTATAATAGCTTCGGTTTGCCTCCGGCATGATGACTGTGCAGTTGTATTTGTGTGCGTATAGCTCAACGGTAGTCAGGCGTTGCCAAGTGCTTGCGTTATCGCCTGCTCCATGAAGAAGGTAGAGCGTGTTTTCCGGCGGCTTGCCTGAGTCAACGGGCGATACGACATGGATGCTTGTCGTCATGCATAAGGTAGGCGACCCGGTCTCTATCGTGATATGCGCCATATGTAACCCCTTTCATTATCGTGTGATTTAGGTAAGGTGGCTCAGGTATCTATTGACCGATTATTTCGATATAAAAACCGAGACTGCTGAAGATTCCTGTCAGTTCAGTAACTGAAGAAGATAAAACGTTATATTTAGTTTTATGAAAGCGATTAATCGAATCGTTTCGATAACATCATAATTCCACTCCATATCTTCTGTCAATATAGTATTTCGAAAAAATGGTTTTCTGTGTCAAATTATGTCGAGTGGGCCTGTTTTTCTATTTTACCTCCCGTATTAGGTGGAATATGAGCAAGGAAAACGCTTCCAATGTATTGAGCTATATATATATTTCATTAGAACATATTTAGCTGAAGGGATTATAAACTGTTGAAACGTTTCTATCGAAGTTGAAACATGTTATTCTGGAATTGGATATATGAATAAATAAAGCGAAGACCTTTTCAGGACTGCGACCTATAGGCTGCAGTTAAAATGACTATCGGATAGGAGGTAAATCCATGTCTAATCGATTATCCGGCTTTATTGATTACATTACAGACAGAGGATTGCAGGTGCACTCAACCCGGGTACGTCAAAGCGGCCAGCTGTGGGAAAAGTTCGATTTAACGGAGGACAAGCGGCGTGTCCAACATTCCATCAGCAAATCCTTTACCTGTATGGCCGTTGGCCTGGCAATTGAGGAAGGTAAATTGTCTCTGGACAGCCGTCTGGGTGAATTTTTTAATGATAACACCTCGGTAAATGGCAACCTTGAGCCGTCTTTGGATCCCGGTAACATTACACTATATAATCTGCTTCGAATGTCCTCGGGACATGATTCGCCGCCGTTATGGGCAGATGAAAGAGCATCCTTGAAGGAGAAGGATTGGGCTAAGTACTATATGTCTCTGCCGCTTGACCGGAAGCCTGGTGACATTTTTACATACAGCAGTGGCGATACGTTTATGATCTCGGCTATGCTTCAGGCAGCTACAGGGGAAACGGTAAGGGACTATCTGACTCCCCGCTTGTTTAAGCCCCTGGGTATAGAAAATGTCATGTGGGAGTCATCCCCGCTGGGTGTTACGCTGGGATGTGCGGGCTTATCCATCAGCAATGAGGAACTCAGCATCTTTGGCCAACTTCTTCTGCAGTATGGACTATGGGAGGGGAAACAGATCGTACCTGAATCATGGATCCGATTTGTGACCGGCAAACAGATCGATACGAAGGGCAGTCCAGACTGGGCTCAGGGTTATGGCTGTCAGTTTTGGATGAGCACTCATGATGCTTATCGTGCTGATGGGGCATCCGGCCAGCTATGTATAATTCTACCTCGTAAAGACGCAGTCATTGCGGTGAACAGCCAGGAAGACCGAATGCAGGAAATCATGGATGCTGTTTGGACGGAAATTTATCCGTTGTTGTAGAGGATTACCATGAGATTCACATGAAGGGGATCCCAATGTCCATTGGACACGGGGTCCTTTTTTTGTTCCGATACCGTTGTTCCCTGAACGTGAGCAGGTGCCCCTAAAGGCTTTTTTGACATGGAGAACCTCATTGATGAAGTGAAACATTCTGCATCTTGCCATTCCGATCATGGTCATTACGAAGTGTCTTTGACCAGGGATCGGAAGGGATATTTTTGGGAGTGCTTAGCTTTAAAATAACGGTTGACAGGAGGATGTATTTCATATATCTTAATATTAAGTTAAGTCGCTATATAAAAGTTAGTTGATTGAAAGGGGTAAGTTAAAAGTGTCTAAACGTTAGCGAAGATGAAGCGGGTTAATTATTCTATATGTATATATCTTTAAATTAAGATATCGATTAACGGTGTCGATGGATTTCTATAAATTATGAAAATGAAAAATAAAATGGAGGCGAATAAAATGGCTATAGATATTGGATTGTTGTTACTTCGTTTGGTGGTTGGTTTGTCGTTCATGGCGCACGGCGCGCAGAAGCTGTTTGGATGGTTTGGCGGTTACGGGCCGAAAGGGACCGGCGGCTGGATGGAATCGGTTGGCATTAAGCCTGGTGTCATGATTGCGGTGTTGTCAGGTCTGATGGAGCTGGTTGGCGGGTTGTTGTTTGCGGCTGGATTTCTCACGGTGCTTGGGGCAGCGCTGATCACGCTGACGATGCTGGGCGCAATCGTGAAGGTGCATGGCCGGAACGGGTATTGGTCTACAGCGAATGGGTACGAGTACAATCTGCTGTTGATCGCAGTCGCAGTTGCACTGGTATTCACGGGTGCAGGCGCATATTCGCTTGATGTGGTAATCTTTAACTAATCGATGATGGAGGCGTGCAGATATGGGTGATCTGACAACATTAATTAAGAGCCGGAGATCGGCTAATCTGTTTATGGAAGGGATTGAAATCCCGGATCAGGATTTGAATGATATCTTTAATGAGGTTAAATATGCTCCTTCGGCTTTTAATTTACAGCACACGCACTATGTGGTGGTTAAGGATCCCGATATCAAGCACAAGGTTTACGAAGCCGCCAACAAGCAGCATAAGATACTTACCGCGTCGGCCGTCATCGTGGTGCTGGGGAATCAGCAGGCCTACCGGGAAATCGGGAGAATGAATGAGGGTTTTCTGAATTTGGGCGTGATCGACAAGCTTGAATATGACATGACGGTTGAATCCGTCACGAATTTTTATGAAGCGGGCGGAGAATCCTTCATGAGGGATGAAGCCATCCGCAATGCCAGCCTATCCGCGATGTTAATGATGATGGTGGCTAAGGACAAGGGGTGGGATACCTGCCCGATGATCGGTTTTGATCCCGAGATTCTGCAGAAGAAACTGAACATTCCGGACGCTTATGTGCCCGCCATGCTGATCGCGATCGGCAAGGAGGACGCAAGAAAGCCACGTCCCCGGGGCTATCGCAAGCCGGTATTGGAATTTGTAAGCTATAATCAATTTTAAATGATGCATAATATGAGAAGGAGCTCCCGCTGCAGGTCTTTAGATCTGGCAGGAGCTTTTTTTTTTTCATCTACAATGATAAACATTCCCCTCTGTTATGACGATGATGAATATAAAGAGATCGGTGCAGCGCCAATCCTACATACGATTGTATTCGTTATATATGGAGGTGAACGAAATGAAGACGAGGAAGAGGCCATATCTGCGATCCGGACAGATCCTAATTATGGCTGTCATGACGATGATGTTAATGGTGGCATGCACGAAGGAGGTGCCGGGATCCGTATCCGTACAGCAAAATAGATCGACCTCCGCCACGCCGAGCGCAGGAGAAGCCGGGAATGCATCGGAAATGCCGCCGCCAGCTAGGGAGAGTTTGCGTACGGCATTCCATTCGGAAGAGCAAAGCCATCACCAGGTTAAGCAAGAAGTAGAGCCGCCAGCGGGGGAGTCCAACCATGATCCGATTGAAGCGGTTCTCAACATGTATGAGGCGCTTCAGGCTAACGATTCTGCATCGTATTTCCGTCATGCTGACATTGCGAGTGTCCGTATGTCCCCCGCCATGCTGAAGGTGCTGTTCGAAGAGGCCGGCAAACGTGAGGTGAGACCGGAACGATTCAAGCTTTTTGATAAGGAGGGGCTGGATCGGGAAAGTCGCCAGCTGCTATCACTTACGTACGGCAGCCAGGCCGAGGTTGTGCTGGAGGAGCTTAGTCAGGGCGATCATAACCTATGGTTTGTGACAGCGTTCCCTGATGGGCTTAAAGTGGTGGAGCAATCCACGATCTACCCCGGGGCTTATGAGCTTGGAAGAGAGGCGACAATGGAAGAGCTTATCGCGATAGAGATCCGGCATACGGCGGAAGACAGGACATTTCTCGCAGCAAAAGCGAAGCAGCCTGTATGGAATCCGGTGCAGACCGTTTCCTTGCTGTATCAGGCAGCACAGGCGGAGGATGCGGAAACCTTTTATGCGATGTCGGGTGGAGACGAGGGATATTTTTCGGGTCAGTACGCCCGGGACATGGTGGAATTTACGGAATGGATGAGAGCTTTTGAAAGCGTGCAGCATATTTCAATCGAATCGGTTCCGCAGGAGAATTTGGCTGGGAGTTACAGAGAAGAATATAATAAAAGCTTTGGCGACGCATGGCAATTCATTGTGGCTTGGGACCCGAAGGATGAAGCAGGATACCAAGGGACATACTGGATTATGGCGCCAGGCGAAGACGGAATTCGATATGTGGTTAAGCAGACGCTTACTGCCAATCTGGAATCCTTTTTTAGATGAAAAGTGAATACATACATAAACCTTAGTAAACATAGAAGCCCCGCTCATCAGAGCAGGGCTTCTATGTTATCGTCATGACCTTGGCAAATTACGGCTGAAGATTTTGGAGCATATCCATCGTTTCGTTAATTTTAGTGATGGTTTGAACGATGTTGGAATTCTGGAAGTCGGTCACTCCGTTCTGGATTTGATCCATATAGCCGTTGATGTCGGTCAGCAGCGTGTCGTTTAAACCGACCAGCTGTTCATGGATGGACTGCGCAAAGGCAGGGGCATCAATGCCATTAAACTCCGAAATCCGGGTTTTCATCGCCTCGAGCTCTTGGGTCAGCGTTTCCTTGGCATCTGTATTCGTGGCGGCCTGCTGGGCAAGCTCCGGAATGGATTCGGCAAATTGGGAGGTTTCATTAATAAAAGTAGTGGCTTCTTTCGTATAATCCAACGAATTGTTCACGCTGTCCACCAAGGAACAGCCGGAGAGAACTCCCAGAACAAGTGAAATCAACAATAATCTTTTGATCATTTCTCATCCTCCTGTCGTCTAAACGCAGTTCTTATACGTTGTATACGTATGGCAAGGAGAATGGTTGTATTTTTTTCGCAGTCTCCTTTCAGGATGATTATGTATTAGACAAAAAAATCGATGCACAATGGCTCCGAGGGGGTTAAGTATCGAATTCTTATTTTTTTGCCAGAAGCGCGAATACCCCGCAAGCCAAAATGGCTGCGGAGCAGGGTTGAACCAGGGCGCGCGTATCGCAGGTCGATTGCATTTTTCACGATGATGGTTAGTAGTTCAGGATAGAAGCAGGAACTGCAGGCCAGATTAGATCTGTCTTGCTTCCAGTCGTTTGGCGATGACGGACAGAAGATAATTCAGCGTGAAGTACAGCAAGGACGCAAAAACAAGGGCGGGTATAACATAGTCATAGCTGGAACCGCTAAGAATCTGCACATTGCGCATCAGCTCAGGCAGTGAAATGATCACGGCGAGCGATGTGTCTTTAATGAGCGAGATGAACTGGCTCACCATGGGCGGGGACATTCGGCGCAGCGCCAGCGGGAGAATCACGTGCCGCAGTGTCTGCATATAAGAGAGACCTGAGGCCCGGGCCGCTTCAATCTGGCCTTTATCCACCGATACGAGGCCGCTGCGGACAATTTCGGCGATCATGGCTCCTTCAAAGATGCTCAAGCCGACGACGGCCGCCCAGAAGGTGGGGATTCGAATCCCGGTCTGGGGCAGAACCATGCCGATGAAGAAAATGATCAGCAAGAGCGGCAGATTGCGGATTATATCCACGAATATGGCCGTTGTCCTCGACAGGAAGGGTGTTTTCGTATATCTCACGGTCCCGAGCACGGTTCCAATGATGAAGCTGAATACAATGGATAAGCCGGCAACCTGCACCGTGATCCAAAAGCCTTGAAGGAGATATCGCAGATTCGGCCAGGAGTACGCACCGATAAAATCCATCTCATGCCACCTCCTGTTTATTAGGCAAACTTGCGTTTAACGTCAATTGCTTCTCGCAAAGCGCCGTTCCATGTAATGGACGGCCAGGCTGAGCGGTATGGTCAGGAGCAGGTAGAACAGGGCCACAAACGTATAGACGGGAATGCCTTTAAAGGTGCTCAGGTTAATCAGATCGGCATAATACATCAGGTCCAGTCCGGCGATAACGCCGAGGACCGAGGAGTTTTTGACCAGATTGATCAATTGGTTGCCGATGGCCGGCAATACGATTTTGATCGCCTGCGGAAGAATGATGTAGCGCATATTCTGGATATAACTCAACCCGGAGGAGCGAGCCGCCTCCGACTGTCCGGAGGGTACCGCCTGGATCCCCGCCCGAATGGCTTCGGCAATGAAGGCAGCCGTATACACCATTAGCCCAAGCGTACCCGAAGTAAACGGGTCCACCGGTATGCCGAGAGAGGGCAGGCCCAGGAAAAAGAAAAAGACAACCACCAGTAGCGGAATGTTGCGGATAAACTCAACATAGATGGCGCCGATGGCTTTCAATATGCGGAATGGGGCAATCCGCAGGATGGCGATCAAGGTGCCCAGCACCAGGCTGCCGATCAGCCCAAGCAGGCTGGCGAGAATGGTCTGGCCCAGGCCAGCCATGAATTGATCCCAGTGCTGGACCAGAATGTTAAAATCCCACAAGGTCAAAATGCCTCACCTCCAATGGGGGATGATGGTCGTTTAGCCGGTCAAAAGTAGCCAGGCTGTTCCGCCCGATAATAGGGAGGAACCTGATTGGAGCCATGACAACTTAAGCCCGGCCGACCATTACATGCTTGCGGTTATTCCGGTTTTACGCCCATCCATTGCTCATACAGTTTGTCGTATTCGCCGCTATCCTTCAGCTCCTTCAACAGCTCGTTGACGGTTTTCACGAACTCCGGATTCCCTTTTTTGATGGCCATGCCGTAGGGTTCATCCGTAAAGTTGCCGCCGACCAGCTCAAAGCTCGGGTCCTGCTGCTGCATCCCGAGGAGGATGGAATTGTCGGTGGTCAGGGCATCGCCCTGTCCCGCTTTGAGGGCGGTGAAGGCGTCCTGATAGTTCTCGAATTCGAGAATGACCGCGTCGGGCGCTTTCTCGCGGATGTTTTGCGCAGAGGTAGAGCCCTTTACGGTAAGCACCTTCGTATCCTTGTTCAGGCTTTCCAGACCCGTGATCGGGCTTCCCTTCTTCACGAGCAGCGATTGGCCGGCTTCAAAATACACATCGCTGAAGTCCACCTGCTCCTTGCGCTCCTCCGTGATGGTCATCGTGGCGATAATGATGTCAATGTCCCCGTTCTTCAGCATGTCGATCCGGGTTTTGGAGGTAACTTCCTTGAGCTCGACCTTGGTTTCGTCACCGAGAATTTTTTTGGCCAGCGCTTTGGCGATGTCGATATCAAAGCCCTCCACATTGCCGGTGGCAGGGTCCTGTAGTCCAAACAGCTTCGTATCATATTTCACACCGGCTACAAGTTTGCCGCGTTTCTTGATTGCCTCGAGGGTGTCCGTATTGCCGGAGCCCCCACATCCGGATGCGACCAGCATGATCACTAAAGCTAGCAGGGCCGCGCTCCACCTGAAGGTCCTCGTCAATCTTTTCTTCATACACCAGATCCCCCTTAAAGATATGAATTCTCTTAATAAGCAAGCTCCTAAAGAGCCAAGCGGCATTTTCTTTCCGCCCCTACGCACCAAGTCCGGGTTAGTGATGCAGCAGGCGGCTCAGGAACGCCCGTGCTCTTTCTTCCCGCGGCTGATTGAAAAAATCGGAGGCGGGCGCATCCTCGATAATCCGGCCTTCGTCCATAAAGACGATTCGATCCGCGGCTTCGCGGGCGAAGCCCATCTCATGGGTAACCACGGCCATGGTCATGCCTTGGTGGGCGAGTGAACGCATGACATCCAGCACTTCGCCGATCATCTCCGGGTCGAGTGCGGACGTCGGTTCATCAAACAGCATAATCTTCGGGTTCATGGTCAATCCGCGGGCAATCGCAACACGCTGCTGCTGGCCGCCCGAGAGCTGAGAGGGATAGCTGTCCGCTTTGTCCGCAATTCCGACTCGCTGCAGATACGTCATTGCTTTTTCCGTTGCCTCCGCTTTGGACATTCCCAGCACCTTCATGGGCGCGAGAATGATATTGTCGATCACCTTTTTGTGCGGGTACAGGTTGAAATGCTGGAAGACCATCCCGATATTTCGCCTGAACGTATTAATGTCGATCTTCTTGTCATGCAGCTTGACGCCATTCACGACAAGCTCGCCATCCGTAATGCTTTCGAGCCGATTGATGCACCGCAGCAGCGTGCTTTTACCTGAGCCGGAAGGTCCAACGATGACAACGACTTCCCCCTGGGAAATGGTCAGGTCGATTTCTTTCAGAACATGGAAGGTTCCGAAAAATTTGTTGACGCGGCTAAATTCAATCAGTAGAAATCCCCTCCTATTCACTTCGAATTGGACGCTTGCATCATGTAAGCTTGTGTCCTGTCTTGGTGCCAGGCCCTTTTTACACTGGTATGGCAAAGGGAGCTTGTTCCATGCCACTTTTAGGAAAATTTAGTATCCAAGCGGTGGGGAGTGAGATATAATAGGGGGCGTATTCATATGAAGGAGGCAACATGGATAAACGTGCAAAAATAACCGAAATCGACCTGGTTCGGGGCTTTGCGATGATGGGCGTGCTGATGGTGCATGCGACGTCGTTCGCCACAGTTCAGATGCGCGGGGACGATTTTTTTGGCTTGTATAACTTCCTGAACATATTCTCGAAGGTTGGAACGACAACCTTCATATTCCTGAGCAGCTTCGTGCTGTTCTATAACTATTATCACCGTCCGTTCAAGGGCCGTGACCTTGCGCGGTTCTTCAAAAACCGGCTGATGTATATCCTGGTGCCGTACCTGCTGTTCTCGGTGTTATTCTTTACGGTGGCCTGGTATCATCGCGGAGGCGAGCCGAATCTGGCGGCAATGCTGGAGAGTTTCTGGCCCAAGCTGGCAACGGGGAAATCTTACACGCACTTATATTTCATCTTCATTAACATCCAGTTCTATCTGCTGTTTCCGCTCGTGCTGATGCTGCTGAAGCGATTCCGCGGCTTCGCGGCGGTCTGCGTGCTGGTCGGCATTGGATTGCAGTGGTTGTTCTATATCGGGAATGATGCCTGGTGGGACGTAACGAACCGGAACAGCTGGTCGCTGTCGTTTCTGTCGTATTATTTTCTTGGGGCGTGGATCGGCATTTATTATGACCGGGTCAAGGATTGGCTAACTTCAACGCAGTTTGCCGCAAGACCGGCGCTGCGGAAGCTGGGCTGGATCGCCCTTTGGGCAATATGGCTGGGCGCCGCGCTGGTGCATATCGGCCTTCGATACAATCAGCGGCTGCTGGGGACGGAGTATCATCCGCTGCTCTACGATGCCTTCTGGAATGTGCATACGTTGACAACCGCACTGGTCATGCTTCAGGTTGCTCTTCATTTCGGAAATAAGAGGGCGTGGTGGTTGAACGGGTTCAGGCGGCTCGGCGTGTATTCCTTCGGTGTGTATCTGGTACATCCGCTGGTGCTGCTCCTCTACCGGGACTTTCCTCCGCAGACGGAGAACTCCTGGCTGCTGCTGGCGTGGTATGCTGGCGGTCTTATCAGCGCACTGGCTGTCTCGTATATAGTGGTGTACAGTATGAGTCGTCTCGGGAGCTGGACCTGGATCTTTTTCGGTAAACTGCCGGGCGGCTTGCGGAAGGGAAGATCACCAAGTCAACCTGTTCCCGCTCAGCCGGTTACGGAGGTTTCATCGTAAGTTTGATAAGTGGAAAGGTGCAATCCTCGAACAGAGGATAGCGCCTTTTTCTTTTGGCCGATGGCCGATATTTCAGAATGATTCCCTGATTTTCGGAATGGAGCTTATTGCCCAGCATGACATGTTATATTTTGACTGATGTTTGGCCTGTAGAACGAATGTCGCCGTTGATATGGACAGGTCAGTTACATTCGTTACAGACATGGAAGCGAGGGAATGCCAATATGAATGATAGCAGAAATCCTTTGGTAAGCGGTTTTGTTAAGGCGGGCGGCAAACGCGTGGTGAATGGGGACGGGCAGGAAATTCTGCTGCAGGGAGTCGGACTTGGCAGCTGGCTGCTGCCGGAAGGATACATGTGGAAAATGCCGGAGCAGGGAGACCGTCCGCGGCGCATCGAAGGCATGGTCAGGGATCTGATCGGCGAGGAGAAGGCGGCTGCGTTCTGGGAGACCTATTACGAGCGTTATATCACCGAAGCCGATATCCGGCAGATCGCTTCGGAAGGCTTCAATTCCATTCGAGTACCGATCAATGCGAGGTTCATTATGGAGGAAGGGCAGCACCCGCCTTTTGTATATCATGAAGGTCATCTGAGGCTCATTGATCAGGTGATCGATTGGTGCAGGACGTATTCGCTGTATGTTATTCTGGATTTGCATGGCGCGCCCGGCGGACAGACCGGGGCCAATATCGACGATTCCGAGCGGGATTTGCCGGAGCTGTTCACGGATCGACGGAACGCGGAGCGAACCGTGGCACTGTGGCGCTTGTTGGCGGAACGCTATAAAGATGAGTGGATCGTGGCCGGTTACGACCTGCTTAACGAACCGCTGCCCGACTGGTTCAGCGAGTACAATGACCGGGTGATGCCGCTGTATAAGGAAATCACCGCGGCTATACGCGAAGTGGACAAGCGCCATATGATCATTTTGGAAGGCGTCCATTGGTCAACGGACTGGAGTATTTTTGACGACAAGTTTGACGATAATTTGATGCTGCAGTTCCATAAGTACTGGAATAATCCCGATACGGAGAGCATTCAGAAGTATCTGGATTTTCGCGAAGAATGGAATGTGCCGATCTTCATGGGTGAAGGCGGCGAGAATAACCCGCAGTGGTATACGGGCGCATTCCGAATGTTTGAGGACCATAACATATCCTGGAACTTCTGGACCTGGAAGAAGATGAACACTCAAAACTCACCTTTCTCGATTCGCATGCCGAAAGGCTGGGAGAAGCTGACGGATTACCTGGAAGGTGGAGAGAGGCCCTCTTCCGCTGAAGCTGAAGCGATTCTGGGCGAATTCCTGGATCATCTTCCGCTGGCAGCTTGCGATGCTTACCCGAACATATCACGGTCGCTGCTTCGCCGGCTGCCCATTCAGATTCCGGCGGAGTTTTACGGATATCGGGGCGAGGGCCTTTCTTATCATGTAGAGACGAAGGCCAGCCAGGATATCGGCTTCCGGATTTCTGACGGCGTTCCGATGCGAATGATGACGGGCAAGGCAGAGAAACCAAGCTACGCTCCGGAAGGCGGCAAGCCGTGGGCGGAGGACAACCTGGTATGCGTACAGCTCCGGGAGGGCGATTGGCTTGCTTATGATGCGCTTTGCGCTGGTGCAGGCATCTTTCATCTGGACATTCGGGCCCTGATTCCCGAGGGAACGGTGGATATTATGCTCCAGATCGGGGACCGGGAGCCTGAGCTTATCTCCTTGTCTGACTCTGGCGATGGACAGTGGGACATCCATAGGGTGGCTGCGGCTATGCCGATTGAGGAAGGCCCCGTGGATCTGGTGTTTATGGTGAATAAAGGCCGCATCGAGCTGGATTGGCTGGAATTTATCGAAGCTCGTTAAAGTGATATGGTGAAGGGGAGATGGCGCTGTGACGGAACAGGCTGCAATATCAGAAGGGTTGTGCCAATGGCTGGATGGCTCGGATCTGGAGTTGAAACATTATGAAGCGATGATGCTATTGAGCGTAACCGAAGAGGGATGGCCGCATACGGCCATGCTCAGCGTAGGGGAGGTGCTGGCCTTAGACCGGAACCGGCTTCGACTTGCATTATGGCAGGGAACGGTTACGACTGGCAATCTTCTTCGCACCGGACAGGGCACATTGGTGGCAATTCATGATGGAGCGGCACATTATGTTCGGCTGCGCCTTCAAGCGCTTCCCGATCTGCCGGATGCCCGGCATCCGCTGCAGCGTTTTGAAGCCAAGGTCGTGGCTGTTCGGGAGGATATCGCGAAGTATGCGGATATTACATCGGCCGTGAAGTTTCAGCTGCACGACCCGGAAGGAGTCCTGCAGCGCTGGAAGGAAACGCTGGAGGAATTGCGAAAGTAAACGTTTACGCGTTAAAACGCTGCTCTGGGTACAGCTCCCGGCATATGCCGGGAGTTGTATATGCTTGCTCGTGCTTAATCGGAATGATGCCGAATAAAATAACTTTAATTTTTCCGCAGAATCTTTTGCATTGGTATTTGCTATCGGCAGTCAAATGTGTTAAGATATGAATATCGAAATCGACCTGAATTCACATATTGTAGAGGGTTGTCATTTCTGGTAACCTTGTGCAATATGTGAATTTTTTTATTCCGTCTGCGAAGAAAAAAGGTCATGTAAATATATATCAAGGAGGATTCCCCCATGCAAACAGGAACTGTTAAATGGTTTAATGCTGAAAAGGGCTTTGGTTTCATCGAAGTTGAAGGCGGTAACGATGTATTCGTTCACTTCAGCGCGATCCAAGGCGACGGCTTCAAAACGCTTGACGAAGGCCAACGCGTTGAATTCAACATTGTTGAAGGAAACCGTGGACCACAAGCTGAGAACGTTGTTAAATTGTAATTACAATTGAAGACTGCCCTTAATGTGCGACATTAAGGGCAGTTTTCTTTTATACGGCGTTTCTATTTTCTAAGACGAGAATAAGGAGGAGCGTTCATGTATTCGCGTAAAAACTCGATGGAGAGTATTCCTGAAGAAATAACGGAAGTTTGGGCATGCACTAAGGAAGACTGCAAAGGGTGGATGCGGGACGATTTTGCGTTCGACACGGAACCGGTATGCCATTTGTGTCAATCCCCTATGGTCAAGGAAACGAGAAGCCTGCCGCAGCTAGTTAATACCAATAAACAACAGAAATCTCTGGCTAAGGGGATTCAGATCGAGCGCAAATAGCAGCTAATACCTAGAGAAAGCGCTGGGCAAACACAAATTCTTCTTGAAGCTACCTTCGGATTTTATGGTAAATCCGTCTATTTCTGTTTCATTGGAAGGAGAATGGTTAGTAATACGTGTACCCTTTCATTCTGATTCAGAATGATTTTACGGATAAGGGACGCAAAATTCAAAGGAGTGAAATGTATTGAACACGCAAACCGAGGTACTGAAGAGGAACATTGACAACATGATCATCCAGGATAACCAAGGCGGCTTGAACGATCAGGAGAAATTCATCATGCAGAAGCTGATGCGTGAGAAATACCAACAGGAACACGAAAGCAAACAGGAACAACGTGAGGAAGACAAAGGGGAATAACTGGGAAACCGTTTGATATACGTGACCAAAAACGATAACGCCGCCACAAGCGATCCGATGGAACGCTTGTGGCGAAAGATCGTTAGAGCAAGAGGAAAGGCATGAATGGCAGCTGTGGAGGCTGCTGTCCATGCCTTTTTTTTGTGTCTGGAAGAGTAGAGAGCGCAATATTTCGTTTTTGGGTTGCATTTTTTCGTGAATGGCGAAGTGTACCCGAAAAATGAGCCCCTTGAAACGAAATCTGAAACCTTTCGTGCAGAGAAAGGACGATCTACAATATAAACATAAAGAATGTAAAGGTTTTCAAAATGATAGGATCAACCTGGAGGTCATAACCATGCAAAATCAACTTCATGCCGACGTTTCCGAAACCGGTGTCGGTCCCTCAATGGAGCCTTCTGTACAGAAGAAGCTTGACAGAAAGAGATGGCTCAGAAAGCTCTACGGCCAACGACATCTTCAAATTATGGCGCTGCTCGGCGTTGCGTGGATGATCATCTTTAACTACATACCGATGTACGGTGTCATCATTGCATTTAAGGAATTCAATATCGTGAAGTCCATCGGCGAAGCGCCATGGGTAGGGCTGGCGCACTTTAAGGAGTTCTTCTCAGACGAGGACTTTACGAACGTTATGCGGAACACGCTCGGGATCAGCTTGCTGAAGCTGTTTATCGGATTTCCGCTCCCGATCATTTTTGCACTCTTTCTGAACGAAATCCGGTCTGTTCGATACAAGAGGACTATTCAGACGATCTCTTATCTGCCTCACTTCTTGTCATGGGTCATTCTGGGCGGCATTCTGATGACCTGGCTGGCGGATATCGGGATTATCAACAATATTTTGATGGCTCTGCATATGATCGATGAGCCGATCACGTATCTGGCCGAACCGAAATATTTCTGGGGAATCATTATCACCTCGGATATATGGAAGGAGCTTGGGTGGTCCGCGATTATCTATCTGGCGGCCATTGCCAGCATTTCGCCTGAAATGTACGAGGCGTCGACGATTGATGGCGCAGGTCGGTTTCAGAAGATGTGGTACATCACCCTTCCCAGTATCAAATCGACCATTTCCATCCTCTTCATTCTTGCAATTGGTGGTGTGCTGAACTCCAACTTCGATCAGATTTTGGTGCTCCGGAACTCGCTGAACGAAAGCGCGAGCAACGTCATCGATATTTTCGTGTACCACACCGGGATGCAGAACGGACGTTACTCCTACGCGCAAGCCGTTTCATTGTTCAAGTCCGTCATTGCGATTATCCTGCTGTTGATCGCGAACAAGGTGACCAAAAAACTGAACGACACATCACTATTCTAGCGAGACCAGCCAGAAGGGAGACGAATAATCCATGTTTAAACGCAGAACCAAAGGCGAAGCCTTCTTCGATATATTCAATAATTTCGGCATGCTGATCGTATGCTTTCTGACGATCTACCCGATCTGGTACGTGCTGGTAAATGCCTTCAATGACGGGCAGGACGCCATGCGCGGAGGAATCTACTGGTGGCCGCGGATGTTCAGCCTCGAGAATTTCAGCGCGGTGTTCCAGAGCTCCGGCATCATGACGGCGATGGGCATTACCGTAGCCAAAACCGTCATTGGTGTGTTCATCCATGTCCTCTTCACCGCCATGGTGGCTTATGCATTCTCGCGGAAGGGTCTGATCGGCGGCAAATTCTATATTTTGCTCGGAACGGTGACGATGTTTTTCACCGGCGGACTAATTCCGACTTATCTGTTGATCAAGGATTTGAATATGCTCGACAGCTTCCTGGTATACATTATTCCGTTCATGTTCAGTTTCTTCGACCTCATCATTTTCATGACCTTCTTCAGGGAAATTCCGGACGGTCTGGAGGAGGCGGCGAAGATTGACGGGGCTAATGACTGGTCCATCTTCCTCCGGGTTGTGCTGCCGGTATCCATGCCGGTTATCGCGACGATTGCCTTGTTTCATGGGGTGTTCCAGTGGAATGACTATTTCACCGGCGTCATTTATATCAACAATACGGATCTGCAGCCGATCCAGACGTATCTGTATAAAGTCGTCGCACAATCCAGCTCCAATCAGATGATGGCACAGGTTCCGGGCGGCGTGTCCAAGACGGTCACTTCCCAATCGATCAAAATGGCGACCATGGTCGTGACGACAGCGCCGATCGTATTCGTCTATCCGTTCCTGCAGCGATATTTCGTCAAAGGGATGATGATCGGCTCCATTAAAGGTTGAATCACAAAATGTTCGTTGATGTTTCCTTCCCATCTCCCGGAGAGACCCGGGGTGGGGAAAACTTACCGGTAGCTTCTCTTGCCTAATCCGGCGGGAGTTCTATATAATCATATTTTTAAATAAGAAAAGGGGTAAACACATGAGCAAGATGCTTAAGCCAAAGAGCCTTCTGTTGTTGATGTTCGCACTGGTCATGGCCTTTACAACAGCATGCTCGTCCGGCGGTGATAATAGCGCGTCGGAAAAAGAGGAAGACAAACCGGCAGAAGAAGTAAAATTGACTCAGGATCAGCCGGGATGGGAAGTCGATACCTCCCCGATTACGTTTGATTGGTACATCAACTTCGCCTGGTTCCCGAACAAATGGGGCGAGGACATTACGTCGCAATACGTAACGAAGAAGACGGGGGTTAACGTCAACTTCATCGTACCGGCAGGGAACGAAGTCGAGAAGATGAATACGATGATTGCTTCCGGCACACTGCCTGATTTTATTACGCTGGGATGGTATGAAGACGCTGTCAAAAAAATGATCGAAGGCGACCTCGTTCTGCCGCTGAACGAATTGGCCGACCAATACGATCCGTATTTCTATAAAGTAACCGACCCTGCGAAGGTGTCGTGGTACACCAAGGATGACGGCAATATTTACGGTTATCCGAATGCCTCCTCTTCACCGAAGGACTATGAGAAGTTTGGCGATAACATTACCTCCAACCAAACGTTCTTGGTCCGCAAAGACATGTATGAGGCGCTCGGAAGCCCGGATATGCGCACTCCGGAAGGTTTCCTGAAAGCGCTTGAGGACGCCAAGAAAATGTTCCCGGACGTGAACGGACAGCCGCTCATTCCGTTCGGATTGCATGATTTCCATGAAAAAGGAAACAGCTCCCTCGAGGGCTACCTGCAGAACTTCCTTGCCATTCCGCAGGATAAAGACGGAAAGCTGTACGACCGCAGCACCGATCCGGAATATGTAAGATGGTTGAAGACGTTCCGTATGGCGAATGAAAAAGGTTTGATGTCCAAGGATATTTTCGTGGATAAACGTCCGCAGATGGAAGAAAAAATCGCACAGGGCCGCTATTTCGCGATGCTGTACCAACGCAGCGATATGGCGAACCAGCAGAACGCATTGTATGCAAACGATCCGAACTCGGTCTACATTGCAGTGGACGGACCGGCTAACTCCAACCTGGATCAGCCGACCTTGTCGGGTCCTTCGATCTCCGGCTGGACGGTAACCCTCATCTCCAAAAACGTAAAAGACAAAGCGCGCGCCATTCGCTTCCTGGATTACCTGATCTCCGAAGAAGGCCAGCGTGATACTTACCTCGGCGAAAAAGGCGTGACATGGGACATAATTGACGGCAAAGATCAATTCCTGCCCGAGGTAGCGGAGCTGCTGAACAGCGACCGCGGGGCATTCGATAAGAAGTATGGAGCATCCCATACCTTCTGGATGATGATGGATAACAACGTTACGCAGCCTTGGATGCCTGCTGCCGTCGAGCCGTTTAAGCAGATGGAAGACTGGACTCGCGGCAAGACCCAGAGCTTCTCGCAATTCGATCAGTTGGATCCGGATGCAAGCTCCGAGGAAGGCATCATTAACGACAAGGTAATGAACGAGTGGGGTAAAATCCTGCCGAAGCTGATCTTTGCTAAAACGGATGCCGAGTTCGATCAAATTTGGAACGATTACCAAGCGAAGCGTGAATCCCTCGGTTTCGCGAAAGTTCAGGAATTCAGACAGAAAGAATACGAAGAGAACGTCAAGAAGCTTGAGGAATTCCTGAAGTAAGGATGATCCGCTCAGGCGGATGAACAGAATAAGGACTTAAGGTACCTTATTATCGATATTGTCGAAATAGGGTGCCTTTTGTCGCATCACGAGCTAATATAGGAGGGTATCCGATCGGCTGATGGCGCCTTTTCATACTGGGCTCGGCTGCGGTCATTCATAGAAAACGGGATGTGACAGTCATGATGACACGAATAAGATCGCTTATTCAATCGTTTACTTATTGGTTTGGCCGCAGGTCGATGCAGAGTCGTTTGGTTGCTGCCTATATCTTGATTTTGCTGGTTCCGAGCATTATCGTGTCTAATTATTTTTTTAAGCAGATTCGGGATACCTACATCAGCGATGCGCTCAACCAGAACTCGTTCCTGCTGGAAATTGAGAAGATGAACATGCTGAATCAGATTGAGGCGATTGAAATGGCCGCACAGCTGGCGATTTCGGACGACGGGATCAAGGATTATCTTCGGATCAATGAAGAACCCGAGGTGGCGTGGCTGATCGATTTGGCTCGGGGGCCCTTCAAGGACATCCAGCGGATCCAAACCAACAATCCGAATATTACTCACCTTCGGTTATACACAAACAACGCAAACGTGACGGAAATGTGGCCAATTATTTTTCAGGAGAAACGGATCGCAAGCGAGCCGTGGTTCCCCAAAGTCAAGGAGTTGGACGGCGGGGAGATGTGGTTATTCAACCACCGCGATCCCGATATTCTGCAGCGCTACGCTGCCGACGTGTCCGAGGAGCTGCCGAAGGTGTCCTTGATTCGCCAAGTCCATAGCGGGGATTACAGCAGCGTGATCCAGGTGGATATGCTGCTCAAGTACTTTGCTCCGAAGACCTTTGCCGGTATCGTGGATAACAGCTCGCAGATGGTTATCGTCGATCAGGAAGGGCAGTTGTTCATGGACCGAAGCCAATCATTCATGAACAGTCACGAGGGACTCCGAGGCGAGGTGGAGCTTCAGTTCGCTAAGCTGAAGCAGGAGGCGGGCGACTCCGAGAAGACCATACATGCCAGGTTTAGCCTGGACGGATCCTCGTTCCTGCTGATTGCTACCCCGATGGAGCGGCTTCATGCCCATGTGCTGAATGTCGTTTCCCTGGAAGGGGCGCTGAATAACGTATCCAAGGCCCAGGGGCAGATTATAGCGGCGAACATTGTATTGATTTTTCTGCTGTCGATCATTACGTATTACCTAAATTCCATTATTCTGAAGAGCCTGCGCCGTTTAACGGAGACGATGAAGAGAGTCCGCAAGGGAGAAGTTACCGCAGCCATTACGATTCAGGGGGGCGGCGAGGTTGGTGAACTGGCGCATCATTTTAACAAATTGATCCGCACCATCAATGAACTGATTGCCCAGGGCGTACGCAAGCAAGCGGTGACCAAAGAAGCGGAGCTGCGAACGCTGCACAGCCAGATTGACTCTCATTTCCTGTACAATACGCTTGAAAATATTAAGATGCTGGCCGAAATCGAGGGGCAGCGGACGATTTCGGATGCGTTGACCTCACTTGGCGGGATGATGCGCTACAACTTCAAGTGGTCGGGGGAGTACGTTAAATTGAAGGATGAAATTCGCCATATCTGCAATTACATTGATGTCATGAATATCCGGTTTGACGAGCCGATCCGGCTTGAACTCAATATTCCGTCCGAATTCATGGAGCTCGAGGTATTAAAAATGTCGCTGCAGCCCATCGTGGAAAACGCCGTTAAGCATGCCTGGCCCGAGTTCCCGGATCAGGAGAAGCGGATCAAGATCGATGCCATTGCATGGGAAGAGGATCGGATCACGATTAACGTTACCGATAACGGCATCGGGATGGAGCCTTATCGACTGGGCAGGCTGGGCGAGATTCTTCGAATGGCGGACAACGAGGAACTCCCTTCCGTAGATTACGGGCGGGGCGGCGTGCAGGCTGGAGGAATCGGACTTCGGAATGTGCACCAGCGAATCCAGTTGTTCTACGGGAATGAATATGGAATCGAAGTGAAGAGCGAAGAGGGGAAGTTCACGCAGGTGACCATGACCTTCCCTAAGGTTCTGTTAACAGGAGGAGGCAGTGGACATGAGAAGTCTGATGATCGTGGATGATGAGAAGAATATCCGGTATGGACTGAAAACGATGATTGAGCGGGAATTCCCGGATCAGTACGAGATCCGCCTGGCTGCCCAGGGGCAGGAAGCGCTGGATTCTTACCGCGAAGTGCCGGCCGATATCGTCATTACAGACATCCGAATGCCGGTCATGGACGGGATACGCCTGATTGAGGCACTTGCTGAACTGGAAGGAACATTGGGGGTTAAACCCGTCGTTCTGATTCTGAGCGGATATGACGATTTTGAATATGCCAAGGCGGCGATCCGCTATCAGGTAAAGGAGTATCTGCTTAAGCCGATTCGACGGGATGAACTGTTCGCTGCCCTCCGAAAAACAGAAGAAGTTTTGATCCGGCAAGCGGAAGTGCACAACCGGGTTGCCGCCAGCGAGGTATATCTTCAGCAGTTGCAGACCCATCGGCTGAAGGAGCTGCTGGAGCTGCCTCAAGGGCTGGATATGGGAGCTGCCGCGAACGAAATCGGGTATGATTCGTTTGTGAAGCCATTCCGGGTAGCGGTGATGAAATACAAGTACGAAGACGGCAATGCCATGAACAAGGATGAGCTGAAGCAATTGATTGATAACATGAGGGCTTCAGTGGAAGGGCGGATCAACGCTTGTTTTATGGACAGCAAGGGGAGGGTCGTGCTCATCGGCAGTCCGGACGGACAATTCGAGGAGCTGGCACGGCAGTTTGCCGAGCGGGAGATGGACGGGCTCTTTGTGGGCATTAGCCGGGAAGGCTTCCGGGTCGAAGACATCCGGAGCTGTTACATTCAGGCGCTGACCGCTCTGAGCTATACGTTCATTCATCCCAACGTCAAGCTGATGAGCCATGATGATATTCAGGGAGAGCTGCGCACATATCCGGTGCCGGAAGAGAGTATCCGGAAGCTGGGCAACATGCTCGGCACGGAGCGGGAGCGGGAGATCAAGGCGCTGCTGCTGGATATTTTTCATATCGAGGATATGCCGCATGTGGCCATCGATTATTTGGAACATGTCAGCAAGCGGATTAATGAGCAGGTGCTGGATGAGGTGTTCCGCGTGTACGGGGAATCCATGGTGGAAGTGTTGAAGCTGTACCGAAAGGTGGGGACAATGGACAATTACCGTCATTTTCACACCTATTTCAGAAATTTGGAGCATCTGCTGCTGCATGTGAATGAATATGTGAAGGGGATCCGTTCCGCCCACAGTGAGCATTCGGAGATTAAGGCAGCGGTAAGTTACATGGAGGAGAATTACCACAGGCCGCTGAACATGGCGATGGTCAGCAATTATGTGTCTTTGAATTATTCTTATTTCAGTGAAGCGTTTAAGGCCCATACGGGGGAGAACTTTGTGGTATATCTTAAGAAGCTGCGGATTACGAAGGCCAAGGAACTGCTTCAGGACGGTGCCATAAAGCTTGCGGACATAGGCAAAGCGGTTGGCTTCGAGAACACCAAGCAATTCTCGCGTGTCTTCAAGGAGCTGGAAGGGATCTCGCCGCATGAATACCGGATCAAGGTACAAACAGGTCCGGGACTGCAGCAGGAGTAGGTAATGCAAACGCGGTGAGGAGGAGACAACTGAATCCGATTGTCATATAAGAGGGGAGAACCTTGGCCGCAAGCGGCAGGGTTCTCCCCTCTTATATGAACGGGGGGATTTTACATCCGATCCCGTTTTCCCGGTTGACACTATTATTCACTAGTAAGCGTTGAACCTGTTTCTAGTAAGGTTTTCAATCCCGACAGTACGATCGGCAAGCCTAACTTGAGTGTGTTCGCCGTATGTTTGGCCTCATCAAACTCATCATGGATAACCGTTACAAGGGTTACACCGCTAAGCTCCGCATGGGGATCAATTTCCCACGTAATGCGTGAGAGACTCTCGCCGGCCGTATCTTCGTTTATTAACATCCTCCAACTCAGAACCAGCTTATGCGGAGGGTTTATGTTTAGAATGGTCCCTTCTGCTTGAACCTTGCCTTGGGGGTTCTTAAGTTCGAAAGGAGAGTCGATTTCCCAGTTGGATTGGATAGAGCAGTTGTACCAGAACTTTGATGTTTTGGCCGGATCGGTAATGGCGCGCCATACTTGCTCGGGTGCTGCTTTAATGGCAATTTGGTTTACATGTCGAGGTTTTTGTTCCATATTCGGTTCACGCTCCAATTCATTTTTAAGGGATGACAATTCCATGGCCCAGGGCTCAGCGTATTTGCTGACCCACCGGTCGTAAATTTGACGGATCGGTACGGAGTTCAGATAATGCAGCTTCTCCCTGCCGACCTTTCTCGTTGTGATAAGACCGGCTTCCTCCAGTATATGAAGATGTTTCATGACACCGAATCGGGTCATCTCCAGGGGAACACAAAGTTCGCTTAAACTTTGCCCATCTGATCTATACAGCAGATCCAAGAGTGTGCGTCGGCTGGGATCCGCCAGTGCTTTAAAGATTTCATTTTCCAATCGTGACAGCTCCTTCTTAACAGCATGCTAAGAAAATCCAAATGGCTATTTACATGTGACTAAATGGTTATGTGTTATAAACGTGACAGTATAGTCACATATTATCATACAACGAATCGTTTGTCAGCTTACGGTATTTGAATGGACGAATGGGGAGGTATATCGAGAATTTCTGGAATCGGAGTCTGGATAGCACCGATATGTGGCGCCGAATTCGAGGCAGCTAAAGATTCGGCACGATCCAGTCCTATTGACTGGGTCGTTTATTTTGCTCACCCAAAAAAAGACACCGGGTCGGCTTTCCAGGGACATGCCTGGAATTCGCGATCGGGTGTCTTCATATATGCAGGATTATGTAATCCCTATAATATTATTTATTGAGCTGCGGTCTCTAATGTGGACAGCGTCATTTCCATTTTGCGGGTGATTTCTTTCTGCCATTTCACGTCTCCAAGCTGGATCGCGAGGTTCAGCAGGTCCAGATAATCATCCATTTGCAGAGAACAGCGGCGGGAAGTCGTTTTCATAAGTCAATCGGCTCTCCTTTATATATAAACTCTTCAAGCGAAAAGCGTGTAAACCTGAGTATAAATACATTCTCAACACATTCTCACTTGTCCGGTAATGATAATCATTATCATGTGATTAATTCTCATTATAAAGGCTTCCCGCCCAGGTTGCAAGCCACTTTCTTGGATTTTGCGTAAAAATGAATTAATTCATGAAGAATCGCTGTCTGTATTTCCGCGGCGAGATCCCTTCCTGCTTCGTGAAGCAGGAGGTAAAGTATGCTGCATGATTGAAACCAACCTCTTCCGCGACCCGGCTGATGCTGAAGTCCGTCTGCATGAGGAGCATTTTGGCCTGCTCGATCCGATAGCGCTGCAAATATTCAACTGGCGAGCAGCCGAATTCCTTCTGCATGCAGCGTGCAATATAGACAGGGTGGAAGTTGATGCGGTCGCCCAGCTCCTGCACCTTGAACTCTTCCCGACAATGCTTCCGCAGATAGGCTGCGGCCCGCTCGGCGCAAGCGGAGGAAGGAGAGGACACCGGTGTATCCAATGCGGCGGCCAACTGCTCGATGAGCTCTTGGAACACCACCTGCTGCCGCCACAGAAATTTAGCCTGGTGACCGTACTGAACCAGCGAAGACATGGTAGCCAGAAGCTCCAGAGCCTTTTCCGGTTGAGGCAGGGTGCCGAATTGGGGGATGTTGACGGAAAAATAGTTCGGCGTCATCGCCTTTAACTCCGGAGCCTCTTCTCTTCTGGGCGCTTGGCAGGCCTCGTCCGCATGCCAATTCCCGGAGGTTTGGAAATGAAGCCAGTAATAATCGGTCTCCTCCGTGCATCCCTTCGTGCCGAAATGATGCGTATCGGGACGCAGGATGAGGAACATGCCGGGTTTGATTTCATAAGGAATGCCGTTCTCCGTGACATGGAGCTGCCCCTTCATGACCACGAGCAGATCAAAGATGCCAATGTTTTTGCGGTTAGGATGTCCGCTATGAACAGGAGCGCGGGTAAGCCCGCTATTGATGTATTCCGGCAGCGGCGGAACGGTAAAATTCAGGATCGTCATAAGAAAGCCCTTTCGTGATTCGCGAGGTTTGAATTTTGATAGTTTTCGTTCGGAAAATGATATTATAACTCCAGTATACCATCTATAATTTGAGAAGGTTAAAGACCGTTTCATCATGAATTGTGTTTAACCCTTACATCATGGGTGGAGGTTGGAATGTTGGATAAAAACACAAGCAAATTTACATTATGGGTTCTCGCTTGGCCCATATTCATCGAGCTGTTCCTGCAGTTTTTGCTGGGAGCGGTGGATACATTGATGGTCAGCCGGATTTCCGACGATGCGGTGGCTGTGGTTGGCTTCTCCAATCAGCTGTTTCAGGCGATGACGACCCTGTTCATGACGGTTGCCAGCGGTGCCGGCATTCTCATTGCCCAGAAGATCGGTTCGCATCGGACGGGAGACGCTCGAACGATCGGCATCATGGCGGTGAGTGCCACCACAATCATCGGATTGGTGTGCAGCGTAATATTGTTTGCGATGCCGGAGGCTATCGCTTCGATCCTCCAGCTGCCGGAGCATCTGCTTCCGCTAGCCGGAACGTATATTTCCATTGTCGGCGGCGGGATGGTGCTGATTGCCATGATGGCTACGATGAGCACCGTCATCCGGAATACCGGCAACACGCGTGCGCCGATGTATGTAGCGATCGGAATGAATATCATTCACGTTATTATGAACTATGGGTTTATTTTCGGCGCTTTCGGGTTCCCGCAGTGGGGACTTACCGGCGTTGCGATCTCGACGGTGGTCAGCCGGCTGCTCGCTGTGCTCTTACTGCTGTATATATTCCTTCGTTCATTTGAATACCGGATCAAATGGAAGGAATTCCGCGTGTTCAACCGTCCGCTGTTCGGTGAAATTCTGAGGATCGGATGGCCGCTCGGCATCAATATGTCCTGCTGGGTGTTCACGCAGCTGATCATCTATTCCTTCATTGCAACGCTGGGCGCTGCCGAGCTGGCAGCACGTACGTATATGAATACCCTGGAATCCTTCTGTTTCTTGCTGGGCTCATCGATCGCGATGGCTGCCCAGATTCAGATTGCGCATCTGTTCGGCGCGGGCCGGATCAAGGAGGCTTATCGGAGCGCGTACCGCGCCCTGGGCATCGGGGCTGTTTACGTTGTCGTCAATGCCTTCCTTCTGTATGTGTTTGGGAAGCAGCTGCTGGGGCTGTTTACGGACGATAAGACAATCATTGCGATCGGAGCATCGCTCCTGGGCATGAATCTGATTCTTCAGCCTGGCAAAATGCTCAACATGGCGCTCGGCAACTCGCTTAATGCCGTCGGAGACACGAGGTTTACGATGTACATTTCCCTGGGCTCGATGTGGCTGGTCGCCACCGTGCTCTCATATATACTCGGCATTCACATGGGGTGGGGGCTTATCGGCATATACTCCTGCATGATTGCCGACGAGTATTTGCGGGGGGTGCTGTCCTTCTTCCGCTGGCGCGGGCAAAAACACCTGCGGAAGGCAGAGCGAGTCGAGCCGGTGAATCATCAGGGGACGTCAATGGAGCCGGTGCCGGCGCAAGCGTAATGATGGGTTATGATATGAAAAAGGATACTTCGGCCGTGGGGCATCGGGGTATCCTTTTTTTGCCATACTAAAAAATAATGCATTCGAAAACTTTTTAACCGCATGACGGGGTATTGTAAGTGATTGGCCAAGTGAAAGGAGGAAAGCGCGGTTTGGTACACGACCTTATACAACGACTAAAGACGGAATACAGTGACGAATTGTTCGAAGAACTTTACCGGTTATACGCGGATCGGGCGATTCGAACGGCTACTGCGGTAACCGGAAGTCCGGCAAGCGCTGCCGACGTGGTCCAGGAAACGTTCATCCGGGTATACCGTAACCTCGGTGCCTATGATGGAAGCAAACCCTTTGACCCGTGGTTCAACCGGATTCTCTATAACGAATGCAATCGGTATTTGAAGAAACATGCGAGAGTGGTGCCTTCCGAGATATCGGAGGAGAGGGATCTTCCCTCGAAAACCGACACCTACGATTTTGACCGGCATGGCGAGGTATATGAGATGGTGCAGCGGCTGGATGACCAGCACCGGATTCCCGTTATCTTGAAATATTTGAATGATGTTGCCGAGAAGGATATCGCGGACATGATGGAGCTGAACGTCAATACGGTGAAATCCAGATTGTTCAAAGCGCGAAAGAAGTTGAAGGAATGGATGCTGCAGAATAGGGGAGGGAATCAGCATGGGACGTGATCCATGGGATCAAGAGATTACAGACGGACTGAAAAAGGGTACGGATGACGCGATGCGACATAAAGACGAGATTTGGATGGCGATTAAGGAGCGGATTCATAGCGAGCAAGCCCGGCGGCCTGCGGAATCGGAGACTCCCTTCGCGCCGCGGGAATCGAAAGGGCGCCGCCGTTCGGGACGAAGAACTGCCGGATGGATTGCGGCAACCGCCGCTGCGGCAGCCATCGTACTGACCGTCAGCTTTCAGACGGCACCGGTTCAGGCGTTCCTTGATCATGTGAAGGAATGGTTTGCTCCCCAGAAAACGGTCGAGCAGGAGCTTGAAGGCGCGCCGGAAACCAGCGTGGATCAGCTGCATGAGGGTGCCGATTACGTGATTTATATTGATGAGAGCCGGTTTAAAATGATTCATGAATCGGGCGTGGACCGCATTGAATTGAAGGAGAAGCCGACGGATGACCGCTATCCGGAAGTGTTCATGGAAATTTCGCAGGAGGGCGTCGATCCCAAGACGACAGCGGAGCGGATCCAGACGGAGCTGCAAGAATATCCGAAGGTTGAATCGAATCCCGTGGATGAACCGATTCAAGGCTGGGAAGTGCGTGCCGTTGGTGGAACCGGCGGTAAAGAGTGGGATGACCCGGTGATACGATATTATGTGTTCGATAACGGGCAGGGCGGCAGCTTTGTTGTGAAGCAGCAGTATTTCCTGGAGGCCTCCGAAGGCTTCGGCGCACGCTTCCATAACATGATGAAGGAATTCCACATTACGACGAATACCCATGCTGAGTCTGACATCGAATAGGATTTTCAGTTTATTGCATTTAATGAGGACGCTCGATAGCGGACTCCTACTCGATCGATAATACAACAGCCATATACAGGGATAGCCCAATCGCATGATGAGGGGCTATCCTTTTTTATGTTCAAAGATTTAAAGATTGGGTTAGAAACGATAAGTATATAGTTTTGTGTAATATTATGTAACATGAGTGAAGTCTATTAAATATAATAACACTTCCTATTACTGGATTATATTATTTATAATTCGTTAAAAAAGGCTAATAATGCAGTTATATTTCTGTATTTCTTCAATTGTAAACGCTTTTCCTATAATATGTTTGGTTTGTTATATTAAATAACATTAAATAGAATAACTCTAACGAATACATATTTATATGTTATATATTATAACATCAAGGGAGAGTGCCATGATGAAACCAAAGTCAAAACGTCCTTTAGCGGTCTGGAGTACCGCTGCATTCACCGCTTTTGTTATTTCTTTATCACCTGTTGCAACCTATGCGGCACATGCTGCTACGGTGACGGAAGTGAAAGGAACGGTTAGTACGTCTGCGCCCGTACAGACCCCTGCAACGCCGGGAAGGAATACGACGGTACCTCCTCTATCGGAAGCTTCCAAACAATCGACAAGGCCGAACGTGCTGGTCATTGCTACCGGAGGGACTTTAGCAGGGCAATCGACGGATGCCACCAGCTTTCAATCCTACCGGGCGGGTACGTTGAAGATTGAGGACATGGTCGGTGAGCTTCCCAATACGGACAAGATTGCGGATATCAGCACGCTCCAGTTCGGCAATTCGGGATCAAGCGCGTATACCATGGCGGATCTGTATGATTTGTCCCTGACGGTGGACCATGCGCTTAAGGTCTATGACAGTGTCGTTGTAACGACGGGGACGGATACGATGGAAGAGATTGCGTACTTCCTTGATCTGACGGTACAAAGCGACAAGCCTGTAGTCATTACCGGCTCCATGCGGCCTTGGACGGTGATCGGTTCCGATGCGCAGGCGAATCTGTACAATGCCATCAAACTGGCTGGAAGCGGCCGCACGGAATCCTTCGGCACGGTGCTAATGCTGAATGATACGATTCATCTGGCGCGCGGCGTAACCAAGACCAATGATTACCGAACCGACACGTTTGAGACGCCAATGCTGGGCGCAGTCGGATATATCGATGATGAGAATATTCGGATATACCGTGCCCCCCTCCGTGCGATGAAGGCGGAAGGTGAAGGCAAACCGGTATTTGATCTGAGCAGAATCACCAAAGAGGACCTGGCGAAGGTTGAAATTGCAATCTCTTATCAGGAAGCCGGCGGTGGTGCGATTAAAGGCTTTGTGGCAGACGGAGCTAAAGGCATCGTCACTTCCGGCACCGGTGCAGGCGGCATCTCGAGAGAGATGAGCGCGGCCCGCAAGGAAGCCATCGAGAAGGGGGTGGTTTTCGTAACAACGACCCGTACAGGCTCCGGCAGCGTATACGGCGGAGGTGAGGGCATCATTTCAGGCGACAATCTGAGTCCTCAACAAGCGCGCGTACTGCTGCTGCTCTCCCTGTCCTTTACGGATGATTTCAATACCATTAAGGGTTGGTTCGCAACCTACGGAACACCTGAAGTGTAATCTCAGACTCAGTCATTTTTTAGCTGCTCATTATTCCTACTGAACCATGTAATTCCTTCCACCAATATATATTGCCGCCAGGGTTGCCTGGCGGTCTTTTTTTGACGGTGTATATTTCGTCTAATCAAAAACCATCCCCATGTAAGCTGCTCATAGAGCAAGTTTACATGGGGATGGTTTTTTGATTTATTTTATTTTTCGATATGCTCCACAAACCAGCGGATAATATGACTTAAGCGTTTCACCCGCAGATGCGGGTGGCCGCTTCGGGACAAGTTGTGATCGGCACCAGGGAAACGGATGAACTGAGCTTTCCGGCCAAGTCGCTTCAAGGCAATAAACAGCTGTTCTCCCTGTTCGATCGGGCAGCGGAGATCCTGTTCTCCGTGAAGGATGAGAAGCGGCGTATGGATGTCCTTCACGTAAGCGAGCGGGGAATGTTTCCACAGCTTCTCCAGATCGTCCCATGGATTGCCCCAGATCTGATCCTGCGTAAAGGTGTAGCCGATATCGCTGACGCCGTAGAAGGAGATCCAGTTCGATATCGAGCGCTGGGTTACCGCTGCCTGGAACCGGTCGGTATGACCGATGATCCAGTTGGTCATGAAGCCGCCGTAGCTGCCGCCGGTTACGCCAAGACGGGAGGCATCGACATACGAGTAGGTATCCAGAACATAATCTACAGCTTCCATCAGATCCTGGTAATCCCGTCCGCCGTAATCCCCTCTAACGGTATTAACGTGTACTTGACCGTATCCGTGGCCACCCCGAGGGTTGGTGTAGAATACCGCATAACCGGCTGCAGCCAGCAGCTGGAACTCATGCATGAACGTATGCCCGTACATGGCTTGCGGACCGCCGTGAATTTCAAGCACAGCTGGAACTTTCGTGCCTTCCGTGAAGCCGGCAGGCTTCATGATCCACCCTTGAATCGGCCAGCCGTCCGATGTCCGAAACGTAAAGGACTCCGGCGTGCTTAACGTAAGCTCGCTCCACAGCTCCTCGTTGCAGTTCGTCAGACGTTTCTCCTCGTTCTTAGCGATAGAGAAGCTGAACAGATCACCGGGCTGCAGCGGGTCAGCCGCAGCAAACACTACGTTCTCTTCCGGTGTCAGAGCGAATTGGTACACTTCGCGTTCACCCGATACCACCAGCTCGTAGGATGAACCGTCCAGGGCAAATCGTCCAATATGGACGCCGCCATCCTGGCTGAGCTGGATGTACACGGATTGACCGTCCTTACTGAACAGCGGAGGTGTTCCGGCTCCGGCTCTCATGTCGCTGACCGCGGCGTGCCCCAGCTGAATATCCATGTCCGTGAAGAGCACGCGGGATTCTCCGCCCGAGAGCGGGACCAGGTGGATTTTGGTCAGCGTAGCAAAACCGCAGCTGAGATCGCTGGCAAGCATGAGCATATACTGACCGTCCGGGGTGAACGCAATGGAGCCGATCGAGAGAGTTCCATCCGTCAATTCGGTTACGGATCCGCTGGCGAGGTCCATGACGAATACATCGCCCGTCAAACGAAGATCCGGATCCGGGAATTCCTCCGTGGCAAGGCTGCTGCTGTATGCGATTCGGGTGCCGTCCGGTGACCAGGCGAAGGCATGTATATCAAAATCTCCTTCTGTGATTTGCTTGCATTCTTCCGTTGCCGGGTTCACGAGATATAGATGATGTCGACATTCGTTCCACAATCCGGCGCCATCGGCTTTATATTTAATGCGATTAATGATTTTTTCTTCGGGCAGCTTGTTTTTACCGTCTTTGTCTGGCTCTTCGCTTTCAGTAGACTCCCCCGCGTCCACCTCGCTTCTAACAAGCAGGCGTGTGCTGTCCGGTGACCATTTAAAGGCGCTGACTCCGTGCTTCAAGTTGGTAACCGGTCTTGCTTCCCCTCCGTTGGCAGGCATGATCCATACCTGTGGCTTATCGCCCTTTTTGCGCAAGAAAGCAAGCTCCGACCCGTCCGGGGACCAAGCGGGTGCGGCATCCGCTTCGCCGGACGTGAAGGGAACGTCCTGGTCTCCTTCTGCAGGAAGCAACCGGATATGGGAACGGTAACCGTCGAACTTTTCACTGACGGATTTATGTACATAAGCTATGGCTCCGCTAGCTGGAGATACGACAGGGTCATTCACCCAGTGCATCCGGTACAAATCCTCTGGCGTTATGAGTCGCTTATCAGTCATGAATCATCCTCCTAATCTTCTTGTATGAGTTAAACATCATTATCCCAGATAATGGCATGGAAATCTAGAAGAAAATGAGAGGGGAAATGCGAGTGTTTCGTACCAAATGCTAGTAAAATAGAGGGGGAATTACAATAATTATAGGGTGTAATACGGAGGTTGTAGAACTGAAAACAGCCCATTAATTTTCAACTGGTCAATTTAGAAGCGATACGGTGCGCTTTTTGTTATAATTGAGACAGACTCTCAATTAGGAGTATGTAAAATAAAACCAACTATATATAGCTCAGGAGGAAATCAGAATGAACGTAAGTGAAGCGATCCGAACGCGCCGTAGCCTTGGCAAGGTCAAGCCTGATGCCGTACCGCAGGAATGGATTGAACAAATCGTAGAAGCAGGAACCTGGGCGCCGAACCACAAGCTCACGGAGCCATGGAAATTTTTTGTCATGCAAGGAGAGGGTCGTGATGTGCTCGGCAACGCGCTTGGTGACATTCAGGCGGCAGGCGGCGATGATACGAGTGAAGAGGCTGTAAATGCAGCACGCGAGTCGGGACGTACGAAGGCATACCGGGCTCCGGTTGTCATCGGTGTGGCGGTTGAACCGTCCACGGACCCCAAGGTGATTGAACTTGAAGAGTACGGAGCGGTATTTGCCGCCATTCAAAATATGCTTCTGCAAATTCATGAGCTTGGTCTGGGTGCCGTGTGGAGAACAGGCGAGCCGTGTTTCCATACGCTGATGAATCAAGCGTTTGGATTGAAGCCTGAAGATAAAATGCTGGGTTTCCTGTACATCGGATATCCGGATATGGAACCTAAGCAGGGGAAACGTCAACCGGCAGCGAACAAAACGGTATGGCTGAATAGTGCCGCAGACCTGTAGTTGATCTACCCTCCGCCGCAAAAATCCGGTATAATGAACCCTAAGTTTGCCTAAAGGGTGTTACGGCATCCGGGCGATTGACACTAGGGGAGTGTACGTGGATGAAATTTCGGTTCAAGCAGTGGGATCTGGGGAGCAAGTTGATTTTTATAGCCACCTGTTTAGCGATAGCTTCTTTCTTTTTTAAATGGCTGGATATCGGCGTGGCTGCAGAGAATGGTTTCTTGCAGGGCGGCGTGTTTTTCATCGTATGTTTCATCTATCCATTTTTGAAAGTCGTTCGCGAGAAGAAGATGAACAAGATCATAGCATACGCCTTTGCGCTGGTCGCTATTTTTTTGACAATGATGTACGTGTCATCCAAGACCGTAGATTTTTTTGGAGAGACGATAAGAGGGGCGGCGGCAGGGCCATATCTGTTCTTGGCGTCATGCGGACTGCTGAGCTTCGGCATTTTTAGCCGCAAGTACTAGTCTCGCTGCGCAGTCTTTTGCATATGAGTGATAGGAATGAAGGGCCGAACCCGGAGGTGGCATACCTCCGAGAGGGACGCCCTTTTTCTATATGAGACGGATCACCACTGGGTGAGCAGAACAAAGCCGCTGATGGACACGGCGTAAATGATTAACAGCACCACAGCGTACTTTTTGGCACGGATGTTCAAGTTGAAGGCGGCGGTGAGTCCGTTGTTGATTAAATTACCGACGTATAGAATGAGTATGAGCGCAAGTGCGGTGATCGCAACGATGAGCGTAACGGTTTCCATAGGTTTGTTAATCCTCCTGTTTAAGCTGCTAATGTTGTATCAGATATAACCATTGTAACGGACGAAGTTTAAACCCCGGTTAAATGTAGTTAAAAAATGAAGGCAGCCCTGGCAAGTGATGTAACGTTGAGCGGGATACTGGGGTTTTGATATACTGGAGAAAGCGGCTTTACAACCGCTGCATTACATAATAGGAGGGATTTCAGAATGGCCAATCAAACTTTTACCGATGGACCTACTTTGAATGATGGCGTAAAAATGCCGTGGCTGGGCCTTGGCGTATGGAAGACCAAAGAAGGCGAAGAGGTTATTCAGTCCGTAAAATCAGCAATCGCTGCAGGGTACCGCAGCATCGATACCGCTGCCATCTACGGCAATGAAGAGGGCGTAGGGCAAGCCATTCGCGAATCCGGAGTTTCGCGGGACGAGCTGTTCATCACCACCAAGGTGTGGAACGATGATCAGGGGTATGAGAAGACGCTGCAAGCTTTTGAGACGAGCCGCAAGAAGCTTGGGCTGGATATCGTTGATTTGTATCTCGTGCACTGGCCGGGAAAAGATAAATACCTCGACACGTGGAAGGCATTGATTCACTTGCAAAAAGAAGGACTTGTTCGTTCCATCGGCGTCAGCAACTTCCAAATCCGCCACCTGCAGCATATCATCGAGGATACGGGGGTTGTACCGGTTGTGAACCAAGTCGAATTGCATCCGCTGCTCTCCCAGAAGGAACTGCTGGGGTTTGCACGCGAGAACCAGATCGTCCTGGAGGCGTGGAGTCCGTTGATGCAGGGCAATCTGGATCAACCGGTCCTCGCGCAGATTGCGGAGAAATACGGAAAAACCACGGCGCAAGTCATTCTGCGCTGGGATATTCAGAACGGCGTCATCGTCATTCCGAAATCGGTGAAGGAGCATCGTATCCGCGAAAATGCCGGCATCTTCGATTTCGAGCTTTCGGCGGAGGATATGGCAGCCATTGACGGCTTGAACCAAAACAAACGTTTTGGCTCCAATCCGGATGAATTCCTGTTCTAAATTTTGCATTTATATAAAAAGAGCGAGCCCAACCCGGAATGAGGGAAGTGCTCGCTCTTTTTGCGTCAATTATCAGGATGGAGAGGTCTCTTACAGTTACTGTTCTTCGGGTCCATCCTCCGGAAACAATGGTTCGCCGATCATGCCGAGTTTTCCCTGCACTAGGTCTTCGTTCAATCTTTTTAACCAGTTCAGGTCGGTCTTGGCATGTTCGTACATCCCGATCATCAGGTGCTGGGTGCTGCGGGGTACGATATGCTGGTGTTCCACGTATAATTGATATGCCTGGTTCACCCGATGCTCTGCCTCCCGGATACGGGACTGCAAGATCGGGGCCAGAACGGCCGGATCCGCGTGTCGTGAGAACGGCAGCGCAATATAGAGCGGGTGGTGTACGGGCTCGATGTCCTTGAATTTCTTGAGCAGCAGCTGCTCAAAAAGCTTGCGTCCGGCATCCGTGATCCGGTAGATGGTTTTGTCCGGGCGGCTATCGCTCTGTATGGTTTCCACTGCCTCGATATATCCGTCCTCGGCAAGCCGGTCTACCGCGTAATAAAGAGAGCCCATCTGGAGCTTCGTATACTGATCCATGCCGCGATCCTTCATTTTGATCCGGATCTCGTACGGATGATGGTCTCCTTCCAGCAGCAAGCCCAGGATGGCCAGCTTCATCGACATGCCATCAGGCTCCCTTGGCCTTGGCAGGTACGGTCACTCGTTCGTTGCCCATCATCAGCACGAACACGAGAGCCAGCACCGCTGGCACAAGCGCCCACAAGAACGTATTCGAAATGGAATCCGCCAAGGAAGCCGTGATCTGTTCACGTACGTTCGGCGGGAGTTGGCCCATCACTTCAGGTGAAAGCACAGCATCTGCATTTAACTCGGCACCGGCCGGCGCGTTTCCTCCGGCTTCCGCGAGTCGGCTGTTGAGGCCGTTGCGCTGGATAATCCCGAAGATCGTAATCCCCACCGTCATGCCGAAGGAGCGAAGGAAGGAGTTCGTTGATGTTGCCGCGCCGCGCTGTCTGGCATCAAAGTTATGGATGGAGGCCATGCTGAGCGTGGAGAATGAGAATCCGACGCCAAAGCCGGTCAAGATCATGAAGACCGTCAACAGGTAGCGCGGCGTATCCGGGCTTATCGTGCTCAGGCAGAAAATGCCTGCAATAAAGCACAAGACGGACAGAATCATGATGTTTCTAAACGAAGTCCGGGTCGTCAGCATACCACCGCCTTGGCTGCCGACTACGCTGCCGAGCATCATCGGCATCAGAATGAGGCCCGAATTGGTTGCAGATCCACCGTACACTCCGCTAACAAAGATCGGGATGTAGATGGTTGCCACGATAAAGGTTGCTCCATAGAATAAGGCAACGATATTGCTGGAAGCAAACAGGCGTTTACGGAACATTTGAAACGAAATAATGGGTTCAGCTGCCCGGGTCTCTGCCAATAGAAACACAATAAACAGAGCAATGAATCCCCCGAACAAGCCCAGAATTTGCGGTGAATCCCATGCATAGGTTTGCCCGCCCAGTTCCAGACCGAACATCAGGCAGATGATCGCGCCTACAAGCGTTGCGGCCCCCGTCCAGTCAATCTTTTGTTTGGCATGAGAACGGGACTCCTTGTAGGAAGTCATGATGAAGATAAAGGATACGATACCGATCGGGACGTTGACATAGAATATCCATTCCCAGCCGATGCTGTCGGTAATAAAAGCGCCCAGCAGCGGTCCCATAATGCTGGAGGTGCCGAATACGGCACCGAGCAAACCCGTCATTTTTCCGCGCTTCTCCGGCGGGAACAGGTCGAACACGATGGTAAACGCAATCGGCATAAGAGCACCGCCGCCGATTCCTTGAATCGCCCGGTAAATAATAAGCTCTGTCATGTTGTTCGCCATTCCGCAAAGGGCGGAACCGATCAGAAAGACAACCAACCCGAATATAAAGAACCGCTTCCGTCCATACATATCGGATAACTTACCGAAGATCGGCGTGCCGGCCATAACGGCAACCATGTAAATCGAGGTTACCCAGACGACTTGGTCGAAGCCCTGAAGATCGCGGATAATCGTCGATAAGGCAGTGGCTACAATCGTATTATCGATGGCGGCCATGAAGATGCCGAGCAGCAGACCGGCCACGACCAATTTGATGTTGCTTTGTTGTGCATTCATGTTAAGGATACTCCTTTTCCATATTCAACTATGTACATATTATTCAAATTTGAATAATTCGGTGGTTATATTGTAGCCGGATTAACAGATGTTGGCAAGATGTTTAATGGCACGGCCTTTCTCTACATTCTGCACAAGAAAAAACAAGGCCAACCCTGATTTACGGGATGACCTTGCGATAGTAAGGAGACAGTTGCCGGAATACCTTCGCGTTAAGACGTGCTGGCAGCTGTGCCAGTTAGGACCTAACAGTTCATTTGCGGCGATTTGGGATCCAGCTGCATGAATTCGATCCGGTTGCCGTCCGGGTCCCTCGCCCAGCACTGCCAGTTGAAGTCTTTTCCTTGAACCGGCTGGACGTCCAGCTTCACGCCCTGATTGCGGAGATGCTCCGCGATGTGCTCGATGTCTTCCACCTCAAGGCAGAGATGGGAGAATCCGACGGGCCGATTTACATGCCCCGGTTTATTTTGCCCGCCGTAAAACAACTCGATAAATTGTCCCTCGCATACCTTAATGTACTCGATCCACGGCTCGCCCTGGTCGTTAGGGATATCAAAAGCACGGGTGAAACCTAGCACATCGCAGTAAAAATGCAGGGACTTCTCCATATCGGCTACGTCAAACGCCAGATGGGCAATTCCTTTAATCATGACGGCATTCCTCCTCGGTATGTATCAAAGCATGAGATAAGATGATTTCTTAAGTCCATTGTAACGCATTCTGTATACGCTTCCATATTTAGATGTAAAATCGGGAAATTAAAACAATGGAGAAAAAAAAGGACCGCCCGATACGTTCGCTGAAGAACGATAGGGGTCAGTCCTTTTTGTATATGGGATAGCGGCTTACAAGCGTATGGATGAATGATGGCAGCAAAAGGAACGATGTCATTGTTTGCGGTAATTCCAGTAACTAGCTCCTTAACGCCTAATGTGCACCGGAACCTCTTTGCGCCCCTGTTTCATGGGCGACTGGCATAAAGGACAGGCCTTGCTCTCCCGATTCCGTGTGCCTGCAGGGATTCTTGCGTTGACCCGCTGCCAGCCTTTGCAATTGGCGCTGGTGCATAACCACACGTCGACGATCTCTGTCCCGGCGGATGCAGCCTGATGCTGTGAGATCGGAGCGGAGCCCGAATCTGAACCGATACGTTGGCTCCTCTGACTGGTTGTGCTCACCGTTGCCCGCCCAGCAGAGGAGGACAGGGAAGAGCGCTTGGTTGAGGATGAGGTTGAAGTCTCTATGCGTATCGTGCGTTTAGCGCTAAAGGATGTACGGGTCGTTGACCCGCCGACCTTGTTTGGTATACGGTTGCCTTGTTTGCTCTGCTCGTCCGTGACGAACACATCGCGGAAGAAGCGGGAAACCTCCGCTTTTCGTCCCCGGTAAAAGCCTGGCGAACTGACAATCAATTCATCCCGTGCCCTGGTGATAGCGACATAAGCTAATCTGCGCTCCTCTTCCAGTGCATCCAGCGCCTTATCCTCCTTGTCCGACAGCGGACGCTGGTCGTCCCTGCGCTCGGCGTCTAAAGCGGACGTATGCGGCAGAATGCCCTCGCTCGCCCCGATCAGGCATACCGAGGGAAACTCCAGCCCTTTGGATTTATGGATCGTCATTAAGCGGACGGCATCGGCCTGCTCGTCCCGTTTCATGGCGGCCATTTCCTTATGAATGACGATCAGCCGATCGACAAATTCAACGAACTCAGCGATATCGCCAAAACGCTTCGCCGAGGCCTCCAATTCATCCAGTCCTTCCTGTATGAATTCCTTATGGAGGGTGATCTCCTGACGTTCGTCTGCCTCCAGAAATTTGTCGTAGAATTGCCGCCTCATTTCCTGTACGGCTTGAAGGGGCTCCATCGCCTTCAGACTCTTAATGAGCTTAGTGCGATCTCTAATATTCTCGATCTGGAAGTCCTTCAGGCCGGGAAAGGATAGAAGATGCGATAGAGGCCCCTTCTTGGGACGCGGAGCATCCTGCTGCCGGATGAACGCCATCCCTTTGTCCCGGTTCATGTACAGCGTATGAAGCATGCCCTCCATCGCCGTGAAATTGCGCCGGTCCAGCGACAGACGCAGATGGTCCATGAGCGGTTTGACAATCCACTGCTCGTAGAACAGATCCCCGTTCTCGTAATGAATGAACGGAATTTCCCGGATTACGAGCTGCTCGAAGATCGCCCGGCTGTTGTTCGCGGTTCGGTATAGAATCGCATGATCGCGGTACTGTTTTCCGTGCTCCCGGACCTGTTCGGTAATATGGGTCAGCAGCAGCTCCGCTTCTTGGTCGGGATCGCCTGGACGCAGATACAGCGGTACGCTGCTGCTCTTGCGGGTAGAGCGCAGCTGCTTGGGACGGCGGCGTTCATTGACACGGATAATTTCATTTCCCAGCCCGACGATCGACGAGAGGGATCGATAGTTGATATCCAGCGTCACCACCTTGGCCCCGGGAAACGTCTGGTCGAATTCCAGAATGAATTCGTTACGCGCGCCATTGAAGCCGTATATGGTCTGGTCATCGTCACCGACAACCATCAGGTTGCGATGCGGGGCGACCATCTTCTTCAGCAGCTCATAGGGCAGCAGTCCGGTATCTTGAAACTCGTCGACCATCACATAACGGTACCGCCTTTGAAGGGAAGCCAGCAATCCGGGATCCTGCGACAGCAGACGGTAGGACAAAACCAGAATATCATCGAAATCCATCTGGCCGTGGTCTTCCTTCCACGCTTCATAACGGGCGAAAATTTGCCTTTGCTCGACTTCCGCAGGTGTTTTGACAGGCAGCTCGTCAAGTCCGGTCATACTCATTCGATGGGCAGACCAGAGCGATAGCAGAGTCTCGGCTTCGTAGCTGTCCTGTAAGCCCATTTCTCGCAGGATGCGCTTCATAATAAATTGCTGATGCCTGGAGTTGCTCAGGATTTCCTGCCTGTAACCGCGGGTTCGCAGCAAGTATAAGAAGAAGGAATGGAAGGTTCTTGCCGTTACTTTGGCGGTTTCGCTAGCCCGTAACCCGGGAAGCGCCATGATGCGTTCCTTCATCTCGGCTGCCGCTTTGGATGAGAAGGTGACAAGCAGGATGGAAGACGGATTGATCTTCTTGGCCGCAATGAGGTAGCCTGTCCGGCTGACCAGCACGGAGGTCTTCCCGGAGCCGGCGCCTGCAAGCGTAAGCAGCGGTCCTTGCGTATGTCGAACAGCTTGGATTTGGGCGCGGTTCAGCAGCAGCCCTTGTGATTCCAAGCCGCGAAAAAAAGCCGCATCCGGGGCGTCATCGCGGATCAGGTCCTGGCTGTTCTCGAAGGAAGCCAGCTTGGCAAACGGAATATCCTGACGCTCGCCGCCGTACGGGCGTTTATAGAAGGGTATGGATGTCATGAATTTCACCAATCATTTCGTATTTCGATTATCGTCCTACCAGTTTACCGGATTCTCGGAAGTCTGGCAAAGCGCAGGATATGGATGAGAACCATGGGATGCGAATACTTATGAAGGCAGGACATGAATTTCAGAGGCACACACGCCAGATTTGCACTGATTTGCTTTCGACTCGTCCCTGCCAGATCCGCGGATACGAACGAACTTCCCATACGGGGGTAGCGTTATTTCATAGGAATATTTTTAGAAGAGTGAAGAAGAAAAGAGACCATGTTTGAGGAGGAATCTCATGCTGGTTGTTATTGCGATTCTGCAGCTCATCATGATTGGCATTTTGCTGAACATCAACGGCAAGCTGAAGCCCCGAGACTATATTGCTGAGGCGATGGAGCGAGATCGTCAAATACGGGAGGAGCGGGAGAGGAAGCGGCAAATGGAGCCATGGTCACATGAGGCAGGCGCTAGTAGCGCGGATCATTCATGACCTGAATCATTTATATGAATAACAAAATCCCGGACTCGAATGTAGGAAGTCCGGGAGATTTGTTGCCCCTATGTGATATTTTACATCGTGTGTAATACTCCATGTGGCACGGTGTGTAATCCGGGGTATGCTTGGATGGCTGGGCACCCTTATTCAGTTGTAGAAGCAAACGAATTTCGCTAAAAGATCATCACTCGGCCCAGTTCCACAACCGCACTTCCCCGACCCGCAGGTCATGCACCCAGGATACCTCGCGCAGGGTCAGCAGTTCCTTGACGGGCCCGGTTATGACAGCACCATAGAGGCGAACGCCGTTTTGTTCCACATAAGCTAAGGAAGCGTCCACATCTACGAACGGAGCCACCCGATTCGCAATGAGCTCGTACTCCTGCAGAAGCCGCAGCGATTTCATGAAGTGTTCATTCCGCAGTTTCCCGTCCCCGTAGGTGTCTATTGAAGGGTAATGTCCGCCGCTGGACACGATTTTGCCGAACCAGCCGCGTTTTTCTTCCTGATAGGAGGTTACCGTCAAATCGTCATGGTGCCAGACGGGATAAGACGGGAAGCCGACAGGATCGGTGATGATTCCATCATGATCGCCGAAACGGTCATTCGGCCCGGTATCCACAGCAAACCAAACAGGCTCCATGTTCCGGTTCTCGAACTGCTTCAGCAACTCGTCGGTCGAGAAGAAGCGGTTAAACGATACATAAGCCTCGGCCACGGTACCTTCGGGGAGCTTTCCAAGCCTGGACCAGTCACCGCTCTTGGCGGAGGAGGGACTGGTGTTCTGTTCTTTTGACTGTTCCTGGGGAGCTTCGTCTTGGTCGACTGAAGACGCCTTCGCTGGGCTGTCGGGTCGGTAGAAAACCCGTGATGGACTACTGCGTTCGTTCCAGTCCATGTCGACGGACGGCAGCCCGAACAGGAAGTTCACGGTATATTCGCCGACGGTCACTCGTTCTTTCCCCACTTTCTTGTCTATATCCCCATACACCTCCTGCATAAAGAAGACTTTGCCCTGACTGCTTAGTGGAACCTCGATGTTAGGTTGGGAGATCGAGATAGCGGAGGCGATGGCATCCTGGTATTTATCGTTTCGGCTCGGGTCGCCGACACCGTAGAATAACGCTGTACCAATTGAGCTAAGGATCGTTATAGCCAGAATTGCCGATATCACTGTCAGCGCATTCGAGATTCGGGCTTTCCATTTGCCCCTGCGCACGATTCGCTTTTCTTTTTTTGGCGAGAGGCTGGTTGGATCGTTATTGGCATGCGGGGGGATGACATCGCTCGAACGCTCGTTATCCAACATCTCGTTCACGTAAGCCTGGTATTCCTCCAGCTTCTCCATTTCCCGCTCAATTTCGATTTTTTCCTCATCAGTCAGTTTGCCGTCTGCATAATCCTTCAGCCGTTGTTTGAATTCTTCGCTCATAACGACCCATCCTTTCGTTTCATTTCCCGCAGCCGCTGCCTGGCCCGAAATAACGTAATCTTGATATGGGATAAGGTGATACCCATAATATCCGCCGCCTCCTGGTATGTGAATTGATGAAAATCCACCAGAAGCACCGCTTGTCGCTGCTTTTCCGGAATATCGGTTAACATTTGCCCAATTTCTCTTTGGGCTTCTTGCTGGAGCAGGATGTTCTCCGGGGTATGGTGGTCGATCAGCTGATCGAAAAAAACAGCGTCCTTCACGATGCTGCGGCTGGCCTTGCGCTGATAATCGACATAAGCGTTATGGGCGACCCGAAATAACCATGGCTTGATTCGTTCATCCTTCCAATTCTCAAGAAATAGGTAAGCGCGGTAAAAGGTTTCCTGTACCAGGTCTTCGGCCGCATGGTGATCAGATGAGAGGGAGTACAAGTAACGATAAACATCCTTTACGTAATATTGATAAACCGATTCAAGACTGTTCAGTTTCATGTCCTCCCCTCTAAGTAAACACACGTTTAACCAGAGCAAAAAGTTACACTTTCGGCAATAAAGAAATGAAGCTGCGATGTAACACCTTAGTCACAAAAAGCAAAAGCCCGCCAGATGAGCGGGCTTCAAACGTATATAAGGTGATGTAGGACTGTAAGGGGGTTGTATTGCTGGCTGTCGCACCTCATTATATACCATGCAGCGTTACCTCAATTGAATATTCGGATCCAACACGATAATTCGCTGTTCATCCAATGCGGTGTCTAGCAATTCATCCTTCAGCTGCTGCGTGCTGGTTATGACGTCAGGCTGGGTAGACTTGATATCCGTCGTCAGTTTATTCACTAATCGCTCGATCGATAGCATATCCCGATATTCCGGCGGGGAGTAGTCTTCCCAGTATTGATCTTCGCTAATGCCCATCGTATCCACTATGCGCAAGTGCTGTTCTTGCACCTGCCGCGGCTGGGTTTCGAGCGTCTTCCGAAGCTCCTTGGCCCTTTCAATACCATCCTCCAGACTCGCCGCAACGCCTTGTTCGTTGGCCAATTGAAGCATCAATTCCTGCGTTGCCATTTCTTTAAGGAGCGTAGCGTCATCAGGGAGGGGCGCGGTGCTATGCGCGAGGCTATTCTTATAGGCAGTTAAATGGGTATGCGTGATGTAGGTGGAGCCGACTTGAACCAGCGCCTGTCCGTTCATGTTGTCGTTCAAACGATGATGCTGGCCCGAGCGATTCGAAGCATCCGTGAAGAAGAATATGATGCTTACCGTCAGAACGCTGGCCACAGCGATACTGAGAATGGCGATATATTTACGGTTTATTTTCATTCCTGACACCTCTCTTGACAGGGATATATGAAAATGAAGATATAATATAGACGTTTCATCAGCCTGAAAGGTTCTAGAATAACGCGAAAAAAACGCCTGAAGGCACAAGATAATAAGTGCTTTCAGGCGCAAAAGTTACATGATGATGGAGCGACAGGCTTCCGTTGAAACTTACTTACGAAGCAGGCGGGTCTTATGCGCATAGATAATCGCTTTGTCCGCGAGAAATGCCGCGTAGAGGAGCAGGAAGACCGAATAAGGAAATCCGGTGCCGTCCAGGCTCGGAACCAGCCATTCGGCGGCAATAAAATACAGCAGCGTCAGCAGCACCGGGAGCTGCCGTTTCAGATGGTATTTCCAAACCGACCAGATGACGCCGGCAGTCCCGGCAAACAGCATGAGGAGACGGACGGCATCCAATGCGGATTGCACGACCTTTCTGGCCTCCTCGTTTCCGATCGCTGCCGCATATTTGGAGGTGCGGCCGGCATAGATGCTCCGGAAGAGATGGACCAAAGGGTTGCCTTCGATGTACCTCGATTCCAGCCACAGCGAGGCAAGGTTCCACGGACCGGACATATACATCAAACGATTGAAAAGCGGGATGTTCAGCCACCATGGAGATAAGATGAGCAAATAACCTGCGCTAATAAGCAGGAGCCCGCCGGTTACGATTTTGACCGGACTGCGGTACTTGATCCAAAAGGCAATGAACAATACAGGATACAGCAGCGCTTGAAGGTTGTAACAAGCCATAAGCGCTGTAAGCGCGCCGGCAGCTGCGTACCAGCCAGCCTGCTTCAATTCAAGCGCTCCGATGACGGCGCAGACCAGAAGAAGCATTAAGGTCTGCATGGTCGTATCCGGCAGGATCAGCCGGACTGCGCCGTAGGCCGGCCAGAACAGCGCGTAGATCATGCATGACAGAAAAGCGATTCGCGTATTAAACATGTAGCGAGACAGTACGAAAACCAAGTATACGGAAAATGCATGGAAGACGCATTGGAGGAGCTGGTAGGCAATCAGGGCGGCATCCATGCTTCCGAATAAGGCGGTAAGTCCGGCAATCATAAGCGGCACACCGGGCATGACGCTGGAAGCATGGTCTTCCAGGTCTCCACCGGGGTGGCTGATCATGGCCGCACTTTGGATATATCGTTCTTCGATCACGCTGCTTATGCTCGGGGAACGTTCATGAAGACCGGTAAGAACCAGCAGACATGACATAACCAGAACCGCTGCAATCAGTATCAACAGCATCCTTCGCTGCACACGGTTTAACGTCCATATGGAAAACAAAGGGTCCACTCCACTCTTTATATAATCTCTAGGTTTAAATCCGCATTCATCCTCTTCTATATTAAAGAAAAAACGGTGAAATAAAAAGGCTCCGCCAAAACGGAGCCGATAAGTTCAAGTTACGCTGCAGTGACAAGGTCAGTCCCTCTTTTAAAAGCCGCTGTGATACTTATCATTACTGGATGAACGCTTCTTTGACGTCCCGTCCCGCTGCTTCTCTTCCTGGTGCTCCAGTCTGGCGTCTTCCATCGGAATCGGGTCCACATGCTGTTCGCTCTCATGTTTATCGAACAGGCTTTCTTGTTCCGTCGGGTATTGTTCAGGGTGATCCATGTTGCCGGGACCGTTGTGAAGCGGTAGATCCTTTTTCTTGTCAGTCACCGTTTCTCACCTCATTTATCGTTGTGATACTACCTTTATACCTTATTTGGGGAAGTATCAAACATGAAGAGATGATAATAGGAGGGGCATCGGTCTCATTAAGACGTCTCCGAACCGGCTGCAGGCTGCTGCTGCGCTTCTGCTTTGAGTCTTAAATAACGGATAAACAGCTCAACAAGCTCCGGATCGAATTGCGTGCCTGAGCAGCGGAGCAATTCCTCAATTCCCTCCTCGAAGGTTTTCGTTTTCTGGTAAGGTCGTTCCGTTGTCATCGCGTCAAAGGAATCGATAATGGTCAGCATCCGGCACAGTTTGGGGATTTGGCTGCCCTTGAAGCCGTGCGGATATCCCCCGCCATCATATCTTTCATGGTGTAATTCAATGTAAGGAACCAGTTCCTTGAACTTCTCGTTCGTTTCCGCGATGCGCTTACCCCAGCTGACATGCCGTTTGACGGTTTCCCATTCACCGGCCGTGAGCTTGTCCCGTTTGTTCAAGATCCCCCAAGGAATCTCAAGCTTGCCGATATCGTGAATGAGTGCACCGAGTACGAAATTGCGTCGTTCCACACTATCAAGCCCGAGCACTTCGCTGATGTCCATGGCATAGCGGAATACCCGTTTGGAGTGTTTGAACGTATCCACATCTTTATACAAGAACAGCTTCAGCTGCTGCTCGATATCGCGGACGTCCTCCGCGAAGTCGATCTCGGATTCTTTTTCGGCGCCGCTCCCGTATACGTGCACATTATTCTTGCCCTGCTTCTTGGCATAGTACAGCGCCTGATCGGCAAGCTCGACGAGCTGTGACTTGTCATGGATGTCAATCCGATAGGACGCAACGCCGGCAGAGAAGGAGAGACACCCGGATGGGAATATCTCAACGCCGTCAAAATAGGTATCATTCAATTTTTTGCGGAGCCTGTTAATGAAGGAACGTGCTTTATTGTCATCGTAGCCCGGCATTAGAATCGTGAATTCCTCACCGCCGAAACGAGAGGCCACCACTTCAGCCGTTTCGGATTCCACCTTGAGGTAATTGCCGAGAAATCCGAGCAGCATATCCCCTTTCAGGTGACCGAATTGATCGTTGTATTTCTTGAAATCATCGATATCGATCATGGCCAGCGACAATGGCGTCTCATTGGCCTTGGCTTTCTTGATCTCGTCCTCCAGTAAACTTTCAAAATAACTGTGATTATACAGGCTCGTCCGTTGATCCTTGATTGCTTTTTCCTGTACTTCGTTATACATCGTGAACAGCTGTTTAAAGGAATAAGAGAGCATCACACTCAGGCCAATGAATAAGGTGAGGCCGAATACGCCGTTATGTACGATAAGAACGGAGAGGACCAGCGACAGTATGAGCGTACTCAAATAAACGAGCAGGGTGTCCTTAATGAAGGACTTCAGAATGTCGTATAAAGATCCCCGGTATAACAAGTAATAATAAAATCCAAGCAGAAAAACGTTAATAATGAAATAGACGAGCAGGGCGCCAAGGTAAGCCCCAAAATGATCATTGATGATGGGACCCGATTGTCCTCCTGCTGCCTTAAAAACAAACGAGGAACCAACAATCATGAGTGTGTATATGGAGAAATTAACGAAATGCTTCCAAAAAGGGATCTTTCTGTCATAGAGTGCTGTTGCTAGAGTATTAAATAGGATGACCGATAGAGCAAAAGGGGCGCCATATATAAATATGCAAGCTAAATAAACGGAAGAATCCATAGATTGCAAATTACCCTCAGGCGGCAGCTGGAAGGTGAAGTAATTTAATATTAGGGCGGCGCCTAACATTGCGTAAACCCATACCCACTGTGAAGGAGAGTAGTATAAAAATTCTCCTTGATGTACTAGTAGAAAGGTTATACAGCCCATAAGTGAAATGAACACAAAGTACAGCTGTCCCGGAAGTTCCCTGGAAATCTTAGGACGCTTGAATATGGACATAACGGTTTCTCCTCAATTAAAAAGCATGGTGTATTCTCCACATTTTAAGATATATTGCGTCGCAAAACAACGAAAAAGATGTAAAAAAACAGGCTGAGCATTCCAGCCTGTTTTTTTTAGGTGTTTATGTTATCCCAATCTGTATCCGGAAGTCAGAGCGACAACAACGGAAGCAACGATGATCGCATTCAACACGATACGGGAATACTTGATTTTATCAGTTTTCTTCATAGTTCTCCCTCCTTTCCAGGTGGTATGATGTATGATTAATTCTGCGGTTCAGCATGTTCAGTCGTATCGGATTTGCGTATTAAGGTTTGAACATTGGTATTCTTCCCGGAAGTCATAAGATGGACAATGTAGAAGAATATACCGATATTCATGATAATATCTCCGATACTGATTACCTGCGTTCTTGGATAAGGTGGAGATAATGGAATGATGTCACCAAGAAGAGACAGGCGGGTAGAGGCGTCCATTAGATAGTGCTTGGTAGTAGCTGTGGCATCCATTAGCATGTCCACATAAATGGGATCCAGCACGGAGGCTGCGCTCATGGAAACGGGCATTCTGCCACCGTTCACTGCCATGACAAGGAAATTCAGAAAGACACCTGCCAAGATGCTGCCAAAACCTTTCTGATCCCGGTTCATCCAGAGAAAGATCATGCCGGCAACGTAGATGAACATAAAGACGTAGCCGCTTGCAGCTGCCAACCAATCAGAGTTCACTTGAAAGCGGAATATGAGCAGCTGCACAATCAGGAGTATGGGGAAGATTAAGCCGCCCTTCAGACGAATCTTACTGAATTGCTGCAGTCCATGACGGAGTCCGCCGCGTATCAGCCCGACAATTAACCCGAGTATAATGCCGTCAAATACCATGATAGAATTCCTACTTTCATAGTTCATTATCTCTGTTATTAAGATAGTTCGACAGCGAATTGGTAATTCCTGCAACAAAAATCAAATTTTATGGAGAAATTTAGGAAGTCTGATAAAAAGCTTGTCCCTTCCTGTATGAATCTAATGAATTATGTACATTATAACAGATTAAAAGGATAAATCTTCCTACTTTTTTCGTGTTTCTGTTGCAGAAAGAAGCAAATTCTTGAGCTTTACATACTTATGGGGGGTATAGTAAGGTTGAATGGTACAACATTATATGACAGGAGGACGACAGCATGAAACAAGTGACATTGACAGTGGAAGGCATGTCTTGCAACCATTGCGTGAACTCGGTGGAAGGCGCACTGAAGAATGCGGGAGCTTCCGGTAAAGTCGATCTTGCATCCAATACAGTGGCTATCGAATACGACGAAAACAAGGTCAGCCTTGAAGCATTAAAAGAAGCGATTGAAGAGCAAGGCTACGATATCGTGTCATAACGATACATTCCCTGGAATAATCCAAGGCCATGAGCTTTGGCTAAAATAGGAGCCGGCTGCTGTAGGCGATCGACAGCAAGCCGGCTTTTTTGCGCGGTGTCACCTATCGCGTGAACTTGCACTGCCCAAGCCGAAGTTTCATAATAGATGGAACAATGCTTTCAGTCTAAGGAGTGGATACCCCGATGAATGATACCATATCGCTTCTGATGAACCATCGATCGATTCGTAAATATTCGGATCGGCCCGTGTCAGAGGAGCAGCTTAAGGCCGTTGTGGCAGCAGGTCAGATGGCATCAACCTCAAGCAATGTCCAGGCATACAGCGTGATTGCCGTTACCTCTCGAGAGAAGAAGCAGCGGTTGGCCGCTTTAGCGGGAAATCAGGCGTATATTGTGGAATGCCCGGTATTTCTGGTGTGGTGCGCGGATCTGTATCGTTTGAAAAAAAGCGCAGAGGCGCACGTGGTTGATCAAGAGACGTATGAGGATTCGACCGAGAATTTCATCGTGGCGACGGTGGATGCCGCTTTGGCTGCGCAGAATGCCGCGATCGCCGCGGAATCACTTGGTCTTGGCATCGTGTATATAGGCGGGGTCCGAAACTCCATTGCTGAGTTCTCCGAGGCTTTGGAACTGCCGGAGCTGGTCTATCCGGTATTTGGCATGTGCCTGGGTTACCCGGATCAGGAACCGGGGCTTCGTCCTCGGCTTCCGGTGGAGGCTGTTCTGCACCGCGACAGCTACAATCGTGCGACTATAGAAGAAGTGAAGAACTACGATCAAACCTCTTCCGAATACTTGTCTCTGCGTACCCATGGCAAAAACAACACGCCGTGGTCGGCGCTTATGGCTAAACGCCTGGCAGAGCCAGTAAGGCTGCACATGAAGGACTTCCTGAAGGGGAAGGGGTTCATGGGGCGTTAGACATGAATAGAGAAAGCGGGGTACAGCGCTCTCGTAAATCAATAGAGAGGACTGGTACGGCTGCTCTCGTGGGGAATACTCCGGAGGGCTCGGCTCTAGGAACTAAGCTTGCCTCGAAACTAGGCCGGCCCCGAAACTAGGCCTGGCATGAACCCAAGCCTAGTTCGGAACCAAGCCCGACCGACCTCGGACCTCATCCCACGCCAGCCGGCGTCGGAACCAAGCCCCACATCGGAACCACCCCGCATCAGCCGGCCACGGAACCAAGCCTGGCTGATGTGGGGTTGGTGGCGTAGGAGGCGAGCAGTGCACCGCAAGTTTAACCGTAGCTTACATGCCGCGCAGTGCACCGTAAGTTTGCCGTAGCTTACAAGTCGCAAGCCGCCGAACGAGTTGCAGCACGGCAGTAGCAGTATCGGACCTCAGATCCGTTATTTGCGCTATGGGCTCATTTTTGCAGGATCTTTCGGACACACGTTCCGTTAAGTAGCGTATAATCCGAAACATGAGAGCCTTATTCGGTGAATAACGGATCTCTTGTCCGCGACCAATCGAGAAATGGTGCTTTTGATCAAAATAAGGTCCGCTGAGTCCGCAAAAATGTGCAACTATTTTGTACATCGTGCGCACTGCTCCCTGTCGCACGATGCGTTGTTCGGAGCATGCTTGGATGACTCGTCGGCGCTAATCGTGCCGCCATGTACGACGTTTGAACGTAAGTCATAACACATAAAAAAGGGGCTCTCCCAAAAGGTCATGAAATACGGACCAAGGGACAGCCCTTTTTTTCAGCGGTCTCCTTTTATATGGAGGTTGCTGATCAGGATGACATACCGATTTATTTGCCGATGCCCTGCTGACGGTATTGTCCGGGCGTAATCCCTTCAAGCTTCTTGAACATACGATTGAAGTAGGGAGGCTGATATCCGGCGGCCTCCGCAATCTCATGAATGCGAAGATCGGTGGTCAGCAGCAATTCTTTGCAGCGGTTCATGCGCACGGTTGTCAGATAGTCTATATAATTCGTGCCCGTCATCTGCTTAAACGCTTTGCTCAGCTGAGATACACTGACGCCGGCTTCCATGGCCATGGCATCCAGGGACAAATCCTGCATCCCGTTTTGCTCGATTTGCTCCAGCACGTTTTCGACCAGCGATTTCATGGAGCTGTTGAAGTTCTTTGTTAACTGATCGAGGTAGGGTTCGATAATTTCTTTCTGAAACCAGGTCACGCAGGCCTTCGGATCCCGAAGCAGGGACAGCTCTTCCTGCAGATTGGAGAAATTGTACACCTGATATGGATTTAAGCCAGCCTGCAGCATAGACCGGTGAACGCTTGTGATTAATCGCATGAGGCCATGGTGGACATGCCACTCCGAGCCTCCCCCGGCCTGAAGCGCTGTTACGAAGCGGCTTAGGGAACGCAGCGCATCCCCCTGAAGCCCAAGATTCAAGGTATGAATGAAATCCTGCTCCAATTCCAGCGGAAAATCGATCCAGTCGTTTTTCTGGGAAAGCACGGTTTCCGCTTCCAGCAGCTGACTGCCTGCGTCGAAGGACCGGTAATGAAGCGCCCGCTTGGCCTGTTCGAGAATATGGGGAACATCGGTCCAGGTTGAGCTTGGCCCGCCCAATACGATGGTTGCCGACATGCGGAGCGTATCGCGCAACGCCCGCATGATCTGATCGCACAGCTCCTTCATCAAACGCGATTGTTCATCGGCTTTATGGGAAGCCGGAACGATCAAGATGACGCCGAAGGAGCCGTCGAAGAAGTTAATGGGATGCATATATGCGCTTATGTCCTCTGCCAGCTCCTGGATCACGTTCAGAGCGGCATACGTGAGAAGATGCTGATCGTTTTCTGTTAGAGGCGTCCGATCCTCCCCGTGAGTGTGCTGCTGAAGCACGATGGCCGAGAACTGTTTATGGGTAATGTCAAGATCCATCTCTTGCAGCTTGAGCACATATTCGGACTCCGTCAGGTGGGCGGCTTGTCCGCTCAAGAATTGATTGATATAAGCCTCCCTGATCGCGGGAAGGGACCGATTCCATTGGCTCTGAAGCGTATCGTGCGAGAACCGGTACTGCTTCCACTCGTGTTCAATATAATCAAGCTCATTGTATCGTGCGCTCGGTTTGGCCTGATCGCCACCAATCATATTCAGCATCTTGCTGATAGGACGATACATGCTCTTAGAGGCAAACCAGCTTACAGCCAGTGATGCCGCAAGCGCAAAAGCAAAGCAAATCAGGATGATATGAGTATACGGCTTCGTTGGAGCAATGATTTTCGATTGCGGCGTGCCGGAAACATAGGTCCAACTTTGCTGCATTTTTTCGAATTGAACGGTATTCACCAGCAACACATCCTGGTCGACCGGAACCTTCAACCGCAGATGATTCGCACTCCGGGCATTCTCCGTTAGCCTCAGCTGTTCCTGAATCGCGCTCATCGCCTTCGGCATGCTGCGGCTCATGCCCGACTCTCCGATGACGTGGCCATGGTCGTCCAGCAGGAACGAGAGATTCTCGCTATTGCGAATGACGTGCAGCTTCGACGGATCAATATAGATGACAATCGCGCCGTAGGGCGTATGACCGTTGAAGGGAAGTCGCATGACGAGCGCGTGAGAGGATTTATCCTTGTTAAAAGGCCGCTCCAGGTCATGGACCCAAAACATGTCCGTATCTCCTTCCATGAGCCTGTTGAAGTTTAACGCATCCTGTTCCTGATCCAGCGTTCGCAGGCCGAGATCAGGCTCCATGATTTTATTTTGCTTTTTGATGTAGAGATAGACCTGATCCACCAGCGGATCGGCATTCTCCACCAGGTTCAGTGTATTGAACAGCTCATTCGTCTCCTCGATATTCGATACAAAGTCCATATCAGACAACGAAGGCTTGAAATGGGGCTTCACCACCATATTGAGGGCGTAGTGGACTAACTGTGTGAATTGCTCGTCTACTTGTCTCGCAGCGTCAACCAGGGCTTCTTCGTTCCGCTGCTGATATTGGTTAATCATATGCTGGTTGCCCACATAAAGGTAGACGGCCGTTATGGCCGAGATGGGGAGGCATGTTAACAAAACGGCAAGCGCGATGCTTCTCCAATACATAACACCTTTGAAAACGGATTCATGATTCTGTTGCCTCATTACTTTAACCCCCTGTTGGCATAGACAAATCAAAGGCTTGATCGAAGCGAGCCGGTAAAATGATTACATACTATCATAGCGAATGAGTGGATGAGTTGAAAAGATCATATCTTCCTAATCGAGTTCGAGTCAACGTTACCGATTAACCGAATCGGACGTTCATTTACCGTGGAAAAAAAGTGCAATACAAGGAAACGAAAGGTTCCACAATGCCGTAGAGACCAAGCTTTCCCTGTGCCGTGCATCGAATGGGAGGGGGATTGGAGCCGGCGGAAAAAAAGTCGAATTGCAGGTAATCCTGCAAACGTTTACATTAGGACTACATTCCGTGAACGGTATGTTGAACGAGATGACAAGGCAGAAAGTGAGGGAGTATCGATGAAAGCACAAGAAACCGTTCAGTCGGCAAAAGGAAGCGGGAGCCCCCCCATTTCCGTGAAATCCAAAACGAAGTGGGGGAGGATTTGGTCGGATGTTGTACGCGACAAGTATTTGTACGTGCTGGCCTTGCCGGGTCTGATCTTTTTTATCATTTTCAAATATATTCCGATTACGAATCTCGTGATTGCCTTCCAGGAGTATTCTCCATACTTTGGAGTGCTCGGAAGCCCCTGGGTAGGATTCGAGCATTTCACCCGGTTTTTCTCCAACGATGATTTCTGGATGCTGCTGCGCAATACGCTGGCGATCAGCTTTCTGAGCTTGATTTTCTTTTTCCCGGCACCGATCATTTTAGCTTTGATGCTGAATGAAGTGCGAAATTCCTTCTATAAGAGGACCATTCAGTCCCTGGTGTATATCCCCCATTTTTTATCCTGGGTATTGATCTATGGCCTTACGTACCTCATGTTCTCGCAATCGGAGGGTTTGTTTAATAAGTGGCTCATCTCCATGGATTGGGAGACGATCGATATTCTCTCCAACCCCAATTACTTCTGGGGGATGCTGACGGGACAATCCATCTGGAAGGAAGTCGGGTGGGGAACCATCATCTTTCTCGCGGCCATCGCCGGAGTGGACCCGCAGTTATATGAAGCAGCCGTCATGGACGGAGCGGGCCGGATGAGACGGATGTGGCATATTACCCTGCCCGCGATGCGCAACGTGATCCTGATTCTGTTGATCCTCCGTCTGGGAACAATTCTGGATACGGGATTCGAACAGATATATCTGATGATGAATGCACCTGTTACCAATGTAGCTGAAGTGTTCGATACCTATGTATACCGGGTGGGGATCCGGCAGGGAGAGTTCAGTTACAGTACGGCTATCGGGTTGTTCAAATCGATTGTCGGCGTCATTCTCGTGGTTACGGCCAACCGGCTGGCGAGGCGTTACGGTCAGGAAAGCTTGTACTAAAGGATGGGTGAAGACAAGGAGGAGTAAAGCATGCATGAGAAAGGATGGAAAACCAGGCTGTTCGGTCTTGTAAATAACGGACTGCTGCTGATCATCGGTTTGGCAACGATATTTCCGATTTATTATACCGTTATTTTGTCGTTTACCGATCCGGTGGAGTATTATCAACGCAGCCTGATATTATGGCCGCGGGTTTGGACGCTGGATGCTTATAAGCATTTACTCTCCAACGGATTGTTTGTCACCTCGATTTCCGTGAGCGTGTTCCTGGCTACGGTCGGCACGCTGCTCAGTCTGCTTGTTACCGGGGGCTTGGCTTATGCGGTGTCCCGCAAACGCCTGCGGTTTCGCAAGGCGATCATGATTATGATCCTAATTACCTTTCTCTTTACGCCGGGATTGGTGCCGCTGTATTTGGTGGTTCGTAATGTGGGACTCATTGACAGCATCTGGTCGCTTATCCTGCCCAGCTTGACCAGCGCATGGTATGTGCTGCTCATGAAGGGATTCTTCGACAGCATTCCGGAAAGTCTGGAGGAAGCTGCGATGATTGACGGTTCGAATGATATCGGCGTATTCTGGAGAATTATTCTGCCATTGTCGCTGCCGGCGCTGGTCGCTTTCGGATTGTTCTTTGCGGTCGGTTATTGGAATACGTATTTCAACGCACTGATGTTTATTAACGACCAGAAGATGTGGCCGCTGCAAGTATTGCTGCAAAATATGCTTGTGGATCCAACGACGATGGGATCCGGGAGCGGCGGCGGATTCGCCTTCCAAGTGAATCGTCCCGTTCCAACGGAAACGTTGAAGATGGCGGCGGTCGTTATTGCAACCGTGCCGATCATGTTAGTGTATCCATTCCTGCAGAAGCACTTCGCCAAAGGAGCAATGGTAGGCTCTGTCAAGGAATGAATCGATATACGGTTTATCTGACATCATGATCAGTCAGGAGAGAGGTATCATTATAAGGGAGGTCTAATGATGAAAAGAATGGAAACCAAGCCGGGCAAGGCGCTTTTGAAAATGTCGGGGGTGCTGCTCTTGGCAAGCTCGCTCTTGCTTAGCGCATGCGGCAGCCGTGACGGAAGTGCACCGAGCGACAACGGAGGCGGAACAGACAGCAGTGAACCTACAAGCATTACGATACAGACCCTGAATTATGCCACCGAATTCATAGACAACACCAATGCACTATGGAAAGAGCTCGAGAAACGCACCAATACCAAGCTGAATATTACGTGGCTGTCGCCGTCCACGGCCGAAGAGAAGATCAATGTCATGCTTGCATCCGGCGATCTTCCAGAGGTTACTTTCGTGGAGACGCTGCAGAACCCGCAGCTGCAGAAAATGCTGAAGCAGGGGGTTTTCTGGGACCTGACACCGTTCCTTAAAGACTATCCGAATTTGAACCGCGAAGAATTGAAGGAAATGTGGGAAATCACCAAGGTGGATGGCAAGAACATCGTCATTCCTCGTTATTATCCTAGCTATGGCGGCGGCGTGTTCCCGATGATCCGCAAGGACTGGCTGGATGCCCTTCAGCTGGAAACGCCCAAAACGCTGGATGAGTTCCATAACGTGTTAAAGGCGTTTAAGGAAAAGGATCCGAATGGTAATGGACAGGCCGATGAGATTCCATATGCCGCAAATCCGGGGGCTCTCGCCTATATTTATAATATATTTAATGAAACGCAAGGGTCCTGGAAGCTTCAACCCGATAATACCCTGACTCCGATTATGACGTCGGACGAGTCTAGGGAGGCCATGTTGTGGATCAAAAAGGCATATGATGAGGGCTTGTTCCCCAAAGACTTCGCTATCATGAAGTTCTCGCAGGTAATGGATACGATGCGAAGCGCCAAGGCAGGGGTAGGGGGCATGTCCATGAACCATGCCTGGGTGACCGGCGAAGCCGTGAAGGGCGTTGATCCCAAGGCGGATCTCATGCCGCTTGCTTACTTGGAGAATGCAAACGGGGTGAAGTATACGCCTTCAGGATCGCCTTATTATGGAGTATACCTGATTCCGAAGAAAGTGCCGGAGGCGAAAGTGAAGAAAATCCTCGAGTTTTTCGACTATGGTTATAGTCAGGAAGGCAATGAAATGTTGACCTACGGAATCGAAGGTGTCCATTACAATGTGGAGAACGGGAAGAAGGTTGCTACGCCGCAGGCTGCCGTTGATAAGACGGGTGACGGCAACTTGAACAATATGATTCACCTCGTCAGCGACGATATGGCTATCAGCGCGGTAGGGATGCCGGATGAAGTATATGAGCGGAACGTAGAGATCGTCACAGAGCGTAAGACGGTCAAGGTTCCGAACCCTTCGGGAGAGCTGTATTCGGAAGCCTACAATAAATACTACCCCGAGCTTTCCAAGAAAGTGGATGATATGCGGGTCATGGTCATCACGGGCAAAGAACCGGTTGAATCGTACGATAAACTGATCGAAACAATCAAGAGTGATCCGAAGATGAAGGAAATTACAGACGAGATGTCAAAGGCATATCAGGAGAAGTATGTTAAATAAGTACGTTAATTAAGTACGTTAAATAATGGAACCAAAGAACCACAATGCTGCGGTTGGCATTGTGGTTTTTTGGCGTGAATAACAGAAATAAGCCCCTCCATGTCATATTTCTGATGTCTAATATTGAACATCCTATAATTTTACATTAAAGCATAAAATATTACATGAGGGGAGGATATAAAGTCATGGAAACGAAGGAAGGCATAAAGTTTAGTATCGAGCAAGAACGGCATAAGCTTCATAAGATGAAGCAGCGGTATCGTGATTTTAATCATCCTAAAGTCCTCAGACAATCGATCGTGCTTGATGAGTTGATTAATCAATATAACCGATTTCTTCTTAAAGAGAACAAGCCGATTGCCTAAGCAACCGACTTGAACTGCATGAAGATTCTTTTTTATAGACGGTAAAGTCTCGCGGCGTTCTCATATAAAATCCTGCGGGCTTCAAGTATGGACAGCCCCTTAAGCTCAGCCCATGCCGAAGCCACAGAAGCCGTCAACCGAGGATGGGTCATCTGTCCGGTGAATGGACCTTCGAACGGCCAAGGTCCATCGGTTTCGGTCATGACGAGATGATCCGGATACCTACTTGCCATAGCACGAATTTCTTCCTCATAGAGGATGTCGGGTGTAAAGGAAATATAGTATCCGTTATTTGCCATCCGCTGCAAGGTGTCACGGGAGCGCTTAAACCAATGAAAATGGGCACGAGTGACGCCGTATTTTTCGAGCAAATCACATGCGATATCCGCATCTTCATATACAGCGTGCAGAATCACCGGTTTATGATGCTTCTTAGCAAAAGCTATAAATTGCTCCAACAGATAGGCGTAAGGGCGGTTATCCCAGGGTCGGCCTTCCGATTCAGCCTCCAGCCTGGCGTAATAGGGGAGACCCACCTCTCCTACGGCAACCATCTCATCGGCATGCTCTGCCATCCAATCCAGCAGCTCTTCGGTTTCGTCAGAGGAAGGGAGGGGCTGCTCCGGATGATAACCGAAAGCCGGCCGCACCATCGGTCCGTACTGCCGGGCCAGCTCCAGGTTTCGCTTGCAGGAAGCCAGATGCATGGAGACAGAGATGACGGATTGAACCTCATGATGGCGGATATCCGCGAGAATCGCTTGTTGATCGGATAACGCATAACTGTCCAGATGAATATGAGTGTCGATCAGGGGGGAATTCGCTTCACTCTGCATGAATGATTTCATCGTTACATCACCTCGCTTGTAAGCTTCCACGAACATCATGGATGTATGTATTGCGCTGGCCTTCATCGGTCAGCGCTTGTGCTGTTCTTCCCGCATGATGGCGGAAATTTCGGTTTTTAATGCGATGAAGGACGGATCCATCAGGATGTTTTCCCGGCGCGGTCGAGAGAAAGGGACTTTTACCCGTTTCAAGATGGTTCCGGGCCGTGCTGACAGGATATAGATGCTGTCCGAGAGGAGCAGCGCCTCCTCGATATGGTGGGTAATCATCAGCACCGAACGGCGCGTATCCTCCCAGATATCGAGCAGCCAGCGCTGCATATCACTGCGCGTTAACGCATCCAATGCACTGAACGGTTCGTCCAGGCACATAACTTCCTGCGGACTCATCAGTGCGCGCAGAAAAGCTGCCCGCTGCTGCATTCCTCCAGAGAGGGTGTGCGGATATGCCTTTTCGAAGCCGCTGAGTCCGGCACGTTCCATCCAGCTGCGGGCATGTTCCCTGGCAGTGGCTTTCGAGGTGCCTCGCAGCTCTTCGGGAAGGAGCACATTGTCCTCCACCGTACGCCAAGGGAACAGGGCCGGCTGTTGAGGCATATAGGCGATGCGGCCTTTTTCCCCGGTCACGTCCTGACCATCCATGAGGACAGAGCCCGCATCCGGAGCTGTTAACCCCCCAATGATATGGAAGAGGGTGCTCTTTCCGCTGCCTGAAGGACCGATCAAGGAGACGAATTCCCCGGGCTGTACTTGAAGCGAAAGGCCATCCAGCACATGCACTTCGCTGCGCCGGTCGCGGAAGGTTTTTCGAAGGCTGCGAACCTCGAGGGCAGGTGCGGTTGAGACCGACGTAGCCGACGGGTCAGCCCCGTCCTGGACCGTCAGGGGTACTTGATGTGTCATATCGACAAATGGCCTCCTATCATATAAGATTCGAAACGTCTATTCACTGGGACTCAACCTTTTCGATTCCAGCGGATGAGCCGCTTCTCCAGCAGAGTGATCAGCAGCACCATCAGCAGGCTGAGCAGGACGATGACCAGGATGGCAACAAACACCCGATCCGTGCGATAGCCGGATTTTTGCAGCATCATGTAGTAGCCGATTCCCCGGTCCGAGCCGATCCATTCCCCGATAACCGCACCCATGACCGAATAGGTAGCCGCAATTCGAATCCCGGAGAAGATGGAGGGAAGGGCATGTGGCAGCTCCAGCTTGCTGAAAATTTGCCATGAGGTAGCCCCCGCCATCTGCATGTAATTCATCATGGTTCGGTCAGTACGGGCCAGTCCGTCCAGGGCCGCAACAGCGACGGGGAAGAAGCAGACCAGCGTAATCACGATAACCTTGGGCAGCATGCCGAAGCCGAACCAAATCATGAGAAGCGGGGCTAGGGCGATTGTCGGCACATTCTGGCTAAGAATAAGAAGCGGATAAAGAGCGGTTTTGAGAAAAGGCACCATGTGCAGTGCCAGCGAGATGACTAGACCGATCGCCGTACCGATCATAAATCCGACCAGGGTTAATTGCAGGGTAGCCGCTGTATGCTGGAAGAGACCGGAAGCTCCGGTAACGGCCTCATGCCCGATGGCCGTCGGCGCAGGCAGAATAAAAGGTTCAATGTCGAATATGGATACTGCGGCCTGCCATGCCACCAAAAAGAAGAGGACCGCCACCACGGGCGGCCAAACCGAACTCCACCAGCTTCTCATGGACGGTATTTCTCAGTCAGCTTATCCATGCTGATGCCGCTGGGGTGATGGGCGATTTTGACTTGGGATATGATGCTGGGACTTCCCGCATTCACCAGCGCTTCATGCATGCGCTCAACGATCTTGAGCAGCTCGGCGAGCTCACCTTCCATGGTCGTTTCGAGTGCATGAACCTCGTATTTCACGCCTGATTCCTGAATGACCTTAATCGCTTCATCTACATAAGGGATGCTGTCGGCCCCGTTTGGCGTTCTCGGTATCACTTGAATGCTCAAAAGTGTATTCGCCATGTAAACTCATCCTTTCGTGCAAGCTATAATGTAATGGAAGAGAGGCAGCCTGCTGCAAGGCCGACTCTCTTCTTTTTAAATAGAAATAACCTTATGACTGCTCCGGTAAAAAATCATTGGTGAATGCGCGGTCCGCATCAAGTTCCTTCTCCAGCAGCTTACGCTCAAACATCCAGTCTGCATATCCCGACCATACTTCGGCTTTCTGTTCGCCCCAGCGGGATGCATCATCCTGATAACGGGGGCTCAGCCATTTCTGGCTGGCGAGAACCAGTTCGGCATCCAAGTCAGGAACCGCCTTCGTAAGCAGAGCTGCCGCATCTTCAGGATGTTGAATCGCATAGTCGTATCCTTTTGAAGTCGCCCGCATGAACGCTTTGATAAGCTCAGGGTCCTCCTGGATCAGCTTCTCGTTCGTCACGATTACCGGTGTGTAATAATCAAGCTGCTCGGAGTAGTCCTTCACATAAATCATGTCAAGCGGTTCATTGCGAAGCTCGGCTTCAATCCCCGTCCAAGCATAGAAGATCCAGGCAAAATCAATGTCGCGTTTGACGGCCGTAAAATAATCGGCATCGCCCATATTGACCATATTCACCTTGCTGACATCGGCGCCATCGATCTCCATGATGGATTTCATGACGGCTTCCTCCACAGGTGAGCCCCAGCCGCCATAGGATTTTCCTTCAAAATCGCCTGCCTTCACGATGCCTTTGTCCTTGGGGGCGGCAAAGCCGGACGTATTATGCTGAATGATCGCTGCAATGGAAACGAGCGGCAATCCTTGGGTTCTGGCCAGCGTTACGCCTTCCTGATAACTGATGCCAAAAGGCACTTTTCCGGATGCGACCAGCGTATCCGTACCGCCTGCTCCCGGCTGGACGATCTGGACATTAAGCCCTTCTTCCTCATAATACCCAAGCTCCTTCGCTGCATACAGGCCGGTGTGATTCGTATTGGCGGACCAATCGAGCATCAGCTGCACGTCACGGAGTTTCCCGGAAGTCTGACTGCCTTCGCCTTCGGCACCTGTCTTCTTGTTCTGTTCGCTTGTACCGCATCCGGACGCGACCATAAGCAGGACGCAAGCGAGAAGCAGCGGAATCCATCTTCCCTTCTTCATCGTTTCTTCTCTCCTTTAAGTTCTCTTTCTATTACCTCGCAACTCCACAAAAAAAACGCCCTGATGATATCAGGACGCATGACGGCGTAAGTGTATACCACGGCAAATAAACAGCTGCCGCAAACATGGGCTTCCTACGCTGGCATTACCCAGATCAGGTGTAAGGGTCAGTATCATATCGGATACACTCTCAGCCGGCCATATCCCAGCTCCCCCGGTATTTATGAAGTTTCGATCATTACATCCGCTATTATAGTCCTAACACACCGGACCTGTCTAGTTCGAAGAGGTACGAACGGGGCAGGTCTTTGCTTAGAACACTTATGCAATGGGAAACATTAATTGATCCTATGAACCTTTCACGAGATAAAGTATTTGAATAAGGCTTCTACGTAGAGGTTAGCGCTGGAAGAACTCAATCCATTCCCCTTCGGGACCATGTACGAAGAAATAACGGAAACCATTCGGGAGCGTCACGATTTCCTCGTCCAAGTGAGGAACGTCAAGTCCTTGAACCCGGGCATATTCCTCTTCAATGTTGTCCGTGCTGACTGCAAAATGATGAACGGTGCCCTCCGCTGGCAGCGTGTCGCTGTATCCCTGAATAAGCTCGACTTCCGTCTCGTTGCTGCCGTTAAACCCGAGGAACGCCAGCTGGATGACGCCATTCGTATGGGTCAGACGATTCTTTAGTTCTAGTCCGACTACGGATGTATAGAAGGCGATTGTAGCTTCAAGGTCCCGGACAACAATACCGACATGATCTAAGCGTTTCTGTGACATGGTTCAACACCCTTTCCGATCTATATGAGATATGACTGAAATGTTATCACATAATCCCTATACGTCAAGTGGGAGTTGTGTTCATGCAGGGGCTGATAAAGATGATTTTTCTTTCATTTCCTCATCTTTACTTTTGAGTGGGTAAAAAGTATCATGAGAAATAGAAAGATTAATTCAAAAGACCTAACATATGAAAGTGATCCAGCTTACCTTTTGGCCGAGGAGGAATGCTTATGAGTCCAACTCCAGCAGATCATCTGTGGATTCGACTCGACATGATATATGCATTCATTCAGATCATGATTGCTCTGTGGATGCCTGAGGCTTTATCGCTTCAGCGTGTTCTAGTCATTATTCCTCCTGCAGCCGCCTCCGTTTATTTAATGCGGATTAGTCGGCGTTATGAGGTTCATCTTCGCAGATTTTGGCTTATTGTGAGTCTCGGATTAATGGGGGATGCAGCGGCACGAATCATTCACGCTTGTTATGTTTGGTTTGGAAAAGAGAGCGCTTTCTCTCCGATCCTAGCCCACTTATTCTGGGGACTTGAACTCATTTTGTTCGCAAGTTCTCTCATTTATTTATTCCGGCATGTTCAAGGATCGTTTCGGGGACTCCGGTTTATGCTGGATATTGTGATTGTTGGCATAGCCGTCATGACAGTAGGGTGGGAATATTTCATCAAGCCTGAGCTTCAGGGGCTGGCCCATGAGGCAGTATGGGGAAACCTTTGGGTGGACATGCTGTATCCCCTGTGCGCAATAGTACTTATTTTTTTACGCTGGTGTTGTATTTTAATACCGGACTGTTAGGGAAAAGGGCGGCCATTCTGTTATGTCTTGGCGGAAGCGCTTATATTGCCGGAGATGTCCTGTACATCTATCTCGTTGATCTGATGGGTATCGAGGTTCGTTCCTATCTGTATCCACTCTATACGATATCGGTATTAATCATTAGTTTCGCAGGTGGGCAGTCCGCTCCTAATTCCCGTAAACCATCCGTTGGCGAGCGGGAGCCGCGTTCAGTCGGAAGCCTGATCGTAAGGTACCTGCTTCCCTACAGCGTGCTTGGCGGGATGTTTGCCCTTATGGCGCAGTGGTTTGGAGGGTGGACTGGACTGTTTACCGGCCTATCCCTGTGCGTGATCCTGATTCTGTTCAGGCAGATTTTAATCCAGTTCGAGAACGATCGCTTGTTTGACCGACTGCATGAGAGTCTGATGCAGAGTGAAGCCCTGGCACATCGTGATGATCTGACGGGGCTGTATAATCGCCGTTATTTTAATGCAAGGCTGGCGAGCTCGCTGAAGGAGGCGGACCGCGCAGGTTCCCGTGTAGGCTTGCTGTATATGGATATGAATCGTTTCAAACGAGTCAATGACCGATACGGCCACCGTGCCGGCGATTTGTTGATACGAAAGGTTGCAGACCGGCTTCAATCCCTTGAGTCTAAGGGAGTTTTGGTTTCCCGTTTAGGAGGAGACGAATTCACCGTCATGATCCATCCGGCTGGTGAGGATCAGGAGCTGATCTGGATGGCGGAGGAGATCTGGACGATGCTTAGCGAGCCGTACGAATTGGAAGGGCATGAAGTCCGAACCACACCGAGTATCGGCATTGCGGTTTATCCGGATCATGCCAGAAATGATCAGGAGCTGATTGGCCGCGCCGATGCCGCGATGTATGCGGCGAAGGAACGGAACGCCCCTTGGCATTTTGATGTGGAGCGGACGATGCTGCTGCAGCTTTTGGATCAAAAGGTTGAGTAGATCAAGTATGACCATCGTATTGACAATACGTTGTTAAAAGCAATATAAGTCGATTTTTGTAGAATTTGGCGTAATCATTGTACGAATCTTGCGCATTTCTCTTAAAATAGGTCATAAATTCGATATAAAATCCATAAAATGCAAAGAAATCATATTCAAAATGCCGATAAGAAGCATAGTGAGAGCTAGCTTGCCAAGGAGGACGAACATGATTTGCGACAATTGCAGCACCTTTGAACCGATTGAGGACCAGGGGACCATTCATATGAAGCCTGCAAGTGGAGAGCTTATTCAGTTGCTGGCAGTGAACGGCTACGCGGTACAAGAGAACAATGAGGGTTGTGCTGTAAACTACAAGGTACGCGCGGACCTGATCTCCATGATGAAGTGTCTGCAGCCCCTTCCGCTGAAGATTCGTCAAGAGCTGTCCTTCTGTGTTACCGGCGGAGAAGCTCCGCAAATCCGGCATTCGTGGACCCCTATGCAGAAGTTCGAACTGCAGATGGAGCATTACGATATGGTAAGTATCATTTTACATAAGCAGTTTACGAGCTATATGCAGCCCATCGTGGATTCATCCGAGCAGATCGTTGCCTACGAATTTCTCCTTCGTCCGGTAGATGGGGGAGCCAGGTTCCAGCCGTATGAGCTGTTTGAGACAGCCCGTAAAACCGGATTGCATGCATTCCTGGACCGGGCGGCACGAACCAGTGCCATTGAGACTAGTGCCGAGTGGCTACCCATCGGCGTGAAGCGATTCGTGAACTTCCTGCCATCCTCCATATATGATGCGCAGATGTGTCTTAGCCACACCTTCCATACCATAGACAGGCTCCATCTGGATCCGAGGGATTTCGTATTTGAGGTTGTGGAAACCGAGAAGATTGATGATGTTGAGCATTTGCAATCGATTTTCGAGGTGTATCGGAGTCATGGAATCTCGGTAGCCATGGATGACGTTGGTGCAGGTTATTCCACATTGGAGCAGATGATTAAGCTTAAGCCGGATTATGTAAAGATCGACCGGAGTCTGATCGATCATTGCGATCGTAATCCCGGGCAGCAGGAGCAGCTCAAAATGATCACGAACAAGGCTCATGATTTTGGGGCCATGGTGCTGGCTGAAGGCATTGAGAGACGGGAGGAGTTTCATTTTTGCCGAGATATCGGGATTGAGCTCTCGCAGGGGTATTTGTTTGGGAAGCCATCTGAACGGCCTCCGCGTGATCCTCATTCTCAACTCATTTATTCATAGCATACATAATCGGTATTTCCCCCGCCATCGGGATGCGGAGCTTTGCATCTGATTGTCACAGCCTTTGGCTGAGTTCAGACGATATAGATGCTTGGCGTGGATGAAAACGGGCCCTTTAAGAAGGAGCAATGCTGCCTGAAGGAGCCCGTTTTCTGTAAAAACAAGAGCCCTGGAATGTTCTCCAGGGCTCTTGTTTTTTATATAACTCGGTAGTTTTTGTAGATGTATGCCTGTTATCTTGCGGCTTGGACCTGTCCAAATCCGTCGATGCTGTACTCCTTGCCATTCACGTTCAGGACAGCCGGCGTATCCGTTTCGTTGACGATGATGGTTTCCTTGCCTTTGACGTTGACCTTCAGGCGGGAACCGCGGAACATCACCTTGAAGGAGAAGGAAGACCAGTGACCTGGAATGAATGGATTCAAATGCAATACGCCGTCCTTCACGCGCAAGCCGCCGAAGCCATGCACAACGGACATCCAGGTTCCCGCCATACTGGTTGTATGACAGCCGTCCTCGGTATCGTTGTTGTAGTTGTCCAGATCCAGGCGAGCTGTACGGAGGTACATCTCGTACGCCTTCTCCTGGTACCCAAGCTCGCACGCGAGAATGGAGTGTACGCAAGGCGAGAGGGAGGACTCATGCACCGTGAACGGTTCATAGAAGTCGAAGTTGCGTTTTTTCGTAGCCAAGTCGTACTGGTCGCCAAGGAAGAACAATCCTTGCAGCACGTCAGCCTGCTTAATGTACACCGAGCGCAGAATGCGGTCCCAGGACCAGTTCTGATTCAGGGGCAGGTGGGCTGGATCCAATTCTTTCACAGGGACAAGCTCCTTGTTGAGGAATCCGTCCTGCTGCAGGAATACGCCGAGCTCCTCATCGACCGGGTAGTACATTTTGCTGATGATATCCTGCCATTTGGTCGTTTCGACATCCTGCAGCCCCAGCTTCGCCGTAAGCTCGGCATAGCGGGAATTCTCGTTCTCTTTCAAATATTCAAGCACGTCAAGCGTGTATTCCATCGTCCAGCTGGCAATGCGGTTAGTATACCAGTTGTTGTTGACGTTGTTTTCGTACTCGTTCGGACCGGTGACGCCCAGCATCATATACTGATCCTTCGCCGGCACGTAATTCACGCGCTCTTCCCAGAAGCGGGAAATTTCGACGAGCACTTCCAGGCCGTATTGGCCGAGGTAAGAGAAGTCCCCGGTATAGTTTACATAGTTATAGATGGCATAGGCAATCGCGCCGTTACGGTGGATTTCTTCAAACGTAATTTCCCACTCGTTATGGCACTCCTCGCCGTTCATCGTCACCATAGGATAGAGGGCGCCTTTGGTAAAGCCGAGCTTCTTGGCGTTTTCCTTCGCTTTTTCCAGGTGTTTATAACGATAGATCAGCAGGTTGCGCGAAATGCTGGCGTCCGCGGTGCTCAGGTAGAACGGCAGGCAATAAGCCTCGGTATCCCAGTAGGTGCTGCCGCCGTATTTTTCCCCGGTGAAGCCCTTCGGCCCGATGTTCAGACGGTCGTCTTCGCCGCTGTAGGTTTGGTTCAGCTGGAAGATGTTGAAGCGGATCGCTTGCTGGGCCGCCACATCGCCTTCAATGACAATATCGCTTTCCTTCCATTTGTCGCCCCACGCATCCGCCTGCTCCTTCAACAGCATCTCAAATCCGGTTTCGACCGCCGGCTCCAGCACAGCACGTGCAGCATCCACCAATTCGCCGAATCCATGATTGCGGGATGTGACGTTGGCTACATATTTATAGATGGTGATGGCTTCGCCTTCGGACGCGGATACATTTACGCGGTTGGCCGCATACTTCTCTTTTTCCACCAGTTCGGCCTGAAGATCCAGCTTCGCGCCGTTCTTAAGGATGCTATATGACATGACGGAGGTCACATGGAAATCGAGTTTCTTGGTCTTTACGGTCAATGCAGCCGAGCCTTGCGCCGCTTCCTTGAATACCTCCAGCCAGAATTTCTCGTCATAGTTGGAGTCTTTGTTCTTCACATCGCCATCGAGATAAGGCGTGACCGTAAGCTCTCCAGCAAAATTAAGCGGAGTTACGGCATATCGAATGGCGCCGATCTCGTGGCGAACAATGCTGACAAAACGGACAGCTTCAACCTTGAGCTCCTTGCCGTTTTCCATGACGGCCATAAAGCTGCGGGAGAGGAAGCCTTCTTTCATATTCAGCTCGCGCACAAAATCCTTCACCGTGCATTTGGCCAGATCAAGCGGCGTCCCGTCGATTTCAATGCCGATGCCAATCCAGTTGGTGCTGTTCAGCACTTTGGCAAAATATTCGGGATAACCGTTCTTCCACCAGCCTACACGGGTTTTATCCGGATAATACACGCCGGCCATATAACTGCCTTGCAGGGAGGAACCGCTGTAGGATTCCTCGAAGTTGGCTCGCTGGCCCATAAATCCGTTACCGATACTGAAGATACTCTCCGAGATCTCATGCGTGTGAGGATCAAAGCCCTCCTCAATAATTGACCATTCATCAAGCTTTAAATATTGTTTCACAATCATCGGCTCCTTTGTTTTTAGGAAAAATGGTTGCAGTTCTATATGGGATGAAACTACCGGATGCCGTAAGCATGTGTCGCATTCGCTTACAACTCCAGCAGACGATCCACCGTGAATCCTTCCAGGGAGGGAAGAACGATGTTGGCGCGCCCCAAGGTTTCAGGCGACCCGATGCCGACGCTCCGCATTCCCGCGCGTATGGCGGCTTCGATGCCGGCCTCGGCATCCTCGAATACGACGCAGTCGTCAGGCCGGGCGCCAAGCTCGCGGGCTCCCATCGTAAATACCTCGGGATCCGGCTTCGCTTGGGCAGTCTTCGTTCCATCGATGATAGCGTCGAAATAAGGAGTCAGGCCGGTATTGTTCAGGATCAGCATCGCGTTCTTGCTGGCGGAGCCCAGCGCAACCTTGATGCCGCGGTCCTTCAGCGCTTGGATAAATTCGCGGGCTCCAGGCAAAATCTCGGATTCGTCCATGTTGGAAATATACTCGACATACCAAGCATTCTTCTTCTCGGCTAGCGCCTGCTTCGCGTCTTCATCGAGCGTAATTCCGCCAACCTCAAGCAGAATATCGAGGGAAGCCATGCGGCTTACACCCTTCAGGCGTTCATTGTCCTGCTCCGTAAATTCAAAGCCAAGCTCTCCGGCAAGACGCTTCCAGGCAATGTAGTGATACTTGGCGGTATCCACCAGCACGCCGTCAAGATCAAATAAACAAGCGGTTAGGTTTGACATGATCATCCTCCTTAATGAATTAGTGCAAACGTTTGAACCAAGCTGCAAAAATAAAGGAAGCACCACGATGCTTCTTTATTTTGATAATACTTCGTGTATTCCGCCATGCTTATCCAAACCTTATGATTTCGGCAGCGAAAACATCGAGGATTCGCGGATCATCAACCGGTGCGGAATGATATAGCGGTGCGGCAGTATCGTGTTGTCATCGTTACGAATGGTCTGGATCAGCGCTTGCGAAGCGGTGTAACCCAGGTTGTAAATCCCGATGTCCACACTGCTCAGCGGCGGGGTCGATAGTTCGGTCAATGAGATGTTATTGAAACTGATAATGGACACATCTTCGGGAACCTTATACCCCAGCTCGTGCAGTCCTCTCAGCACGCCGAAGGATACAATATCGTCAACAATAACAAGCGCCGTCGGACGTTCAGGCAAGTTCATGAAAAAGGACATGGCGCGATAGCCGCTCTCCTGAAGGAACTCGCCTTCGACAATCCATTCTTTTCTCATCTCCAGACCGGCATCGGCAAGCGCTTTGCCATAGCCTTTCATCCTGTCCTGAGAGACGATCAGGTTAGGCGGGCCGCTGACAAAGCCGATCCGTTGATGTCCAAGGGAGATCAGATGCTTGGTTGCATCATAGGCAGCCTGCACATTATCGGTATCGACGGATAACAGATCCGGGTATTTCTCGCTCCGGCCGACAAGTACGAACGGATAGTTGTTGGACTTGAGAAAATCGACCACCTGATCGTCCTGCCTGGAGTACAGCAAAATGGCGCCGTCGACGCGGCGACCGTTAAGCAGCCGGGATACGGCCTCGACTTCTTCCTTCTCGTTGCCGCCCGAACTGAGCACGACGTCGTATCCGGAGCGGTTCGCTTGGGTGACGATCCCGCGGATCAGTTCCATGAAGAATAAGTTGAGGAACAATTCTTCCGCAGGTTTCGGCAGAATCACGCATATGCTTTCCGTCGTTTTGGAAACCAGGCTCTTGGCCATAATATTGGGATGGTAGCCCATTTCCTCCATGATCTCTTTTACCTTCCGCGAGGTTTCGCGGCTGATCCTAGGATGATTGGAAAGGACCCTTGAGACGGTGGAGGGGGATACGCCCGCTCGTTTTGCGACATCTTTAATCGTTACAGACATAATAGGACCTCCAGTGGAACCGTTTGCGTTTTTTTGAAAATAAGAAAGCGACTACTGGAGTTCTCTCTAATTTCAGAAGAGTAACTTCCGCTAATCGCGGACCGTTCTTCTTTATTTAATTGTGGGTCTGTCAGGCCCTGAGTATACATGATACCTATTGATTTAAAGCCATATTGATCCGGTTTGTTAAACGGTTTCACACTGCTATATTAACGTTAATCGATAGGCTTGTAAATACGTATCCAAGTCAGTCCAGCGCAAATATTTCACAAATACATCAAAAAAGAAGCAAGGGTTAGAAAACGGAAGAAAGTGCGGTATTATAGTCGGAAAAGCCCGGAAAACAACTTAAAACGGCATTGTGCAAACGATTTAACAAAACCAAGAAGTGAGTTATGATATGGATGGATAAAAACGAGTCGTCATCTACGAAAGAAGATGAATTTTAAGTTGGACCACGAAATGTAACCGTTTTACTGGAAAGCAATCATGAAATCGAATACAAACGTTTGCGCTATTCTGAGATAGCTGTAGAGATCCATTTGAATAGATAAGTGCAGCAACTGGATGAATTTCAGCTGCTGCAACGAACAGGAGGTAAACAACGTGATACGTTCTACATGGGGAAAACGCAGGGCTCTGCCTATATGGCTCGCTGTCTTTGCGCTTACCGGAAGTCTGCTGGCAGGCTGCAGCGGCACAGCGGCTCCATCGCAAGAGGAGGCTAAGCCGCCGGCAGCCCCGGAAACAAAACAGCCGGATCCGAAAGCGCCCGAAGCAATGGAGACAGCGGAGGTGGATGAGCAGCCCTCCGACGTCTATTATGAGATCTTTGTACGCTCATTCTATGATTCCGATGGGGATGGGATCGGTGACTTACAAGGCGTCATTGAGAAGCTGGATTATCTGAATGACGGAAATCCGGAAACTTCAGAGGATCTTGGCTTGACGGGGATTTGGCTGATGCCGATTAATCCTTCGCCGAGCTATCACGGCTATGATGTGACCGACTATCGTTCCATCCACCCGGACTACGGAACCCTTGATGACTTTAAGAAACTGCTTGCCGAAGCGGATAAGCGCGGAATCAAGATTATTATGGATTTGGTAGTCAATCACACAAGCACGGAGCATGCCTGGTTCCAGCAGGCTGCGAAAGACAAGGCTTCGGAAACCCGCGATTGGTACATATGGGCCGAGGATCAAGGGAGGACTCCTTCAGGAGCCAGCGCCGCAGGCAGCGACTCGCCATGGCATGAGATCAACGGGACCCATTACATGGGCACGTTCTGGGGCGGGATGCCGGACCTGAACTTCGATCATCCCAAGGTCCGCGAGGAGATGAAGGATATCGGGAAGTTCTGGCTGGAGCTCGGTGTCGACGGATTCCGGATCGATGCAGCCAAACATATTTATGAGGATCTGATGTCCGATAAAGGCGAAGCGACAACGGCTAAGAATACAGCATGGTGGCAGGAATTCCGCGCCAGCATGAATGAGGTGAATCCGGACGCTTATATTGTCGGGGAGATTTGGGATAATTCCGCTGCGGTCATTGCACCGTATCTGGATAACGCGTTTGATTCCGGGTTCAACTTTAGCCTGGGCGAGAGCATTATCGGTGCCGCGATGAATGAAAAGGATAACAATCTGGCCTTCACCCTGGAGCGGATGTATGGTTTGTTCAGCCAAGTATCGGGCGGCAAATTTACGGATGCCGCATTCTTGACGAATCATGACATGAACCGTGTTATGTCGCAGCTGAAGGACGATGAGAACCACGCCAAGATGGCCGCCGGCATTCTGCTGACCATGCCGGGCAATCCGTTTATTTATTATGGAGAAGAGATCGGGATGAAGGGAGCGAAGCCGGACGAACAAATCCGCGAACCGATGATCTGGTCCAATACGGGCAGCGATAAGGGGCAGACAACCTGGGAGCCGCTTAAGCATAACCGCGGCGATCAGGTGCAGGGTGTGGAACAGCAGGCGGGAGATCCGGATTCTCTGCTGTCCCGTTACCGCACGCTGATCCGCTGGCGGAATGATGTGCCTGCGCTGAACAGCGGAACGATTGAATCCTTTGCTTCCGGCAATGGGCAGGTGATGGCTTATATCCGCCGTTCCCAAGACAACAAAGCCCTTGTTGTCCATAACCTGTCAAGCGAAGAGCAGACGGTCGATTTGGCAGCAAAGAGCGGGGAATCGCCATTCCAATCCTTGTCGAAAACAACGGATGATAGAGCGACATTAGACGGCAAAGGCTTAACACTGCCTCCTTATACAACCGTCATATTGGAGTAGGCAGCTGCTTCTCTATTGAGTGGAACACAAAAAGACCGCGAGTCCCCTTGGAAGGAGGGGGCTCGCGGTCTTTTTGCCGTTAGGATGCCTTCGCATGAGCCTGGAAGGCCTAGATGTCTAGCCTTGAAACAGCCGTAAATATCTGGCTGTTAGGGAATGCGGGTTATTCAGTAGATCGGCCGGTTTGCCGGAGAACAGGACATTCCCGCCGTCATGTCCCGCGCCGGGTCCCATGTCAATAATCCAATCCGCTTGGCTGATGATATCCAGATTATGCTCAATTACAATGACCGTGCTGTTCTGAGCGACAAGTCGGTTGATGATGGACATAAGCCGCTCACAGTCGGACAGGTGAAGGCCAGTCGAAGGTTCATCGAGCACATAAATTTCACCTTGCTTATCGAGCTCTGCCGCCAGCTTCACCCGCTGCCGTTCCCCTCCCGATAGCGTGCTTAAGGGCTGGCCGAGCGTCAAATAACCCAGTCCAACATGCTGAATGCGCTGAAGGGCGACCACGATACCTTGCTCCGTGAAATAATCCAGCGCTTCGTCGGTGGTCATGGCGAGCACGTCACTGATGTTTCTACCGCGAAGTTGATAGCGCAGAACGTCATCATGAAAGCGGCGGCCCTGGCAGGCTTCGCAAACCGTAACCAGGCTGTCCATAAAAGCCAGATCCATCGTAATCGTGCCGGAGCCGTTACACACCGGACAAGCCCCCTTGGCATTAAAGCTGAACAGGGATGGACTTACCCGATTCTCATCGGCGAACAGCTTGCGGATGGCATCAAAAATGCCGGTAAACGTCGCGATATTGGAGCGGTTGGATGCCTGAATCATGTCCTGATTGATAATGATGGCCTCCGGATAAACGTTCGGCAGCACCTGGTTAATGAGTGTGCTTTTGCCTGACCCGGCAACGCCTGTTACCACTGTGAGCACCCCGGCCGGGATGCTCACGGATACCTGCTTCAGATTGTGAAGGGAGGCGTCTTTGATGCGCAGCCATCCGGCCGGCTCCCGGACCGCGGACTTTAAGCGGGCGCGTTGACTGAGATATTTACCTGTCAGGGTGTTGGCGTGCCGCAACCCTTCCGGGTCCCCCTCATACACAATCGTACCGCCAGCGGTGCCTGCTCGCGGCCCCATATCTACAATATAATCCGCAATCCGGATGACGTCCGGGTCATGCTCCACGATGATGACCGTGTTCCCCTTATCCCGAAGCTGTTGCAGCAGGCGGTTCATGTTATGCACATCGTGCGGATGCAGGCCAATGCTGGGCTCGTCAAAAATATACGTTAAATCCGTCAAGCTGCTCCCCAGCTGGCGCACCATTTTGATGCGCTGGGACTCGCCTCCGGACAGTGTTGCGGTTTCCCGGTCCATCGTCAGGTAACCGATCCCGACCAGAAGCAGCTGCTCCAGCCGAGTGATGCAGGTATCCACGATGGTTGCTGCCGCTGGATCCTCGATCGTCTGCAAAAAAGCGATCAGCTCATTAACCTGCATCCGTGCACAGTCGGCGATGGATGTGCCGTTGATTTTGCAGGAGAGCACCTCCTGATTCAGTCTCCCGCCATGGCATAACGGGCAGGCGGTCTCAGCCACCACTTGATCAATAGCTTCCCTGTACGTCCTCGCATCCCGTGAATCCTTGCTCAGGAACGTTCGCTCCAACCGGGGAATAATGCCTTCATAATACGAGGTGGGCGGCCATTCCTCCGTTGGGTTCGGCGGTTTAAAGCCGGTTTTGTACAGCAGCGTGTCCCATTCTTCCTCGGTGTAATCCTTCAGTTTCTTATCATTATCAAACAGGCCTGTGGCGACATAACGCTTCCAGCGGAACTCCCCCGGGCGGAATGTCGGGAACCGGATGGGGCCTTCGTTCAGCGATTTCTCCTTGTCGATCAAGTTCTCGATCCGAAAGCTGTTCACTTTGCCGAGTCCCTCGCAATGGGGGCACATGCCTTGAGGGTTGTTAAAGGAAAAGAAGTCCGAATATCCGACAAAGGGCCGGCCTATTCGGGAGAATAATAAGCGCAGCAAGGAATGGATATCGGTGATGGTTCCCACGGTTGAACGGGCATTGCCGCCGATTCTTTTCTGATTGACGACGATGGCCACCGACAGGTTTTCAACCGAATCCACCTCCGGCTGTCCGTAATGGGGGAGGCGATGGCGGATAAAGCTGGAATACGTCTCATTCAGCTGACGCTGGGATTCCGCGGTAATCGTATCGAAGACCATGGCGGATTTGCCGGAACCGGACACACCGGTGAACACCGTGATTTGTTTTTTGGGGATCGAGAGGCTCACGTTACGCAGGTTTTTGTTGCGGGCACCATTAACCTTGATGGCCTGTTCCATAGGGTTGCACATCATGAGGGCTCCTTTCTTGTATCGTTTTGACCTTGACACAGCAATAGCATATCTTATAAACATGACAATTATTGTCTAGTTATAACGTGTGAGGTGGGGATTATGTCAAAAGCGAAACAGCTGATGGATGTCATCATGTATGTCAATGCCAAAAGGAGCTTTACCGCTCAGGAAGTGGCCGATGAATTCGGCGTTTCCGTTCGCACGGCGCACCGGTATCTAACCGAGATCAGCGACATGGGCGTTCCCTTATATACGGAGCAAGGGCGGCACGGGGGATACCGTACATTGAAGAGCCGCGTTCTTCCGCCGATCCTGTTTGATGAAGATGAAGTGTTTGCTATATTTTTTGCTTTTCAAGCCTTGAAGCGTTATACCTCGTTGCCGTTTGAGCTGAATATCGGCTCTGCCTCCCGCAAGCTGCTGGCCGGATTTCCGGAGGATACCAAAATGATGATCAGCCGCCTGGAATCGGTGCTGACATTCTGGAGTCCAAGCAGAACCGCAGGGTCCCCTTATCTAAAAGACGTCATTGAAGCCGCTCTTCATCAGCGGGCTATACGGATCAGCTATCGTTCCAAATCGGGCACGAGAGACCGGGAAGTGCTGCCGATCGGCGTTTATGCCCAGGATGGTTTATGGTATATGCCCGCGGTGGAGCATGGGAAGGAAGGGGTGCGCCTGTTCCGCATGGACCGAATGGAATCCTTAACCCTGACCGATAACACCTATGAGGCGGACATTAGCATGCAAGAATGGCTCGAGGATTACCCCATTCGGGAGCCGGTTCGATTGTATGCAGAGCTGACTAGGGAAGGGGCGAGACAGTGCGAGAGCATTCCGTGGCTGGAGAACGAGGTAGCCATGCAAGATGAGCACCGGGGCATTGTGGATACAACCATTGATGGCAATGATCTTGAGTATGTCGCTCAAATCTTCCTGCGTCTGGGTACGGAAGCGAAAGTCATTGAACCTCCGGAGATCGTTAATATGCTGAGGGAGAAGGCAAGGCAGCTGAGCTTGCATTACGGAGAGTCGGAGGGATAGGCTGCCCGGGCGGCAGTCTGACGGAGGACGGATGGCATGATATGAAGGTTGAGTAAGCTTCGAAAGGCCCAGTGAGGGAGCACTGCAGGTTAACAAATCGGATGCATGAACATCGGGGATCCCGTGTTACAATGACAAAAGATGAATTACGGTATACATAAAAGCTTACAAGAGCCTTCTTTGACTTAAAGCTATAGAATAACCCCTCTTGGGGAGATACGAAGGTTCGTATGGAAAGGAAGATTTGCCATGAGCGCATGCATTCTATATATCGAGGATGACCGGGAGATCGGCGGGTGGGTCAGTGAGTTTCTCAAGGACAAGGGGTATGAGGTGCGGTGGCTGCTCAGCGGAGAGAAGGCCGTAGGGGAAGCAGCTTCGTGTGCGGTCGTTGTTCTGGATGTTATGCTTCCGGGACTAGACGGCTTTACAGTCGGGCAGCGTCTCAAAAAGGCGTATCCCGGACTTCCCATCCTGATGCTATCGGCTCGAACCTCCATTGACGATAAGCTGCAGGGGCTTGAGTTCGCCGATGATTACTTGACGAAGCCTTTCCACCCGGACGAGCTGGCTGCCCGTCTCGAGGTGCTTCTGCGTCGATCCGTCGTCAAATCCGCGGAGCCCATGAGAGTGAAGCACTTATCGGTATACGAAGCCGAGAATCGGATCGTGAACGAGGATACCGGCGAGGAGACGCTGCTGACCGGTAAACAGCATCAAATTTTCATGTACCTGCTCCAGCACCAGGGGCGTGTCATGACCAAGGAGCAAATATATGAGTCGGTCTGGGGAGAGTCATATATCGAAGGGGACAAGACGCTGATGGTCCATATCCGGTATCTGCGCGAGAAGCTGGAGCGGGATCCCGCCAACCCGGAGATTATTGAGACGGTCCGAGGGCTTGGTTATCGGGTGAGAGCATGAGATGGAGAAAGAAGCAGGGCAGGTTCCGCAATTCGCTGACCAACCGGTATTTGCTGTTGATTTTGATGGCGATGATCTTCATGCCGATCATGTTTCCGTTAGCGTCGATTTTTTACTGGTTCGTGAACGATACCTTCTCGGACCGTCCGCCGACCCCTGCAGGGAAATATACCAGCGGTGCCGCGTTAGAGAGAATGTGGCACGAGGAAGCAGCCGGATTAAGCGGAGCTTCGTCGGAGGTCATTGAGCAGAAGCTGAATTCGATACGGCAGGAGTATCCGGAGATCTCTATGTTTTGGGTGGATGGCGGCAATGAGACCAGGCTGCAGCTGCCGATGCAGTCTAACCTGCCCGAGGTATGGAGCGCGCTCTATACCGTGCAATTTATGAAAAACTCCAGGGATAGCGACCCGTTCACTTCCGTGGCTTTTATCGGGGGAGAGGGATCGGGAGAAGGATTCATGGTCATGCAGCTGCCGAGAAAATACCTGAATGTCCAGCAGCCCATTGCGAGCGAAACAGCGATGTACGGGGTGTTCACAGCTTCGATGTCCGGCCTGTTCATTCTGGTCTCCTGGCTGTTCTTTGTGCGTATTCGCAAGCGGTTGCTGCGGCTTCGTACTGCTATGAAGTCGTCCCATACGGTGACGGGCATACCCCAGCCGGTTACGTTAACCAAGTATGACGAGATTGGGCAGCTGGAAGAGGGCTATAACGATATGGTCATCCAGTTGGAAGAGGGGCAGCGCCGCCAGCGCGAGGAAGAAGAGCTGCGCAAATCCCTGATCGCCAATCTGTCTCATGATCTGAGAACCCCCCTGACGGTGATTCGAAGCCATATTTTCTCTATGGAGCGGGAGCCGCTGAGCCCGAAGGGGAAAGAATCGCTGTCACTCATTGAATCGAAAATCGCGGATTTAGGCGGCCTGATCGACAACCTGTTGTCCTACAACCTGCTCACCAGCGGCAGAGTGCAGCTGAGCATGGAGCCAACCGACGTTCTGCGAATCGTCAAGGAAAGCGCAGCGGCCTGGTACCCCGTGTGGGAGAAGGCAGGAATCGAACCCGAGATCCAGGTGCGCGACGAGCCGCTGAGCTGGAACGTGGATGTGCTGTGGTTCCGCCGACTTCTTGATAATCTGTTTCAAAATGTCGTCCGCCACGCGAAATCCGGGCAATACATCGGAATACATACCGAGGAGAGAGAAGGGCTTGAGGGCGTGCTTGTCATTTCGGATCACGGACCTGGAATCGAAAGCGACTCCGGCAACAAAGGCACAGGCATCGGCCTGGCCATCGTGGATCACCTGACAAGGGAAATGGGACTTGGATGCCATGTGGTAAGCTCGGATGAGGGAACGAGGATCCGCATCTGGAAGCGGTGAGGAATCAGGGGGGGCATGCTGGCGAAGAGCGAGAACGTTTCTAACGGGAGTTATATGCAATTCAAGTAACCTATCTCAGTTATGAGCAGTAAGGCTAGTATGTGAAGGATTTAAACCACCCAAGCAGTTTTTAGAAAGTTATTTCGAACCGTCGGATATACGAGAAGGAACCGGAATTTGCCGGTTCCTTTTTTGGTTGCGGAATATACATAAGCGTGCGTGTTCTGAGGCAATCTTGGAATGGCTGTCAACCCTATGTGATTTAAAAAGTGACGGGGTAAGAATTTATGGTTTAAGGTACGATGATTGTACTCTCAAGTTTAAACCGTGAACTTCTACGTGTACACCAGCGGAGGGGACGGAATCGTTGCTGGAGAAGCGAAGCGTTCGCCTTTAAATCCGGGAAACCACCCTTGGGTAAATTCGAGTTTCCTGGATTTAACAGCGATCGGAAGAACGATCCGGCACCGGAGCGGCCTTAGCTGCACCAAGTCACTCTTAGCTCTTTTCACGAAGTCATTCCTATCTGCACGAAGCTCCAGCGACATAGATCCACGAAAATTCCCACGATGGTGGCAGCCATTCCGAACCGTTTGGATAGCCTGCCAGCTTTTTTAAAGTAAATTTAAACTTGAAGCCGACCGGCATTTAACCTTGGACAGGTAGGATATTACCTGAGGTGATGAACGTGACGGAACTCGTCATTCAAACGAAAGGCTTATATAAAATATACAAAAAGCGCGCAGCAGTCGTAGATTTGAACCTGGAGATCGCACGCGGCGACATTTATGGCTTCCTTGGACCGAACGGCGCCGGGAAAACAACGACCATCCGCATGCTGCTCGGACTCATTCAACCGACGCGCGGCGCGATTTATTTGTTCGGCAAGGATTTGAAAAGTGAAAAAATGGACATTTTGCGCCGGACCGGATCACTCGTGGAGTATCCTTCGTATTACGGCCATTTGACGGCCGTTGAGAATCTGGAAGCGATTCGCCGGATCACCGGCGGGCCGAAGTCCCGCATCGCGGAAGTGCTGGAGATCGTCTCCTTGACGAAGGAGGCCAAGCGCCCGGTCAAGGGATACTCGCTTGGGATGAAGCAGCGTCTTGGCATCGCAGCTGCCCTGCTGAACAATCCGGAGCTCCTCATTCTGGATGAGCCGACCAACGGCCTGGATCCATCCGGCATACATGAAATCCGGGAGCTGATCAAGAATATGCCGCGCCAATACGGCATTACCGTGCTGGTATCCAGTCACCTGCTGGGCGAGGTCGAGCAGATGGCGGACAAAGTCGGCATTATCCGTGAAGGAAGGATGGTGTTCCAGGATACGATCGACAATCTGGTATCCACGGCTTCCAGCGGTTTCCGTCTGTCGGTGTCCGAGCCGGAGTTAGCACTCGGCTTGGCGCTGGACCTGGGCTGCGAAGGAGTCCTGCGTAATCAGATGCTGGAGCTGGAAAGCATGCAGGACGCGAAGATTGCGCTGCTCGTGAAGCGGCTCGTGGAGAATCAGCACGCGGTGTACCGGGTGGAAGAGCAGCGGAGGTCGCTCGAGGATATTTTCATGCAGATCGTAGGGGAGGGAAGCCGGGTATGATGTTCCGTGCGCTTTCCGCCGATTGGCTGAAAATCCGGGGCAAGGGCATTTGGTTTCTCGCTGCGCTCGGTCCCATCGGGCTGGCAGCGATGCAAGGGCTGAACTTCGGACTTCGCTATGATTACCTGATGAAATCCTACGCGGCAGATCCTTGGGGCGGGCTGCTCGAGAACGTGCTGTTTTTTGTACCGATTGCCCTCTTTCTTGGAATCACACTGGTCTGCTCGCTGATGGCCAACGTGGAGCATCAGCTGAGCTCGTGGAAACAGCTGCTGGCATTGCCTATATCCAGAACGGCGGTATTCAGCGCCAAGTTCGTACAGGCCTTCCTCATTCTCTGCGTATCCTGTCTCCTTCTGTCGATCAGTACCGCCGTGCTCGGCATCATACTGGGGATGGGGGCAGAGCAAATGCCGTATATGGATCTGCTGCGCATTGGCTTTGTACAGCTATTTGCGGCACTTCCCATGCTGGCTTTTCAGCTGTGGCTCTCATTGACACTCAAGAACCAGGGGATTGCGGTCGGAATTGGGATTACCGCCTCTGTCGTATCGATGTTTGCCCTGCAATTCCCCGATTGGATGCCGCTAAAGTGGCCGCTGCTGGCTTATATGGGGCCGGGCGAAGTCAAGGTCATCGGAGCGGGTTTGCTGCTGGGCGCGGTCATAACGTGCGTTGGCCTGATTCATTTTAACCGAAAGGATGTGGACTAAGATGACATCCTATAGAAGAGCGGTGTCCGCAGAGTGGCTAAAACTGTCGAAATCGAAGCTATGGCCGCAAATCTTCTTGTGTGCGATTCTGGTCATGCTGCTTGGCATATTAAATGGAAAGCCTGAGGAGCTTGCGCCATGGGAGTATTTGATCAGCATTATGATCATCCTGCATGCGATGCTGCTGCTCCCGATTCTGACGGGGATTTTTAGTGCCATGGTGTGCCGGTATGAGCATTCGGGCGGGGGATGGAAGCAGCTGCTTGTCCTGCCGGTTTCACGCGGCACCGTCTATTTTGCGAAGTTCTCGGTGGTAGCCATGCTGCTGGCCGTCGTCCAGTTACTGTTCATGGGAGCCGTGCTGGGAGCCGGTTTGATCCACAAGGTGGATGCTCCGATTCCGTGGGAAATGCTGCTGCGTTGCCTGCTTGGCGGTTGGGTTGCTTGCTTGCCGCTTGCCGCGCTGCAGCTTGGAGTCTCCACGGCCTGGAGCAGTTTTGCCGCTCCGCTGGCATTGAACGTTGTTTTTACCATACCGAACATGCTGGTAGCCAACTCGCAGACGTATGCCCCATACTATCCGTGGACGCAGCCGTTTCTGGCGATGATGCCGGCGGGTCAAGCCGATTTCGGCGCATTCAACCTGCCGTTCGAAAGCCTCATGACCGTCGTGGTTGGCGGGTTTCTACTGTTCTTTCTTGCAGGCTTCATCTATTTTCAGCGGAAAGAGGTGTAAGCATTCAGAACCGGAAAAACCGGTTAATGCATGACAAAGAGCTGCCCCGGGCCCTTTTGGCCTGTTGGGGCAGCTCTTTTTTGTTTTCCTATGTGTAACGAACCCTTGATTTCGCTATTGAGGCAAATCCACCCACTCATAAGGGGTGTCAGCGGCCTTCAATCCATACTCGATCATCGTGATGACGGCGACCGTTTCTGCCGGGTTGACGGCAGGCTTGCCCGTTTCGAAGAAATTCACCAGATTCTCGATGAACAAGTTGAAAAAATTCGAATTGGCGGTGACTTGCTTGAAGCCCCCGTCGCCATTCTTAATGCCCAAGGTAAATGGACAATTATCGCCAAGATGATTTACGGTGGCCTGCCGTCCGTTCCCGAAATCGATCAGCAGGGCAGGGGAGTCAGGCGTACCGATATACATCACCCGCTTCGGACTGGTCCCCATCAGGCTGACGATCGGCTCGATTTGATGGATCGAATAATTGGCGAAGGCACCCGGTCCCCAACTGCTGATCGTTTGGATATCGCTTCGGTCCAGCTCACGGTATTCGCTGGCAAAACGCAGGGCGGACGTCGAATACATCGGCGTTCCGTGCTTTGCCGCAAGATCGAACAGGCGGATAGCCGTTTCGCGGTCAGGCGCGAACGTTTTATCGATATAGGTCGGCTTGCCGGATTGCAGCGGAAGCTGGGACAGCTCCTCATGGAATTCCGGGTTATCCGGGGACAGCACGATCAGGTAATCGCTGCGCTCCACCACCTCTTCGATTGTGGGCAGCAGCTCAATGCCAAACTCCTGGCTCCAGGCAGCGTTCGTGAGCCCGTTTTCTTTGTCTCTTTTGCCGTAGGCGTACACGACCTTCATGGCATGTTCCGATGCCTGCTCAATCCAACCGGGATATTTATTCGCATGGAATTGGTCCAGATGCAGGTCGATGAATCCGATTTTTTTCATGATAAAAGGGCCTCCCTGGCGTTCGAACTATAGGTTATAGGCTGTTCTGGGCAACGGGCTGCAGCGAAACCTCCGCGCCTTGGTCGGACGAGTCGTAAATCGCCTGGATGATCTGGGAGGAGAGGATGACCGTATCGATGTGCGAAGGCTGCTTCTCCCCGGTTTGAATGCAGCGGATGAACCCGTCGATCTCATTCTGGAACATGCTGCCGAGATTGAACTTCGGCGTGGTTTCAATCAATGCGCCATCCTCCGTTGTATAGAAGGTGAAGTCAGCGCCGTACTTCAGCCGGATGCCGCCTTTGTCGCCGAGGAAGTCGATGAACATTTCTTCAGCGCCGATATTTTGCGCCCAAGCGCCGTTCAAGGAAATGGTCGGGCCTTCGGTGCGGACAAGAGCCGTGACAAAATCGTCAACGTCATACGTGCCGTCATATTTCGGCGGACCTGCCCACATTTTGAGGAAGGTGTAATTCTCCATGTCCTTGCCCAGCTTGCAGTAGGCCTGCCCGGAGACGGTCTTCGGCTTCGGATCGCCCGTGCAGTACATCACGACATCGAGGAAGTGAACGCCCCAATCGATCAGCGCGCCGCCGCCGGCGATGGCTTTGGTCGTGAAGGCGCCGCCGAGTCCCGGGATCGAGCGGTGGGAACGGAAGCTGGCATATACGTGATACAGCTCGCCGAGATCGCCGTTTTGGATCATTTTTCTGATTCTGTTTACGCTTTCATTGTAACGGTTGACCACCCCGATATTGAGCGTTTTGCCCGTTTCGTGCTGAACCTTCTGCATTTCCAGCGCTTCCGCGTAGGTGCGGGCTGCCGGTTTTTCGCATAATACATGCTTACCTGCCCGCAAGCAATCGATGGCAATGGAAGCATGAACGTCATTCGGCGTACAGATCGATACCGCGTCGACCTCAGGGTCGTTCAGGATCTGGTTGTAATCTTCGATGGCTTGGCCGCATTCGTATTTCGCGACGGCGGCATCGGCCCGATCCTTCACGATATCGCAGAAATATTTGATCTCGGCATCTTCGTTGGCCATGTAGGCGGGAATATGGGCACTGTTCGCAATCGTGCCGCAGCCAATCACGGCAATTGTAATTTTGTTCATCGGTTCTCCTCCAAAATCGTGGATTGATGATGCTGTGAAAACATAAGCCTGTCGCTTGATTCTTCGTTATTGCTTGCCACGAGTATAGCATGTGAACGAACCGATCGATTTCACTATCGTGTTTATTTATTGGATTATCGTACCGGGGTGTTAGTCCACGGTTTTAAAAGCGTTCTTTTTATAGTAGGCAGGAGTCGTTCCCGTATATTTCTTGAAAGTGCGGCAGAAGTAGGGAAGCTCGTTAAACCCGACCTTGAAGCATACATCGGTTACCGTGAGCTCGGGCTCCGTCAGCAGCCGCATGGCCATCCGTATCCTATAGTTGGCCAAGTACTGGCTGAAGGTCCAGCCGGTCACTTCCTTGAACCGTCGGCAAAAGTTCGTCCGGGACATCATCGTCCGCGCACAGAGATCCTCCAGCCATAGAGGCTGGTCGTAATGGTCGTGAATATATTGAACGGATTCCATAATGGGCTCACGGTATGGGGCGCTGCCCGCGGCTACCGCTGTATGCTTGCCTTGCTCGGCATGCTCGCGGTTCACGATGGCCAGCAGCTTCAGCAGATTGGCCTTCAGCAGAATATCGAAGAATGGGCCACGGCCTCCGAACTCGTTCAGCATTTCGGTCAGGAGCTCCTTTACGGCGAGGTCGCTGCCGCCGGTTAAGGTGATTTTGAGCGGGACGCGGTCTTCGGTCGTGACAAAAGGCTTGATAAAGGAAAGGTCGAACAGCTGCGGCTCAGCCGGCATACCCTCCAATCGTTCGTTAATGAAGGCCGGCATGAATTCGCACCCCAGCACCTCCAGTTCTTTCCCGGGAACCATCTCCACGCGATGAACGCTGTAAGGAGGGAGCACGAATATATTGCCCTGGACCATCCGGTATTTTTGACCATAGAGCGTATGGATGAATTCGCCTTTGCTGACATACCAGATCTGCAGATAATCGTGCATATGATCGGACAAACTCCCGAACTTTTCGGTAATGCGGTACATTTTGCAGGGCAGGCCATTCGCCATCTCCAGCTCCGACGTAAAGTAGGCGATTCCTCTTCGGGTGCATTCGGCGATATCCGGTTCCAGCCAGTGAATAGCCATCGTTTTTTTCCTCCTCACGTACGTTTCGATCCTGTTATTCATAGCATAACTGATTAAGGACATGAAGGAAGAGAAAAAGCAGAAAAAAGTGAGCTGTTCATGCGCAGCATGTCCATTGATCGATGGGATGAGGATGCCCTTAATAAAGAGGTGAACCAGTGCATTCTTTTGGCTCGGCGAGGGGCATGATCTAGAATTGAGACCTTCCATAGATGTTTCCCGTTGATGGCGTGATTCAAAATAACTAAAGATCAATCCCCTTTAAGCGTGCGAAGATCAAGTTTCGTACAGCAAAGAGCCGAGGAAACCTGAAGCACAGGTAAACCTCGGCTCTTTTTTCGTTACGGGCAAAACTCCTTCAGCATCTGCTCCTTCACTTCTTCAATGGGGAAGTGCTGGGGATAGGTGGATATCATCAGCATGATGCCCTGCAGGGTAGAAGAAAAGTACAAGGAGCGCTTGCGCGGCTCGGGAACCCCGAGGCTTTCGAATATGCGGCACTGAATCTCAAATTGCCGTGCAGCCTCTTCCACAAGACGCTTGCTGTAGGGAAACAGCTCTTGATCCGCTTCGGGCTGGGTTTGAAGATGCAAGTAAAAACGGAATACTTCCGGCTGCCGATCGACGTTGTCGATGGCTTGCTCCAAAATATATTTCAGCTGATCTGCAGGTGCTTGGAGCGAAGCGGCATTCTCTATGACTTCGGCAACGCCTGCGATTCGCTCCTCGACCATAGCGGCAAGCAGTCCTTCCTTGCCTGAAAAATAGTTATAGAGCAGCCCTTTGGAAATGCCGGCTTGCTTGGCTACATCACTAATGGAAGTGGCATGGTAGCCCTGATGGATAAACAAATCCATGGCGGCTTCTAAAATCTTCTCTTTCGCCATCTGGCGTATGCGTTCGTTCTCGCTGGGTGAGCGTGGCATAAAATCTTCATTCCTTCACGAAAGAATACCTAATCAATCTTCAATCATTTACAGAACTTGATGAGATTTATTTTAGTATTGAATGAATGATTGGTCAATATTAAAACAGAAGCGGATCATAAGTTGCTTCTCGGAGCTGGAAGCGCATTGTGAATTTTACTGTGAATTAATTCACTAATAATGATTGTGAATTATGTTACAATCAAAAAAAACTTTGCGGATGAGGAGGAACGGACGATGGCTCGTTATTTTAACGGTAAAGAAGTGGAACTGTTGGCTCCTGCCGGAACATTCGAGATATTCAAAACCGTCATTGACGCAAACTGCGATGCCGTATATTTCGGGGGACCATCCTTGAACATGCGCATGATGCGCAAGGGCTATAACTTAAGTTATGAGGAAGTCAAGGAAGCCGTCCAGTTGGCCCATGAGCGTGGTAAACGTGCCTACATTACAGTGAACAACCTGATGGATGAGGAGGATCTGGAGGAAGCGAAGCGTTATTTCGCCTTTTTGAACGAGATTGGTCCAGATGCCATTATCGCACAGGATCTGGCCGTATTTCCTCTGATTCAGGAGATGAACTATACCCATATTCCGGTTCACGCCTCGGTCATGATGAATGTGCACAATCTGGAGATGATTGAAGCCGTCAAGGCATTGGGCGTTTCCCGCATCGTGGCTTCCCGGGAGATGGACCTGATGACGGCCGAGGTGCTGCACACTAGGAGCGGAATGGAGTTCGAGTATTTTGTGCACGGCGATATGTGCACCGTTCACGGCGCTAACTGCTTGTACAGTTCCATGCTGTTCGGCAACAGCTCCAACCGGGGACGATGCATGAAGCCCTGCCGCTGGGATTATCGGGTGAAAAAAGACGGCTACCTCTATCCTACCGAGTACCCGCTTGCGGCAAAAGATATGTATATGTACGAGCATATTCCGGAGCTGATCAAGTCTGGCATTACCAGCTTTAAAATTGAAGGACGCATGAGAGACATCGAATTTTTGCTGATGGTCGTTAATTCTTACGGAGATGCCATAGATCGTTACATTGCGGATCCGCTGGGCTTTAACCGCGAAGACGGGGCGGATACGCTGCATAAAAACCGGAAGCGCGATTTCACGACCGCTTATGCCTTTGACAAGCCGGGACTAGCGTTCATCAATCGCCGTTATGAAGGAACAGGCAAGTTTTACAGTACGGGGAAGGTGTTCAGCACGCCTACCGCGGAACGCGAGATGAAGGAGGAGCGGGTGCTCCAGGTGAAGGAATCGCTTCGTCATGCGAAGCGGGAGCAGCCGGGCACGTCGATTCCGCAAATTACGGTGCATGTCAACTCGGTGGAGCAGGCCCGAGCGGCAATAGAAGAAGGGGCGGACGTCATCTATCTGACAGGCGACGTGTTCCAGCCGGATCGTCCTTTCAGCCGTGAGGATATCGAAGCTTTGACGGCGGATAAAGGGAATGCCGAAATGATTCTTGGCATGCCGCGCATGATGAATGAGCTGCATATGGAGCAGTACCATCATTTCCTCGCCGAGGGTAAAAAGCATAAGTTTTACGGCCTGGATGGCTTGCTTGCCTCCAATATCGGTGCTATGCACAAGTTTCAATCCCTAGGGCTGCCGATGATTGCCGATTTCAGCCTGAATATATACAACCATATGGCGGCTTCGTTTTATCAGAAGCATTTTGGCATATCCAGAATCATGCCGTCCCTTGAGCTTCAGCTCCATGATTTGACGAAATTGCTGCGTCATCCGGAGATTCCCCTCGAGGTCATCGTCCACGGATCGCCCATCGTCATGTATCTGGAGCATGACCTGTACGCCAATGCGGCAGAGTTTGAGCCCATAGCTGAAGAGGATAACCGGTTCGTGGATAACCGACATCTCGTACTGCTTACGGATAAAGGGGAGAACCCTGTATACCGGGATGCCGCACGGCGTAACCACTTGGCACTGGCAAAAGAGTTTTGCTTCATGCCGTTCTTGAAGGAGCTGCACGAAGCGGGCGTGAATCACTTCCGCATTGAAGGGAAGACGTATACGACGGAGCAGCTTCGCGGCCTGGTGCGGATATATCGTCAAGCTGCCCTGAACCTGGACTCATGCGGCAGGCTGTATCAAGACATGACACCGATCTATGCCGGTTATACACTGGGTTCGCTCCAATTCGGTCATGCCATGCAGCTTGAGCTGACGGAAGTATGAGATGAGCTTCGAGACGGAGTATGAGGATTAACCAGATATGAGTCATCCGTTTGACGTATTTTCACGGAACATGGGAAAAAAGAGAACAATTCAAAGAGGTGAATATCCATGAGGCATGCAGATCAGACGTATATCGGTCCGGAAGCTATCGTGACAAAGCGTCGGGAATACGGCTACCCTTGCACGGCCAATTTCTATAAAGAGCCGCCCCAGATCATCAGCGGCAAGATGCATAAACTTTACGGGCATGATGGCAAAGCGTATGTCGACTTCTTTACGGGGGTGTCGGTTGTCGCCTGCGGCCACTGCAATGAAGCCATTACGGCAAGAACGGTCGAACAGCTGCAGACGCTGCAGCATACGTCAACCATTTACCTTACCCAGCCGATGGCAGATTTGGCGGAGCGGTTGGCAAACGGCGTTTTGCCTGGCAACCTAAAGCGAACGTTTTTCGTAAACAGCGGCTCCGAAGCGAATGAAGGCGCGCTGCTTGTCGCCCGTCTGCACACGAAACGCCGCCATTTTCTGGCGCTGGAATACGGTCTTCATGGCCGCACCTTCCTGACCATGAACGTGACCGGCATCCCGATGTGGCGTGCCGATGATTTCCTGGACCATGAGGTGGCTACTTTTATTCCTCGTCCCTATGATCCTGCCATGGATCAGGATGCTGCCGCTCGCCGTTCCCTGGATGCGTTGGCGAGTGTGCTCGCTGCGAAGGGAGATACCTTCGCAGCCATGATCGTGGAACCGATCCAAGGCAACGGGGGAATGATCGTGCCGCCGGATTGGTATTTCCGTGAGCTGAAGGCGATGCTGGAGGAGCATGGCATTCTCCTGATTGCCGACGAAATTCAGACGGGCTGCGGCCGCACGGGACGCATGTTCGCGATCGAGCATTACGGCATCGTGCCTGATATTCTTACCATGGCCAAGGCACTAGGCAATGGCGTGCCGATCGGCGCCTTTTCCACGACGGACGAGATTGCCGCCAGTCTGGATCGGCCTTCCGCCTCGACCTTTGGCGGCAACCCGGTATCATCCGCCACGGCGCTTGCCGTCTTGGATTACATCGAACAGCAGGGCCTGGTTGAGCGTTCCCGGCGCGTTGGCGGGCGGCTCATCGAAGGTTTGAGGGAGCTGCAAGGCCGATATGAGTTTATCGCCGATGTCCGAGGCAAGGGCTTTATGGCCGGGTCCGAAATCCGTGCAGCGACCGAAGAGGAAAGCGCAGCATGGACGGATATCATTCTGGAGCGCATGAAGGAAGAAGGATTTATTATCGGCAAAAATGGGGTGGGCCGAAACGTGCTGGCTTTCCAGCCGGCCATGATGATTCCGGAGGAAGATATCGAGGCCATGCTCAGCGCGCTGGACAAGGTGCTGGCTGGGTTATCCCAATTCGTAAACGAATGAGGTTGGATTCGGATGCAGATGATGTATAAAGTCGTTCATAAGACCAAAATGTTCGGAGAACTGGTGATGTTCTCCCACACGCTGTTCTCGCTGCCCTTCGCCATCATTTCCATGATCTGGGCCGCGGACGGCGTACCGTCATGGCATGTCATGCTGTGGTCGTTGATTGCGCTGGTTGCCGCACGCAATGGGGCCAATGCCTTCAACCGCATCGCCGATTTGAAGTTTGATGCCGCTAACCCGCGGACGGCGAACCGCCATATGCCAAGAAAACTCCTGCTGCCTCGCGAAGTGTACGTATTTGTGGTCGTTAACTTTGCCATCTTTATTCTCGCGGCAGGGATGCTGAACCCGCTCTGCTTGGGACTCTCACCGGCAGCAATCGTGCTGATCTGCACGTACTCGTACACGAAGCGCTTCACCTGGCTGTGCCATCTGTACCTGGGCTTTACGATCGCTTCGGCTCCGATCGGGGCATGGTTTGCCGTAACGGGGCAATTCGCTTTCATTCCGTTTATCATCGGTACCGTCGTCATGCTGTGGATTGCAGGCTTCGATATCATCTACGCCACGCAGGATATCGAATTCGATCGCAGCACAGGCTTGTGGAGCATTCCCCGCGCGTTTGGTTTGGAAGGCGGGCTACTCATTTCTAGGGTGCTGCACGGGTTTATGGTCATCCTGCTGGTTTCCCTTTACTTTATCCAAGGCTTAGGCTGGCTCTACTTGGCGGGAATTGCCGTTTCGGTGATGCTGCTTGCCGTGGAGCATCGCATCATCAAGCCTTCCAGCCGCAGACGGATGCACCTCGCCTCCTACAACCTGAATCAGGTGATTAGCTTGACGATTCTGCTCTTTACTTTGGCCGACCAATTTTTGCTCGGATAAAAAACTCCCTTCGACTGCCGGCCCGCATACTCGGGCTCGATGGCATTCAAAGGGAGTTTAGTGTTTTTATTGCCCGGCTTTCAAAATCGCAAAGCCGTAAGCAGGCAGCTTCACGGTCAGCTGACCCTGCTTAGCGCTAAGGCCTTCGCCGTTCCACAGGTTCGTCCATTGCTGGTCCTGCACAGGGACGGTTATCGTGTTGCCCGCCTTGTCGTTGTTGACGGCAATGAGGATCGTTTCGTTGTCGTCCTCACGCAGGTAAGCGATTTTGCCGCCATTCTTCTCGGCCTTCAAAAATTTGAAGGTTCCCGTGCGGAGAGCGGAATGCTCTTTGCGGAGCTGAATGAGTGTTTGGTAGAAATGGAACAGGTCCTTGTCATGCTTGGACTCGTCCCATTCCATGCATTTGCGGCAGCCCGGATCGTGTCCGCCGTCCATCCCGATTTCGTCGCCGTAATAGATGCAAGGCGTGCCGAAATACGTAAACTGGAACATCGCAGCCAGTTTCATCAGGCGTTTGTCGCCGTTCGCCTGCGTTAACAGTCTTGCGGTGTCATGGCTGTCCAGCAGGTTGAACATCACTTCGCTGGCTTGTCTCGGATAGCCGGCAAGCTGCTTGCCGAGCATGAACGAGAACTTCTCGGCATCGGCGGTACGGTTGATGAAGAAGTCCAGTACGGCATTCGTGAACGGGTAGTTCATCACGGCGTCAAACTGGTCGCCTTCCAGCCAGATGGAGGATTCATGCCACACTTCGCCAAGGATGTAAGCATCCGGGTTGGCTTTTTTCACGACTTGACGGAATTCGCGCCAGAAGCTGTGTCCCACCTCGTTGGCAACATCCAAGCGCCAGCCGTCGATGCCCGTTTCCTTGATCCAGTACTCGGCAGCCTTGAGCAGATAAGCCCGGACTTCCGGATTCTCCGTGTTCAGCTTCGGCATCAGCGGCTCGAAAGCAAACGTATCGTAAGTCGGAATGCCATCCACCACTTCCAGCGGCAGGGAGCGAACGTAGAACCAATCCTTATATTTGGAGTTCAAACCGTTCTTCTGCACGTCAACGAACGGGGCAAACGTTCTGCCGGAATGATTGAAGACCGCATCCAGCAAGACGCGGATTCCGCGTGCGTGGCACAGATCGACCAGTTTCTTCAGCGTGTCCTTGTCGCCGAACTGCGGGTCGATTTCCATATAGTCTTCAGTATCGTATTTATGGTTTGTTGTTGCCGTGAACAGCGGCGTAAAGTAAATCGCGTTGACGCCGAGCTCGCTTAAATGGTCAAGATGGTCGATAACCCCCTGAAGGTCACCGCCGAAGAAGTTCTTCGGCGTCGGTTCGGCACTGCCCCAAGGCAAAGTGCCATCCGGGTCATTGCTTGTATCTCCATTCGCGAAGCGTTCCGGGAAGATTTGATAGAAGATCGCGTCCTTGACCCATGCCGGCGGGTGGAAAACGTCATCCGGATTGATGAACGGGTATTCGAACAGGCGGTCCGGATTGGCCGGCGGCTCTGTCAGGAAATCATATTCGGTCATCCAGCGCTTCTCGTCGCCCTGCTGGAGCAGGAAGCCGTATTTCAAACGGCGGTACGGAGGAGTTGCCTCGCACTCCCAATAATCGAACATTTCATCCGAGGACAGCTTGGTCATCGGAATATATTCCATCGTTTGATCCCACAGGTACTTGTCGCCTGCGAGGGCGTACACTTCGGTAAGGTCGTCTTTTTTGGTGCGGATTCTGAGATGGATGGTCGTGCCGTTATAAGCGTAGGACCAGTTTTTGCGCGGACGGTGATAGATGGCTTCCAAGAACATCGATAATTCCTCCTTAAATAGGTAAATTAAAAAAAGGCACAGCCAGGACTATGAATAGCCGAGGTTGTACCTTTGTAAGATAACATTGCCTTTAAATTATGAGGTTTGGATCTGGTTGCTTATGAATTCATTAGCTGATTAAAAATATACCACGCGCTCTGAGCGTATTCAAGCCCCAAGTCGAAGTCGCTGATCCTGGCCTGCAACGAGGGAGACAGGATGCGGATTTTCGAGCGGAATACCGCCGGGCGGTACAGGTCGCAAGGAAAGAGTGGGCATTTGTTGTATAATATAGGGATAAGGACAAGCCTGACAGTGACAGATACGATATATAGGAGGACAGTCATATGCAATACGACGATCAGATGAAAAACCGGATCAAGCGGATTGAAGGACAGCTTCGCGGCATCTTGAAGATGATGGAGGAGAACAAGGACTGCAGGGAGGTCATCACCCAATTATCCGCTTCGCGTACGGCGATCGACCGAACCATTGGCGTTGTCGTCAGCTCCAATCTGGTGGATTGTGTACGGAAGGCCGAAGAGAATGGTGAGGATACGGAGAAGCTTGTGCAGGATGCCGTTAATTTGCTCGTTAAGAGCAGATAAAGGATTAGGCACCGAACGCGAGAGCGCCGCTTAAGGGGCTAGCCTTAGGGCTAGGAAATTTGTAAACGGACAAAATGGGTAAAGATAGGATGACGGTTTTTTTAAAGGAGGGTGCTCAGATGTCTGTAAACGAACAAATTATACTAGCCAAAAGGCCGCAAGGCATGCCGGAGGAGTCGGATTTTATATTGGAGGAGCAGCCTTTGCCCGTTCCGCAAGCCGGAGAAGTTCTGGTACGGACCGTATACTTGTCGGTGGATCCGTATATGCGGGGCAGAATGAGCGATGCCAAGAGTTATGCGAAACCCTACGAAGTAGGACAGGTTATCGCTGGAGGCGCAGTAGGGCAGGTCATGGAATCGACGGATCCGACCTATCGGGCAGGCGATTATGTTGCAGGAACATGGGGCTGGCAGCGCTTTGCCGCCGTGCGGACAGGAACACTGCGTAAGGTCAACCCGGATCTGGCGCCTGTGTCGACCGCCTTGGGCGTGCTGGGGATGACCGGTTTGACGGCCTATTTCGGACTGCTGGATATCGGTCAGCCGAAGGAAGGCGAGACGGTAGTGATATCGGGTGCCGCAGGCGCCGTTGGCATGATTGTCGGGCAGATTGCCAAGATCAAAGGGACCCGGGTGATCGGTATTGCCGGTTCTGACGAGAAAACCAAGTACCTGACGGAGAAGCTGGGGTTTGATGCAGCGATTAATTACCAGACCGAAGATTTGGCATCGTCTTTAGCGGAAGCTTGCCCGAATGGGGTGGACGTCTATTTTGACAATGTCGGCGGTGAGATTTCGGATGCGGTGCTGCGTCTGATCAACAAAAATGCACGGATCCCGATTTGCGGCCAAATCGCACTCTATAACCTGGAGAAGCCCGATACGGGCCCGAGAATTCAGAGCCTGCTGTTGACCAATACGGCACTGATGAAGGGCTTCCTGGTCGGCGACTATGCCAGTCGGTACAATGAGGCATTGCATGAGCTGGCCGAATGGCTGAGGGATGGCAACATTCAGTACGCCGAACATATCGTCGATGGTTTCGAGAAGACCATTGAGGCGTTTCTGGGGCTCTTCTCCGGGGAGAATCTCGGGAAACAGCTGGTGAAGGTAAGCGAGGAGCAGAGTTAGCCTTTTGATATAGATAACAAAAGAGTGTCGGATTCACGCGCTTCGAAAGCCTCCTCATACGGAAGCTTTGCGAGCGGAAGGGTTATAGCCTTCCGGCTTGCGTGATCATCGGCACTCTTTTTTGTGCTTATTAAGTTTAATGACTATTTAGATTGAACTAAAGAAAAGAAGAACTTCAACGGAGAAGGAGGAATTATTGTGTAGAAACGAAGTGGTCGCCTTTGCCCCCGGATTTTAACCATGATATGAATGTATCGAAGAAATCTGGGGGCAACAGCGATCGGAAGAATAATCCGCATTCGTAGTGATGCTTAGGCTAAGAGTCTTTAGTTCAACTTATATAGTTAACGATGGTACATGTCCGCTATATAGCCGCTCCTGGTGTCGTAAATTGCTGATACTGGCGATACATCGAGATACGCCAGTGGACAATCATGCCGTAAGCCAGCATGAAGAACAGCGCCGCGGTCTGCGGGATGGAAATATGCTGCTCAATGTATCCGTGGAGCAGGAGCCGGACTGCCAGCAGGCCGAGCAGAATGTAAACAAAGCTTTTCGATTTCTGCATGAAGATCTGGCCATCGACCTTCTCGAATTTGGTGCTTCGAATCAGTGGATAGGAGAAGATGAACCAGCCTACCAGAAAGGCAATTCCCGCCCACCATATAGGGATGCGTACCTGCGGCTCAACGAACATCAGAAACCCGGTGCTCATCGCGACGGGAGGGATGATGATCTTCTTGACGGTGACGGGGCGGTTGCTCGCTTTCATCCGAATGAAAATAACGGTCAGTGCCATAACCAGCATCGCAATCGTAGAGCCTATCTGAAGAATTGGGGAATCGAAATTAACCACAATTCAGAACCTCTTTCCATAAATAAAATGACATGAAATGTGCTGCCTTTTGATTATAGCACATTCTGATGCCAGGCAAAATCAGGCAGGAGAGGGAGCATCAGCGCGGTTGGCAGCCGTCTTTAAGGTTGGAGTCCATAGATGAAAATCCGGATCATGAAATCCAGGCTTTCATCTACATTCAGATCCATAGCGAATTGACCCCCGCGTTCCAGAGATGAGAAGCCATGACACAGGCTGCGAAGTGTCCTCACGGCATGCAGCGCCTCCTGCTCACTGAGCTGGTATGGAGCCAAGATTTGGAGCAGAAGCTCGACAATCTGATTGCCTACCTGCTGCGCCTCCTCTTGTTCCGGATGGAGAGGCTGCAATGCGGCTTCGTATAATCCGGGGTGAGATCTGGCAAAGTCGACATAGGTAAGGCATACATAACGCAGCGCGTCTTCACCAGACCGGCCGGCGACAGCCTTCAGCAGCCGATCATGCAATGTCTGGAGGCCATACAGCATCAGGGCGGCATGCAGACCCGGCAGTCCGTCTACGTGGTTATACAGGGAAGGCGACCGAACGCCCAGCTTGCCTGCAAGCGCGGCCAAGGTCACGGCATGGAGTCCATCCCGATCCGCCAGATCGGCAGCGGTTTGAAGCAGTTGAAGCCGGTCGATTCCGGGTCTTGGACTCATTTTGCATTCCTCCTAATTGTAGATTCCGCATGCATAACAGCCTTCTGCATGGCAGCGACAGGATTCTTTAGCATCCGTCCGTGGCCGACAGCAAGAACGGCGGGCTTCCGTGCGGTTAGCACTTTGGCGCTTTCCAAGGCAAACTCCTTGCTCCAGGTCGCCATGGCAGGGAAGGGGAACCAGGGCTTGAGCACACCAGATACGGCTAATCCGCCCCGTGTCTGCCAAGCATCGCCGGCAATCAATATACCGCTGCGCTCATCGAGAAATGCCATATGCCCCGGCGTGTGTCCGGGAGTGGCGATCGCCTTGAGCGAACCAATGGTATCCCCGTCACCCAGAAGCACGTCCGGAACGGTGGTTATGTTCTTGGGGATATCTCCGCGAATCGGAGCTTGCAACTCTCCAGGCTGGAGCTCCGCGTTTCCTTTCAACAGCAGCGCATCACGCCGCGAGATGTAGACCGACGCATTCGGAAGCTCTTTCTTTAACCCGTCGAGCGCCCCGACATGGTCGCCGTGGGCATGGGTCAGCACGATCCGGGTGATGGGCTTGCCTATAGCGGCTGCTGCTTGCAGGATTCCCTTTTGGGAAAATGACATACCCGCATCAATCAGCGTAATGCCGTCGCTTTCTTCTACAAGATAGACATTTATCGGGAAAAGGCGAGGAAGAAAAGAAATTTGAGTCACGTGCTCAATCGTTGTTTGCAACATAATATGATTCCCCTTTCACTCAAAACTAATTATGTTAGTATAATAACTAATCTTATTAGTTTTATCAAGCCTAAATTTTAACATTTTCATGAATAGGCTCATTTTATCCCTAAAATTTTTATATATTTACCAAATTTTGAGTGCAATTTTCATCGTTTTGCGTTACCATAATGATAGATATACGGAAAAAAATGTAGATTGTTGAGATGAAGGGTGAGGGGCGGACGACATGGATATTTTCAAACGCATCGTACTTCTGATGGTGATGTATGCCTTCTCCGCGGTACTTCTGTATGTAGCCAGTCAGCACACGCCATATCTGCTTCCAGTCATCTGGATTTCTGCGCTTATGCTGCTGTTATGCGGCATCGGCTATCTTGGATATCATTATTTCTTTAAAGGACGCAGAAAACGAAGTTAATCAAGAGATACGTACAAGTCTGCCTAACCGGGCGGGCTTTTTTGTTCGTATAAGGAGAACTCGAAAAATAAAAAAACCGTTTGAATCACTTTGCAGTCTTATATACAGTGATGTAAACAAGCGAGGCAGGTCGGACAAGGGGAAGGGTAATCGGATGATAGATCATAATGAGCTTGCGGCTGCTGCATGCAGAGGAGACGAGGAAGCGTTCTATGCACTCGTGACAGAGCACCGAAGGCGCCTATATGGAATTGCGTACAGTTATTTGCATAACGAGAGTGACGCACTGGAGGTATTGCAGGAGACGGTGTGCAGGGCTTGGGTGAAGTGCCGGAAGCTGAAGCATCCGGAGGCGTTTGTCCCTTGGCTCATTCGGATCCTGATTAACTGCTGCATGGATGAGCATAAACGAAAAAAACGCATGGTTCCGGTTGAAGAAGTGCGCAGCCAGGAGACGGCTGCCGAGATGGTCAGTGACAGCAAGCTGGATCTGGAGCGTGCGCTCAGCCGGATGAAGCCCAAATACCGCCATGTGCTGATTTTGAAATACTATCAGGACATGACGATCAGCGATATCGCCAATATTCTCGATGTTCCGGAGGGTACGGTCAAAACCCGGCTGCATCAAGGATTAAAGCTGCTGCGGCAAAAAATCGAGCCAGGAGGTGCCATATTCCATGTTTGAGAAGGAAGAGCGAATGCTCAAGGAGATGAACAGGGACGCGGAGATCAGCGCAGCGGTTGTATCCGATGAAGCATTGGACGCGGCGGTGCGAGGCGGGATGCGAAGAGGACGGCGCACGCACCGGAGCCGGGCCCGAATGGCTACCGTCTCTGCCGTGGCTGCAACCGTTGCGGCTGCGCTGCTGTTCGTCGTCTGGAGCGGGAACGAAGGGCTGGTAAATCCCAAGGAGCAAATGGCGGCTCAGGGGCCGTATCCGCCATTGACCGGGTTTGATTTCGGAGAAGATATTACGCTGAATTCAGCTAACAAACACGGCATGATTCAACAGGTGGATCAATCGGCGACCAAGGGGGATTATACGGTAACGGTCAACGGGATACTTGTAGGCTCCCAGCAGATGGAGGTGCTCTATACGGTCCAAAACCGTGCGGAGAATCCCGCAGATTTAAAGGGGCTGGAGATGAAGCGCCGGGGATCCAGCGAACCGCTGCCTTATAGTATTGGGTCGTCAGGTGGAAACGAGATTAAGCCCGGCGCCGACAAGCTGTTCCATTCCCGATCGTACATTCTTATGGCTGAGAATCACGCTATACCTGAGGAACTGACGTTATCTTTTAAGATTGCCCCCTATTCGACAAATACGGCTTATGAATCTTCGGCAGAGAACGAGCAGGTGATCGATGTTAACGTATCCGTTGATATGGAGACAGTCCGGAAGTATATTAGCACGATTCCACTCAACAAAATGCTGCAGATTGAGAGTCAGCGGTTCTATTTGAAAGAAGCCGTGTTGTCTCCAGCCGGTATCGTCGTGAAAGCAAACATCCCATCCAGCAATACGATGAAGGTATCCGGTTTATGGGATGTGTATTTGGAAGCCGTGGTTAACGGCGAGAAGATCAGATTGAACAGCGATTCCGCATTTTTGCCCGGTGCAGGCGGTGGAGACATGACTTACTTCTTCGACAGCAATATATTGGAGAAGCCGGAATCGATCACGCTGAAAGCGAGCGGATTTCAGGCAGTGGACCCCTCGAAGATGAAACTCGTGGTGGATACGGATAAGAAGGAGGTCATTCGTTCACCGGACGGCGATCTTCGGTTCGGAGAGTACACGGGGCATACGCTGACAGTTGAATACGAAGAACAGGCTGACCGGCATATGGGCAGCGTGTCGATTGAACCGGAGTTTGTGGATGGAGAAGGGAAAAAGCATAGGATCAACGAGGATGCAGGGGGGCTCAGTGCCTCGTCCCAATCCTCATCGGATTCTGAGGTAAGCCTCATTACGCAGTATATTCACCTTAAGCCCGGGGTTTACCCTCAGCCGCTGACATTTACGTTAAGCAGTTATCCTGGTGTCATGGAGCAGGCATTCGAGGTGCCGATTCAATAAACTTAGAGATGCTGAAAGCTCATCAGGATAACCACAACGCCGAATGCGATGGCCACTTTGCCGGCGAATTTTAGATACCATATTCTCAAATCGCTGAGTTCAATATCATCTCGCGTTCTTCTAAACCACCATGAATGCGGATTTCGAATGGCGTATAGCCCAATCGCGATGAATGCGATACCCATGAACGCTGTGGATATGAAGTTGATGAACATGCGTTGATCAGCTCCTTTCTTTAGAGATAATACGTATAGTTAATCAACAAAGTTCCAACATATGTAAAGTAATAGAGAGTTCATTCTTTATGTTATGTTCCCGAATTAAGGACACGAAAAAGGAACCGCCCCCGACCAGATGGCCGGAGGACGGTTTCTCTTTTTCATTTATGATATTTTGAATCATGGGCTTGATGGCGCTATTCCTTGTGTTCGGTAGAGGAGCTGCCTTCGTGTCCCTTGGCATCCAGGAGTTCAATTAGAGCTTTGGGCACTCCGTTGAGCAGCAGCCACTCACGAAGTGTTTCGATGGCGCGGATATGGCCATTCCCCTCATCCCGCCAGGTCAGCAGCTCGACAACTTTAATGACGAGGAGCATGAGCTCCATTTTGTCATGCTCGGTTTGGTCTGCGCGGATTTTTTGGAATGCGGCTTCTTTTTCCCAATCCAGCAGGATCTCTTCACCAATGGTTGGTCTCATGAGTGAATAGCTGTAATCGCACTGCGGGCAGAGTACCGTGGTGAACTGTTCTGATTTGAACGTAACCCCGATATCCGCCTGACACTGACGGCAGTGAAATTGGACTTCTATAGCTGAGTTCGTTTCCATATCTATGTTGCCTCCTTCGAAGAGAAAGGTATCTACTTATACCCAATAGTCGGTAACTATGACCCATCTCCCCATGAAAGAGGCGCATAAAAAAGGAACCGCTAATGAGACGATTCCTTGAGGACCCGAGCTAGAAATCAGCGTTGCCTTCTACCGCGTGCTTTTAACATGGGTTAGCACATTATAGAGAAAAGCGAGAATGCCCAGCGTTACCAGAACCCCTCCAACCGCAATGACCGGCTCTACCGATTCCATGCCGCTAACCAGCAGTGCAAGACCAATCATCATGACAGGCAGACCGATATTGTGCAGCCAAAAATGAACTTTACCTGCGGTGGATTCCCCAGCTGTGGGGAACTGAACATAAATAACACCTGCAAGAGCCAGGGATGCCCAGCCCAGAAGGTTAACGTGTGCATGAACTGAGGCGTAATCGTAGCTGTGGGTGATCGACATGTACATGCCCAGCAGTACCCCGAGCACGAAATAAACAGCAGAGATCTTGATTAATTTGACACCCATAAAACCCCTCCTTCAAGGATTACTATTATGATATATGTCACCTATGGTGAAGTAGACCAAGAGGGAGGAAGATTTAATAAAGAACTAAGTTAGAACCCCCCGGGGGGCGAATATCAATCGCACGACTTTACATGGCCGATACAAAAAGAAAACCGTGCCCCTCGTCGGGGAATTCACGGTTAATGTTTTACGTTCTCGTTATGCCACTGACCTATTCAAGCTCCAGCACATCATAGATCAGCCATTTGCCTTCGGTTTTCTTGAGCCAGTAGAGGGAGGTCGAATGGATGATTTCACCGCCGGCATCATCGGTTTCTTCAGCGTAGACGACGGCGTCTTCCCCTTGGAAGAAGACCGTTCGGAGCTCAACTGATTTAAGGTTGAAATTCACCTCATCGAAGATGCCTTCCGCAATGCTGGTTCGGAACATCTCGTGGAAGGCCGATTCCGGATGAATAACCGACATGAGCAGCGGACCATTCTCATCATTGAAGCCCTTGGACTGGGTGTCAATGGTCGCCACGATGGCTTTTTGTTCCGCTTCCGGCACTTCCGGATGAGCTTCCAGCAGTTCATCTCCGACTAGATATTCCGTCTCGTAATGGCTCAGATCATAGATTTTCCATGCTCCCGACGCGTCCTTCTTCAAGAGATTCTCGTAATGGAGCGTAGCATCCCAAGCAAAAGGCCCGCTGGTGCGGTCGAGGGTCACACTGGTGTAGGCATGGATCGACGTTCCGGCTACCGTTACTTCCCATACGTCAGCGGATACATGCAGATCGTTCTTGAATTGGTTCTGATAATGTTCTTGGATTTCTGCAAAAACAGGGGATTTTGGATGGAAGGCGCTCATGACAGCATCCAGTTTCTTGGCATTACCAGCTTCTTCAATCGTATGATAAAGCTTCTTCACCTCGTCGGTGGCTTTGTCGATTGCACCCTCCCGGTCGATCTTGATGGTACGTGACTTGGAGTCCCACTTCAAGGGCAGTCCGGTGGCTTCCGCTACGAAACGAAGGGGAACCAGCGTGTTGCCGCCTTGCGTGAATGGGGCGATCTGAAGCGTGGTTTTTGCGCCATTGACATAAGCGGTCTTCTGCCCGATGGTCATCTGCAGCTTCTGATCGAGGTATGTACCCGTTATCTGTTTATTTCCGCTGTTCCAATTGACTGTATAATCCAGGGCCTGAAACAAAGGGCGGAATTGCACGAAGGTAACTCCATTTTTCATAATAGGGGCTGCCTGAAATTTGATTTCCTGGTTATCGAGGTAGACTCGGATATTCCCTTGAATCTTTGCCGGAGCGGCTTGCGTCGCGCTGGCGAACAGGAACAGAAAAGCGAATGCCAGTAGGCTTATTTTTTTCTTCAATTGGCTGTCATCTCCTTCAACGAATGATAGAATAGAGGGGTAATTGTGGTAATCGTACATGATAAAACCAATGCTAGCAATAGATTTCTTCGTGAGTAATAAGGGGTAGAGCAACGTGGCGGCGGCTTGCCGGTTCGAATTGAAAAAAGGCGGTAAGCACGAAGCCCTTATGGGTAATACATAATAAGGATCAGACCGGGTCACCGGAACATTCATTAGACAAAGGAGTGGATCACATGACAGCAGGACAGGAACTGATATTTTACATAGGAACCTACGGTTCGGAGGAAGAGAATCGCATTCATTGGGGGGCGATGGACCGGGGTACAGGCGAGCTTCGTCTCTTAGGCGGTACGGCTGGTATTGAAAACCCTACCTATCTGGATTTCGATGATTCCATCTCCGTACTGTATGCAGCCAGTGAGAAGGGCGAAAGCGATGTGTCGGCTTATTCAGCCAATCTGGTAACCGGTGAATTAACGCTGCTGAATGTTCAGTCTACCGGCTCATCCGGTGCGTGTCATGTATCCCGGACATCGGACGGGAAGTATCTGCTTACGACAGGGTACAGCGATGGACAAATCTCGGTGCTGGCATTAGAAGAAGACGGTCAGATCGGAGAGCTGGTCTCCAAGATCAAGCACAGCGGACGCGGTCTTCGCGATGACCGTCAATCGGAAGCGCATCCGCATTCGATATTTGAAGACCCCGTCAACAAGTATATCGTGGTCAGTGACCTGGGCATGGATGATGTGAACCTGTATCGGCTGGAGGAAGGCAAGCTGGTTACCCAACGCGAGATCAGTCTTCCGCCAGGCTCGGGCCCAAGGCATGTGTCCTTTCATCCATCAGGCAAGTGGGTGTATGGCGCGAACGAGCTGAACAGCACGGTAACGGCATACGCAAACGACGGGACATTTGGGGATTTGAAAATATTGCAGCATATATCGACGCTGCCAGAGGATGTAGTGTTGGATAACAACACATCGGCCCACCTGCTGGTATCTCCTTGCGGCCGTTATCTGTACGCCTCCAACCGGGGCCATGACAGCATCGTTCAATATGTGATCGACCAGGAGACCGGTACGCTCCGCGCAGTTAACTGGGTGTCTTCCGGCGGTAAAACGCCGCGCCACTTCAATATACTGCCAGAGGGCTTTCTGCTGACGGCGAATCAGGACAATGGTTTGATCGCAAGTTATCGGATCGATCCGGACACGGGTAACCTGGTCTCTACGGGTTATACACTAGAAGTTACGCGCCCGGTATGTATCTGTCCTGTAGAGAAGGCAAAGGCGAATAAACGTTAACTTATATAAAGAAGAAGCAGCCCGAACCCGGAAATGGGACGTGAGCTGCTTCTTTTTTTGGTGTTCTTCGCCCGTAGCAATGCACAAACCTCCGCAAAGAGAGGAAACAGGCTAAGCAAGGTCATAGGAAATCATAGGAATTCATGGGTTTAAAGATTCATTCGATGAATAATTAATGCGCAAAGATATGATTGCCGATCTGCAGCACTTGCGGTCTGGACCAGATCCATTTGCTGGTCGCTGTTTTGGGATTGAAATAATAAAGGGATTCATAAGTCGGATCCCAGCCGCGAACGGCATCCAATGCGGCCAGATAGGCGGTCCGGTTCGGGGGGAGCCAGTATTGTCCATCGTCTACGGCTGTAAAGGCCCCTTTTTGAAAGACGACGCCCCGAATATCATTCGGAAATTCGCTGGATTGAATGCGGTTCATGACAACAGCCCCGACGGCAACTTGTCCTTTGTAAGGCTCACCGCGGGCTTCACTGTAAATGACTCTGGCCATAACATCCATTTCGGATTGATTTAACGTATATTTTTTCAGCTGTCTCCAGGTTTGCGCGCCGGTAACTCCATCGGCTGGCACACCGTATTCTTTTTGGAAACGGGTAACAGCTGTTTTCGTGTTTGCGCCATATTTGCCATCCAGCGGCTGCGTGTAGAAGTCCAGCGTTTTCAGGCGATATTGAAGTTCCCAGACATCCCCGTTTTCACTGCCCGGCTTTAACAGCGGAGCTGCCTCCGTCGTTTGGGCGAATGCAGGCATGAACAGAAGAATACTTAGGAAAAGAGCAGAAATTATTTTCCTGGTTGGCTTTCTTATGGTGATCATCTCCTTTGGGGTTGAATTATAAGGATGGAAGCGAGTTCATACAACCCTCAGTAAATGGAAAACCGTGCAGTGACTGCGTTCGCGGGCCAAAAATGGTTCTATGGACCGGGGGGTCCCATACTTGTAATTATTTGAAAAAAAGGTTTGACAGCAGAGGATGGACTTATTACAATAGCAACATAACATACTAAACGGGTAGGAATTATAATATTTCGTTCTCACCGTATCGACGGAGGAACGCTCAAGGATCAAGAGCAGGCACGGTAGCAAACCGGCTTGACTCTGTTCTGATGAGCCTTCCTCCGTCTTTTTTTTTGCCATACGGCCTGTTTAGTAGAGAAACCAGGGGGAGTGATCCATATGAAAAAGGTGTTGAAGCAAGGGGTTCTCATCGGATTGACCATGATGTTGACGGCGGCGCTTACGGCTTGCGGTGCAGAGAAAACAGAGACAGTCGCAACCGCCAATGGAGAAGCGCCTGCTTCGGGTTCAAGCAAGCCGAGCGTGGAACTTCTCAATGTTTCTTACGATCCGACCCGCGAGTTATATGACCAGTACAATAAAGCATTCGCGGCGCATTGGGAGAAAGAACAAGGCCAGAAGGTAACATTTAAGCAATCGCACGGGGGTTCAGGCAAGCAAAGCCGTTCGGTAATCGACGGTTTGGAGGCGGACGTGGTGACACTGGCCCTCGGATACGATATCGATGCAATCCGTCAGGCCGGATTGATCAATGAGGGCTGGGAGAGCAAGTTCGAGCATAACAGTGCGCCTTACACCTCGACGATCGTTTTTCTCGTCCGCAAAGGCAACCCGAAAGGCATTAAGGATTGGCCGGATCTGATCAAGGAGGGGGTAGAGGTTATCACACCGAACCCGCAGACCTCCGGCGGCGCACGATGGAACTACCTGGCGGCATGGGGCTATGCACTCAAGGTTAACCATAACGATGAAGCGAAGGCACAGGAATTCGTGAAAGAGCTGTTCACCCACGTGCCGGTGCTGGACAGCGGCGCACGTGGTGCAACAACCACTTTTGTAGAACGCGGAATCGGGGATGTGCTGCTGGCTTGGGAGAATGAAGCGTATCTCTCGATTAACGAACTGGGACCGGACAAATTCGAAATCGTGAACCCGTCGGTCAGCATTTTGGCGGAACCGCCGGTTGCCGTCGTGGATAAGAACGTCGACAAGCGAGGGACCCGCGAGGTAGCGGAAGCGTACCTGCAATATCTATACAGTGAAGAGGGACAGACGATTGCGGCGGAGAATTACTACCGTCCGACGCTTGCCAGCGTGGCTGACAAGTACAAGGAGAAATTCCCGGCCATCGAATTGTTTACGCTCAAGGATGTGTTTGGAACATGGGAAGAGACGCAAACGAAGCATTTCAATGACGGCGGCATCTTTAATCAGATTTACGTGCCAGGAAGCTGATCGGCATAACCGCCGAAGGCAGGAAAGGATGAGTGGACATGGCTGTACTCCGCGTACAGAAGCAAGGCAGAAATCATCGCAGGGTGCTCCCTGGTTTTGGAATCGGCATGGGACTGACCGTCCTTTACATGAGTTTGGTTGTGCTCGTCCCGCTGTCCGCGCTGCTGCTCAATCAAACCGGACTAACGTGGGAGAAGTTTTGGTTGGTTGCAACCGATCCGAGGGTGCTGGCCTCCTACCGGGTTAGTCTGACGACAGCGGCGCTGGCCGCATTCGCGGATACGATATTGGGACTGCTGCTGGCTTGGGTGCTGGTGCGGTATGATTTCCCCGGTAAAAAATTGTGGGATGCGCTGATCGATTTGCCATTCGCCCTGCCAACGGCCGTGGCGGGGGTGGCTCTAACCGCGATCTATTCCGCTAATGGCTGGATCGGATCGCTGCTGGAGCCGCTAGGGATCAAGGCGGCATTCTCTCCCTTAGGCATTACGCTGGCTCTTATGTTCATCGGCATACCGTTTGTTGTGCGGACGGTCCAGCCGGTGCTGGAGGACGCGGAGCGGGATACGGAAGAGGCGGCTGCCACGCTGGGGGCAGGCCGATGGCGAACGTTTAGCACCATCATTCTGCCAACCCTGATTCCGCCGCTGTTGACCGGATTTGCGCTCGCTTTTGCCCGGGGGATCGGAGAATACGGCTCCGTGGTTTTCATATCGGGGAATATGCCGATGAAGACGGAGATTGCGCCGCTGCTGATCATGACAAAGCTGGAGCAATTTGATTATGCCGGCGCGACGGCGGTTGCCTTAATATTGCTGCTCATCTCTTTTGCACTGCTGCTCGGCATCAATATTTTACAACATTGGACGCGGAAAACCGCGCGTTAAGGAGGGGATACCATGGCTGGAACTGTACCCGCTGCCGTTCCCGCAGCGAAACGAAATTCGCCGTCCTCTCCGGCTGCAGCGGAGAAGCCGTGGGTGAAATGGACATTCATAAGTTTGGCTGGGCTTGTGCTGTTGTGGCTTATTGTGCTGCCTCTCATTACGGTGATGTCCGAAGCGCTTAAGAAGGGATGGGAAGTCTATATAGCAGCCTTATCCGATCCAGATGCCCTATCCGCGCTTCAGCTGACTTTACTGGTAGCGGCCATTGCGGTACCGCTGAATTCGATGTTCGGCGTCATCGCGGCATGGACCATAACGAAGTTCCGTTTTAAAGGGAAAAATCTGTTGATTACGCTGCTGGATCTGCCGTTTGCGGTATCGCCGGTGATCGGCGGGTTAATCTTCGTGTTGATCTTCGGTCGGCAGGGCTGGTTCGGCCCTTGGCTTGAAAGCCATGATATCAAGATTATTTTTGCCGTCCCCGGCATTGTTCTGGCTACATTGTTTGTCACGTTTCCCTTTGTGGCAAAGGAACTGATTCCGCTGATGGAAGACCAAGGGACGAAGGAAGAGGAAGCGGCCGTAACGCTGGGCGCCAAGGGCTGGCAAATATTCTGGAGGGTTACCCTGCCCAATATCAAGTGGGGGCTATTGTACGGCATCATTCTGTGCAACGCCAGAGCCATGGGCGAGTTTGGGGCCGTGTCCGTTGTATCCGGTCATATCCGCGGTGAGACGAATACGCTGCCCCTTCACGTCGAAATTTTGTACAACGAGTATCAGTTTTCGGCATCGTTTGCGGTGGCCTCATTATTGTTGTTATTAGCGGTCGTAACCCTGCTGCTGAAAAATTGGTTTACGCGAAAAAATGACCATTGACAGTCGTTTCCAACCCATGCTAATGTTAATTCATACTATGTAGGTTGGAAAAGAATGAATAATGAACGCGTGCAGGTAGGTTGCCACTTCGACTTGTGGGATGAGTAAATAGATTGAGGCTTTGCCCGGTGAGGAGGCGTATCCATGGCTAAACCTTTAAAAGTGGATGAAATGTGGCTCGAACGCATAGCAAGCCTGCTGAACGACATGGAATTCGGTTCGCTGCAAATTGTAGTGCATGAGGGTCAGATCGTTCAGATGGAACGAACGGAGCGCAAGCGTTTCGAGAATACGGCCTCCGGAGCGGTCAAGACGTCCCGGGCATCCGGCCAACAACGAAGAACGAGCGCAAGATGATCCCGCGAGGTTGTCGAGTATTGAGATAAGAACTTCCATCGATGCCATGAAGTGCACCTTATCCAGTAGACTTTGGAAAAACACCCTGGAGTGTTCCGATGTAGTCTAAGGGAGTGCGCTTCAGCATTTATGCGGGAGTTCTTTTCTTTTTTGTAGGAACACAGGAATGCGGTATGGAAGAGGGTGATATCGGATAATATGTGCCTGCCCCATAGGATTGCGAAAATAAAAAAACAGCCCGGCCGATGAATTTCGGCACGGGTTGTTTTTCGTAATACTCATGTCGCTGTTGTCTTATCTGGACCGCAGAGGACTGCTGCTAATCTCCGGTTCACTAAAATTTGCCGTTTCACTAAGAGGGTCGTGATCTCCCGCAGGATGAAGAAATTGTTCCATTAGCTCAGGGTGTCCGGCATAGGGCCGCTCACGCCGCTGGCGAGTGGCCGTAACCCGGAAACCCGCCAGATACAGCAAGCACTGGGTAGCCAAAACGTAAGGTGAGGCCTCGTTCCAGATCAGATTAAATAGGGCTGAAGCTACAATCAGCAGATGCAGCACGGTATAGATAATGCCATGCGTTCTTCTTCTGGAGTCCATCAACAATCGGTAGAAAGAAATCGTGGCAATCATGTTGGAGAGCCATAGACACCATACCTCGGGGTTTGTCCAGGCAGAGGATTGCCGTAGTTCTTGAACGAGAATCGTCGTCCATAGGATTGCAGCACCTAGTGAAAGGGCAGGTATTGCAGGTTTCAAGAGGAGCCATAATCCCATACCCCAACCTGGTTTCTCGAGCCGTCCAACCAGCTCGTCGCGCTCCTTCATAAGCCTGTTGATCTCGCGGTCCAGCAGCTTGTGAAGAGTTGTCAATCTGGATTCATCACGATCGCTTAGAAAGGTATCAATCTGTTCGTGGAGCTCCCGAGTCAACAGGTCAGCGGATTTGCATTCCTGCAGAAGCCGGATAAGCAGATCCTCGGGGACGGCCGTTCGGGTCGGTCGATTGATAAGGGTCCCCAGAGGCCCGGCCAGTCTGGTGTAAATCGTCAAGGACTGACGAATGCGGGCGAGTGAATCCTTGCGTGCACCCAATAGCCGGGATGCACTGTATATGTACAGGCCCGTAAATACCGCAGTGGCAAGAAGCACAGCCACAAGCGTGTCGAGTGAGCCAAAGATATCATTCATCCATTCCGTAAGGGACAAGCGGATCCCTCCTTCAATATTCTACCTTTCACTATTGCACAACAAGGGAGGGATTTCAAGCTGATTCGGTAACAGGCAGCTATGGAGAGCATAGGGGGTTGCGTATAACGTTACGTCATATCCTATAGTCACCTTAGGAGGGGATTGAAGTGAAACGAAAAAAAAGATGGGTAATCTTGGGTAGTATTCTCATTGCGATACTAGCTATACTGACGGTAATCGGCTTCCTATTTAGAGATGACGGGTCGTTAAGCGGTTTTGTTACAGAGGATGGGCAGAAGGAATATGCGGCAGCTTATGGTGAGGCGATGAGTCACTTACCAGAACCGGTTGAATCGATTAAGGTTCATACCGATTTTGGCATGGTACAGCTCTACAAGTTCCAGGGGGGCGATACACCGCATAAAACACCCCTGCTGCTGCTTCCCGGTAAAGGATCTGCTACACCGATGTGGAAGGCCAATCTAAGCGGCTTTCTAGAACACAGGCCTGTATACACCCTTGATTTGATAGGAGAGCCGGGTTTAAGCACAGAAACCAGACGGATTGAAACCGCTGCGGACCAAGCAGCATGGTTAGCGCAAGTGCTGGATCAGCTGCCGGAATCAGAGATCCACTTATTAGGGCTATCGTTCGGCGGGTGGAGTGCGGCGAATGTTGCGCTCAAGCATCATGAGAAGATTCACTCGCTCATACTGTTGGACCCTGTCTATGTGTTTGGCCCCATTCCATTGAAAATGATACTGGTGTCCATTCCGGCGTCTGTACCCATGGTGCCCAAACCGATCCGGGAGAAAATGCTCAGCTATATATCCGGCGGGGCTGAAGTTGATGACAGCGACCCGGCCGCCAAATTAATCGAAACCGGTATGCGGACATTCAAGAGCAAGCTGCCTATGCCGGAAGCCATCAAGCCGGAACGATTAGCTGAGCTGACGATGCCGGTGCTCGGTATTTTAGCTGGACAATCGACGATGCACCATGCTGATAAGTCGTATCAAACGGGGAAGGATTCCCTGAAAGACCCTAATAGCGAGATGGTCGTATTTGAAGATGCCTCGCACGCAATTAACGGGGAATACCCTGAAGAGTTACTGGAAACAATAGAAGCTTTTTTAGCGAAAATCGAGTAAGGGACGGGAAGGGATGGGTTCATGGGAAAAAAATATTCCGTAAAAGAAATCAGTCAATTGTCGGGAATAACTCCGCGAACCATTCAGTATTACGATAATGAAGGGATTCTTAGGGCGGAGCGAGATGAGCTGGGGCATAGAGTATATTATGATAAACAGCTGTATGTACTTGAACAGATTATGTTCTATAGAGCCATCGGTTTCTCTTTAAAAAAGATCAAAGAACAATTGATCGTGGGCACCGAGGAGCAGGATATCGAGAACATTCTAGATTACCAGGCATCAGTCCTCTATTCACAGAAAGAGAGTATCCAAGCCAAGCTTGACGGATTGCATGTCGCTAAGGAAATGATGAAAGAAGGTTACACCGTACCCTGGGAGCTGTTAGCCCATCTCATGCGTTCATTGAATGAGGTCGATATGTCGGCTTGGAAAGAATACGAATTTTCGGAGGAAGACTCGCGACTATTTCGAACAGTATTTAACTCTGAGCAGGCGGCATTGGATTTTTACAACACGTTCAGAAAAATATCGTTGCAAGCTGCAGCTTATAAGGCCTCAAACGTTCCCATCGAGTCCCGTTTAGCCAGAACCTTAGCCGAAGAATGGCAACGGATGGTTCAACGTGTGACACATGGCGACGAACGGATTCATGCTGCCTTCTTAGCAGTCGATCGAAATCGGGATCGATGGAACGCTGGAGAGCGTCAGCTTGTAATGGAAGCAGAACAATATTTGCAGGACGTCTTGAAGCACTACACTGATCTTGAATGAGCTGCAAGCTGCGCGGGTGCTGCTTCCTATGCAGGAAGCTTAATCGCATTCTTTTGTTTATATGATTCTATGTTTACATGCCTGATCGGTTTTTCTATCGGTAAACAATGTTTCCTCAAGGGAACATAAGGGGCCGAGCCGCATATAGTATATGAATAAGACATCGAAGAGAAGGAGGGGCCGGGGGATGGAAGTGCAGGTGAAAAAAGCGCCGCTTCAACGCGCGAAATTGACGGTCGGTTATGTACTGCTTCTCATGTTGGCGGTTTGAAAGCAATCAGGCTTTTTACCCGATGGAGAGGAGAAGTTCTTTCATCTAAAAATATAAAGATGGCGCCAGAGGAAAACACCCTCTTGAAACGCCATCTTTTTTATTCCTATTATGAAATAATCGCGATGTTATCGATCGGAGTCATGCAATGCTTTCCAGTATCTATAGTCGTGAATGGCGAACCCGGAGAACGAAGGGTGCTTCTCAGCTTTGATACATAACTTGGATAATTGTTCCTCCATATAGGACGTGCCTTCCTCAAAAAAGGTAATGTAAGCTCCCTCATTACTCGATTTGGTCTCTACGGCAATCAGGGCTTCCTTGCCGAGCTCATCGGCTTCCTTAAGCTCGGCAGCAGCGACTTTATAAATGGTATCTGCCTGATCACGATAGGCCATAATGACGACCTGGTCGAACTGCTGGATCATCCACCGGCTGATTGACATCGACTGGTCCGGCAGCTGGTAGCCGTGCAGCCAGAATGTCATGTCGGAACCGATAGGCAGATTCAGCTTCCGCGCTTCATCAACCAGATAACGGACGCTCGCCTGCCATTGCTTTACCACGGTGGCCTGGTTTGTTTTCCACTCGGGCAGCACATGCGGCTCGATATCGACATGAATGCCGGTGAAGCGCTCATTCGGTGCAGCGGAAGCCTGATATTCAGCGGTCCATTGAATGAAAGTCTCCAATCGGTGACGCTCCGTTTCAAGCGCCCAGTTAGGCGCGCCGCCAAGGACATGAACCGCGATCCCCTGTTTGCCTGCTTGGCGGATAAAGCTGCGGTAATATTCGGGCCGAACATCGCGGTTCATCTGCAGATAGAGCACATTGACTCCTTGATTGGCGGCAAAATCAAGAATGTCGTCAGCCGAATCTTGAATCTGCGGCGTATCCCAGAACCAGGTTGCCTTCTGGCGGGGTTCGGCCGTAGCGGCATCAGGCTGAAGGGACAAGCTGCTTAGCAGCAGCAGACTGCCTGCGAGACAGAGGGCCAGCCAGCGGACGTATTTTTTTTTCATAATATGGATAATCTCCTTTACAATACGATTAGCTCATAGGAAAACGACAAATTCCAACAAACACACAACATTAGTATTGCGATTTAAGTCATTATTCAAGATATATATATTCGTAAATATGCACTTATGTACTCTATCGGCGAAAGTGATATTGTGATACATAGGTCTAAAGATCTATTATTTTGAGAAAAAATGAACGAGTGGAGTTTGAAGAGGTCTGCATGGGGATAAGTAAATAGGAGGTGTGACAGCCCGGAACGGCTATAGACGGCACCAGGTGTTTATAATACTACTTAAGATTCAAGAAGAGCCATTCATCACCAGGGGTGATGTAGTATAATTTCTAAGCGAAGGAGCGATGAACATGAAGGTAGCATTAATTGGAGCAAGCGGAACGATCGGAAGACGAATTACGGAGGAAGCGCTGCGACGGGGGCACGAAGTTACTGCGATTTTGCGTAATCCGGATCGATTGGATGCAGAGCATGAGCGATTAAAGAAAGTCAAATCGGATGTAATGGATCCTTCATCATTAGAAGAGGCGATTCAAGGGCATGATGCTGTCATTAGCGCTTTCGGCCCGAAGTTCGGCCGGGAAGAGGAACTCGTTGCAGCCGCACGCACGATTATGGAGGGAACGAGACGTGGCGGCGTAACCCGCCTGTTGATCGTTGGCGGCGCAGGCAGCCTGATCGCCGATAGCGGCGTACCACTTATGGAAACCCCGGAATTTCCGGAAGAGATCAGACCGCTTGCCCGTGCGCACGCGGATGCTTACGATCTTTATAAGGAAAGCGATCTGGAATGGACGTATGTCAGTCCGGCGGCGATCATTGAGCCGGGGAAACGTACCGGACAGTTCCGGATCGGCATGGATCGCCTGGTGACGGACGAGAGCGGAAGCAGCCGAATCTCGGTTGAAGATTTCGCGGTAGCGGTGATCGATGAGCTGGATGATCCGCAGTTTATTCAGTCCCGTTTTACCGTTGCTTATTAATAGACAGGCATCCTGAGTCGCCAACGCGTTTGCGTAGGATATATCGAAGCAAAGGGGAGAGCTTGGATGTATGTTGTGACGTCTGGACAGATGAGGGCACTCGACAACCATACGATTCATCAAATCGGCATTCCGGCCATAGCTCTGATGGAAAATGCAGGTAAGGCGATTGCCGAGGAAGTCCTGAAGCTGTGCCTAGAGCGTGATAGAGTGAGCCGTTCTCATTACGGAGCCGCTGCTGGGACAGCAGGAAAGGCTCGGTCCTTCATGTATGAGGACGGGCGGGGTGAACAGCGGCTATCCTTACCGGAGCAATCGGCAGCGGCGGAGGCTCTTATCGCCTGAGATGACCTGGCTCTGGAGATGAGCCGTCCGTCGCCTGTCATCGACGGAGATGCTCGATTGCCCACCGCGCTTGCGGCGCAGGAGCACTGGCTCATTCTGGTGGGCAAGGGCAATAACGGCGGCGACGGGGCGGTCGCCGCCCGGCACTTGCGTGACGCTGGCATAAGCGTCACGCTGCTCTACGCCGCCTCGCCGTCCGCGTTAGCCGGCGAGGCGGCGGTGCAGCGGGATGCCGCGGCAGCGCTTGGCATCCCGGCTCTGGTCCACGGCCGTGATGCCGTGGACTACGGCGCGTACACCGGCATCGTGGACGCGCTGCTCGGCACGGGCGCGGCGGGCGCGCCCCGCGGCGCGTACGCCGCACTGATCCAGGCCGCCAATGACAGCGGCCTGCCGATTGTGTCCGCGGATATTCCGAGCGGACTGGACGCCGATACCGGCGCGCGGCACGAGCCGTGCATCTCGGCCGCGGTGACGGTATGCCTCGCATTCCTGAAGCGAGGCCTGGTGCAGTACCCCGGCGCCGAGGCGGCCGGCCGGGTGGTGGTCCGCGCCATCGGCATCCCGGCATTGCTGTGCCAGGAGCACGGCGTCAGCACGCATCTGCTCACCCCGCATGTCCTTCGGACCGAGCTGGGTGTGGACGTGGCCTGCTACCGCTCGCCGGATGGACATAAGGGCACCTACGGTCACGTGCTGACCGTAGGGGGCAGCCGCACGATGAGCGGTGCAGGCCTGCTCGCTTCCCGGGCAGCACTTCGTGCGGGCTGCGGCCTGGTGACCTGGGCGCTCCCTGCAAGCCTGGTGCTGCCGCTGAGCGGAGCCGCGCCCGAGGTGATGCTCGCTCCCGCCACAGACGAAGAGAGCGGAGGCTACTGGGATGAAGCCTCCGCGAAGCAGGTGCTGGAGCTCGCCAAAACCCGCGATGTGCTGGCCGTAGGTCCGGGACTTGGCCGTTTTGAAGGAGATGCCAGATGGCTTCGCCGTTTGTGGGAAGAATGGGAAGGACCGCTGGTCGTGGATGCCGATGCGCTGAATATACTGTCCGCGGCCGGTGATTTCGGAACCTGGAAGCCGCGCGGTGCAGAAACCGTGCTGACCCCGCATCCGGGGGAGATGTCCCGGCTGCTGGGCATCCCGACCGCCGAGCTGCAGCGGGACCGGATCGGTGCCGCCGCATCGTTCGCGACCGGGCACGGGGTTACCCTCGTGCTCAAGGGGGCACATACCGTCGTGGCTTCGCCGGACGGGCAAGCCTACATCAACACAACCGGCACCTCCGGCATGGCGACCGGAGGCACCGGGGACGTGCTGACCGGCATCATTGCCAGCCTGCTGGCGCAAGGATATGCCGGTCCGTCTGCAGCCGCGCTTGGCGTGTGGCTGCACGGTCGTGCCGGCGAGCGGGCCGCGCGGCACCGGGGACATCCCGCCTCTGTTATCGCCGGGGATGTCATCGAAGCACTTTGACGCGAAGAGAAAGGCCCTCATCGAAGGGCCTTTTTTTCATGGATGAAAGCTATAGTCGCAGCTTGAATCAGATCACCCAGCACAACGGGGGAACGACCAAGGCAAAGAACGGGGTGGCCAGAGAATTGCTGGAGAACTTATGCTTCCCCCACAAGAAGATGAGCAGTGTTACAGCTCCCGCTGCTGCGCGCAGCCAGAGCTGCTCCGGATTTCCGCCTGTGAATAGGGCGAAGAACAGAAAACCGACCGCTCCGTACACAGCGGCTTGTTTAGCCTTATGCAGGGAAGGCAAGAACGAGAGTATGGCATCTGCCGCAAGGGATGCAGTCAGCGCGTAACCGTATACCCAGTGCTCTTGCGGCAGATAAAGGCCTAACCATTCCGAAGCTCGATCAGCGGCGGGAGGCCACACCCAATCGAGCAGGCTCAGCAGCAGCACAACGATGCCGGCGCTGGCCAGCTTGTTTAATGCATAAAATCCCATGTCCATCCGGCCGGACCGTTTAGGAATTCCCGTGTTCATGGTACACACCCTCTGCTTGTTATTCATAGCTTCTCGAACGTTTAAAGCACCGTTGTTAACTGGTTACCATCTGTCCCCCGTTGACGTGAATAGCCTGACCCGTGACAAAAGAGGAACAGATGGACGACGCCAAGTAAACATAGGCAGGTGCCAGCTCATAGGGTTGTGCCGCCCGCTTCATCGGTGAATCCGTTCCGAACACGGCGACCTCATCGGCTGGGAAGCTGGATGGGATGAGCGGCGTCCAGACCGAGCCGGGAGCGACGGAATTGACGCGGATGCCTTGATCGACGAGCGAAAGGGCAAGGGATCGGGTAAGGGAAACGATGGCGCCTTTAGTAGAAGAATAGTCGATGAGCTCCTTAAATCCTTGATAGGCGGTAATGGAGGCCGTGTTGATGATCGACGACCCGGATTTCATGTGGGGCAGCGCAGCTTGGATCATGAAGAAAAAGGGAAAGATGTTCGTTTGATAGGTATGATGCAGCTGTTCCTCCGTGATGTCCAAGATGCTGCGCTGAACATACTGGACGGCATGGTTGTTTACGAGCACATCCAGCTTGCCGAAGTGGGCTATCGTCTCGTTTACTACGGCTTCGCAGTTCTTTTTATACCGCAGGTCGATCTTCATTAAGAGGCAGCGTCTGCCGAGCGACTCAATCCGCTGCTTCGTCACTTCCGCATCCGAAGTTTCATATAAGTATGGGATGACCAGATCGGCACCTTCCTTGGCAAAAGCAATGGCCGCCGCTTTGCCGATGCCGCTGTCCCCTCCGGTTACAATGGCGATTTTGCCATCCAGTTTACCGCTGCCCTGGTAGGCGGGATCCTCGCTGATCGGACGCGGTATCATGAGGCTTTCAAGACCGGGCTGGCAGTTTTGATGCTGGGGAGGGAACGCGATGGGCTGTTCCTTGCATTCGGTTTTGGAGCCTACGTATGGAATGGGCTGCTGGGGATTCATTTCCTTCCTCCTTTGATATACAGAGTGTTTTCGTTGAACGCCGATGCTTTATCTCTATGCATTCGCCCAGTCGAGGGTGCCGTTTATAAACAGAATAGGAGAAAGGTCGTGCGCAAACGCGCGAAATACCGATTTTTTTACGATTTCTTTCGGGCTACTCAGTAAAAAATCTTCCCCAACTCCGCTGGAGGAGCGAAGTGTAATGGTTGGCAAATCGCCATGATTCAATTGCCGGAGCTGCTGCATTGACAAAAGCGCGGACACATTGATACGATGATACTAATTCTGACAAGTTTGCTCTGATTTATATGGGTTGACGTTCGAGATGACCTTACATAGCGATCTTATGAATGGATGAGATGGCGACACTATAAGATAAGCCGAGGTGAATGATTATGGCGAAAGCTGTTATTATTAACGGGAGTCCTACAGCCGGATCCCGGTTGAATGCGGTTATGGAGTATGCGGAGCAGGCATTGACTGATGCGAATTTCGAGGTTAGCCGGATCGACGTGGCCGCCCTGCCGCCTGAGGATTTGATTCATACCAAGTTTGAGAGTGAGCATATTGTCAAAGCGAACGGGCTTGTGGCCGAGGCCGATGCCGTGATTGTGGCAAGTCCGGTTTATAAAGCTTCGTTTACCGGTGTTCTGAAGACCTTTTTAGACCTGATTCCGCAAAAAGGCTTGGCTGGCAAAATCGTGCTTCCGATGTTTATCGGCGGCAGTCTCGCACATCTACTGGCGATTGATTATTCGCTCAAGCCCGTGCTTTCTTCGATCGGGGCCCGTCATATTCTTGGCGGCGTGTACGCGGTGGACGCCCAGGTGGCACGTACCGAGGATGGCGGATTTGATGTAGCGGACGTGCTTCAGGAACGCTTGACCTCCGCGATGGAGGAATTAATTGAAGAAACCCGTTACCGGACAGAACGCGCATAAGGATGGCATGAGTGGACGGCAGGGATATAATAGCGATAGAGATCATATGGAGGGATACCATTTGCAAAAGCTAGTGTTTTTTGTCGGCGTGGCCGGTACAGGCAAGACAACCGTAGCCAAGAAGCTTGCAGTCCGTATACCGGCTGCATTTCTCGACCGTGATACGGTGGGGGGACGCTTTGTTGAGAAGTTCCTGGAAAGTAACGGATTGGATCCGAATGACCGCGACTCTTCCTTTTATAAAGAGAACCTGCGCGATCTGGAATATGATACGACCAAGGATATTTGCATCGAGAACCTGGGTGCCGGACAAAATGTTTTTATGATTTCTCCGTTTACCGCCGAGCTCAAGAACCGCGAATGGATTGAAGAAGTCATAGCATCGGCAGGGTTAACGAAAAGCGATGTTGACGTGAAGGTCATCGTGGTTGCGCTTAAAGATATGGATTTGCAGAAGGAGCGCATCATTGACAGACAGACCGAGCGGGATCAGTGGAAGCTGGATCATTGGGACGACTTCAAGAAGCGCGTCGATTTCGTGCCGGAAGTGAACTGGGACATTCCGCAGACGTCCATTAAGGTGTTTGATAACAGCGGCGATTTGACGGAAGAGAAGGTTGAGGAGCTCTATCAGTTTATCGTAAGCGAGTAGCATATCAGAATAACACCATTCGATATCGTATAATAAAAATGCGTCATACCAGGTGCCGGCGAGCCCTGTGATGGCGCATTTTTATTGAGTATCGACGAGGCATCAACATCTCGAGACAAAGCCCTCCTGTTATGGCGTGAAAAAGGATGTTCGTATTCACCCTTCAGGGAAATGTCCCATGTTTATACTCGGAAATATCGAGTGATGGTCCTGAATTGGAACCATCGCTGGAATGATATATAGTAGAGTAGTAATTATAGGTTTCACAATCGAGGAGGGAAAGCGCTTGGATAACGCTGCTATGCTTGCCTATCTACGAAGCGTTGTGTTAATGAGGGATCGCATCCCTTCATTTCATGAATATCCTTTTAATTTGCCGGCCGTTGCGGCTTTGGACGGTCTTCATTTTCATCCCAAGGTTACTTATATCGTAGGCGAGAACGGCATGGGCAAATCCACGCTGCTGGAGGCGATTGCCACAGCCCTTGGGTTTAATCCGGAAGGAGGAACGATGAACTTCTCGTTCTCAACCGAGGAGACGCATTCCAAGCTTCATGAATACATACGAACCGTTCGAGGCGTACGCAAACCGCGGGATGGTTTTTTCTTTCGGGCGGAGAGCTATTATAACGTCGCCAGCGAGGTAGATGCATTGGAACGGGAGCGACCGGGACTTTATGATTCCTACGGCGGCAAATCGCTTCACCAGCAGTCGCATGGAGAATCGTTTTTTGCTACCTTTTTGCACCGATTCTGGGGGAATGGCTTGTATATTATGGACGAGCCGGAAGCGGCGTTGTCGCCATTTCGCCAAATGGCGCTGCTCCGACGCATCCATGACCTGGTCCAGGAAGACTCGCAGTTTATTATTTCCACGCATTCGCCAATTGTTATGGCTTATCCCGATTCCATCATCTACAAGCTGACTTCCGAAGGGGTGGAAGAGTCGAGCTTGGAGGAAACGGATCATTATATGATTACAAAGGAATTCGTGAATCGCCGGGAAGCGATGCTGCATGAATTGTTTGCAGACGATGAGGAATAAACGGGAAAGATAAGGACTCGTAAGATCGCATAGATCTTGCGAGTCCTTTTTATATAGGAGCCTGTTATCGTACCGAGCGTTTCGAGTCAGGGGAATGATTAGGAGTTTTCCATCCGTAGATATTTCTGATGTTAAGAATTATGGATATTCGAAATTCTGAAATAAACTTAGAACAATTTAAGTAATTAGTCAGTTACACCTCGATAAATGGGATAAAATAGAATTATAATCATGAAAATGGTGTTTACAAGTTAGAATCATTGAACTAAAATAAGAAGCGAGGTGAAAAACTCTGGAGAACGGAAGAGAAGCAAGCGTCGAGAGACTCATGGACATGTATCGTGAGTTATCGGATAAAATGACGAGCCATCGGGTCGTATCTTTTTTGAGTCACTTGAGAAAGAACGATTTAACGATGAATCAGTATAAGATCTTAAGTTTGATAGAGCAGCAGGGTCCGCTGCTTCCGAATCGGTTGGCTGAGCATATGGAGCTTAAGGCTGCAACGATCACGTATTTAGTGGACGCTCTGGGACAGCGGGGGTTGGTGGTTCGAACGCCAAATCCCAGTGATGGACGCAGCCACTATGTCAATCTTACGGCAGAAGGCCGGCAGCTTGTGCTCGATGCCCGCAGCGAAGGAGATTATGCCGTCATGGAATCCTTCAAGCAGCTGGATGAGGACGAGGCGGATAACCTGTATATTTTACTGCGATTGCTTGGCAAGAAATTATTTCCATAACCAAAGACCAAACTCTTTGAATCCCGCCTCCAGCTCTGTTAACCAGATCCGGGCGGGGTTACTTTGTTTAGGAGGCTTCATGTGAATACACAAGATAAATCTTCATTTTGGCTTATAATGAGCGCTATCTTTTTCGGTAATTTTCTGGCGGTGCTCAGCATTACGACCATCAACGTGGCTTTTCCCGTTGTCATGGAGCAGTTCGATGCCACGCTGAGCACAACTCAATGGCTGATGGCCGGTTATTTGCTGGCAACGGGCATTGTGGCTCCCATCGTAGGTTACATGGGGGACCAGCTCAGTTATAAGAGGCTGTTTGTCCTGGCCTTGTTGGGCTTTACGCTCTCGTCGCTATTATGCGTTGTAGCCTGGAACATCGAGACTTTGATTGCTTTCCGGATAACGCAAGGCGTGTTCGGCGGGATGATTATCCCGATTACGATGACCATCATCTACCAGGTATTCCCACGGGAGCGGCAAGCCTACGCCATGGGACTATGGAGCCTGGCCTCTATGCTGGCACCGGTGATCGGGCCGACACTTGGCGGATGGCTGGTGCAATATTTTGGATGGAAATCGATTTTCATCCTAAATATTCCAATCGGTCTGATCTCGATGGTCATCGTAAGCAAATTCATCCCTTTTTATCGACTGACCGGGAAGAAGAGGTTCGATTTCCTCGGATTCTTGACGGTGGTGGCGGGCAGTTCTCTTTTGCTGCTCTCCTTCAGCCACGGCAACGACTGGGGCTGGGGATCATGGAAGACCCTGTCCCTGCTCATCTCCGGAATTTTACTGCTGCTGTTCTTCATTAAGTGGGAGCTGCGGATTTCATCCCCGTTATTGCAGCTTAAAGTATTCAAATTCCCCCGATTTCGGTACAGCTTGATCCTGAACTGCATCGTGACGATATCGCTGTATACGGGAACCTTGCTGGTGCCGCTCTATTTACAGACCGTGCTGAAGCTGTCTCCGATGGATACCGGACTTATCATGCTGCCGGGCGCGGTTGTCATGGCCGCTGCGTCGCCGATTATCGGCAAATTTTACGATCGGATCGGTCCATTCCGGCTGGTGATCACGGGAGTTCTCATCATTGTGGCCGCCACGCTCGCTTTCAGCGGAATCGGCATCCATACCTCGGTTCTGTACATTTCCTTGCTGCAGCTGGTTCGCTGCCTCGGCATTGCTTTATGCAATATGCCGTTAACGAACGCAGCGATGAGCGCGGTGTCCAGCGAATATTCAGGCCACGCATCGTCCATCACGAACTGGGCGCGCCAAGGGCTCGCTTCGTTATCGATCGGCATATTCAGCGCACTGGTGGTATCCAGAACGTCCTACTACATGGGTGCGGGGGCTTCGACCCAGCGTGCGGCGACAACGATGGGCATTGATGACGTGTTTATGATCGGAACGATGGTGGCTGTTATTGCCATACCTCTTACATTTTTGTTACGGGTCAAAAAGAAAAAAACGGCTCACCCTGTCGCGCTCTGACCGGGCGTTCATCGGCCAAGTGGAGAAGATAATCCTGCGGGCCGTTGAAGCCTGGCGTAAGATAGGGAAACTCGAAAGGTATCAAGCGATTGAATGGGGTATGTTGAGCTGCATCGTTGGCGTCAAGGATAACCTCAAGCATGGGCTAATAGGACGTTAACGGGTAAGAGGGCAGCTGAAGGGCTGCTCTCTTTTTTTGCATTACACCCGTCAATGGATTGCACGAATTATGACAACGCTGTTCTTTTATTGAAATCGCGGTCTGTGGTAGGGTGAAGTATACGAATTACGAATGTGCAGGTGGTAGGAGGAGCTTATGGAATTTATACGGAAGCTGTGGATTTTCGGTTATCAGCAGGCGTTGTCCTGCATATTTCCGGTTATGATCTTCGGTGCGCTGGGACTGACCAAGGTGGTTGAGATTCCCGGCTTGGCGCGGTATGATCTCATCCTTCTCATATGTGTGCTGGCGCAAATCGGGATGCTGGTGAGCAAACTGGAGACATGGGATGAGCTGAAGGTCATCTGCGTCTTTCACGTCATCGGTTTGATGCTGGAGCTGTACAAAGTGCACATGGGCTCGTGGTCTTACCCGGAGGAAGGCTGGAGCAAAATCGGCGGCGTCCCGCTGTACAGCGGCTTTATGTACGCCAGTGTGGCCAGTTATATATGCCAGGCATGGCGCCGAATGCATTTGCGTATAACGGGCTGGCCGCTGCCCGTGCTGACCGTGCTGATCAGCGCAGCGATCTATGCCAACTTCTTTACCCATCACTATGTGTGGGATGCACGCTGGCTTCTCACGGCATTGTTATTCGTGGTGTTCGGCAGAACCATGGTGTATTTTGACGTGGACGGAAAGACGCTGCGGATGCCGCTGGTGCTGTCGTTTCTGCTGATTGGCTTTTTTATCTGGATCGCTGAGAACATTTCTACGTTTCTTGGGGCCTGGACTTATCCGGGTCAGGAGCGCACATGGAGCCTTGTGCATATCGGCAAAATCAGCTCGTGGTTTCTGCTGGTCGTGATCAGTGTCATCATTGTAGCTCAGCTGAAGCATCTGAAGCAGGGCAGAGGACCGTCCCAAGGCAATCCGAAGGGAACGGTTATGTGAGCCCAGTTTAGCGGATTTGACCATTTATGCCTAATCATATATCCTATGGTTAATTAGATGATGGAAAGCTAACGTTGCGACTCGAGCTTAAGGCAGAGACTTTGTATGAACATAGATGTTTGGCAGATGAACCGCGCGAAGCAGAAGGGAGGAGGATTCACATGAAAAAAAGATCATTGGCGTCTTTGGCAAAAGGCATGGGATACTCCACCGCTGTTTTCTTTGATCCGTCCGATGATGGGAGAAGTGTGTCCAAAATCGGATATTCGGGCGATCAAGGATCCTTCCATTCGGTGACCGAATGAGGATGCAGTGGAATTAAACACCACAGGTCGCTTGCTTGTGGTTGCATAGATCGGCATGTACACCACAGGTGCGCTGTGGTGTTTTTTTGTGTTTCTAATGATTCAAACAGAGGAGAGGGATACGTATGTTCATGCAAGGGAAACAGATTTATGTGAAGTCGGTAGAGGAATCGGATGTGGACGCACTTCTGAAGCTCGAGAAGGATAACCGGGATTTTTTCCAGCGGTTCACGGGCTTAAGGGAAGAGAGCTTCTATACCCATCAGGGACAGCTTGAGCGGATCCGAAAGGCCATGGAAGCCAGCAAGGCAGATCAAGGGTATGTCTATGTGATTGGGCTGCGGGACACCGGAGTGATCATCGGGGAGATTATGCTTACCGAAGTGGTGCGGGGGGATCTGCAGAGCTGCTGGATCGGTTATTTTTTGGACCAAGACCATAACGGAAAGGGGTATATGACCGAAGCGGTTCAATTGGTCGTGAGGTTTGCCTTTCAGGAATTGAAGTTTCACCGGATTGATGCGGGCGTGATGCCGCACAACCTGGCCTCGATCCAAGTGCTTTTGAAAGCCGGATTCCATAAAGAAGGGATTGCCCGAAAAAACGTGAAAATCAACGGAACGTGGGAGGACCATCAGACGCTGGCTATTTTGAATGAAGCCGATGAGCAGCAGCCGTCTTCAATTCAGCGGTACAATCCACCTGTTATTGCCCCGCCGATCGGGCCTTATACCCATATAACCAAGGTTCCGAGAGGGAGCGAGCTGCTGGTCTTCTCCGGTCAGGTGGGAACCGACAGCGAGGGGAACCTGCCGGACGATATGAAGCAGCAGGTGGAGAACACCTTGGGGAACATTGAGAGGTTGTTGGCTGCGGAAGCGATGTCGGCGGATCATATCGTCAAAATCAACATTTGGGCGGCTCAGGAGGTCGACTGGGATCATTTCCATCAGGTATGGGAGAAATTCCACGGGGGGAAGGCCCCGGCCATGACGATGGCTTACGTGCCGGCATTGGCGATGCCGTCCATTCAGGTAGAGATCGAGGTATGGGCAGCGAAGGGATAGTATTGTTATACCATAAGTAAGAGCTGTAGACTTGGACTGCGGCCGATCATATGCAGTTACAAAAAAACCTCCGTGGATTCCTGTTAAGGGATCACGGAGGTTTGTGATATGGAGAGGAGCTTATAGATCGTCAAACCCGTTGTCGTCGCCAACTTTGCCGTAGTTTCGGGATTTGGCTTCGAAAAAGTCGGTCTTCGTCGCGTTGAGGGCTTCATCGGAGAAAGGCTTGATCCATGGCATGCAGTTAACGTCCACGCCTTCATAAGCTTTTTCCAGACCCATCATGGTGATACGACGGTTCGCGATGTACTTGATGTAATCGCCCAATTCATTCAGATCGATGCCGCGCACATTGCTGAGTGTGTAGTGAGCCCAGTTGGTCTCAAGCTCAACCGCACGGTCAATGGTGCGGTACAGGTAGTCGATGTTCTCTTTCGTGTTCAGCTCAGGGAAGTCCTTGAGCAGCTGCTTGAACACTTCGGCGAAGAAGTAGCAGTGCTGGTTCTCGTCACGCTGAATATAGGAGATCATCTGGCTGGTTGCCATCATCTTCTGGTCACGAGCCAGGTTGTAGAAGAAGGCAAACGTACTGTAGAAGAAGATGCCTTCCAGGATCAGGTCCGCCACCATGGCTTCGAAGAAGGATTGCGGCGACGGATTGTCACGGAAGTTTTGATAGATGTCCGAAATGAACTGATTGCGCTCTAGCAGAACCGGATCATGCTTCCAGTACTCGAAGATTTCCTTCTGTTCCTGATCCGAAACGATGGAAGAGAGCACATAGGAATAGGATTGGTTGTGAACCACCTCTTGCTGACCGATGATGGCCGAGATGGCTTCGAGCGACGAATCGGTGAAGTAACGCTTCACGTCGCTGACAAACATCGTCTGCATGGAATCCAATACTGCCAGCAGGGAGATGTTGATCTTGAAGGTGCGCTGCTCTTCAGGGTCCAGGCGCGGGAACTGCTGCGCATCCTTGGACATCGGAATCTCGTCCGCGATCCAGTGGTTCAGCAGCAGGACCTTGTACAGCTTGTACATATGAGGCATCCGAATGTCGTTCCAGTTCAGGATCCCGGAGCATTCACCTTCAATAACACGCGTGGAGCGGTTGGGTGCTTCGGTGTTAAAAATCTTTTGCATTTGCATGCCTAATCTCTCTCCTTGTATATCATAATAGGGCGGCGCAGAGGCGAAGCTGAGGGATATTGGTCCAGCATATTCACGGGACGGGTATCGCACCGGGACGGGTATCCATCTCCAGCCGCTTGTTGTCCGCCCTTTGCCTTGAATATATTTTTAAGGTTGCAAAGGGCTCCCAAAGGCGGACGTAAACTCTTCCGATTGGATACCCTTACCCTTGTAGTCTTCTATTTAGAAAGCTTATCCACTTCTGCTGTGCGGGAACACCCGCATGCAGCCGTTCGATGCTTGTTTGCACCGCATGAGAAGCGATTCCCAAAGGGAGAGCGATCCACGCAGGCAGTAACTCAATAAACCGCACGAAAATAGCTCAGTAGTCCCCGCACCACATGAAAAGCGATTCCCAAAGGGAGAGCGATTCACGCAGGTAGTAACTCAAAAAACCGCACGAAGTAACTCATTAGCTTCGCACCACATGAGAAGCGATTCCCGAAGGGAGAGCGATTCACGCAGGCAGTAACTCAAAAACCGCACGAAGTAACTCATTAGCTTCGCACCGCATGAGAAGCGATTCCCAAAGGGAGAGCAATCCACGCAGGCAGTAACTCAACAAAAAGCACGAAGTAACTCATTAGCTTCGCACCACATGAGAAGCGATTCCCAAAGGGAGAGCGATCCACGCAGGCAGTAACTCAAAAAACCGCACGAAGTAACTCATTAGCTTCGCACAATATTCCAGCGTTCCCGTAGGGAGAAAGCGCTCCTAGCCACCAAAGTAACGTAGAAGCGTCTCATTCACACCTTGAACCCCTTACGGGTGTCCAGAGGGCAGCGCCCTTGGGGCCCTCCCTTGGAAGGGAGGGTTTGGGTGGGTTCGAAAAAGGTTAGACTAAACTCTTAGCTTGCGCACGACTCGCACTCTTCTATCGTCAGCGCACGGCTGCGTACATAGTACGTGGACTTGATACCGGCTTTCCAAGCATGCAGGTGCAGCTCCAGGAATTCCGAAGCACGGATATCAGGGCGGACATACAGGTTAAAGCTTTGTGCCTGGTCAACGTGACGCTGACGGGCGGCAGCCATTTTGATGGACCAATGCTGGTCGATTAGGAAAGCCGTTTTATAGTACCAGATCGTTTTTTCGGACAGATCCGGAGCCGGGTTAGCCACTTTATAGGTGGTTTTTTCTTCATAAGAAAGAAGTTCGTACAATGGATCGATGCTCGCCGTGGAACCCGCGATGATCGAGGTGGAACCGTTCGGTGCGATGGCAAACAGCCATGCGTTACGGACACCGTTCGCTTGTACTTCTTGCTGCAATTCGCGCCATTGTTCGGTGGTTACGAACTTGCCTTCATGCTCGCCGTCGGTGTAACCGCGGAACGTGAAGTACTCGCCGCTCTCCCAGTCGGAGCCTTTGAATTTCGGATAATGGCCTTTTTCCTTGGCCAGCTCCATGCTGGATTTAACGAGCAGGTAGTTGATGTGCTCATACAGGTTGTCATTATAGGCAACGGCTTCGTCGGATTCCCAGCGAATGCCTTCCAGCGCCAGCAAGTGGTGCAGACCGAAGGTGCCGAGACCGACCGCACGATATTGACTGTTGGTATATTGCGCTTGCAGAACTTCAATATTGTTAATGTCGATGACGTTATCCAGCATGCGAACCTGGATTGGAACGAGACGCTCCAGCACACCGGCAGGTACAGCACGAGCCAAGTGGATGGAGTTCAGGTTGCAGACAACGAAATCGCCAGGGATTTTGGAAATAACGATCCGGGTTTGTCCATCTTTCGTAACCAGCTCCTCTTGCTCAACGACTGTCGGAGATTGGTTCTGCATGATCTCCGTGCACAGGTTGGAAGAGTAGATCATGCCATGCGCAGAGTTCGGGTTCGCACGGTTGACCGTGTCGCGGTAGAACATGTACGGTGTACCCGTTTCAAGCTGGGATTTCATGATGCGCTTCATAATGTCGATGGCTTGTACCGTAATGCGTGGCAGCAGCGGGTTTGCTACAGCTTCAGCATACTTTTGACGGAATTCGCCTTCGCCTTGTCCTTGATCATAGAAGTCTTCCAGGCCCAGCGGACGGCCGTTCTCGTCTTTCCAGCCCATGATTTTCTTCACTTCGTGCGGACAGAACAAGCTCCACTCTTCACGTGCTTCTACAGCCTCCATGAACAAGTCAGGCAGACATACGCCATGGAACACGTCATGTGCTCTCATACGCTCGTCACCGTTGTTCAGCTTCAGATCCAGGAAGGACAGAATGTCTTTGTGGAACACATCCAGATAAACCGCGATGGCGCCTTTACGGGTTCCCAATTGGTCAACGCTAACAGCGGTGTTGTTCAACTGGCGAATCCAAGGGATAACGCCGGAGCTGGTATTCTTGTGACCGCGGATGTCAGAGCCGCGTGCACGGACTTTACCGAGGTATACCCCGATGCCGCCGCCCATTTTGCTGAGACGGGCGATATCCGTATTGGAATCGAAGATCCCCTCCAGGGAGTCGTCCACGGTATCGATGAAGCAGCTGGAAAGCTGGCCGGCTACCTTTTTGCCTGCATTGGACATTGTCGGCGTAGCCGCCGTCATGTACAGGTTACTCATGGCCCAGTAGGCTTCTTTGACAAGGTCGAGACGCTTGTCGGCAGGCTCGTTATGCATGAGGAACATCGCGATGACCATGTAGCGTTCTTGCGGAAGTTCCATAACGCGACCATCAAAATCGTTTGCCAGGTAACGCTCAGCCAGCGTCAACAGACCGATGTAATCAAACAGCAGATCACGGCTTGGATCGATGCACTCGCCGAGTTCTTCGATTTGTTCTTTGGTATAGCTGGTCAGAAGATCCTCGCGATAGATGCCTTTTTGTACAAGTTCCGTAATGAGCGGATAGAAGGCACCGTATGGTTCTTCCGGGTAGGCTTTGTATCGGCGGTTGGTGGCCGCTTTTTTATATAAAGAGGTCAGAAACGAACGCGCAGCTGCAAACTTCCAATTCGGTTCCTCTTTGGTGACAAGCTCAAGGGCGGACATCGTGAAGGCGTTGCTGATTTCTTCGCCGGTAACTTGCTCGCCGCGCAATTTGGCATTGACGCCGCGAAGCAGGCGTTCTTTATCGAGCATGTCCAATCCTTTCAGAGTCCGATCGGCATAGACAGAGAGGCGAATTTCATCAAAGGCGAGCTGACGGTTGTTCGGTTTAACTACGAGCTGGGGCATGAATAAATTCCTCGCTTTCTTCGGGGGAAATATGAAAAAGGACATCAAAAAAACATTTTCTGAAACCCGCGGGCAGGCTTGAAAATGTCCGTGCGCTGTGATTCGAAAATGACGTTTGCCATAAGCCCATGAACGGGCATGATGTTATGTACAGACGCAAGTTTAACGAACACTTACCTAAAACCCCGTAGGTTGGTGTCTACTGCATATAGGCAGGTCTCCTGACTCGAGCTTCTTCCCTCGGCATTGCCTTTCCCGAGACCTTACTCCGTTTCCTCGGTGGCATATGTCGGATGTGGATGGCTGATAGATTATAAACAGCTTAGAGCCCTTACAGTGGCGGGACCGTGATGGATTTACACCATGCTTCCCTATTAAGCCGGACTGCCTTATAGGTTGATCCGGCACCTATACACACTATATTTGGTTGTTGTTAATCTAATTTAACCCAATATATTGTGTTTGTAAACCATATTCTTAAAATTGAACGCAAAATGAATTATAGCAAACGAGCGGTCATTGTGCCAGTTAAGAAACTGCCAAAAGGCCATAACATTTCCGGAATTGTGACCAAATGCGACCTTTTCTGCGCAGATACCACGTATATTATCGTTTTGACAAAATAGGATATATTCGTATGGACCAAACGAGGAAGGTACATTATATCTTGTGTGAAGCTAAAGGCAGACGGACTTTGATATGGAGGACCAGAATTGTTATGATAACAGTATTCGGAAATTTAGAGCATTCCATATAAATGGGATGGGAACGAGGGAGGTTTTTAAGATGGCAATAGCGGAGGTAACGGTGATTCCAATCGGAACCGCAACAACGAGTTTGAGCTCTTATGTTGCTGAGATGCAGCGTGTATTGAAACAACAGGATGGAATATCCTATGAGCTGACTTCAATGAGCACCATCATTGAGGGAGAGCTTAACATGATCTGGCGGGCGATTGAGGCTTTGCATGAAGCGCCTTTTCTGTCCGGTGCGCAGCGCGTATCGACTTCCGTGAAGATCGACGACCGCAGGGATCAAGTTTCCTCAAGCAAACAGAAGATCCAGTCCGTGCAGGAGAAATTAGGCGGGTAATGCCGCCAGTTTCGGGGGATATTTCCGTAAGAATTGGGCTTGCATTTTGCTGCTGAAGTATTATAATAATTTTTGTTGTTTCGTGAGGAATAACATCGAATCACATGTGCTGGTGTAGCTCAGGGGTAGAGCAACGCACTCGTAATGCGTAGGTCGGGGGTTCAATTCCCTTCACCAGCATCTTTATAAAGTCAATAACGGCGCGGTTTTCTGAGTTTTCGGAATCGCGCCATTTTTGTTGTTTAACCCGTTCTTCTACCATTTTTCTACCCTTTAGTCTGATGAAGACTTTTCCTTTTCACTTTGAAGAACAACCAACAATCGTCTTCCTTCTACATTGTTTGGGTTTAGGCCAACTCAACAGTGACACTTCCCTATGGATGGTTATAGTGTACGTGAATCATCAAAATGAGAAATGGATTGGTGTCATAGTGAACTTGAATTAGGTGAGTGGTGAGGGCGAAAGAAGTTTGCTATAGAAAGCCAGAAAGAAAATGACACGAAAAAAGGAACCTCTGTCTATGCCAGCAGGTTCCTTTTGTCGTCTAGTCGGATTAATCGACTCACATGCTTTATTTCCTCTAATGGAACCCAGACTGGCCCATAAGCACTCCGCATCTCCAAGCGATCTGTACAAGCATCTGGTATGCCTTGTAATACTTCGCCATTGATGAGGTATATCGTCACGATATGCTTCTTCTGAATGGCTATTTTTAGTTCTTTATCCCACATTTGATTGATCACGCACCCATGACTAAAGTAATGAAGTCAGTATATCAAAGTCAGGTAAAATTTACTATGGTTCATTTGAACACGAGTAGATGTTATCTGAAAAAATGGGGATTCCAGACGGTAAGTTAGCAGACGGAGTGATTTATGTACCTCTCCGGGCTGCTGGCGAGGTGCTCGGAGTCAACGTGGCTGGGATAACAAAACTAAAATGAAAGCTAGAGTACTAATAGAATATAAGATCCTGCTGGCTTATTGACAGGCAGTTTTTTGTTATATCTAAGGGTCTCAGCTAAATTTTCCATCAAGTCAAAGTACACCAAAAGTCAAGGAACGGGACTCGCGAAAGGGAACACTGCTGCTGCAAAGTGTGTTGACTCAAAGGACCGATCTTGACCAAGATGGACTCTGAGATTGGTGAAAGGAATGATAAAATCCCGCTCGAATGAGCAGGATTTTATTATATTGCTTCAACGTTCTCTTTAATGACGTTCCGGATTGCGACGTCTCAAACCTACGAGGCCAGCAAGACCGAGTAAACCGAGCCAACCCCAGTCAGTATCGTTGTCATTGCCTACAGCATTGGTGTTATAGCCGTTTGTGTTCACGTTATTGGTTCTCATATCGTTTGAATTCATGTTGTTGTTTTCTGCAAAAGCAGGAACCACAAGAATCAAAGCAATACTTATACCGGCTAAAAATGTGGCGAGGATTTTCTTCATGATTTGAACTCCTTTCCGTAATTATGTTGATTTCTATCGGGACAGGTACCAGAATTATGGTGCCCTTTACAGATATTATTATTCGTTACTGAGCAACGAAGGAAGTATCTCAAAAAAGACAGAAAAGCAGCCTCAGAAATGGCCAGCACTATCATTTTTTGAAGGTTATACCACTGTAGATGCTAAGATTCCATATCCTTATCGTTATAGTGGAAATATGGATATGAACTGGGCTAAACAGTAATCGCATCTTCGATAGTTCTTGCTTTTATAAAATATGTCCTTGACTATTACCTCTTGCCTTTGCGTTATCAGACGCCCTTACATACTATGTATTATTCCAATTAGGAAGGGGTAGGGAAAAATGAGTGGATACGAAGGTTCTGGGTATGGAAGTAGTATTGGTGTTATTCTCGTTCTCTTTATTCTACTTGTAATTATACTGCGTACATGGGGATTTTAAGTAAATACCTTATATAAGGACCCCGCTTACGTGAATTGAATGTTCCAGGATTATATTTGAAGGCATCCAGAAATCTGGATGCCTTTTCCATAACACAGTGCAATCAGAGAGAGGGTTCTTTTGTCGATTGTTTCATGATTTCATTTCATAGATTAGTAGTCCAATTCATTCTCGCAGACGCTGCATATAATGCAATATCTTCTGTGAAGGGAGGATTTCTTATGAAAAAACATCATCATAAGGTTAAAGTTATCGTCCTCAAACCTGGACAAAAAATCATCGTAAAGTGTAAAAAGCATAAGAAGAATCACGCATAAAAAGTCTGTAATGCAGTGGTGAACCTTAACAAAGGTTCACCACTATCCATAGAGCTGCAACTTGAGAATGAAATGGAAATGACTATCTGCCGCTTTTCCGTTGATAGGATGTGTAACCATTGAAAAAGGCGAGAAGGTGTGTGTGGGCTCGTTATTATGCTTGGAGAGAGGGATCATAGCAGAACAATCAGAATTCCTGCCACGAATAAAATGGATCCGAGAACCAGCAGAAGAAGCCCGCTGGATTTAATATGTTGAATGTAGTCCGAACTTGGCTCAGAATCATACTTTACTTTCCAGATTCTATATAAGGAACCCCATGTAGGTTTGCGTATTCTCAATACACCACGTACCAAAAAAACGACAGCAAACACGATAAGTACAAATCCAGATATATTAACCAGCTCCTCACCAAAAGCTCAATGAAAATAGTTAATCCGAGTAATACATATTACAAGCTAAAAAGGTGGATAATTCCACCAGAGCTACAGTTCATCCGGATTGCTATTTCGTCGGATTTCTGAATACTAATAGATCAAGCCTGATATGAATGGCATCGACGAACATAGAGACTGTATCTAGGCCATCCAATATAGGCTTAAGCAAACACCGAATGTACCAGATTGGAGTATCTTATATATTATACTCGTCCTTGCAGTAGGACTTACAGTTGCTTGCCTAATATAAGCGTGGAAGCATTGGTGGAAGGAATTGCTGCAGTTGCCTTCGCTGTAATGGATCACCGGGCTATTCAACAACCTACAAAGGCGGTGAATGATCGTGAAAAAGGTTTGGATTGACGCAGGGCATGGCGGGAAGGATTCCGGAGCAACCGGAAATGGCCTGCAGGAGAAAGACGTCGTGTTAGCGGTGTCTCTTGCTGTGAAGAAACGATTGGAAGCTGATTATGGCGATGTCCAAGTACTACTCTCCCGGTCTTCAGATGTGTTCCTTGAATTGGCTGAACGGACTCATAAGGCAAACGCTGCTGGCGCAGATATCCTAGTTAGCATCCATTGTAACGCGGGTGGAGGTGCAGGGGGCTTTGAGTCATATCGATATACCTCGGCAAGCTCCGGTTCGGTAAAATTGCAGAACGTTATGCATACGGAGGTCATGAATGCCATTAAATCCTTCGGAGTCATCGATCGGGGTCAGAAGGCCGCTAACTTGCATATGGTCCGTGAATCTAAAATGCCTGCTGTCTTAACCGAAAACTTGTTTATCGATGTCGCGGCAGATGCAGCCAAGCTTAAACGGCAGGATGTAATAGATTCTATTGCGATCGGGCATGTAAATGGCATTGCTAAATATTTGGGGCTTCAGAAGAAAGAGGGGGCTGGTACAGTGGAGGATAAGGTACATGTCGTCGTCAACGGAAAGCAGATCGCGGATGGCAAGCTTGAGAATGGCGTGACCTATGTGCCGCTTCGGGCCATCGGTGAAGCATTAGGGGCCAAAGTGAGCTGGGATAATAAGACCAAGACGGCTACAGTTACGACCGAATAAATACCTGATTATTTGGAGATAGGAAGTATGGTTCTCTTCCATGATATGCAAACCTCCACCTGTTGGGGGTGTGCAAAAGAGCAGTGCTATTTGTGCCCCATCGAACAATTTATGTCCCTTTAATCCTAATTTAAGCTTCCATTAATATTCGGAGCTTATGATATAAGCACCCCTTAAAAAATATATCAGAAGCCCTTCTAACATCGGTTAGAGGGGCTTCTTTGGTTGTCTTCCCTCATCTGAGGTAAAGTCCAGGCTTTTGGATGACTATTTACAATCCCAGCCATTTCGTGATATAAGCCGATACGGCTAATTCCTGGAAATCCTGCCAGCTGCGAAATGGGGTATGCTCAACGATAAACGGGTTAATCGTATGTCCTTGTATGAATTCGTCAAACTCTTCATCTGTGCTTCCCTCATAACCTGCGGCTTTCAGCAAGTGACCGATTGAAGAAAACTTGGTATGTCTTTGAATAAATGATTCCGAGAACAATTCTTCCACGGGCACTTCTTGTTTCATGTCCGAGAGCCTTGCGGCATTTTCGCGAATTTCTGATAGCTTCTCTTCATCCAGTCCGTCTAATCCACTGATCCCAGTATTCATTATGCCCACCTCCAAAAAGTTGCACGTCACTCTATTATACATATACGAGTATGCTGAATTATCGGATTCGCTTTTTTTTGAAGCAGGTATTGACTTGCTATTTTTATATAAAGGGAGAAGGTTTATTACATATTTATAATTATTCTTTACCTAGGAATGACGGTCGATATCATGTAGACTGGTAATGATTTACTGCCGCCACACCTTGCTTTATGGGGTATGGAGGTCCGTACATACTTGCTTGCATATGGGGGTGGGCACTATGCCCAAACAAGAAAAGGTTTCCATGTCTTGGCTGCTGCGGTATTTGAAACCGGTAAAAGGACGGCTAATACTGCTGCTCGTGTTGCTGCTGACGTCGACGGGCTTGCAGCTCTTGAATCCGCAAATTGTCAAACGGTTTATTGACACGGCAGCCGAAGGAGGAGTTATAGCCGCGCTGATTCAGCTGGCGGGATTGTTTCTGGTCGTGGCTGTTTTTAACCAGCTGATAACCGTGGCTGTCAGCTATATGGGGAACGATATTTCATGGCGCGCGACAAACCGGCTTCGCGGCGATCTTTTGAAGCATTGCTTGCGGCTGGATATGCGATTTCATAATGTCAAAACGCCCGGCGAGATGATCGAGCGGGTGGACGGCGACGTGACGAATATTTCGAACTTCTTCGCGATGTTCATCGTGCAGGTTATCGGAAGTTTTGTGCTGCTAGCTGGCATACTAGGATTTATGTTTACGGTCAATCTGCCGATCGCGATCGTCATGACGGTGTTTACGCTGCTGTCCATTTTGTTCATGGTGTTCATCCGGAATATGGGCGTCAATTCTTCGAAGAATGAACGTGAAGCCAGCGCTTCGCTGTTCGGGTTAATTGAGGAACGCATCGCCGGCATTGAGGATGTACAGGCGAACGGCAATGTGCCGTATGTGATGAATCGGTTTCACCGGATGATGCGCACCGTTTTTCTGAAAGGAAGAAAAGCCTGGATGCTCCGCGTGGTCCCTTGGAATACCACGGTGATTCTGTTTGCCCTTGCGGTTACCGCTGTCCTGTTACTAGGGGTTCGCTATTATCTGATCGGTGAAATTACGCTGGGGACCCTGTTCTTAATCTACCAATATACGCAGATGCTGAATGATCCGATCGAGATGCTGGGTGACCAGGTGCAGGAGTTCCAAAAGGCAAAATCCGGCATGCTGCGTTCCAGAGAGTTGTTGTCCAATAAGAGCGAGATTGTGGACGGAGAGCAAGAAGAGCTTCCGGAAGGGGCACTCGGTTTGGAATTTGAGGGCGTCAGCTTCAGTTATAACGAAGATAAACCGGTGTTAAAGGACATCAACTTTGAAGTCAAACCAGGTGAACGCCTGGGCATTATCGGTCGTACCGGCAGCGGAAAGTCGAGTCTCAGCCGTATTCTGCTTCGACTGTATAACATCGACAGCGGCGTGATCCGCGTTGGGGGGACCGATATCACGAAGCTAAAGCTGCCCGCGCTTTACCGCCGGGTGGGTATGGTCACACAGGATGTGCAGCTGTTCGATGGCTCGCTGCGTGACAACCTGACGTTGTTTGATCACGGCGTGTCGGATGCATTCATTCTGGAAACGACGGAGCGTTTGGGGCTTCGGCAATGGATCGATGCACAGCCGGAAGGCCTGGATACGCATCTGACAGCAGGCGGAGCTTCGCTGTCCGCGGGAGAAGCACAGCTGTTCGCTTTAACCCGGGTATTTTTGACGCAACCAAGTCTGGTGATTCTGGATGAACCGTCTTCACGCCTGGACGCCGCAACGGAAATGATGCTGCAGGTAGCCGTGGATCAGCTGATGAGCAGCTGTACGGGCATCATCATCGCGCACCGGCTGGCTACGCTGGAGCAGGTGGATAAAATTATGGTGCTGGGTGACGGGCGAATTATGGAATTCGGCGAACGGGAAGCTCTTGCGTTAGATCCGGCATCACATTATGCCAGACTGCTGAGCACAGGCAGAGAGGAGGAACTGGCATGACCATCACGGGTTTTATAGGGCGCCTCTTTCGATTCAGGCCTTCATTATTTTTAATCAACGGTCTGCTGTGGTGCATATTTCATTCCTTGCCACTATTGATCGGACTGGGGATGCAGTGGTTTTTTGACCGGGCGACGGCCAGTTCCACGGATTATGTATGGCTGGCGGTGCCCTTGATCTTTATTGCCGTTGTAAGGGTAGCGCGGGTAGGGACGTTCTTTGCGGCCTTCTATCAATGGGTAACGTATATTTACCACATTCAGGCCATTCTGCGAACGAACATGCTGGCCGGGATTATGCGCTGGCCGGGGCGTAATTTGCCAGCTTCTCCAGGGGAGGCGATGAGCCGCTTCCGCGATGACGTGGATGAAGTTGTGGAATACGTTGAATCCTGGGTGGATTTCTGGGGACGTCTCGTTTTTGCCCTCTTATCCGTTGTCATTATGGCGAGCATTAACTGGAAGATCATGCTGGTGGCCGTGCTGCCGCTCGTGGTGGTCACGCTCCTGAACAATCTGTCCGGCAACCGCGCGCGTCGTTACGGCCTAAAGAACCGGGAAGCTACAGGGCGCATTACCAGCTTTATCGCGGAAACCTTCGGTGCGGTTCAAGCCTTGAAGCTCGGGCAGGCGGAGGATCATGTGCATGAGCGCTTCATGAAGCTGAACGAAGACCGCCGGCAGGCAGCGCTGAAGGATAATCTGTTCAAACAATGGATGCGATCCTTGAATCAGCATGTGCTTAGCATCTGTACGGGATTGATTCTGTTGATGTGCGCTGCTGAAATGCAGGCCGGGCGTTTTACCGTCGGGGACTTTGCTTTGTTCACGTCTTACCTGGCCAATATCGGCTTCAGCATTTCCTTATTCGGTTATATGGTATTCCAGCACAAGCGGCTGAAGGTTTCCTTTGACCGGATGCGGTCTCTGTTTCGCCCTGGTGAGGAAGACCGGATCATTGAGGCACGGGAAACGTATCTGAACGAAGAGCCGCCGGAACTGCCCGTCATTCACAGAGAACCGGGAGAAATGCTGAAGGAGCTGGAAGTCAAGAATTTATCGTACCAATATCCGAATTCGGATAACGGTATATCGGATATTAATTTTCGCCTGGAGCGCGGCAAGTTTCTGGTGGTGACCGGACGAATCGGGGCGGGGAAATCGACGCTTGTCCGGACATTGCTGGGACTGCTGCCAAAACAGGAAGGAACGATTCGCTGGAACGGGGAAGAGGTGGATCCGGCAACCTTCCTTATGCCTCCTCGGGCGGCATATACTCCGCAGGTTCCAAGGCTGTTTAGCGATCCCTTGAGAGAGAACATCGTGCAAGGGAAGAAAGAGCGGACCGAGGAAACTCTGGAACGGGCTGTTCGGCTGGCCGTCATGGAGAAGGATATCGAGAATCTGGATCAGGGACTGGAGACGTTTGTCGGTCCGAGGGGCGTTATGCTGTCGGGGGGACAAATCCAGCGGGCGGCTACGGCACGCATGCTGATCACGGGCGCGGATTTATTCATTTTTGATGATCTGTCCAGCGCGTTGGACGTGGAGACGGAGCAGCAGGTATGGGATGGGTTGTTCAAGGAGCAGGGCGTCACTTGCATCGCGGTATCGCATCGGAGGGCAGCCCTTTCGAAAGCCGATCATATCATCGTCATGAAGGATGGGCGGATCGAAGCGGAGGGCAGCTTGACGGAGCTGCTCGCCACGAGTGAAGAGATGCAGCTGTTATGGCAGGGCGAGCAGTCCGCTGTCGAGGCTCAGGCCCCCGCAGAGGATGAAGCTGAAGTTAGTAAGGTATAACATCAAGTTTGGTTTGGAATTGGGGATGTAAGAACAGGTTTCGACAGGTTTAGATAGGTTTAGAGCAGGGCAGCTTCCGTTGGTGTGGAGGCTGCCTTTTTTTGTATAATATTAATGGGAAATAATGGATCTATATTCAGATGTATAAGGGAGAGATCTATATGAAGAATCGCAAATTCTTGGTAACGTTCGGTTATAACCTGGACCATAGCAATATCGATTACCTTGTGTCTGATCGCCTGTCCCGCCATAAGGGCTGGATTCAGAAGGATTACTTTGATCCGGTGCTGCACACAGGGGCTGCGTTTATTCTAAACTACCAGATCATCGACACGAATGCTGCCAGAGTCTCGCAGCGCTATTACTTGGATGATTACCACGTCACGGAAGCCAGGCTGCAAGGCTTTCTTTACTCGCTAAACAAGCTGAAGGGCACGCATGTGTTGTGCAATCCCAGGGTACAAGGACATCACAGGACCGTTATTGATGGGCACGAGTACAGCTGTTATGCCTATCAGACACTGGATGGAAGGGATCTGCGCTTCTTGCAGTACGAAGAGGATTCAGAAGAAGCTTCTCTTAAGAAGGGGGTGCCCCGGATTCCTGAGGATCAGCACTACCTAGTCTTTCCCTCTGATTGCAGTCAAAAAGAGAAGGATCGGCGGCTGACCGACTGGATCATCGGAATTATTGAAGCGGGGAGGCAGCAGCCTTAAATGTCACCGCCATTCATGATGGATACTCACTGCGTATTTCCACCACCGGGGAGCAACGTAATTCGTTGCTGCGTCTGCATATCGTCAAACCTATCGTAAATTCCGTTTCGCATATTCTATTATTTTACTTGCGAGAATAAGGATATAAATACAAGCCGATCGATAGGCTCGAGGAATAGGATGTAGAAGATGAATGGAAAGGGTGGGTTTACCATGGAATGGAGCGTCATTTTTCAATTGATCGACCCGCGGCTCTTCATGGTCGTTGCTGCCTGTTGGGTAATCGGATATGTGCTGAAGCAAACGCCCAAGGTTCCGAATTGGAGCATTGTATATTTGGTTATGGTCGTATCGATTTTGTTCACAACCGGCTTGATCGGCTGGAGCGTGGAAAATATCATTCAAGGCATACTCGCAGGGGCGTTTGCGGTATTCGGCCATCAGGCCGTTAAACAAACGGCAGAGGCGATTGCGACTAGAAAGAAGTAAGAACGGCTGAATGGTCCGGGATGATTTTTGCCTAAACCGAACTTTACCTGGAGTCTGCCGCTTGAGCCTGTTACTCTTAAGTCCATAAGATGATTTAAGGGAGCGTGAAGATTTGCAGAGGAAAACGTTGACGGTTGAGGCCCTGCCTGGATTTGAGCCGGAGATCGGCCGCTGGATATGGGGACTTGAGGATGTGCGGCGAACGATATTGAAACGGCTGGAAGGGATTCGGTATGAGCAGTTGAACCATAGGGCGGACGGTCGGCAGTCGATCGGTTCGCTGTTGTACCATATTGCTTACATTGAAGCGGACTGGCTATACGCTGAGGTGCTTGAATCCGATTGGGATCCGAAAATAAAGGCCTCCTTTCCCTGGGATCACCGTACCGAAGATAACCGTCTTTCTGAAGTGCCGGATCAGTCACTGGATGAACACCTTCACCGTATGCAGAAGGTACGTCATGAACTGCTGACCCATTTCAAAGGCATGGACCTCTCGGACTGGAGGACAGTCAGACAACTGGAACCGTACGATGTAACTCCGGAATGGGTCATCTATCATCTGATTGAGCATGAGTCCCACCATCGGGGACAGATATTTCAGCTGCTAAGAGAATTGGAGCTATCTTAAGAATTGAAAGTCCACTCCGATGAGAGTTTTGGCCTTCGCGGCTAAAGTCGGATCCTTTTGAGGCCACCGCTATAAGCGTTAAAATTCCCCCGGGCAGGGAGCTTTCCTTGCTCTTTTTTTGTATACCCTGCAACGATCCAGATGTCAAAACGTAATAAGCATATAAAGAGCACGGTATCGGAGGAGATATGATGAATAATGAATTTTACGTCGGGTGGGGAACGCTGGCATTAATCAATGCGGGATTGGCTCAAGGGAAAAATAGAACGGGATTAAACTGGTTTCTGCTATCCTTATTGCTAGGCCCGCTGGCAACCCTGATTCTTGTCCTGTCAGCTAAAAGGTAATCAGAGCAATTAAAGAGCCGCCTCCCGGCAAGGGAAGCGGCCTTTATCGGTTTACATCCGTTGAAACATAGCGGTGTCACGGCTGTAGTGCGTCAGATAACCTGTCTCTTCGTTGCGGATGCGGACGACATCCGGTGTGTAGCATTCAATGTAACCTCGCTCGATCTCCACGTACACGCTTGCGGGATCCTCTTCCCATACGGAAACCACGGTTTCCGATAAGGCGGCCGCGAAAAAATGGATGTCTTGCGATAGGTACCGGCTATTGCGGTCTGTATTCATTTATTTCATATCCCCTTGATGGTTAGAATCAGATAAAATGCGGTCTACTAGCTCGTTCATTCCCTTCCAGGAATCCTTCAGAATAAATTCATGCTGAATATGCGCGTTCCACGGACGCGGAATCAGAATGGTTTGTTTTCCGGCTTTTCTGGCGGCAATCGCATTATGGGGACCATCGTCAATCAGAAGATCAAATTCCACTAAATCCTTGCGCTTGGCCACGAAAAAATTCTCGAACGGAATAAAAGGCATATGCCGCTGCAGCCATCTCCATTTCTCGGGCACCGAGGAGGGGCGGGCTGCGGTAACAACAATGACGTCATAATCATGCGTCATTCTGTGGACTTCGTCAATCGTATATTCATCAAATAGTTCAAGTTCTTCATATAAACCCGGCTTTCCGAAGAAAAACTCCTCCGAGCATTCAGGATGCCAGATTTGGTGCAGGTTATAATCGGTAATCTGATCCAGCGTCAGCTGAGGATCCTTGTACTGCAGATTGTGATAATGAATGGCCTTGGGTATGAGATGGCAGATGGTATCATCCATATCGATGGCGACTATTTTTTTGCTCATATCGTCATTACTCTCCTGTTAATCATGAATTCTAAGAAACGATGATGTTCCGTAAATTGTAAGGGACAGGATGCTTGTTGGCAAACTGGAATCAAAAATGGGAGGGAGTAACATTTTCTTTCTCCTGACTCATTATAAACTAAGTATAGCATTAATGCGGCAACAACCTTCCTGATATTTCGCGGTTACGGGAATAACTTAATAAAGCCTTCGTCCATTATGACAGTACATGTCATGATTGCCCTTCTATAATAAAAACACTACAGGGTACAAGGGAGGAACGGCCATGGTGCAAGAATATATCAACATTCGTGGAGCCAGAGAGAATAACCTGAAGAATGTGACGCTGCAAATTCCTAAACGAAAAATTACGGTCTTTACCGGCGTATCCGGGTCGGGCAAATCGTCCATCGTGTTCGATACCATCAGCTCGGAAGCTCAGCGGTTGCTGAATGAGACGTTTACCGCTTTTGTCCGTAACCGACTTCCACGGCACAGTCAGCCGGACGTCGATTCGATCGAGAACTTGTCGACGGCCATCGTCATCGACCAGAAGCGTCTGGGGGGCAATTCGCGATCCACGCTAGGGACGATTACGGATCTGTACGCCATACTCCGTCTGTTGTTTTCCAGGGTGGGAAAGCCATTTGTGGGATATTCCAACGTCTTTTCTTTTAATGATCCGCAAGGCATGTGTCCGGAATGTCAGGGAATCGGCAGGAAGGTCGAGCTGGATCTTAATAAACTGCTGGATACAAGCAAATCTTTGAATGAGGGGGCGGTTCGATTCCCTATTTTCTCAGTAGATAGCTGGTATATGAAGAATTACACCATGTCCGGGTTCTTTGATAACGACAAGAAGCTGGCCGACTATTCCGAAGCGGAATGGGATCATTTCCTGTACGGCAAGGAGGGGAAGGTGACGTTCCCGTCCAAGGGAGGACCGGTACAGTCCGACTTCGAAGGTCTCGTGTTGAAGTTTAACCGGCTTTATATTCAGAGAGACAGCAGTGAATTATCGGAACGCACCTTGAATCACGTCAAAAATTTTATTACGCATGGCACATGCCCGTTATGCAAGGGGACGCGGCTCAGTCAATCGGCATTAAGCTGCTGGATCAACGGCTATAATATCGCCGAGTGTGCGGCCATGGAGATCGGGGAGTTAAGAGAGGTCATCCTGAATATCAAAGAGCCCGTGGCTGCCAGTATGGTGGCCAGCTTGGCCGAGCGGTTGCAGCACTTGATGGATATGGGGCTGGATTACTTGACGCTGAATCGGGAGACGACCACGCTCTCCGGGGGCGAGTCGCAGCGGGTGAAGATGGTTAGGAATCTGGGCAGCAGCCTGACGGATATGATGTATGTTTTTGATGAGCCTAGCGTGGGTTTACATCCACGGGATGTTCACCGGCTGAACGACATGCTCAGGAAGCTTCGCGACAAGGGCAACACGGTGCTGGTCGTGGAGCATGACCGTGACGTGATTGAAATTGCCGACCATGTGGTGGACGTGGGGCCGAATGCCGGTACCCGGGGAGGGGAAATTGTCTTCGAGGGCACGGTTGAACAGCTATGCAGCCAAGATTCTACGTTAACCGGGCAGTATATGAAACGTTTCATGCCGATGAAAGAACAGTTCCGGGTACCGACAGGACAGATGCGGATTGCCAATGCCAATCATCATAATCTGAATAATGTAACGGTGGATATCCCGGAAGGCGTGTTGACCGTGGTCACGGGCGTAGCGGGGTCAGGCAAGAGCTCGCTGATTCATCATGCCTTCCTGTCCCAGCATCCCGAGGCTGTCGTCATCGACCAGTCTGCCGTCAGCACCTCGATCCGTTCAAATCCTGCTACTTATACGGGCATCATGGATGACATCCGGAGTTTATTCGCCAAAGCTAACGACCAGAGTCCATCCCTGTTCAGCTTTAATTCCAAAGGAGCCTGCCCCGACTGCCACGGGCTTGGTTTCATCTATACGGACCTGGCGTTCATGGAAGGCATCAGGTCGCCGTGCGACACCTGTGACGGCAGGCGCTTTAAGGATGATGTACTGCAGTATAAGCTCCATGGAAAAATGATTACCGATGTGCTGGATATGACCGTGCTGCAGGCGCTCGATTTTTTCGAGAAAAAAGAAATCAGGCGGCGGCTGGAGGCTTTGCACGATGTGGGTCTGCACTATCTGACCCTCGGCCAGCCGCTAAGCACTCTGTCCGGGGGCGAAAGCCAGCGCATCAAGCTGGCCAGCGAGCTGCATAAGCAGGGAAAGATCTACGTGATGGACGAGCCGACGACCGGACTGCATATGTCGGATGTCGGGCATTTGCTGGACATGATGAATCGGCTCGTAGATAATGGCAGCTCGGTGATCGTGATCGAGCACAATCTGGATGTGATCCGTCAGGCGGACTGGATCATTGATCTCGGACCCGAGGGCGGCAGCAGGGGAGGCAGGGTCATGTTCGAAGGAACGCCTGCTGAACTGATCACGGCGGAACAATCGCTGACTGCGAAGTATGTACGGGGTTAGCTGGAATTCAAGGAAGTGAAGACCGGTCCTTACCGGAGCCTGACCGAACCCATGCAGTATGTAACATGGGAGCAGGGAGAAATTCGCTTTTCGTAGTTTCATAATAGACTTGCCAATGGCCATGCCGCATATCCCCGCGGCATGGCTATTCTATGGTTGTTAGGCTTATAAGATCGCTTAAACGGCTATACTGTATGCTGCGACAGACCAAGTTGGTTAATGATGTACGTGTAACGACCCGGTCTGATAAGCAGCATCTTTATTGTAAACGGGGGATACGACAATGCAGAAAGTATGGTGGAAAGAAGCCGTTGCTTACGAAATCTATCCGCGCAGCTTTATGGATTCGAATGAAGACGGCATCGGGGATCTGCAAGGGGTTATATCCCGCCTGGATTATTTGAAGGATCTCGGGATTGATGTTATATGGGTATGCCCCATCTATCGTTCGTCCAATAACGACAACGGTTACGATATCAGCGATTATCAGGATATTATGACGGAGTTCGGGTCCATGGCCGACTTCGATCAGCTGCTGGCCGAAATCCATAACCGCGGCATGCGGCTCATTATGGATCTGGTGCTCAATCATACCTCGGATGAACATCCGTGGTTTATTGAATCCCGTTCCTCAAGGACCAATCCGAAGCGGGATTACTATATCTGGCGGAATGCGAGGGAGGGAGCCGAGCCGAACAATTGGGAATCCGTCTTCACCGGCTCCGCTTGGGAATATGACGAGTTGACGGATCAATATTATCTCCACCTCTATTCCAAGAAGCAGCCTGATTTAAACATGGAGAATCCGGCGGTCAGGGATGATCTGGTCAAAATGATCCGTTGGTGGCTGGATAAAGGGATTGACGGTTTCCGCGTGGATGCGATTACCCATATTAAGAAGCTTCCGGGTTTGCCGGATATGCCGAATCCGAATCACCTTCGTTATGTCGACTCGAATCCCGGACATCGGAATATCGCGGGCATCCATGAATTTCTTCAGCAATTCAAACGCGAGGCGTTCGCTCATTATGACATTATGACGGTTGGCGAAGCGAGCGGCATTCCGATAGCGGAAGCAGACCGCTGGATCGGGGAAGAGAACGGGTCACTGAATATGATTTTTCAATTTGAGCATGTCAATCTTGATTTCGGACTGGAAGGACGCTGGGATTATGCGGTCTGGGACTTGGCCGAATTGAAGCAGATCATGCATAAATGGCAGACGGGCCTTGAAGGCGTGGGCTGGAATGCCCTCTATATGGAGAACCACGATCAGCCGCGGTCCGTATCCCGTTTTGGCGATCCGGTCCATTATCATAAGGAATCGTCCAAGATGCTGGCTACTTTTTTTATGCTGATGCAGGGGACGCCGTTTATTTATCAGGGGCAGGAAATCGGAATGACGAATGTCGAGTTTGCAGAGCTGAGTGATTATCGGGATGTGGAGATCTACAATTATTATCGCGAGCGGCTTCTGGACGGGAAAGACGTGTCCGAGACGATGCGTAGAATCGCGTACCGGGCTAGGGACAATGCAAGAACGCCGATGCAGTGGGATGACACGCTCTATGGCGGCTTCTCAACGGTTGTGCCGTGGATCCGCTGCAATCCGAATTATCATGAAATCAACGTAGAGCAGCAGCTAACCGATCCCGACTCCATTCTGAATTACTATAAAGCCTTGATCCGACTGCGCAAATCCAGTGAGACGCTGATCTACGGAAAATATGAAGCCGTGCTAAACGAGCATTCAGAAATTTTCGCCTATTCCAGATCGCTCGGGAACGAGACGTACTTGATTGTTCTCAACTTTTATAGCGGAACACCGGATTTTCAGTTCCCGGCAGAATGGCGTGAGCATCAACCGGAAGTTGTACTCTCGAATTACGAGCGTTCGGACCGAAGCTTCGACGAATTCGCTCTACACCCTTATGAAGCGATAGTTTATCGTGTAAACTAAGTGGGTAAGCGATTTCTTGAGATGAGAGGTGAATGCAGCTTGCCACAATTCAATATGATGTCTGCCGCCGTTCTTGATCGCCCGTTATCCATTGGGGTGAAGCAGGTCCCCATTCCGGAGCCAAAGCCGGATGAAGCCTTGATTCAGGTGTACTGCATCGGCATATGCGGCTCGGACGTGCATTACTATGAGCATGGACGGATTGGCAGGTATGAGGTGAAGGAACCGCTGATTCTGGGGCATGAGCTTGCCGGCGTTGTGGTAAGAACGGGGGAGAAGGTAAGAAATGTCTCCGTTGGTGACCGCGTGGCCGTGGAACCGGGTGTAACGTGCGGGCGCTGCTCTTATTGTAAAAGCGGACGTTACAACCTGTGTCCGGATGTTGTATTTATGGCAACCCCTCCGGTTGACGGGGCTTGGGCCGAATACGTTGCGGTACGAAGCGACTTCCTGTTCCGGCTGCCGGATGAAATGTCCTTTGAGGAAGGCGCTTTGCTTGAACCGCTGTCCGTAGGACTCCATGCCGTACGACGCGGGCGTATCCGGCCAGAGGACCGGGTGCTGGTGCTCGGACTGGGGCCGATTGGCTTGCTTGCCATGGAGGCGGCCAAAATGTCCGGAGCCTCTCAGGTATATGGCAGCGACGTCGTGGAATACCGGCGTAATCTGGCCCTGCAGATGGGAGCCTCCGGCGTGATCAATCCGATGGGCGAATCCGTTTCGCAGCGATTGAACGAACTGACGGACGGCAATGGCATTGATCTTATTATTGAAACGTCGGGCAACGCCGGGGCAATCGCGGATTCGATTGGTTATGTGAACCGGGGAGGCCGGATCGTGTTTGTAGGTCTGCCCACAAAGGATGCGATCCCGGTGGATATTGGCGCTTTGGTTGACGCCGAGCTGGATGTATATGGCGTGTTCCGCTACGCAAACACGTACCCGGCGGCTATTCAGATGCTGCAAAACAAGGCCAGCCGCATACGCGATATCATCACCCACCAATTTTCCTTGGATCAGATCGAGGAAGCCGTAGAGCTTGCTCGCACGCACAAGGACACCAGCGTAAAAGTCATGATCTATCCTCATCCAAACGTTTAAGGTGGTTCGCGGCCTGGAGAGTCGCTTCGGGAGCTGTCGTGTAACAAACGCGCCAATGCAGCGTAATGGACCATCATCAAAAAGCACCGCTCCAACACTTGTCGGAGCGGTGCTTTTTTTCGCGTTACCGGTTAGTTCGGGCGTTCATTACTCATCCAGCTGTCGATGCGCAGATCATCGCCGTAGCTGTCGCGGGCCGAAATTTCGCCGAGCTTCTGCTCGGCTTCCTCGCGGGTATCGAACCCGCCGATGACCGCGAGGAAGTCGTTGCTGGCCGTCTTAATGAAGGTCACGTCGTCTTCCATATAAATCTCTTCAAGGATGGCGAGGGATTCCCCCTGCGGCATGGCTTCACTGCGGATATAGAAGACCTCGCGCGGGGTGACCGGCTCTCCGGTCGAAGTGAGCTTCAGCTCAATATAGCCGGGGTCTTTATATTCGGATACGGTATGCTTCACGCCATCCTTCAGTTCAACGACAAAACGCATGGCCGAGTCGTCCAGAATCACATTCTCATAGACATCCTTCACCAGCGGCAGAGCCAGCATGTCTTTCTTGAGGGTTTCATAATCAAAATTTCGTACTCCGTTAAACGTGAAGATCAGACGGTTTGGCGCATCCCGATGATCCACCGTGTAGGCCGGGACACTGGAAACGGACTTGCCTTCCTGGTCAAATTGAATTTTTAATACGTCTTCGGAAGCTTCCGTGCCCATGGTAACGCCGTCGGTCCGCTCGCCTCCGCCCCCGAACTGCAGAACCTGAACGATGCTGCCCACCACAGGGACTTTGGATAAGGCGTTGGCCACCGTCGGGATGTTGACCACGAATAGCAGGGCAACGGCAGCTGCAACAACGGAAGAGTATCTCGTCAAGCGCATGGAGCGTTTGCGGGCAGCCGCCTTTTTCTGTGCAGCATCGATAACGCCGGTTAGCTGGGCGGGGATTTCAATGTGTTCGTAGCGTTCTTTTCCTGTCATAGGCTATCGACCTCTCCCTCGATTAGATATGATTTTAGTTTTCCGATAATACGATAAAACCTGGTCTTGACGGTACTTTCGGATACGGATAACACATCCGCCATTTCTCGAAAGCGCAGGTCTTCAAAAAACTTCAAAATCATGTAGGTTTTCTCCTCCGGCAGCAGTCTGTCCAGCGCATCGTACAGATCCATCTTCTCTTCCAGCGGTACGGCATGCTCTGCGGCTGCATAGTCCTGCGTCTGATCTTCCATATAAGTAACCCGCTTCTTGCGACCGAGATGGTCAATGGCAGCGTTAATAACGATCCGGGTCATCCAGGAATCAAAATACTGCGGCGTGTTCATCCGCTCGTAAGCGAGATATCCCTTATAGGTTGCCTCGGAGACGATATCCAGTGCCTCCTGTTCATTTTTGACATAGCAATAGGCTACCCGGTATAACTTGTTTTTGCATTTCTCCATATTTTCGCTGAACTGTTGCTGCTTCGACTCTTTCGCTCTCAGTTCACTCACCCCTAACTACTAGCACTAGTAATATTGTCATGGCACGAATTCGTTTCATCTATTCATTCATTGGCCGGATTGGATCATGCTCAAGTACTTGAGTGCGCTTGACTGATCATTAGACCGTGGAGGAGGCCAAATAGTTTTAACCGGGGATAAAAAAAGTCCATGAACTTAACAGAAGTCCTTAACGGTGTTACTATATTAACCATATAAAATGTACGGAGGCCAGAACATGTAGGTTTTTCTACCCTAACCCATACAACTAAATACAGAATTGGGGTAGAAAGATGGAAAGGAAATCTTTTCGATATCTCTGGATCGGTCAGGCGCTCGCCAATAGCGGCGATTTATTTTACATTGTCGGCCTGATGGCTATGATCCATGAGATTACAGGATCTGCCATGCTGATGGCTATGGTACCCTTTCTCACGACGATGGCTCGGTTTATAAGCGGGAGCTTTGCACCCGTATTGATGGATAAATACAGCCTCAAGTCACTCCTTGCTTCGTCTCAGATCGGAAAAACGGCCATGCTGTTTCTAATGTTGGTAACCTGCTATGTGCTGGGAGAGCAGGAGGTAACGGTTTGTGCAATTCTCGGATTCGTATTCCTCATCTCTCTGCTCGATGGCTGGGCTGCACCTGCAAGTCATGCCATGCTGCCGCGTCTGGTGGATGCCGCTGACCTGACGAAAGCGAACAGCTTTGTTGCCATCGTGGATCAATTGATCCAGCTGGGAGGCTGGGCTGTTGGGGGACTGCTGGTCGCAGCCTTGGGCGGAAGCAACGTGATATGGCTGACCTTTGCTCTGGCCCTGGCAGCCGCTGTCTGCATGAAGATGATCGAGGATCGGCATGAATCCTCCCCGGAACAGAAAGAGAAGGCACGCGTTTCGAATTGGCGTTCCATTCAGGAAGGCTGGACACTCATTTGGAAACAGCCTTCTATTCGGGCGATTCATGTGATTTATGTATTGGAGACGATGGCGGGCGTGATTTGGATCGCGGCGACTATCTACGTGTATGTAGCCGATGTGCTGCACAGGGAAGAGGCATGGTGGGGATATATCAACGCAAGCTTTTTCCTGGGACTTATGCTGGGCGGACTGTTTGGCATGAGAGGCGCAGGGCTGATCGACCGCAACATCCGCAAGTTCGTCATCTGCTCTTCCTTCGGCATCAGTATCATGACGTTCGGTTTTGGATTGACCTCGGTGCCTTGGCTGGCCCTGGTGTTCTCGGCAGGCTTCGGCGTTTTTGAACAGCTTAAGGCAGTCTCGCTTCAGACTACACTGCAGCGGGGCGTATCTCTCCATGCATTGCCGAAAGTGTACGCTGCCCAAAGCGCGCTAGTTTCGCTGGTATTCGGCTTATCCACCCTGTTATTTGGATTCATAACCGATGAATTCGGCGTTCGGGCTACGTATATCATCGCTGCCACGGTGCTGTTCATCTCGGGATGCTATGCATTACGGATGCGAACGAGATTGCCGGAGTTCGGGGAGGGGCTGGAACAAGGACGGATCGGCATCGAATAATCATTAAACTTAAGGCGAGCTTAACGCTCGTCTTTTTTGCATGCATAAATGGATCCGGACGCAAGAACGTGAAACCTAAATAATCGCGGGGCGATACTGATTTAAAAATATTTCGAAAATCCGGTTGACAATCCATCTACTACGTATTACGATATACCTGTAGTAGGTCACACTAAATACCGACAATACTGAGCAATGAGGTTGCAAAAATATTTTAAAGAAATTGTTGACATCCCCTACTACTCAGTATTACAATGTACATGTGATGAGTAATACTTAATAGCGTGTTTTTCCAAATGCTATTAAGTAAAAATTTCCCTTAGTACTATGTTATACTGAATATAGGTAATACTGAATAGGGGAGGGACGAAATAAAGGAGGCTTTCGAAAATGGAAAATTTAACTGAAATGCTGAAAGGTTCGCTGGAAGGCTGCGTGCTGGAAATCATCAGCCGCCGTGAAACCTATGGCTATGAGATTACCCGCCGTCTGAACGAGCTTGGCTTTACCGAAGTCGTGGAAGGGACGGTCTACACCATACTCGTGCGGTTAGAAAAGAAAAAGCTGGTGAACATTGAAAAGAAACCGTCAGACATGGGGCCGCCGCGCAAGTTTTACTCACTTAATGAGGCTGGCCGTCAGGAGCTTGAATTGTTTTGGGAAAAATGGGATTTCTTATCATCCAAAATCAACGTCTTGAAGTCAAATTAGCTTCATAAGATATTCCGTCCGATATTGTGTGGTGCCTTGTTCAGCTTTATATAAAAGGAGGAAAAAATAATATGATGGAAATGTTCAAAAAAATGATTGGTGAGAAAAAGGAGTACAAAATGATGATGGCACGGGTTGAAGCCCTGCCAGAGGACTACCAGTTTGTATTTAAGAAAATTCAAAACTACATGTGGAATTTCTCAACGGGCAACGGGATGGATATGCTGCACATGCAGTATGAATTAATCGAGTTGTTCGAAGCTGGTGCGGCCGATGGCAGACAAGTGCTGGAGATCACTGGTGAAGACGTGGCGTCCTTTGCCGACGAACTAGTGGCAAACGCTAAAACCTATGTAGCCAAGTATCGGCAAGATTTGAATCAGGATATCTTGAACCGATTGGGAAAAAAATAACTCCAATAGATAATACGACTGATTAGCTGGTTATCAAATGTGAATTACCGCCTTCGCTATTCAGTTAATTTTTGACCCGGTAGTAAGTCATACGGATTATCAGTCATACTAAATAGATGGGTGTAGGCAATCCAGCTCCGCAAGGCGCTTATTATAAGGAGGATAAAATATGAGAAATGCAGCGATTTCTGTAAAAGGGTTAAAAAAATCCTTTAAAGACAAAGAAGTCTTAAAGGGGGTAGATTTTGAGGTGCGGCGCGGCGAAATTTTCGCACTGCTGGGCTCCAATGGAGCGGGCAAGACAACGACAGTCAATATCCTCTCGACGCTGATGAAGCCCGATGGCGGGGAAGTAGGTATTTGCGGCTTTGACGTCCAGCGTCAACCGGATCATGTCCGCCAGAGCATCAGTCTGACAGGGCAGTTTGCAGCTTTGGACGGCATGCTCACCGGGCGGGAAAACCTGATGATGATCGCCAAGTTGCGGGGAGTTTCCAATCCTGCTCAAGTTGCCGACAATCTGCTTGCAAGATTCAGCCTGACCGATGCGGCTAATCGCCGGGCAGACCAGTATTCCGGCGGGATGAAGCGCCGGATTGACATCGCCATGAGCTTGATCGGGACGCCAGCCGTCATTTTTCTCGACGAACCGACGACAGGGCTTGACCCCGAAGCGCGAATTGAAGTTTGGGATACCGTCAAGGAGCTTGCCGGCGGCGGCACGACCATCTTGCTGACAACGCAGTACCTGGAGGAAGCTGAGCAGCTGGCGGACCGTATCGCCATCCTGCATAGCGGAAAAATCATCACGACCGGTACGCTTGCCGAACTCAAAGCGATGTTCCCGCCGGCGAAAGTGGAGTACATTGAGAAGCAGCCGACATTGGAGGAAATTTTCCTCGCGATCATCGGCAACAAGGAGGCGATGTAAATGAAAAACAAAACAGGGACATTACTAGGGCGTTTAATGCGCAACATCTTGCGCAGCCCGGATACGATTATCACGGTGGCGATTACGCCGATTATGATGATGCTGCTGTTTGTCTACGTATTTGGCGGTGCCATAGAGACAGGTACGGACAACTACGTCAATTATTTATTGCCGGGAATCCTGCTGATGGCTGTCGCATCCGGCGTCGCTTACACTTCACTGCGGCTGTTTACGGATATAAAAAGCGGGTTGATGGCGCGTTTCGTTACCATGCCCATCAAGCGCTCTTCGATATTGTGGGCTCACGTGTTGACTTCGCTAGTTTCTAATGCGCTTACTGTCGTGGTGGTTTTCCTCGTCGCGCTGCTGATGGGCTTCCGTTCAAGCGCGAGTATCCTGGATTGGCTCGCGGTAGCTGGGATACTAGGGCTGTTTACGCTGGCGCTGACATGGCTGGCGGTCATCCCTGGATTGACAGCGAAGTCTATGGAAGGGGCGACAGCCTACTCGTACCCACTGATTTTCCTTCCGTTTATCAGTTCGGCCTTTGTTCCCACCGAAACCATGCCTAAAATTGTTCGGGCGTTCGCTGAGAACCAACCCGTGACATCGATCGTGAATACGATTCGTTCCCTCTTGTATGAAGGGTCTGTTGGGAACGGGATCTGGGTTGCGCTTGGCTGGTGCGTCGGCATCATGGTCATCGCTTACTTCTTCGCCAGTAAACAATTTAAACGCCAGTTAGGGTAAGTACACCATGATGAGATTCGCCATTTCAATAGTCAGCCGGCAGTCTGAAAGAGACCCTCCCCTGTTATCAGGGGAGGGCCTCTTTTATTTGGATTGCTATGGCGTTATCGTGAAGGGCCGATTGCAATCCAGGACATGAAACCATAGGCGAGATTGCAGTTAGGCTGGCGGCTTACTTCAAGGACGGCGGCATCCTCCCGCTGGGATTTCAAGGAAATCTGGAAGCCAGGATTGTTGCTCATTCCTACAATGATATAGTTGATCCCAGCAAAAGCCTCCTCGAATTGGACGGTCACCTCGGTCAAGGCTTCAGCTCCAAATACAAAAGGCGTCATGCCGAATTGCTGCAGCTTCGGCTGGCCGGCTGCGCTGCGTATTGGCGCAAAGCTTAAATGTTCTGCCGTTACGGCGCCTTTAGCCAATTGTTGTCCGGTAACGGCTCCGTCGGCCAGATGGGCGCTTGTTACGGCGCCGTTTGCAAGCTTATCGCTATCAATGGATCCTTCGGCCAACGTGAAGTAATTGAAGGCATCCGGTCCGAGGTGCCTGCTGCCGATGGCCCCGTCGGCAATCTGGACGCCAGTCAGAGAGCCGTCAGCAATGTGGGCGCTCGTAATGGAAACCTCGGCAATCTTGCTGCCGTCAACAGATCCTTCGGCCAACGTGAAGTTATTGAAGGCATCCGGTCCGAGGTGCTTGCTGCCGATGGTTCCGTCGGCAATCTGCGCTCCAGTGACGGAGCCGTCAGCAATGTGCGCGCTAGTGATGGAAGCCTCAGCAATCTTGCTGCCGTCAACTGAGCCTTCGACCAACGTGAAGTTATTGAAGGCATCCGGTCCAAGATGCTTACTGCCGATGGCCCCGTCGGCAATTTGGACGCCAGTCAGAGAGCCGTCAGCAATGTGGGCGCTCGTAATGGAAACCTCGGCAATTTTGCTGCCAGTAACCGATCCTTCGGCCAACGTGAAGTTATTGAAGGCATCCGGTCCAAGATGCTTACTGCCGATGGTTCCGTCGGCAATTTGCGCGCCCGTCAGCGATCCGTCAGCAATGTGCGTGCTAGTGATGGAAGCCTCGGCAATCTTGCTGCCGTCAACAGATCCTTCGGCCAACGTGAAGTTATTAAATGCATCCGGTCCGAGGTGCTTGCTGCCGATGGTTCCGTCGGCAATCTGCACGCCAGTCAGAGAGCCGTCAGCAATGTGCGTGCTCGTGATGGAAGCCTCGGCAATCTTGCTGCCGTCAACAGATCCTTCGGCCAACGTGAAGTTATTAAATGCATCCGGTCCGAGGTGCTTGCTGCCGATCGTTCCGTCGGCAATTTGCGCTCCAGTGAGGGAGCCGTCAGCAATGTGCGTGCTAGTAATGGAAGCCTCAGCAATTTTGCTACCCGTCACCGATCCTTCGGCTAACGAGAAGTTATTGAAGGCATCCGGTCCGAGGTGCCTGCTGCCGATGGCTCCGTCGGCAATCTGCGCTCCAGTCAGGGAGCCGTCAGCAATGTGCGTGCTAGTGATAGAAGCCTCAGCAATCTTACTGCCAGTAACCGATCCTTCGGCTAACGTGAAGTTGTTGAAGGCATCCGGCCCGAGATGGTGGCATCCGATGGCCCCGTCGGCAATTTGCGCTCCAGTCAGGGAGCCGTCAGCAATGTGCTTGCTAGTGATGGAAGCGTCAGCAATCTTGCTGCCTGTAATTCCACCGTCCTGCACAAGTTCCGTTGTGATTGCGCCGGCTTCGATATGCTGCGAACCGATGCTGGAAATTTGCAGGTGATGGGGAAGAACGGCACCCTCCGCCAGCTGCCTCGATTTTACGGCCCCCGGCTGCAATTGATCGACGCCAACGCTGTCCGGCTGCAGGTGGACATGACCGACAGACTGATTTCCAAGATGCGCTGCGTTGATCGAGTACGGCGCCAGGTGATGGCTTTGAATCGAGAATAATTCAATATGCTTGGAGCTCACAGCGCCTTCGGCAAGATGTCCGCTCTGGATCGACTCTCCGGCGATATGCTCAGGAAGGACAGCGTCGTTCGTGATATGTGCGGACTCTATGCTTTCGGCTTGAATGTGCCGGGCATTGACAGAGCCGGAAGCAAGATGGCGTCCAGTCACCGATCCTTCATCCATATGCTGTGACTTCACAATATCCACGCCCAGATGGTCAGACTGGACGCTCGCTTCTTGCAGATGCACTGCTGAAATGGAGAGAGGCTTGATCTTGTCACCACTCACGGCGTTCGCCTGCAGCGCGGCTCCCGAGACCGACGAAGGCGAGAGATGGGCTTCCGTAATCGATTGTGACCCGATTTTTACGCCCGGTATGCTGCCGTCGGCAAACAACGCTTCCGCCGAGCGGCTTTCATCGGCCAAATGGCTTAACATGATGGATTTTTTCTTCAAGTGATAACCATGAATGGCTTCCTGCACGATATGTTTGCCCAGGATGGATTCCAGTCCCAGATGTGCGCCCTCTACAGCTTGCGGAGCGATTTTTTCCGAAGTAACGGCCTTGTTCTGAATTGCTTCGGAAGTCACCGCACTCGGCGAGAGATGAGTGGATTGAACGGCCTTTGGAGCTATTTTGCCAGCAGAGACACTGCTCTCAGCCAGTTTATTAGAAGTTACGGCAAGGTCTGTCAGTTTATCCGTGGACACGCTTTCCGGAGACAGCTTCGGTGAGGTTACGGCATGGTCACCCAGATGTCGAGGCGCAATAACCCCATCGCCGATCGAGGACTCCACGATGCTGCCTGCGGCAATTTTATCTGTCGTTACCGCACCCTGGGCGAGCGCTTGAGTCCGTACGCTTCCCTTCTGCAGATGGCGGCTGGCAATAGAGCCATCGGCCAGATGCTGCTCGCGAACCGCACCGTTTTGCAGAGCTTCGGCGCCTACACTGCCCCCTGACAGATGCTGCTGCTGAATGGCCTCACTGGCAATATTGCCGGAGGTTACGCCATGCTTAGCAATAATGGCTCCGCCAACCGATCCAAGCGCAAGCTTTTGGCTCGTCACGCTCTCAGGGGCCAGCGTCTCTTCTCCGACGGATGCGGGCTGAAGATGCTGTTTTCCGATCGCTCCGTCAGCCAGATGCTGCTCCGCTATCGTTTTGGGATGAATGGCGCGCCCTATGACGCTCTGAGGCGCGAAATGCTTAGGTAAGATGCTGCCCTCGGCAATGTGCTCGGCGTTTACTGTATCCGCAGCGAGGTGCCGGGTTTGAATGGCATCCGATGCAATTTGATCCGATTCCACCGTGCCCTTAGCCAGATGGCGCGTTTGGACGGCTTCATTGGCAATTTTGTTAGGGAGTATGCTCTGATCCGCGATTTTCGAAGCCGTCACCGCCTGTTCCACCAGCTTCACCGTATGGACGGATTGATCGGCAAGCTTGGAGCTTGTGACACTGGAATCAGCCAGATGGCGGGCGGATACAGCGTTGATGCTGATCTGATCGGAACCGATAGAGCCAGCCCGGATTTGCTCTGATCCTATGGCTCCGTCCGCTAAATGGCGGGCGCTGAGCGAGCCTTCCTCAATATGTCCGGCGTTGATGGCACCATCTGCAATTAGGCTTGATCCGATGCTGCCGGCAGCAATATGCTCCGCAGTTACGGCTTCGCTGACCAAATGCTTACTTTCGATGCTTTGCGGTTTTATGTGGGATCCGGAGATGGCATCATCGGCGATTTTTTTCCCTGTTACGGCACCTTCACGGATTTTTGTCGAAGTGACTGCATCCTCTGCAAGCTTGGAGCTATGGACGCTCTCATTAGCGAGATGTCGGGTTTCTACGGCGCTGGATGCGATTTTATCTCCTTGAACCGCTTGGTCTTCGAGCAGGTCGGTTGTCACGAGAAGCTGTTGAAGATGACGTGCAGTAATAGCCCCATCCGCGATTTTGTCGCTAACTACGGCGTGGTCTGCCAGCTTCTGCGAGGTTACACTGCCATCTTTGATCTTGCTGGCATTCACGGAACCGTCTCGAAACTTGCGAGTAGATAAGATGCCATCCATTAGATGTTCACCCGTGACCGATAATGGCGCGATTTTTCCTGAGGTCACGGCTTCGTCGGCAAGGTGCAGACTGGTGATGCTGTAATCTTGTATGGCTTCAGGCCCGACGGCACCACGTGACAGCTTGGATGCTGTGACCGCTCTCGAAGCGATCCGGCTTTCGGTTACCGCATATTCCCCTATATCCTCTGTATATATGAATGCGCCCTTAATTTCAGGCATTTCCTTCTCCATAATCAGCTGCACATGCTCGATCTCCATCTCGGGAAGGGAGGGGGGATCGGTAGGCACGGTCAGGGTGTCAGCGGCTACAGCATCTTCTGTAGGTAAGCTGGAAGCTTCGTCAGATATCGATAATGGAGTGTTTTCTTTGTTTTCTTTTTCTTCTTGTTTTAATTCCATGATGCCGATAAGATCCTCATCCAGATCCATAATGGTTGCTGCTGAAAGAATGTGGGCATCTTTATCTTTTTTGAGGCTGCGTCCTTTATTTCGCTCGAGCAGATCGAGTTCCCTCGTAGTGGGATCTACCCTGTAGGGCTGGGAAGAGGAAGATGATGGGCTTTTCTTCTTTTTCTTCAAAACAACACGCTCCTTCCGAATACTCATCGTCTCCGGTATCATATGCAGCCATTTAGGCGGCTGTCACTGGTCTTTTGGGATTCGACAAACGAAAAGGCAGCGTAACATGGAAAAGGACCCGGCCAAAGGCCGAGTCCTTGATTGAGCGCTAGAAAGCACATATAAAATTTAACCCCTGACGGCCGGTAACGGCTGTACAGTCGGTTCCGTATTTGAAGTATTTTCAAGAATCTTTGCTTCTAAAACGACAAAAGCCCTGCCTCTCTTTCGTCCTTGCGGCTCCGATGACCGCGCCAGTGTGAATCAGAAATTCGTTCCATAAAACTCATACTCTAGGGTCATAAAATAGGAATTTGCACTTCAACAGAGATGTAAATAACCATGTTTCGAGGAACTAACGGGGTTAAACTTCATGTAACAATTACTTATTATAGCACAGGCACTCGTAATAAGCAAAGATATTCAAATGTATATTAGAATGTTATGCAAAAACGCTTGATTTTTTCTGGAAATCCAACGATATTCATATTAACAGTTTTTTCTTGCAAATTCTGCTGTTGGGATCTTAAGTTGTAGCATCATGTCGAATACGTTCGGATTCACACCTGCCTTGCCGATGTTTATTATCTGTTAATGAAAGTAGGCGAACGATGCAACTGTATAAGTCTTTTCTTAAACAGCTAATCCGGAACTATATGATCGGGTCCATTGCAGCTGTGCTTGTTGTGGGTGGTGTATTAATGGTAACGACTCTGGAAATTCCTATTGAGGAAGGCGCGCGCCTTGTGGTCATACTGACCATTTCATTCATGGTGATGATTGCGTCCGAGCTGACCGTCTTTCTTCGGCATTTACGACCGATTCACGCGGGGTTTCATGAAGGCCATACGGATTTGGAAACGTTGGAAAAAGCATATTTGAGCATACACCGTATGCCGCGTTTGGCGGTATACCGTATATTCGGACCTCATCTGCTCGGCTTGTCGCTCCCGGCCATTCTGCTGACGGTTTGGATGATGGAGCAGGGCAAACTGAATTTTCCGCCGTTCTATATATGGCTGGCTTGCCTGGGGGCGGTCCTGCTAGCCAGCTGTCATGCCATGATCGAATTTTTTCTGACGATAGCCGCCATTCGCCCTTTGATCAAGGAGATTCGGCGGCAGGCGTTATCTCGTTATGGCGTGGACTTCTCCCTTGAGGGCCATGTATTCATGGCGATTCGGACAAAATTTTTGCTCAGCACGATGCTAATCGGCACTTTTCCGCTGTTTTTGTTTAGTCTGGCGGTCCAGATTCGTCTGGAGGGGCTCAGTCAGATCGTAGCTCAGCAGTACTGGGGCTGGGCGGGATTTATATTGCTGCTTGGCGTCGGTTTTGCTTATATCGGCGCCTGGCTCTTGACCCAGGATTTACAGCGGCCGATCCGGCAGCTGTACCGGGCGATGAATGAGATTAAGGAGGGGCGTCTGATTCAGACCTCCAATCTCTATTCTGATGAATTTTCCAATCTGATCGCGGGTTTCAATATGATGGTTCGCGGGTTGCAGGTGCGCGAGGAGCGAAACCGCAAGCTGCTGGACAGTTATTTTGCCGCCCTGGCAGCGGCGCTGGATGCCAGAGATCCTTACACGGCCGGACATTCGCTTCGGGTAGCGGAGTATTCGGTGTTAATTGGCCGTCTGGCGGGACTCAGCGAAGAGCAGGTAGATTTGTTGCACAAGACGGCATTGCTGCATGATATCGGCAAGATCGGGGTTCGGGACAATATTTTGCTGAAGGAAGGGAAACTGACGGCAGAGGAGTTCGATCAGGTAAAGGCCCACCCGGCTCAAGGAGAGAACATTCTGCTGCAGATCGAGCCTGCCGATGCCATGGCTCCTTATCTGGAAGGGGTACGGTCCCATCATGAGCGCTATGATGGAGGCGGGTACCCTGACGGGTTGAAGGGGAAGGAGATTCCGTTGTTTGGACGGATTATTGCCGTGGCCGATGCCTATGATGCCATGACGTCGGACAGGCCGTACCGCAGCGGTATGAAATCAGCGGATGCCTTGAACATACTGGAAGCCGGCAGGGGAACCCAGTGGGATCCCGATTATGCGGGCATATTCGTTAAATATATGAAAGCGGAGAAGAAGGTCATTACGATCCGCTAGTAGGTAATTAGCAGGGAATCGCGCTGATTCTATGGATAGGAATGAGAAGGAGACCGTACCTGTGCAGGTAAACGGCCTCTTTTTTGTGCGCCTGTCGTTAAAATATCACTGCCCCTAGGGCAGCCAATTAAATTTATACTCGTGCTGCTCCAAGAGTCGGCTAGGAGTGAATACGGAAATTAGATCATCTGGTGAACCGTATCGATTTCCGTGCTTTCTTCATGGTTCACATGCTTCTGTTTGCGATGCATCCAGCTTGCCAGCCATGTGCTGATCTCATACAGGGCGATGAGCGGGATGGCAACCATCAGGTGAGATACGAGATCGGGCGGCGAGATCAGCGCCGCAATGATCACCAGAACGACGTAGGCATAGCGCCTCATCGTATGCAGGATAGCCGGGCTTAATATTCCTATTCGCGTCAGAAACAGGACGACAACGGGCAGCTCGAAGGCAAGGGAGAGCGGGATGATGATATTGAACATGAATCCGAAGTACTGGGCAACGCCGTACGTTTCGACAAGGTCCATCTGACTGTTGATTCCTGTCGTAAATGCAAGACTCATTGGAAAAACGACAAAGTACGCAAAGGCAACCCCTATTAGAAAACATAACGCGGAGAATGGGATAAACCGTAGGGCCGCTCTCTGCTCGCGGTTGTTCAGTCCCTGATTGACAAACAGCCATATTTGATAAAGGGCAAACGGCAGGGTAGGAAGCAGCGATAATACGATGCTTATGCTCATATAGATGCGCAGTCCGTCCCAAGGCGAGAACACGTTCCAGGTTACCTGAAAGGCCGGTGAGTGATGCTTTAACATGGATAACACATGAGGGGCGGCAATGAGGCCTGCAGCCATGCTCAGGATGAAGACGGCAGCTACCAGTAGGATCCGTTTTCTTAGTTCGGCGATGTGCTCGAGCAGCGTCATGGTACTCTTGAACTCCATAGGCTTCGTCACTCCTTCGGTCATCATCGGAAGATGGGCGTGCAGCGCTGTTTTTTCGTTTTGTTCAATTCCTTCAGTTCAAATGTATTAAATCCCTCCTGCATTTTTTGATGGATTTCCTGGATGCTTTTCACATCCTCAAAAGAATATCGACGATTTCCTCCCTTCGTACGCTCCGGAAATATAAGCTTTCGTTCCTCGTAATACCGAATTTGCCGTTCCGTCAATCCGGTCAGTTCGCAAACAACCCCAATACTCATCACCTTACTCTCCATAATCTTTACCTCCTATGTAAGTATTGTTAACCCTGAGCTATTGTTCCTGGCTTGGGATTAAAACCGAAGAAGATAAAACGGCAATAATTTTGGCGATTTCATTTTGTTTGGAAGGATTTATGACATGATTTTATGAAAAAGAAGGTGAAAAAGCAATCATTTTTCAAAAATAAAAAAACAGTGTAAGAAAACCTAACAAAATTTAAGCCAAACCTTATTTTCTCTGCTAAGATCGGCTCATGAATCCAATCACAAACTAGCGAAGGAGTGAACGAGGGTGGCTACAAAAGAACAACCAAAAGAGATGACCCGGAGGCAATTTCTGACGACTGTTGGCAAGGTGGGTGGATCTGTCGCCGTCTTCAGCTTGATGGGTACGATGGGGCTCCTTACGCCGGAAACGTTGAAAGCAGCGGAATATACGCCTCCCGGAAAAAATGACCTGAATCTAAGCGGCCGCGGCGGCAAGAAGATTGTTATTCTCGGCGCAGGAATCGCGGGTTTGACGGCAGCGTATGAGCTCGGTCTGGCAGGTTACGACTGCACGATATTGGAAGCCAAAAGCTTTGCCGGCGGGCGCAACTGGACGATCCGCAAAGAAACCTCCGTTGCGGAGATCGGATTTGGCCGTCAGACCTCCCGCTTTGATAACGGGCTGTACTTCAATGCAGGCCCGATGCGGATTCCGCAGTTTCACGTCACGCTGGATTATTGCAAGAAGTTTGGCGTAGCCATCGAGCCATTCAACAATGTGAATGAGAGCGGCTACTACTATAACGAGAACGTGGGGGCTTTATCCGGGCAGCGCGTCCCCAAGCGTGCAGCCAAAGCCGACGTACGCGGTTACGTGGCTGAGATGTTGGCCAAAGCCGTGAATCAAAATGCGCTGGATCTGCCGTTGACAGCGGAAGAGAAGCTGAAGCTGGTGGATTATCTGAAGATCGAAGGAGATCTGAATCCGGATCTGTTCTACAAGGGTTCCGAGCGCGGCGGGTATAAGGATGAGCCGGGAAGCCGCCTGGATGCCGGTGTGCTCCGGGATCCATTCGATTTGAAGGCGATCATCAATTCCGGCTTCGGCAAATATTTCAGCAACGAGTACGGTTACGACCAGCAGATGATGATGTTTCATCCCGTAGGCGGCATGGACGCCATCATCAAGGCATTTGAGAAAAGAATCGGCAACCGGATCAAGTACCGGGCAGAGGTGAAGGAAATTCGCCAGTCCTCTTCCGGTGTGAGGATCGTGTACACGGACGGCCATTCCGCCAGAGAGCAAGAAATCCGCGGCGATTACTGTATCTGCACCATACCGCTGACGGTGCTGAAGAAGATTCCGGCCGATTTCTCGCCTGAGATGTCCAAAGCGATCAGCAGCGTCGGTTACGCCTCTGCAGGTAAAATCGGCCTGCAGTTCAAACGGCGTTTTTGGGAAGAAGACGAATATTTATATGGCGGCAGCAGCTTGACGAATATGGACATTACGCAAATCTACTACCCTCCGACAGACTATTTTGGAAAGAAGGGGATTCTGCTCGGCTACTACGCATACGGGGGCACTGCCGATAAACTCGGAGCCATGTCGTATGCCGAGCGCGAGCGCCTTGCGCTGACGCAAGGCGCCAAGATCCATCCACAGTATCCGAAGGAGTTCGAGGCATCCTTTTCCATCGACTGGAAAAGGACTAAATACCAGGAAGGCGGCTGGGTATCCTATTCCGCCAACGACAGGAAAACCTACTACCCTACCCTCTGCAAGCCGGATAACCGTATTTACTTGGCAGGGGAGCACATCAGCTACATCACGGCTTGGCAAGCAGGGGCCATTGAGTCCGCCCGCGAGGTCGTAACCGACATCCATCAACGCGTAATGAAAGCGTAAAACGAAGGGAGACGATTCCATGAAAAATCAACTGAAGACGATCCTGGCGCTGGCCATGCTGATCAGTGCGGTGAGTGTAACCGCAGCGTATGCCGACAGCTCCTCCGCCTATAAGAAGCCGACCAAAGCTTCGCCCGCCCCGAAATTTTACGGCAGTCCTACATCCTCTATTTCCAGCGGGGTTATCATACCCGAAGGGGCTTCCTATCTTTATACAAGCGGGACGGTTCCGCCCTTGCTGAACAAGGATGGCAAGACGGTTTATGAGCGCTATGGCGATACCAAAACCCAAGGGATCGGCATCCTGAAGGAGATCGAGAAACAACTGAAGGAGCAGGGGCTGACGATGAAGGATGTCGTCTATTTGAGAGTGTACTTAACCCCGGATGCAGCCAAGAACGGAGCTTTTGATTATACCGGCTGGTTTGACGCATACGCCCAGTTTTTCAATACGAAGGAGAATCCCGTGAAGCCTGCGCGTTCTACCGTGGGGGTAGCGAGCCTCGTGAATGCCGATTGGTTGATTGAGATTGAAGCCGTAGCCGTATACCCTGGCAAGGATAAGAAAAAGTAAATTGTTCTTGTTCCACGTAGTCGGCTGATCGAATAGCCGCTGGCTTTCACAAAAGAACGGTCACCATCACATATTAAAGGAGTTGGGTTCCATGTTTCAAAATGTTGGCTTTGTCGGATTGATGATGATCCTGATTGTCGTGCTCATTCTGTTCGGTCCTTCCAAGCTGCCGGAGCTTGGCCGGGCGGTGGGCCGCACATTGTCTGAATTCAAAGCTTCCGCCAGAGACTTGGTTGGGGAAGATAAGGAAGAGGAAAAGGGCAAGGAGAGGGAAAGGGAGGGAGCGGTCATCAAACTGAAAGGGTGATCAGGCCGTTTCATCCAGCCCTCAGCACTATGAGATTGGATATGTATGTACAAATGAAGCTGTCCCGTGGAGCTGCTGTAGCCCATGGAGACAGCTTTTTTGAATGCTTGGACTTTGAGGTCAATGCAAGGACTGAAACTTAGCGATGACATCCTTTGCCAGGATTCAGAGAAACTCCTGAGGGGTATACACAAGTACAGGCAATTCTACATTTCATCATTCATTACTCTAAGAGGAGCTGATATTTATGGATAGCAACGTATTTAAAGGGAAATGGAAACAGATGAAGGGTGAAGCGAAGAAGCAATGGGGCAAATTGACGGATGACGATCTCGATGTGATCGACGGCCAGAAGGATAAATTGGTTGGCAAGCTGCAGGAACGTTACGGACATACGAAGGATGCGGCGGAGCGTGAATATACCGATTGGAGTGCAAGATACCGCGACTAGTCTAAAGGACGATAAGGGAGGCAGAACGAATCATGTTGGAATCCCGGGTTGTGACCGGCAAGGTGATCGATATTCGTGACGGCAAGGTGTTTACCTTACACGGAGACATGGTCAGCACCTATCATTTGGGATACTATGAGATGATGAATGAGGAAGTTCTCCCTGTCACAGACAGTCAGCAGGGAGTGGAAACCGCTGACCAGCTTCATAACCGCTTGGAGAAAGAGTGCAAATCGAGCCTGATTTGCGCTCTTTTTTTGCCTTTTTAAGCTTGGATGTCCGGGCACTGAGCCATGAGAATTTCATGTGAGTTTTATATTTAAAAAGTCATATTGACTTGGGTCTGATGCGGTGTAGAATGAGGTCAAAAGGAAGTTTGATCATCCCATTTAGGGCGGAGAGTGCTTCGTGCTGCATAGAAGAGCGGGGGCAGCAGAAGCCTTTCATGTCATTCATATTTTATATCATGAACGGAGGGAGGGGGCGAGGTGGGAATGGTTGCACTTGTAGTCGGGGCCACAGGGCTTGTGGGGCGTATGGTAACCGAAGAACTGCTGGGACGCGAGGAGCTTGAAGAGGTTCGCGTGCTGGTACGAAGTCTGCCTGATATTACGCATCCCCAGTTGAAGCCCATCTTGGTAGAATGGGATCAACTGGATCGATACAGCGAAGCTTTTTCAGGCGTCCACAGCGTGTATTGCTGCCTGGGAACCACGATCAGGAAAGCAGGGTCCCAGCAGCAGTTCCGTAAAGTGGATGTGGATTATGTCATCAAGACAGCGGAGTTGGCTAAGCGGCACGGGGTGAGACAATTTATGGCGGTCAGCTCCGCAGGCGCTAATCCGAAGGTTCGTAATTTCTATCTTCGCACCAAGGGTGAGGTTGAAGAAAAGCTGGCCGGGATTGGTTTTCGGGGGCTGCATCTGTTCAGACCGTCATTATTGCTGGGCGAGCGGCCCGAGCGGCGGTTTGGAGAGCGGGTGGCATCGGTTCTCATGACTTCCCTCGACTTTGCATTCAAAGGTCCGAAGCTGGCTCCATATCGGGCCATACCCGCGCGGAAAGTAGCCAAGTCGATGGTGAATATCGGCTTAACGGATATGAAAGGCCGCCATGTATACACCAATGAAGTCATTCATGTTCTCGGCGAGGCCGCTGAATAAATTTGCCAGAGCACCCGTGGCAGATTACAATGTACACAGATAGGAATACATAGAAAGGGTGACAAACCATGAGTAAACATATCATATCGACCAACAAAGCACCGGGAGCTATCGGACCTTACAGCCAAGCTGTAGAAATCAACGGATTCGTCTATACCTCAGGCCAGCTCGGCCTGAATCCGGAAACGGGTGAATTCGGCGAGGGAGTTCAGGAGCAGGCGAAGCTGTCTCTTAGCAACGTGAAGGCGATCCTTGAAGCAGCCGGGACAAGCCTCGACCATGTGGTGAAAACTACCGTATTCTTGAAGGATATGAATGATTTTGCAGCGGTTAACGAAGTGTACGGCAGCTTCTTCTCCGAGCCTTACCCTGCTCGCAGCGCCGTTGAGGTTGCTCGTTTGCCGAAGGACGGACTGGTTGAGATTGAAGTCATCGCCGTTAAGCCATAAGCGATATGATCATATGTGAAAGGGAGCTTTGCCAATGCAGGCAAAGCTCCCTTTTTTTATACTCTATTGATTTTTAGCGATATTGAAAAGGGTGCGAACTAATCACATAGATGAGCAAGGGAAGCTTTTCGTTAAGGCTCGGTTTAATATCGAGATCTTCTCCGATTGCGCGTAAAGAAGAGCCATATGGCATATACAAACAGGACGATAGAGAGTACAAAGGCGGTCATTAAGATGCTGTCGGTTTCCCGATGCTCGGCCGCGATGGCGATGTAAGCCCAGGTGAAGACCAGCGGCACGATGCTGTCCCGGTAACGCTGGCCGATCCATATGGCGAGTAATGTACCGATGCAGAGCAGCACAATCCCCAAAGTGGTTTCGCGCAGGCCGAAGAGGCTCCAGTCATTCTTCTGAAACACGATTCCGACGTTGACGATAAAGGCAGGACATACCCAGCCGATATATAGGCTGAACGGAAATTTCAGACAGAACTTTTCCCCTGACGTTGGATAGTCGATTGTATGCGTGCGTACGTATAGAACCCATAGGGTTAACAGCAGCAGGAACATCACCACGACAGACCATTCAATATACAAATAGTGCCACAAAATAAGCCATGCCATATTGAATACGCAGCTGAGGATAAACCATGGACCGATGGATTTTACCGAATCGCGGTTTCCGGTGTCACGACGCAGCTGATAGATGACAAAAAAGAACAGCAGCACATAGATGACGGACCATATGGAAAAGGCATATCCTGCGGGAGTGATCGCTGTATAATACATATCTGATATCTCCCCGGTTGTTCTGCCGCCAAGCGGCAGCATGCCTGATAACACATTCACGGCAATTACACCGGCGAAAAACAGCAGATTCCACCAGCGGTACGGGTTGTTGCGGTACAATATAATCTCCTCCTGATATCAGTCTGGAATATATAGAATATACCCAAAAGAATGAATATCGAGCCAGCAGCCAAGAAAAGGGCACCGCCCCTTCACTTAACTCATAGGTTTCTTGCGGTATTCGTTGGGCGTTAAACCCTCCATCTTTTTGAACACTTTGCTGAAATACTTCTCATCCTGGTAACCAACCATCTCCGCGATTTGGGCGATCCGGATCTGGGGATTGAGCAGCAGCGTTTTGGCTTTGTCGATACGAATCCGCCCGAGAAAATCCGATAGCGTTACGCCGAATTCCTGCTTGAATTTTCGCGAAATGTACTCCCTGCTAAGAAAGAACTTCCCCGCAATTTGCTGAAGGGAAATCTCCTCATGATAGTGCTGCTCCAAATAGTGGGCAATATCATGAATGATGTGGCTGTCCTTGGAATGAATCTGGGTAAGAACCCGGGATGCTGCATACAGCCTTCCGCTGATCTGTTCGCGCCAGCGGTCCCAGCAGATCATTCCCTCCTCGCTGTAAGGAAGCGGGGAGGGGAGGTCCTGCGAGATTTCAGCGTCTTCGATGGGCTCCTGCGTGCTTTTCACTTCATTTTCCGTCCAATGATACTGGATCCAGTCCCACTCCGAATTCCATCTCGCCAGATGCTCCGGCGATACGAGATCCCTCTCTCTCACATCTTGCAGCCATTCTTCCGTGGCTGCCTCAATGCGCTCCTTGCTCCTGCTAAGCGCAGCCAGTTTGAATTTCTCCTCGTAGGAGGAGAGCCGCAGGGTGCGCGAGCCATCGCTTTCAACGGCGCGTTCGCGATGGATACGGGATTTGCCGGTTAATAGATTGCGGCTGCACAAAGCTTGGGCGGCATTCAGATAAGCCTTCGGCAAATCTTCGGGAAAGGCGTCTGCTCTGGCGGCACCGAAATGGCTTCGCCTGCGAAGGGTGGAGAAGAACCCGTCATTGATTCGATCCAGTACGTCGTTAAAGGGAAGCCGCGGATTCCAACAGAGGATCATGATTTCACCGGGCTTGTCGATATGTCGAAAGGCAACCCCCTGATCCATCAACAGTTCATTGCAAATATTGATGAGCGTGAAGGATAGCAGATGGCGCCTGTTGCGGAATTTGGCCAGCAAAGCTTCGTCAAATTGATCATCGCGTAGGACGGCAACGTTATAGATCATGCCGGTTACGGGCAGCGTCATCCGGTTTCGCAATTGAGAAACCACGCTGTCCCTGTTGCCGTAGCCGTTAACCAGATCCGAGAGCAGGCGGTCCATATAGAAAGGGGTCATCTGATTCATTTCGATATTCTGGTTAGTAATCTGCTGCCGCTTCTCTTCCTCGAGCTGCCAGGTTTGAACCGCTTTGGCCAGCGCTTCGTTCAAGCTGTCCGGTTCAACGGGCTTGAGAATATAGTCAATGCCTCCCGAACGGATCGTATGACGCACATATTCAAAATCATCATATCCGCTAATGACGAGCACTTTAATATCCGGTTTCGTAGTATGGAGCCAGGTAAGCAGCTCCAGTCCGTTTTTGCGGGGCATTCGCATGTCGGTCATGACAATTTGCGGTTTGTTCTCCTCGATTAAGCGGACCGCTTCCTCCCCGTCAGCGGCCTGATCAATTTCCGTGACGCCATGCCGCTCCCAGTCTGCCAGAAGCCCTATAGCCTCCCTCACATGCTGTTCGTCATCTACGATCAATACTCTCATTCTACTGTTCACTCTCCCATGCGTTGATATCGAGCGTGACCTTGACGCCGTGTGGTACTACATTCTCTATCGTTAATCCGGCCTTGTTGTCGGAGTATAAGTTCAATCGCATCAATACATTCAAGAGCCCAATCGATTCATTGCCGGCATCGTTCCGGTCAGGGTGGCCGTAAGCGGTCGCAAGTTTGCTGCGAATCAAGGCGAGCTCGGCCTCTTCGATGGAGGACCCGTTATTTTCAACGATGACGATCAAGCGGCGATCTTCCGAGATGCGGGAAGATATGGATATATGGCCGACGCCGGCGTGCGTATTCATGCCATGCTTAAAATAATTCTCAACAATCGGCTGCAGGATCATCTTTGGAACCGGAGTCGTAAGGCTCTCCGAATCCAAATCCCATGTGATGTCCAGCTGGTCACGGAACCGCTGCTTCTGCAGTTCAAGGTACAGCCGCACATGGTTGATCTCATCCTGCAGGGTCACTTTGCCCTCGCTGTTGCGCATATTGTAGCGCATCATATTCGCCAGCGATGAGAGCAGGGAATAGATTCGCGGCACATTATGCTGCAGGGCCAGGGTACCGATCGACTGGAGCGAATTGTACAGGAAATGCGGATCAATCTGCGCCTGGAGTGCCTTCAGCTGATTGGTCTTATTGGCGATTTCCAGCCGGTACTCACGCAGGATCAGGTTGTTGATGGTGTCCATCATCGTTCGGAAGCGGCGGGAGAGAATCCCGATCTCGTCCGGGCTTGTAACGTCAATATCCACGTCAAGCCGCCCGGTTTTCACCTGATTCATATAGCTTGTGAGTTGTTTAATGGGTCTTGTAATCCGAATGGATATCCATAGCGTGCCGAATATGACAACGAACAGTGCTAATATCGCAATAATCGCGTTAATGCTCGTGAGTTCTGTCGAATGTTTGTACAACGTTTGATGCGGGATTTGTTTGACAAGCGTCCAAGGAGCGTAAGGCAAATCGAGCTTCTCGTAGACGATCATCGCGTCTTCGCCGTCATAATATCCATTATCCGCTTGAGCGATTTCGCCCATGAGCACAGGGTCGTCCAAACTTTGCCCTCTCTGCTGCGGATCCGGACCGTAGATGATGCTTCCCTCGTCATCAATCAAGTATAGCTGTTCTTCCCCTTTAGCATACAGTTGATCGCAAATGGCCAAAATACTGTCAAGTTTCACATCGATCGCCATAAGGGCATATTGGTCGGGTGACGGCACGTTGGTGATGGATCGATAGAAGGTGAAAACTTCAAAATTCAAAATGTCCGCAGGCCGCGGAGGGAACCCGTAACTGTGCACCTGATGGACGGGCTCGATGGCCGTATTGCCCGGGCCGAATTCTTCTATTTTACGGTAGGGCGCCTGACGGAATTCCCTACGAGGGAGATTACTAGATATCTGGGTGGACTGTCCCGTTAAATTATTATGCAGATAAATTTGATGCACGTCCTGCGTGCCCGTTTGAATGGCCTGCAAGGTTGTATACAGCTCGGCTACAACCCGGTGATTATCGGGATCTAAGGCAAGATTGCGCAGAAAATGGGGATCGGAATATACGGACAGGGAGGCGCGGTCGATGCCGCGCAAATAGTTCATCAGATTGGTGGCTCCCTGATAAATCAATCGTATATTTTCATCCACCGTCTGCTCCTTCACGGACTCGCGGGTATGCGTAAACGTAATGAACAGCGAGAGCAGGAGCGGAATGGTTGTGACAGCGAGCATGAATGTGATCAGCCGGGTCTGGATGCTGCGGTATTTCATATAGGATCACCCCCTGAGTTATGGATTGGGCATCGCGTATGGTCAATATTTTACACCTAACGGTTCATGATTCTCCGTGTTTATTGTTTACAGGTTACCGCATAATGGCTGTACATCATACAACAACTTAAACGAAAAGGGGAGATCAAGGGATGAATCGAAAAAAATCTTCGGCGCTGCTGCAGCAGTTTCTTTTCGTGGGACCTTCCACTATTTTTTTCATCCTGATCATGATCATTCCGTTCCTTCTGGGTCTTTATTATTCCTTCACGAACTGGAATGGCGTGTCAAGCAAAATCGACTTTGTCGGCTTTGATAATTTTGTTACCATTTTTACCAATGATGATAAATTCCGTGATGCCTTCTGGTTCACAACCCGGTTTACGGTGCTTGGCGTCATCCTTACGAATCTGCTCGGATTTTTACTGGCGTACTTCCTGACCAAGCCGCTTAAGACACGGAACGTGCTCCGGACGATTTTCTTCATGCCTAACGTCATCGGCGGCCTGCTGCTCGGTTTTATCTGGCAGTTTATTTTTGTCAAAGGGTTTGCAGCGATCGGTAATGCCACCAACCTCGGATTTTTCAATCTGCCATGGCTCGGTACGAAGGGAACTGCCTTTTGGGCAATTGTAATCGTTTTCGTATGGCAGACGGCAGGTTACCTGATGGTCATCTACATCTCCTCGCTCAACAACGTGCCGAAGGATATTCTGGAGGCAGCCGAAATCGACGGCGCGAGCAGAGGGCAGGTACTGCGGTCTATCATTATACCGCTCGTTATGCCAGCGGTTACGGTATGTTTGTTCCTGGCGATTTCCTGGTCCTTCAAAATGTTCGACTTGAACCTGTCCTTAACTAAAGGCGGACCGTTCGGCTCCACGGAGTCGGTGGCCATGAATATTTACAACGAGGCTTATACGAATAACCGTCTCGGGCTCGGAACGGCGAAAGCGGTCATCTTCTTCATCGTGGTTGCCATCATAACAAGTCTGCAAGTTCGATTCACGAAGAGCAAGGAGGTTGAAGCCTAATGGAGACCACGAAAAAATACCGGCTGAACACCATGGTTACCGAGATCATTATGGTCGTCGTAGCCCTGCTATTCCTGGTTCCGTTCTACTTCCTGTTCGTGAACTCTGTCAAAACCTTCGGCGATCTGTTGACGGACTCGGCAGGACTTCCGACCACCCTTGAATGGAGCAACTATTCACGGGCGTGGGAGATCACCAATTTCCCGCAGGCGTTCTGGAACTCGCTGGTCGTTACGGTAGCCAGCAATCTGCTGCTGGCGATGTTAAGTGCGATGACCGCGTATCAGATGGTTCGCCGGAATACGCGCTTTAACCAGATCATGTTTGCGCTTTTTGTGGCGGCGATGGTCATTCCGTTTCAATCGATCATGATTCCGCTCGTGAAAGTGACGGCAACGATGGGCATTAACAACAGCTTGTACGGGCTCATTATCTGTTACCTGGGCTTCGGAGTTCCGCTAAGCGTATTTCTGTTCCATGGCTTCGTGAAATCGATCCCGATGGAGATCGAAGAAGCCGCAACCGTGGATGGATCCAGCGGATACGGCGTATTCTTCCGGGTGGTATTCCCGCTGATGAAGCCGATGTTCGTTACGGTCATCATCCTGAACACCCTATGGATATGGAATGACTACCTGCTGCCATCCCTGATCCTGCAGTCCGCAGAGCTTCGGACCATTCCGATTGCTACCTTCGCCTTTTTTGGGCAATATACCAAGCAGTGGGATTTGGCTCTGCCGGCGCTGGTGCTGGGGATCATGCCGGTCATTATTTTCTTCCTGGCCATGCAGAAATACATCATTGAGGGCATTACGCAAGGAGCGGTGAAGGGATAGCCGCCAATCGGTCAATTCCTTCCCCCTCACAGATCAATATAATCCCTGATTTAACGAAAAAAGGTTGATTATACTGGAAAAGTAAACGCTATCAACAAATGCAGTACACGATCCTTATAGAAGAAAAAAAGGGAGGATTCACAATGAAGAAATACGGTAAGCTGCTCCTGGTCATGGTTCTGGCTTTCTCTACGCTGCTTGCAGCCTGCGGCGGAAAGAATGAGGACAATCAAGGCGCTGATGGTGGTGCCGAGGGCGGAACGAAAACGATTAAGATTTTTCAATTTAAAGTCGAAATCGCCGAAGCTCTGAATAAACTGAAAGCCGAATACGAAAAAGAGCATCCCGGCATTAAGCTGGACATTCAAACGGTTGGCGGCGGCTCGGATTATGGCGCGGCGCTGAAAGCGAAGTTCGCTTCCGGCGACGAGCCGGACATTTTCAACGTTGGCGGATACCGCGATCTTGAAACGTGGTTCGAGAATGTTGAGGATCTCTCAGACCAGCCATGGGTGAAGGATGTTGTTGACGTTGCCAAAGAGCCTATGACCAAAGACGGTAAACTGTACGGACAACCGATGACGATCGAGGGCTATGGATTTATTTATAATAAAGATTTGTTTGAAAAAGCGGGAATCACCGAGCTTCCTAAGACGCTCACAGAGCTTGAGGAAGCAGCCAAAAAACTGCAAGCCGCTGGTATTACGCCATTCGTGAACGGATACCAAGAGACCTGGATTTTGGCCAACCATTTGCTGAACATTCCGTTCGCCCATCAGGAAGATCCGAATGCATTCGTTAAAGGAATGAATGAAGGCACGGAGAAGCTGGTTGGCAACGCGAAATTCGACGAATGGATGAGACTGTTCGACCTCACCGTCCAATACGGCCAGAAGAACCCGCTGACGACGGATTACAACACGGAAATCACGACCTTTGCCAGCGGTGAAGCGGCCATGACCCAGAACGGGAACTGGACGCAAGTACAGATCGACGGCATCAATCCGGATCTGAACATCGGCCTTCTGCCGATGCCGATCAATGACAATGCCGAAGAGAATGACAAGCTTCCGATCGGCGTGCCAAACAACTGGGTCGTGAACAACAAATCGCAGGTGAAGGATGAAGCGAAGGAATTCCTGAACTGGCTCGTCACTTCGGAGACCGGTAAACGTTACATTACGGAAGAGTTCAAGTTCATCCCGGCACTGACCAGCATCGAAGCAAACAGCGAGACGCTTGGCGATCTGGGGAACGATGTCATGAAATACAGCAAAGAGAACAAAGCGCTCAGCTGGGAGTTCAACAAATTCCCTGACGGCGGCATGAATGAATTCGGCAGCCAGATGCAAGGTTATGTGGCAGGCAATGTGGACAAGAACCAATTGTTCGAAGGCATTCAGAAATCATGGGAAAGCTTGAAAGCGAAGTAATCATAATAAAAGGTCGAAGACAGACTCATTTAGAGCGCTGTGCTTCGACCTTTTCGTTTCTTAATCATATACTTTTAGCTTTGTGGCACCGTCTCTATCGTTGATAAGCATGCCCCGTGGTCAAGGGGAAGAAGCAGTGCAGGATTCTCACTAATAGTGCGTGTTCAAAAAGGTCGATTTTCAGCACCGAGAAGGTTGGATGAAGCTAGGGAGTGAGGAGCGGAGCGTACGTTTTGGGTACGTGAGCACCGGAAGGCCCGGCTGAATTCAAGATTCGATGCCGAGCTGCTTCCTGATTCGCTTCGTGATCAAAAGCGGACTTTTTGAACAACCTCTAATAATGATTTCGGATCAGCAAATATATAATGAAACCAACAACAGGGAAGAACAACAAGCCCAGCACAACCAGAATCGCAAATTCGGGGCTGCGGCCTTTTCGCCTGGCGTCATTATAACCCCATACGCAGACGGCAATGTGAAGAAGGAAGAAGAATAATCCCAGTAATAATGTCAAAATCCCCATAATGCCAAAGCCAACAAAACTCATAATGAAATACCCTCCCGAACTCTAATTGTATGATCTACATACGGTCGATCGGCATTAGGGTCGCATAAAAACAAAAAAATTGGGATTTTCCTGCTGGCGGTAACCGGTGATTGTATAAGATTACGGTTATTTTATTAACCTATATAGGAGAATTCTGCAATACATAGATCACTACGAAATAGTAAATACATGGTATGATAAAGGTTGACGTTATTTTGGCGTGGGAACGATTTCGCATCGTTTTGAAATGTTGAAGCTATCGTATAAGATAGTAATAATATCTATAAAGCAGGAAAAGACGGGAGACAACGATGAATCAACCGCTCTATGGCGTATGGTTAGGTGACGTATTCTTTTGTTTTTCCGGTGAGGTTTCGGAACCGAGAGTGGATGCTTGGAGCCGCGTGGTCCGTACCTTTCGCAGACCGGATGGAATCCGTCCCTTCGCTAACGCTTCCCTCCGGCTTGCCGAGCTCCGATATCCGGCCAAAGTTCTCGGATCGAAAAGCGCACGGCGTCCGGAACGGAAGACACTTGGCGGACGGACGATGGAAGGGCTTGCTCTGACACCGGGAGACGCATTTCAATGGCTGATCTCGCTGGATCCTGAGTATTATCAGACTCAGGGCCTAAGCGTTGGTGAAGAAATGGAATATTGGGTACAAGCAAGCAGATTCGCATTGGAACTGCTCCTGCAAGGGAAGTTTGCACCAGGGACGGCCGAGGTGCCTTCCGTAGGCAGGCGCCGGACAACGATGCAAAACATAAAGGCGGTATGGAAGCCGCAGCTGTCTGCCGAGGATGGAGCGCGCTTTCTGCAGTTGGCAGCGAATATCCCGCCCATTGCGATCGGGACGCCGGCAGCTCTTGCCGGATTCGATCCTTCTACCCGTGAGGAAGCAGGGGCTATTGTGCTGTATTCTTTTCTGTGCGGCGTGATCGACAGCCAAGTCCGGGCGGCTGTCCGCGAATCGGAGGATAAGCTGCGGACCTATCTGGCGAACTACCGGCGGGGACAATCTCCGCTGGCCGAACTGTGGTGGAACAGCCTGTTGACCGTTAGTCGGGACATTCCCATTCAAGGGACGGCCGAGGAAGTGAGCGAGCTGGAGGAAGCCGTTGAACGCGTTGGAGGGACGGCGTTTCCATATGACAGCGGAGAGGATCAGCCTCCCGAGAACGGGACCATTGGACTTGGGCTGCGGCTTGAGCCGCCCCTGGATGAGAGCCGGAAGGACTGGAAGGTGTCCTTCTGGGCACGCAGTCAGGAGGATGAAGGCTTATCGATGCCCGTCCGCAGCATTTGGGGAAATCCGGAATCCGATCAGCTGATCCGTGGACGGATGTATTCTAAGGTTCAACTGCAGCTGTTAATGAAGCTGGGAGAAGCGGCAGAGCTGGCACCGGAGCTGGCCGCTGGCTTGTACGGGCGTGCTCCCGAGAGCGTGTCGCTGTCGCTTGACCGCTTGTCCACATTTATGAAGGAATCGGTTCCGAAATTAACGGCAAGCGGAGTCACGGTTCAAATGCCTTCACGATGGAGCAGGGAAGGGCGCCGCCGCGTCGGCTTGTCTCTCAAAATGATGCCGGATGCAAGACCATCCGGCGAAGCGCATCCTCTGCCGGTGCTCGGCATGGAGCATCTGGTCAGCTTTCAAATCTCCGCAGCGATGGGAGGCCAATCCCTGACGCGCGAAGAATTGAAGTTTCTGGCCGAACAGAACCTGCCCTATGTCCAGTTCCGCGGGGAATGGGTTGAGGTGGATCTGAAGGAGATCAACCAAGTGCTGCGGTTCATGAAGCGCCATGAGAAGGGCGAGATGGAGCTTGCGGAATGGATGCATCTTAGCGCGGATATGGATGGAGAACGCATGTGGAAAGGTCTCTTTATCGAGGAAGTGGAGACAACTGGTCTGCTATCCTCCTTACTGGATGGCGAAACGGCCCGCAAGCTGCCGTCTCGTCCAATTCCTTCCTCGCTTCACGGCGAACTGAGACCGTATCAGGAACGGGGGTACCAGTGGCTTAGCGTGATGCGCGATTTGGGATTTGGTGTTTGCCTTGCCGACGATATGGGACTTGGAAAAACGGTACAGGTTATTACCTGTCTGCTGGAGCGTCTCAATACGGAATCGGCTGGCGGTCCGGTGCTGATTATTTGTCCGACTTCGCTTCTGGGTAACTGGCAGCGGGAAATTCAGCGATTTGCACCGGATCTGACCTTGCATGTGCACCATGGCGTTCGACGTCTGCGTGGAGAGGACTTCCTGCAGGAAGCAGCCAATCATGATATCGTGCTGACCACCTATCATTTGGCGGGAAGAGACGGCGGTGATTTATCCGCTATCCAGTGGTCGAGTGTGGTGCTTGACGAAGCACAATATATTAAGAATTATCGTACGAAGCAAGCGCAGAGCGTCATGAAATTATCCGCGCCTCACCGTATTGCCATGACCGGAACACCGGTGGAGAACCGTTTGGCCGAGCTGTGGTCGATCTTTCACTTTCTTAATCCGGGATATCTCGGCTCCTTTAACACGTTCCGTCAGCGATATGCGCCGGGAGAGGGGCAGCAGGAGAGATTCCGTGAGCTTCATAAGCTCGTATCTCCGTTCATGCTGCGCAGACTCAAGAGCGATCCGGATATCCGGAAGGATCTGCCGGAGAAATTGGAATTGAAATCGTATTGCCCGCTGACCGAGGTTCAAGGTGCGATGTACCAAGCGGTTGTCGATGAGATGATGGGACAGATCGAAAGCCGGACGGGCATGGCGCGCAAGGGACTTGTGCTTTCATCCCTCACCAAGCTGAAGCAGATATGCGATCATCCGCAGCTGCTTCGACGCGACGAAGGACGTGCGGTGCGTGCGGAGTCCTCGGGCAAAATGGAGCGCATGCTTGAAATTCTCGACAGCATCGCGGATGTTGGAGAATCCGCACTGATTTTTACCCAGTATGTAGGCATGGGTGAATTGCTGGTAAGCATGCTTGGGCGTAAATACGGGAAGGAGCCGTATTTCCTTCATGGCGGGGTGCCCAAACGGGAGCGGGATGAGATGGTACGGGCGTTCCAGGCAGGCGAGGGGACTGAGTTTTTTGTTCTGTCGTTAAAAGCCGGGGGCGTAGGTCTGAATTTGACCCGTGCGAACCATGTGCTCCACTATGACCGTTGGTGGAACCCGGCGGTTGAGAATCAGGCGACGGACCGTGTGTTCCGGATCGGCCAGCATCGCAACGTTCAGGTTCACAAGCTGATTTCTCAGGGAACGCTGGAGGAACGGATTGACGAGCTGATTGAACAGAAGAAGGCGTTGTCCGAGCAGGTGGTCGGATCGGGTGAAACATGGCTGACGGAAATGTCGGACGGTGAGCTTCGCCAGTTGATCGAGCTGCAAGAGCAGGATTGGATGTAACCGGATTGCATAAGGCGCGTGAAGCAGCGTAAAAAGGCATATAAAAATGGACGCCAAGGAGGTGTGGGTTATGGAATCTGCGGAATCGGCCGAACGGATCGGGTTGGTGATCGAACCCGGATGGTTAAAAGGGAAAGTGGATGGAGCGCCCGAATCTTCGGGGACCTATGAGGTCAGCGTTCAGGTAAAGACGCTGAGCCCTGCTGCCCGCGAGGCCGTGCTGGCTTATCTGGAGGAAGACCCGCAGGCGCTGTACCGCCTGCTTGCAGGGAAGGACGCACCTTGGCTGGCCGAGCTGGCGCCGTCCCCCCTGCAGGGCGAAGAGGCGGCCGCCTCTGCCCGCTGCACCTGCGGCCAAGCGGCCTGCGGGCACGCCGCAGCCTTGCTGGCTGCCGCAGCCCTGCGGCTTGCGGCTGAGCCGCTCCAGCAGCTGACGCTGCTGGGGCTGCCGCGGGAAGCGCTGCTGGCCGGCGTCTTTGGCGCCTGGGCCAAAGCAGCTCCGCCGCAGGCAGGCGGCTCTGCCGCAGAGCAGGCCGCCCGCGCGAAGGAGAAGGGGCCGTCCGGCCCTTCTCCGGGCGAATGGGTGGCCGAAGCGGCGGCCGAGGGCCGATTGCACCGGCCCGGCCCGCAGCTTAGCGAGCTGGCGGTGCAGCTGTCACCGCCGCCTCCGGCAGATCAGCTGGGCCCAGTCGGCGACTGGACAAGCTTACTGCCAGGCGTTCGCGGCGCGTCCAAAGCGCTCAGCGTGATTGCCCGCGGCGCGGCCAAGCAAGCCGAGCAGAAGCGCCGCAGCTTGAAGTCGCCGTAAGGTTTACCAATCCATCACAGAATTGTATTGAATTTGATAGATGCGGCGCCATAAATCGGGGCAATCTGCCGGATATTTGACGTAAACGGAGATTATCCGGGATGTTTCGACAGCCGCCTCGTTTGTTCTGCTCATTCTGAATAAGGTACAATGGGTGCAGGACAAACCGTGGGAAAGGAAGAAGCCATAGATGAATGCATTTTCGGGAAAACGAACACGATTTACAAGCGCAATGCTGTCATCCTTGCTGTTAGCAGGAGCCATTCTGGCAGGCTGTCAATCAGATGATGCGGGTTCCGGCAAGGAACAGGGTCAGGAATTGCAGTCGCCGGCTGAAGGCCAGGAAGGAAACACGCTTCCTGAGGCCGGCGCGGGCAATGAAGAGACTGGGGCTGAGGATCAGCAGGCAGATCCGGTCATGGCGAAGCGGAGCGAGAATGCCCTTCAGGCCACGATCCAGGAAAGCGGCGGCAAGCAGGTTGTAACCAACGCAGAGGCGATGACGGTGGTTGTGAATAAGCAGCGCAGCTTGCCGGATGGATATGAACCAAGTGACCTCGTGGAGCCGGATGTTCCATTTTCTTTTGATGAGCCGCACGAAAAACGGCACCTGAGAAAAGAAGCGGCAGACGCGCTCGAGGAATTGTTCGCTGCGGCCCAAGCAGACGGCATCGAGCTCCGGGCCGTGTCGGGATACCGTTCTTATGCCCGTCAAAAAACGATATACGAGAACAATGTTCGTACCAAAGGGGAAGCCGAGGCTAATCGTGTAAGCGCGGTGCCGGGTACGAGTGAGCATCAGACAGGCCTTACGATAGACGTGTCCAGTCCTAGCGCAGGCAATGCGCTGGAGGAAGCGTTCGGGCATACGGAGGAAGGGCAGTGGCTGGCGCAACGCGCGCCGGAATTCGGCTTTATCATTCGTTATCCGGAAGGGGCCGAGGATATTACCGGCTATGTATACGAGCCGTGGCATATCCGTTATGTAGGCAAGGATCTTGCGCCGGATATTGCCGACAGCGGCTTGACGCTGGAGGAATACTTCGATGAGGCGAACATTAAACTGTAAGCTGTGCTAATAGTCGTGGGATAAACGGGACTTTTTATCCTTGTACCCCGGCTTGCGAATCTATAAAGTAGAACAGGACCTGCGCAAGACCGGGCGATGTTCTTGTTATACGAATGAATCCCGGGGCGGCTTGGCTCCGGGATTCATTCGTATTTTAAGAGATAAGAAAGCATAAACTTCAGAGGCTGCCATCCTGATCTCGCAAGAAAAACTTCCGCTAAATGCGGTCTGTCTTCCGAGAAGGTACGTCGATCTTTACTTATTTAATGGCGAGTCCTCATAACCGGGATCATCGTAGCCGGTGTCGGTCAGCTTGCCGATGATGTTCATGTCCTCAATGGTTTTGCGGGTGCGTTCATCCCCATGTTCATGGAGAAAGTGGTAGAGGTTGATCGTTCGTTCATCGTATTGCTCGGCAGCATCGTCATGATCTGCTGACTTATAAGGGACGAATGTGCGTTTAAACGCATACCGATCGCTGCTGCTGACTTCATAGAGCAGCCCCCTCAGCTTTGAGACCTCTTTATCATCCATATATACGACATATTCGTTCGTATCGTTCGGCACATCCTGGATCAGGTTGTGATTGACTGAAACATAATACGTCTTTTTATCGTTTGTCATATTAAATCCCTCCAGTCTTCGGCAGCTAAGGGCTGCACGGTATAGGATGCGGCTGTAGCCGACAGTATCCGGCATTGTACTGTCCAGTTTTCTAATCATATACACGTTCGGGGCCGGGATGAATCAGCCGTGCAGTTGGAAGGGGCTTCCTTTTTCACATGGGGCAAGGAATTTGGTATGATAGAATCACCATGGCGGCAGTATACTGGACGATGAGGAGCATGGATCATCACATCGAGTAGTATGCGAACGTTAAAAATATGGGATGGCCGGTTTATGGCTAGTTAAAAATCGTTAATAACCTTAATGAAGTGATATGACAATGTGCCGGCGGCATGCCGGTCAATCGGGATATGAGAAAGAGGAGGATTCATAAATGAATATTTTACAAAAGCTTAAGGATGGAGCCAACCGCGCAACGGAAAAGGCGCAGCACGTAGTGGAAGTGAATAAACTCAACAGCCAAATTTCCGAAATCGAACAGCAGAAGAACTCATATTACTTACAGATGGGTAAAGTGTTCTATGAGGGCTACCGTCTGCAGGACATGACGATGGCAGAAAAAGAAATGGTTGAGCTTGCGCAAACCTGCGATGGATTGCAGGAGCAAATCGAAGCGATTCGGAACCGCATTGCGGTCCTCAAGAATGAGCGGGTCTGTGATTGCGGACGGGTGGTCGCGTTGGATGCGAATTTCTGCCCGTACTGCGGAAACAAGCTTGCTAATTTGATACACCCTGAGAAGTCAGCATCGGATGAACCAAGGGAGCCTGAACGTAAGATCGTGTTTGATAAACATGAATATGCAGCGGCTGAAGAACAACAGGAACAGGATGAATTTCCTACCTACGACTACCGTTCGAATCCGGATCCATACGAGCCGGACATGTACGAGCCGGAGCCGGAACGGCAGCACGAGGAGATGGATCTCTCCGAACCTGAGGTTGATCCGGAACAGCTGCGTATCGAGCAGGAAGAGCAGGAGAAGGAGCGCCGTCACTGGGAAGAACTTGAGCGGGAGCGGGAGCGGCAGCTGGAACTGGACCGCCGCATTCGTTTCTGGCAGGAGAATAACCAAAGTCAGGACTATGTTGGTGATGATGAGGCGACGCGCGATATGGTGAAGTGCCAGATTTGCAGTGTCGACTTGCCAAAAGGCTCGAAATGGTGTCCGCGCTGTGGAGCTGAACAGATTTAAGATATAGGGATTCGGACGATCATGCCCTTGCGCGAGTGTTAATAAGACAGTGTGAATGATAGAGCAAGCGTTCGAGCATCTTGGGAGGACTAATATTATGGAACAATTGCTGCATCATTTGCGGAATTTGGGATTTACGGAGATTGAATCGAAAATTATGGTAGACCTTGCCGAGTATGGGCCGGCGGGTGGTTATGAAGTGGCAAAACGACTTGGAGCTTCGCGTTCTAATGTCTATGCTGCCATGCAGCGTTTGGAGCGGCAAGGGGCACTTGAGCGAATGGACGGGGAACCCGTCCGTTACCGTTCGCTGAAACCGGAGGAATTGACGCGGATGATATCCGGCCGTGTGGAGGCGTCACTCGCTTTTGTTGAGAAGAGCTTGCCGCGAGGAAGCGGCACGGCCGCTCCCTTCCTCAGTATGGAGGGAGATCAGGCGGTGCTTGATGTGCTCGTCCGGGAATTGAAGCGAGCGAAACAGGAGATCGTGGTTGACGTCTGGCGTGAAGAAGCTTCGCTTCTGCGTGAACCGCTGGCTGAGGCGGAGGCTAGGGGAGTCAAGGTGCTGTGGGCTTGTGACGGCCCGGACCAGGGTCTCTCAAGAACGCTGGCGTGGTCTGGGTGGAACGGACTTGCGGAGCGCCGGGGAGGCGGCCGGAAATTCTCCTTTGTTGTGGACCGGCAGTGGTGCATACTAGGGATGCGCGGCGGGGAATATGATACAGGGGCGGTCATCACGGAGCATCCGGTAATGGCGGAGCTGCTGCTGCACCATTTTACACAGGAGATGGTATTGTTCCAGCTTGAACAGGATATGGGTGAGCAGCTGGAAGCCCGTTATGGAGAGCACTTTGGTCTGATTCAGAGCCAGTATCTTAATGCGGAAGCCGACGCCGAAGCACAGGATGACCAGACCGCGGGATCGAAATCGGGCGCGGAGTATGAAGCAGATTCTGACCCAATAGACGGCGATAGCAATCGAAATACGGCATAGGGTTCCGACTGGCGCCTGAGGAGGCCTTTCCAGAAGTGACTTTTATCACAGTTAGGCATCATGGTTCATCGTACAATGTAATAAACATAAAGATAAGGAACGCCGGGATTTATCTTGGCGTTTATTTGCTTAAGATCCGCAGGCAGGCGGGAATGAAAGTTGCAGCTGGCAAGAGGATAAAAGAAGCGGTCTTTAATCGCAATCATGACAACCAAGAGAAGGGGGATGAATGAGCATGGAATGCATCGTTCATTTTACAGTGGGACATAAGGAAGGACCCAAGAAGCTCCGAGGATTGATTTTTGTTGATAAAGGAGAGAATCCTACAGGTCAGCAGCTGCTCGATATGTTTCATGAAATGGAGTATAAGGTGGTACCTGACTCGCATGATGAACTTCTATTTAAACCGGAGAATCCCGCGGAAAGTTATACTTATATACGTGTGAACGAACTCGATATGGGTCAAGAAAAATATACGGAAGACCGCAATCTGAAATCGCTGCTGAACGAGCTGCTGCCTAAACAACGCACGGGCTTGTAACGAATAAACCCATCTGCCTTCCGCTGACATCCGCTGGGATTTGCAAAACCCGCTTGTTATAATGGATGTACGGAAGGGGATGGAGATGTTTATTTTTGCAGGAATCGCAGCATTATTGATTTACGGCTTGCTGGTTTATTATATTGGCCGAAGCGTATGGAGCTGGATGAAACCGGGTCCGTCCATTGTGCTCAAATGGATATACATAGTCGTGCTGACCGTAGTATCGACATCGTTTGTTTCAGGACGGTTCTTCGGTAACCTCACAGTGCTGAGCGTGATAGGATCGTATTGGATGGCTATTTTCTATGTCCTGATCATCCTGCTCCCGTTGATGCACATCATGCTGTGGCTGCTAAGATTGACGGCATTGCGAAGAGAGGGCCTGAAGAAGGCGGCAGGATTTATCGTGTTGGTGCTATTGGTCGTTGTGATCGGCTTCGGTTCTTTTAATGCTTATAGTCCAACGGTTCGCGCATATGATATTCACGTGGACAAGGACGCCGGCACACTTGAGGAGCTGAATATTGTCATGGCGTCCGATATGCACTTCGGCGTCCTGTCAGGTAAAGCCCACGCTGTGCGTTTGGTGAAGGAGATTAATGATTTAAAGCCGGATCTGGTATTGTTCCCTGGCGATATCATCGATGACGATCTGGATGCCTATCTTAACCAAGGGATCGATCAGATCCTGACCGGTATCCAGGCAAGGTATGGTGTGTATGCCTCGCTTGGCAATCATGACCGATTCGAAGGCGAAATGCCGGATCTGATTGAGGCTCTTGAACATAGCGGCATGACCGTGCTGTATGATGAGAAATTGACGGTCGAGGGCCTGACGCTGGTTGGCAGACGGGATAAACAGGATCAGGAGCGGGCCGAGTTGTCCACGATCATGGATGGGGCCGATCTATCCAAGCCGATCTTTGTGCTCGATCATCAGCCGAATGCCCTGGAGGAAGCACAGCAGCAGGGCGTAGACCTTATCGTTTCTGGGCACACGCACCGCGGGCAGGTATTCCCGGCGCATCTGATTACGCAGGCCATGTTCGAGAATGATTGGGGGTACCTGCAAAAAGGCCGGATGCATTCCATCGTGTCCTCGGGTTACGGCTTCTGGGGACCTCCGATTCGTCTGGGTTCCCGCTCCGAAATTGTCCAGATCCATGTTACATTTCAATAGATGATATTGAGGGATGAGCCACCTGTGAGGTGGCTTTTTTTCATGTCAGGTATTTGGGGAAAATATTGTATCCAGAAAGGATCGGATTATTGTATGATCTTTGCTAGATATACACATTGAGTGTAGGGAGGTAAACGGGTTGCGATCGATTCCGTGCAGGAAGCTTGGAATATTGGCAATAGCCGCTGCCCTAGTTGGAAGCGGATTAGCGGGAACCGGGGCAATTGAGATGGTATCCGCGGCACCCATCGTGGTTAAGGAGGGGCTTAAGAACAGCAACGGGATGCCTTTAGGTCAATCGGTTACGGTTGCAGGAGGGCCCGATCATGTGGCTGGCCTATCTTCGTCACTGGCTGCAGAAGGACTGCGGCAACCAGGGAGCGTAGCTTGGCTGCCGGATGGCTCCGTTGTTGTATCCGATACGGAGAATCATGTCATTCGCAGGATAAAGGACGGGGAGAGCACCATTCTTGCAGGGGCATCCTTATCCTACAAGCGGGACGGCGGAGGACTCCCGATCGGCGGTCTGCTGGACGGACAGGGAGAGCGTGCTTTTTTTAACCGGCCGTCCGGGATTGCGGTGGATGGAAACAGACAATTGTACATAGCCGATTCAGGCAATCATGCGATTCGTAAAATCGATCAAGATGGCGAAGTGACTACCTTAGCGGGCAGCGGTCTTATGGGTCTTAAAGACGGTAAGTCTAAAGATGCCCTGTTCCATGAGCCGCAGGATATCACCGTTACCAAGGATGGCATTCTGTATGTGGCGGATACCTTAAACCACGTCATCCGGCGGATTTCGCCAGACGGGGAAGTGACGACGATTGGGGCCCCATCCACGCGTGCTGTCCAAATCCGGGCTGGTGTCGTCGCGTTGGCGGGAGACTATAAGAACGGTTCGCTTGCGGAAGCGCGATTTAATGAGCCGGCAGGGCTAGCGCTTGATGGTAAAGGCAATTTGTATGTCAGCGACTCGGGCAATCACGTCATTCGCTACATCGATTTTGGGAAGGGGACCGTATCAACGGCTGCAGGCAGCGGACCATCATCCAGCTACTACGATAAGGACGCTTTATACGGCGATCCGGGTTATCAGGATGGAGCCTCGAATGGAGCACGCTTCAACTCGCCCCGGGGATTGACATGGAGTGCGGACGATGGGCTTCTCATTGCAGATTCCCATAATCATGCTGTTCGTCAATTGAAAGGGGAGTATGTATCCACACTGACAGGCGGGATCGGTGGCTACGTGGATGGAATTGAAAGTGAAACCCGGTTCCGTTCACCAGCCGATATTTCGTTGGCTGCGGGCGACGGGGCACTATTTATTGCGGATCAACGCAACGGGGCTGTCCGGGTATGGTCCGGATACAAAGCTCCCGAAGCATGGCAAGCAGGAAAAGGGATCACGGCTGCTTATGGAGATCAGGTAACCGTACTGGGTGACTTGTCTGTTATTCAACAGGGGCAGATGGTGGTGCCCGTCATAACGATAGGCAAGCTGCTCGGGTATCGTATGAGCTATCATGCCAAGAATAAGGAATTAACATTGGCTCGAGGCGAAGATGTGATCACGCTGCAAGCCGGAGGTCAATATATGACCCGGAAACAGGCAGGAGAAGAGGTTACCAGGGTAGAGGCTGGAATTAAGCCGTATATTGCGAATGACCAGATGATGGCTCCGCTTCGAACGGTGGCAGAACTGCTGGGGAAAGATGTGCAGTGGAACGCCGGTGACAAGCTGGTTATCATCCGGGATTTGGCTGAACGAGAAATAAAGCAGGGGGACGTTAGCTTCAGCACTTCGAACTTTACGCCCCGACGCATGCAGATCGTGGAAATCACCGGTTCGGCCAAGATCCGTTACGGCGGGTATGCGCAGGTAGATGCCTACAAGGGAATGATCCTGGGTGAAGGCGATGAAATTGTTACCGGCTCTGGCATAGGAGGCGCGAGGCTACGGCTTTTGGATACCGACGATGTCATCACATTAGGCAATAAAACGAGATTGGCTGCCGAGCAGCTTCGCAAGGTTGGCATCTCCAACGTGACTCGACTGATTTTAGAGGCCGGGCAAGCTTATTATGATGTCACCGACTTGAACCGGTCGACGGATCGTTTCGAAGTACGGTCCGGTTATGTGACGAATAGCGTGCGAGGCACGCACTTTATAATCACGGTTAATCCATTAACGGGAGCGACAACCGTAGCAACGGCTAGCGGGAAAGTCACGAGTACAGTGACGCCGACAGGCAAAGACGGTTCCATGCAGCCATCAGGCCCAATAACCATTAGTCCAACGCAGCAAATTTCGATAGGCGGTTCGAAAGAGGGACGGTCCCCTGTACAATTTATCGATATTGAGGATTTGATAGGGAATGCCTCGCCGGAAGTCATTGCGCAGCTAATTAAGAATAAGAACGACATCGACCGGGAGAACGAGGAGCTCCTCAAGAAGATGCGGCAAGAGTTACAGTCCGGACAAAGCGGAAACGGCACCCGGGACTTGAATATTAAATCTCCGGATGATTTGTCAAAAGTCGCAGATAATTTGGATAACCTCATCGGAAACATCGTGAAAGAAACTCTGGACAAGAAAAAAGTAAGCAAAGAGGAACTGGATAAACTGATTAAAGAAGCAAACACGGATTCGGGCAAGAAACTTGATCTTGGCCAAGTGAAAGACTTGGATAAAACAGCTGGACTCGACCCTGCACTGGAGCAGGTGCGCTTGGAAGCACTGAAGCGCCAACAGGACGAGGAAAGAAAGAAGCTCGAGCAGCAGCAGGATCGGATGGAGCAGCTGCAGCAGCATCTCGGCGATATGCTGGCTAAGCTCGAGCAGCAGAAGAAACAGCAGGATGAAGCTAACAGGAAAGCACAGGAAGAAATGAAAAAGAAGGCCGAAGAGCAGCTTCTTCAATCTTTAAGCGCAGAGGAGAAGGAACGGTTTCTCAAGGGCAAGAAAGCGGCAGAGCAGGAGAAAGGCGCTCAGCCGACGCCGGTTAGTCCGGGCGGTGGCACGGGATCAGGAGGCGGCGTATCGCCGCCTGTAACCAGTCCGCCTGTGACTGAGCCCCCAGTGACGGAGCCTCCGGTGACGGAACCTCCCAAGCCGGAGCCGCCGTTACCTGATCGTTCTGTAAAGGTCATATATAGCGATGATATGGGCGGTGAACTATCGGCACGTCCAGACAATTATTTTGGATCCATTCATTTTGAAACGAAAGGCTTTGCCGATGATCTGGAAGTTCAAGTCAGGGTGACGCTGACAAGGGATGGAAGTCCGGTTGTTGGACTCCCTGTCCGTCATGGCGAGCAGACGGTGGAATCCAATGCAGAGGGAAGCTTTATGCTGCAGTCAGTTGAAGGTACCGGCTTTAAGTTAAGCGAGATGGCTTCACCGGATACTCCGCTGGAGTTCTATGCCGAACTGCTGGATTCCGGAAGTTATACGGAGAAGATCGAACTGCTTGAGGTCAAAGAAGGCCAATTGACTGTGCTTGGAGAAAGTGTCCGTTCCATCCAGGTCAGCCCTTTCTCGCAATTCGAATTCATTGGCGAAGGCCCGTTTCCGGCAGCCATTGATATGTATTGGGGCTTTTATTCCAAAGCGTACGGACTGAGCGAGGACACCAAGGTAGGCTATGAATTGACGATACTCGATGATAATGGCCAGCCGGTAAGTCTGGGCGTACTCGGATTCCGGATGAAGCCGCATGAATCTGTAACCACCTTGACGGAACCCGGGTATGAGATCGTCGCTCCCGATAGTGAAGGGGTATACCGGGTGAACGCAGGTTTAACGGTCGGGGACATGGATCTGGAAGGGAATGGGAGTGATATCCTGTTCCGCTGGCAGCAAGCTCATGTCGGAACGTATACGCTACGAATCCAGCTCGTTGATGTAAGCGGCGATGTACCCCAGTCCATTGGTGATCCTCTGGAATGGATAATTGAAGTTATACCTACAAGTTAATGCTCTAGAAAGGCTGTCCCATAAAACTTATGGGGCGGCCTCTTATTCGTTTTAATTGACCGGTAGTTTATTATTTCCGTAAATTTTCACTTTATTTTTTCATAGGGAATGCGTTATACTTCATTCATTCGGAAATATTACATTTACACGTAAGCATTCTAAGGTACACGGATCATACATTTTCTCGTATAGGTGCAGGAATTGGCCTGCATGTCTCTACCCGATCACCGGAAATGATTGGACTACGGGTTATAGCAGCAGCAGCGGACAAGCCAGGTCAATTCCATTTGACTTCTATGGCTCAAGGTGCGTTTTTGCTGTTTATGCCCATTTGTTTCTTTCCCGGCGATTCGGTGAAAGGAGGAAGTGGGCTTTTTTGCTTGGAATGTGAACAAATTTTAAGGGGGAGCATCATGCAATTACTGCAGAACAAGGTGAAAGAGGAAGGCATTGTATTAAGCGGACAGGTACTGAAGGTGGATTCATTCCTGAACCACCAGATGGATCCGGTATTGATGAAAGAGGTAGGTAAGGAATTTACGCGACTGTTTAAGGAAGCGAACGTGAATCGTGTATTGACCATTGAATCCTCCGGCATCGCGCCCGGCATTATGACCGCCCTTGAGATGGAAGTGCCTCTCATCTTTGCACGGAAGCAGAAGTCGCTGACGCTCCGTGAGGATATATTTGTGGAGAAGGTGTACTCCTTCACCAAGCAGGAGACGAACGAGATTACGGTCGCGAAGAAATTCATCAAGCCCGGCGATAAAGTGCTGATTGTGGATGATTTCCTTGCCAACGGCGAGGCGGCATTCGGGCTTGCCCGAATTGTCGAGCAGGCGGGTGCAGAGGTGGTAGGCATCGGGATCGTTATTGAAAAGGCGTTTCAACCGGGAGGACGCTTGCTGGCCGAAGCGGGTTATCGGGTAGAATCGCTCGTACGGATTGCATCACTTGAAGATGGCGTAGTGACATTCGCATAGAACGAAAGTTAACAATTTATTGGGGGTATCAAGAAGCCATGGAACAACAGAAACAAGCGGTGCAAGAACCGATTTTCGATAAGAATCGGAGTCCGGGCAAAACCTTTTCACTGGGTTTGCAGCATGTATTGGCAATGTACGCAGGGGCTATCATCGTACCGCTTATCGTCGGTGGTGCACTCGGTTTAACGACGGAGCAGCTGACGTATCTCATCGCCATCGACCTGCTGGCATGCGGGGTCGCTACTTTGCTGCAGGTATTCGGCAACAAGTACTTCGGCATCGGCCTGCCGGTCATGCTCGGCTGCGCGTTCCAAGCGGTAGGTCCGATGATCATTATCGGACAGCAGCACGGCATGTCAGCTATTTATGGAGCGATTATCGCTTCCGGTTTATTTGTCATTCTGTTCTCCGGTTTATTCGGTAAGCTAATTAAGGTATTCCCGCCTGTCGTTACAGGGAGCGTTGTTACGATTATCGGTCTGACGCTGATTCCCGTAGCTTTAACTGACCTTGGTGGTGGGCAAAGTGCAGGGGATGAGTTTGGCAGCGCGTTGAACATTTCCCTTGGCTTCGGCGTTCTAGCCTTCATTATTATCATGAATCGGTTTGCCAAAGGTTTCTTGCGTTCGATATCGGTTCTTCTGGGTCTTATTCTAGGCACCGTGGTAGCCGCATTCTACGGTGGAGTGGATTTAACCCCGCTCCGCGAAGCCGGCTGGTTCCGTGCTCCGCAGCCATTCTTTTTTGGCACGCCGGAGTTTAAGATCGTTCCGATCATGACAATGATTCTGGTGGCGATTGTCAGCGTTGCCGAATCGACGGGCGTATTTATGGCGCTTGGCAAAATCGTGGATCGCGACATTACCTCCAAGGATCTGTCCCGCGGTTACCGTGCGGAAGGTCTTGCGATTGTTGTCGGCGGTATTTTCAACTCGTTCCCTTACACCACTTACTCTCAAAACGTTGGTTTGATTCAGATGAGCCGCGTAAAGACGCGCGACGTCGTCGTAGTCGCAGGCGGTTTGCTTGTATTGATCGGATTCGTTCCGAAGATTGCCGCCATGACGCAGCTTGTACCGACTTCGGTTCTCGGTGGGGCCATGGTAGCCCTGTTCGGCATGGTTGTATCTTCCGGTATTCGGATGTTAGGAGATCAAGTAGACCTTAACCGTCATGAGAACCTGTTCATTATTGCGTGTTCCGTCGGCATGGGCCTTGGTGTGACAACCGTACCGGGTCTGTTCGCAAGTCTGCCTGACAACCTGCGCATTCTTGCCGATAACGGCATCGTGGCTGGCAGCTTGACCGCGATTGTGCTGAACCTGATCTTTAACGGCTTGAAATATACGAAGCCCACTCATACAGAGCAAGGTGATACCGCAGAAGGGCATGCTGCATAACCAATGCCCACTGTAAGCAGCCGGATGACTTCCGGCTGTTTTTTTAGTTGATAAGAGAGCAACAATTTCAGAGGCTAACGCTCCTTATCTCGTAAGAAAAACTTCCTTAACTAGCGGTCTGGCTTCTGCAGACAGGACATCGATAGATGGTTTTCCTTTGATATTGGTCCCGCTCGGTCCAACCAAAAACGGCTTCCTCCATAGTAGAATGGAGGCAGCCGTTTTACTTGATGTATAAGCGTTAGACGCGCTGCATTTGTTTCTCTGCAATATTGCCGATCCAGGGCAGCTTGAACCATTTTCCCTGAATGGCGTTTGCCATAAGCACCAGCCACATCAAGACGCCGACCAGCGCCAGAAGGGCGGAGGCCAGAAGGCCGATGATGGGCACCGCGCTCGACAGCAGGTGAGCGACGGCCAGGATGCCGAAGGCCAGCAAGGACTGCAGCGCGTGGAATATGACGTAGCGGCTTCTCTTTTCTAATGAAAGAAACAGAATTCCTCCGACCATGGGAAAAAAATAGCACAGCGTAGCCGCCAGATTCTCGGGAAGTCCTGTGGACGATTTGAAAGGGGACATCTCATCAACTCCTTGTCTTAGACCGGTTCTGGGGTAGGGCAAGCTTTATACCTTACCTTATGAGCCGATGGGACAAAGTATGATGGTTAAATCCCGAACTATTTCATTTTCAATTGCAGCAGATATTTCACGAGAGCATCCTGCTGCTCCTGTGTGAACCCGCTGCTTTCGTCCACCCAAAACTCATGTCCCTGACCGGTGACATGGGTGTCTCTCAGTCTTGAATCCTTGCGATTCGCCTCGATGACCTGCAGTCTCAACTTACGGTCTATCAGGGCTTTCAGGCTGTTGTAAGGGTCAGGGTGAATCCCTTTCATAAGGGTCTGCGATACGCCGGTTTGCGTCAGCTTAGGCCCGACCGCTACGCCGCCGTCGTGCAAATACGGTGCGGACCAGCGAAGACCGATCAACCCTTTGACCTTATAACCGCCGCCCGATGTATGGCCGAAGCCCAACTTGATCTGCTCCGGGTCGATATTATCCAGCGGGATTTTGGTTATTTTGGCACCTGGAGGGATTGGGACAGGCGTGTCGGGCGGGTAGAACTCCGCATTGCCAAAAGCATTCTGCGTGCGCTGAAAAGCCTTTGCCCTTGCGGGCTCGGTACCGATTTCAGCCGCGCGCAAAACGCGGTTATTCGTATAGAAGTCACCAGCGTGGCAAGTGATGCATTGCGCTTTTTTGAATACTTCCGCTCCGAGGTTGATCGTCTTGGCGTCGGAAATATCCTTGGTATCCGTTTCCGGCGGACGGATCGTATTCTGATAGGCGGACATGGCGTTCACCTGCTCCCCGGCTTTGAAGCCCGGCGAGCTGATGTACAGCCCGTTCGGTGCGATGGCTGAAACCTTCGGGAAATTCGGAATCTTAACAACCTCATTCACGCCGGGAGTTCCGGGATTGGGATCCAGCCGGTTAAAAAATTCGGTGGGCTTCAGCCCGCTGCCCGGATCATAGCGAAACTTGCGATGGGCTGCATTTTGCAAAACGGTGCCCACATAAATCTCTTTGTCGATCCCCCACATCGGTTCACTAACCTCGGTTTGACTCAAGGTATCCGTGTTCTGGGCGTGAACATTGTTGCTGAAGGTGCTAAGTCCCTTGAAGGGACCCGCGGCAGCGAAGCCGCTCCAGCTGTATGGATGATCGCCCTTCGTAAACATATCGGGAATTTGGGTCAGGTCACTGACCAGATCCACGGTTGTATCAAACGTGCCGGGCATCCATTTGATCAGATTTTCGTCAACGGCTTTTTCCAGCAGGGCGGGATCCGGCAGCGCTTCGGTTTTTCCTTTGGAGTTTACAATCGTGCGCTGCTCGTTCTTTACATAATCCACCAGGCTGGTAATGTCCGTATGGGTAAAATATGCCGCGCTATTCGGGGCCAGTGCCAGCATCAAACCGAGGTTCAGATCGGAGTTGGGCGCGCCCTCGACGATCATTCCCGTTTCACGGTTGACGGTCGCATGGCAGGCCATGCAGCTAACGCCGATGCGAGCTTTGCCTTCGGCATATTTAAATGTGACGCCAACGGGGGCATAGGCGCCTTTGGCTACGTCAAAGCCGGTATCAATCTTATCCCCCTTGCGGTAGGTCCTGCCTCCGATCGTTACATCCTGATCGAGTTCTACGCGCAAATTGGTTGTTCCCCGTCCTTTTAACTCGGCGAGGGCTTCTGTAATTTTATTCAGTTTCATCGGCCCGCCGATGATTCCCACAATATCAGTTAAGAATACTTCATTGCCAAAAGACTCCTCATACAGTGTGCGACGCCCTAGGGCAAGCAGTTCTTTTGTCACCTCAACGGCGCCATGGGCGGCTGTTAAGCGGGGGTCCTGATCCTTCAGGGCGGTACCGGGAACCGTAAGCGTCTTGCCCCAGATATCATATTGGCGAATGAAACCCGTTTGCTGGGCTTGGATTTGCGTAGTATTCTCCAATTTATGTGCAGGCGGTATATAGGCATATTCCGGCTCCACAATATTAGCAGCAAGCCATAAGGCCCCTACGACGGTGATCGGGATCAGCCATAGCAGAAGCCGTTTCGATTTTCGCATGTCTTATCACCCTTTTTTATAAGCAGATCTGATGAATCATCTCTTCACTGCCGATATACAAAGGCTTTAGTCTACATGCACATCATGGCGCAGCGGTGATTCGGCATTAACTTGTTTATCAGGACCTTTCTCTTTTGGAACCAGGCGCTCGTCTGTCATGCCTCGATGGTGGTTTTCAAAATCATACTCCGCCAGCCGCCACTCTGTGGAGCCCTTCTGCGGATCGAACGGAAATTCCTCGCCGCGTTTTAAATATTCCTCCCGTCCCCATTCATTTGTGTATGTTCCGTCTACTTCAACCTCTTCTCGCGAAATAGGGTGGAGATCCTTGTCTTTTCCGGACATGTCGCATGCTCCTCTCAGGCTTGATTTTAGAAATGATTCATATCGCATAAAGTAACCAGAAAGAGGAGGTACTATCCGCTGAAATTTGTAAGTAAGTCAGATTACGGTTTCGGGAAAGAACCGAATGCTCCTAAGTGTAGTAGGGGCGGCCAAAGGATGATCTGTCAGCTGCCTGAAGGTGATGCAGCAGGTTTTGACTTTAAGTCATCAAGAATATAGCGCTCCAGCAGAGAGCGTGGGTTCTTCCAGCGGCTGACCTTGCTGTCGGCAGTAAATACGACAACCGTATCCAATTGGGGAAAAAGGTAGATTTGCTGTCCTCCATGGCCGTGTGCAAGCGCGAAGGGGGTCCCGTTCTGAATGCCGGTCCACCACTGGAAACCGTAATCCCCAAAGGCAGGATAACCCTTGACCTGCGGAGCGAGGGCTTGCTTAAGCCATGATTCCGGGATGAGTGTGGTGCCTTGCCATCGTCCCCCATTCAGGCAGCAAAGACCGAATTTGGCCATGTCGCGGGAGGTGAGATAGAGGCCGACGTGACCCATGCTGTGGCCCTCGGGACTTGGGGACCAGGCGGCATGGCGAATGCCGAGCGGCTCGAATAAATATTGTCTGGCATAGGCGTAAGCATCCATTCCCGTAGCCTCGCTAATGGCAACGGAGAGCAGATGGGAATCCGTGCTCCGATATTGAAAGAGGCCCATTTCCTGTTCGATGACAGGGAGGGATAGCGCGAAGCTCGTCCATTTCCGGTTGCGGTGGAATCGGTGAATGAGCGGCTCCCCTAGCTTTTTACCGGTTTGCCACGCAAAGCCTGAGGTCATTGTCAGCAGATGATGAAGGGAAACCTTGTGTAAGAGCGGATGGGCTCGTTCAGGAACATATCGATGGAAGATATCCATTACAGAGGAATTCAAATCAGGTAATTCGCCGTGTGAGTGGGCGATGCCGCATAACGCTGACGTAAAACTCTTGGTGGCGGACCTGAGATCGTTCAGCGAGGAAACGCCATGACCATTGTAATAGCGTTCGTAGATGAGTTTGCCGGCATGCAGCAGGAGAAAGCTGCGCATTTTCGGATATTGTTTCTGAATGATCAGGTCGACCTGATCAAGCGAATCGAGGTGCAGCCCTGCCTCATGGGGCTCAGCGGCAGGAATAGGTGATCCTAAATCGACAGGGGAATGCAGGATAGACTGTGAGTTCGGCATGAGCTTTAGGCCTCCTTGTATCTAGAATATGATATTCTGCGTATCCATTTGTGATATTCGCTGACTTCTGGAGTCGCGGGAGGTTCGTTTGAATGTATCTTAACCAATTCCGGGGATAAAGGATGACCTGGTGAAAAAACATAGTACCAAAAAACATTTTTTGGGAAAGATGAAACAAACAGAAGAATATGATATAATATATTAATGATTCAGTTGCATGCTGTTAGGGTATGTATAGTGTCAGGTGCATTGGTAAGTTGCTGAATATCAACCTAATGGTCACCGTAAGAACTGCAATATGGCTTCAACTTAATGAGGTAGATCTTTTCGGCATTCTCTTTAAACGGAGTAATTTTATTCCACACGTTTTGGGAGGGATCCATCATGGCAACGAAAGGTCACAATGAGGTTAAGGAAAGTCTGCGGGAAATGACACGAATTTTCCGGCCTAAAGATCCGAAAAAATTTGTAAAGGAGTATGTCCGGAAGTACCATATTATGGGGGGCTATGAAGAAGAGCTTACACTTGTTGTTGAGCATGAACTTGGCAAGCTGAATTCCTCCGTTTCGTAACCTGTAATAGCACCTGGTCTATAGAAATAACCAACACGCATCGCATCTTCACCTTGTTAATGACTAATGATATGAACCATTTAGAGTTTATGGTTAAACCGTTTTTGGGGCAAATGTCCCGAAAGCGGTTTTTTTGCGTTTGCCAGTCCCGGTTAAGTGAACAGACTCATCTCCTCGGAAAGTCTATTTCCTGGGGGAATTTTGCATCTGTCCCTACATATATTGTTAGCAATCGATCCGATAAGGATATAAGGGAGTGGACAGATGTGAGGACACAGCTCAGACGGAAGGAAGAAATCGGATATATCCGCGAGGCGGGACGTATATTGGCTGCGTGTCACCGTGAAATAGCGAAGGTCATCAAACCGGGAATCACAACGAGCGAGATCGATGCCAGGGTCGAGAGATTTTTGGAGAAGAATGGGGCTTTGCCCGAGCAAAAAGGATATAAAGGATTTCCATACGCCACTTGTGCTTCGGTCAATGAGGTGGTGTGCCATGGATTCCCTGATCAGCGGCCGCTGCAATCCGGGGATGTTGTGACCATTGATATGGTGGTAAATAAGAACGGGTGGCTGGCGGATTCTGGCTGGACCTATGCGGTAGAACAGGTTTCAAGGGAAGTAAACCAGCTGATGCAGCATACCCATGAAGCGCTGTTTAAAGGGATCGAGGCTGCTCGGCACGGCGCAACCTTGGGCGACGTAGGTTATGCCATTGAGCAGGTTGCCGAAAGGGAAGGCTACGGGATTGTCAAGTCGCTTGTCGGTCATGGCATCGGCCGCGCTATCCACGAGCCGCCTGATGTCCCGAACTATGGCATTCCAGGAAGGGGACTTAAACTCAAAGAGGGAATGGTCATTACCATCGAACCCGTTTTTACTCTGGGCCCCTCGGGTGCCGTGTTCTGGGGGGATGACGGCTGGACCATTTCCAGTGCGGACGGATCGGTGGGCGTCCAGTATGAGCATACGATTGCTATTACGCGTGGAGAAGCTGTTATCTTGACGGATTAAGATGCCGAAAAATATACCATAATAATAGGAGGTTTTCTTCGCGATGCATCAGGGCTTTTCGAAGGAGACCTCCTTATGTCATGTGTGTTCAGATAAATGGGGGGCGGCTGCATATAGATTCAAAAAGGCGGAAATGACTGTATATATAGCTATGAAAGCTGTCCCTGACAGGGTGTGAAGAATGTCGAATGATGGGTCGCGGGATGGTGAATACGGTTTGAAAGCGATTGCAAAATCAGTAATGGCGCGACTTTGACGACTTTTCGAACAATTTGTGAACTCCCTGTGAATGATTGACAAAAGCAACCCATGAACTTATATTTAATAAGTGATTGCTTTAATTGACAGGATTACTTCATCCGTGATTGTGCAGGTAGATTACCGCTGTTTGCGCCGGATGGTAGTCTACGAAAATCGGAAAAGTGGGGTAGATCAATGATGAAACGGTGGCAGGCTGTAAAGCGTCTTCTTCCTTTGATGGCCATGTTTGCTTTGGTGTTATCCGGCTGCGGCCGAGAGGATTTGTCGGTCTTAAGACCACAAGGTCCGGTAGCACAAGGTCAACTGGATTTAATTAAGCTCTCCATTTCGATTATGATCGTCGTAATGGTTGTGGTATTTGGAATCGCCGCATACGTGCTTGTTAAATTCCGTCGAAAGAAGGGACAAGATGAAATTCCTGAGCAAGTAGAAGGTAACCATAAGCTGGAGATTATTTGGACGGCGATTCCGCTGCTCTTGGTACTCGTGCTTGCAGTTCCTACTATTCAAAAGGTATTTGCTTACGGAGAGAACGACTGGAACAATCCAGATGCAGTTAAGGTGGAAGTTACTTCTCATCAGTTCTGGTGGGAGTTTAATTATCCAGACTACGGCGTAAGAACCGCTCAAGAGCTGGTTATTCCTGTAGGCAAGAAAATTGCTTTCCAATTAAAAACGAATGATGTGCTTCACTCCTTCTGGGTACCATCGCTCGGCGGCAAGATGGATACAAACACAGAAGGCAGCGTTAACTACATGACTCTGGTTGCTGACAAAGCAGATACATACATTGGTAAATGCGCAGAGTTGTGCGGTCCTTCTCACGGTTTCATGGAATTCCGGGTGAAAGCGGTTGACGATGCGACATTTGACAAATGGGTTGCGGCATTTAAAGAACCTGCTGTGCTTCCTGCCGATGCGGCACTCGCCGAGAAATTCAAGACCAACTGTCTTTCTTGCCACGCTGTGGGCGACCAAGGCGGAGCCATGGGGCCTAACCTGACCGGCATTGGATCACGTGAGACGATTGCGAGTATCTTGCTGAACGACATAAGCGGCAAACCAGGCACGAAGCCGACAAAAGACAACCTGGTGGAATGGCTGATGGAGCCTCAGGCTGTAAAACCTGGCAACACGATGCCTAATCCGAAGGATCTCGGCTTCAGTGACGAAGAAATCGAGCAGATCGCCGATTACTTGGCCAATTATAAGTTGGATTATTAATACAGCAGCAAGAACTTTAAAAGGGGGTACAAACCTTGGCTCACGCTCATGCTCAAAGCCATAGCGTCAAACGCTACACGGGGTTAATGGATTGGCTTACAACCGTTGACCACAAGAAAATCGGGATATTATACCTGATAGCGGGCGGCTTCTTCTTCGGGATTGGCGGTATTGAAGCGATTCTGATTCGCTTGCAGCTGATCAAGCCGATGAACGATCTGGTATCGGCTCAAGTATTTAACGAATTGATTACAATGCACGGAACGACAATGATTTTCCTTGGCGTTATGCCAGTTATCTTCGCCTTGATGAACGCGGTTATTCCGCTTCAGATCGGTGCGCGTGACGTCGCATTTCCATTTTTGAACTCGCTAGGATTTTGGACGTTTTTGTTCGGTGGACTTTTGCTCAATCTTAGCTGGATTATGGGCGGCGCGCCTGATGCGGGCTGGACATCCTATACACCGCTTTCCACAAATGACTACTCGTCCACGCACGGTGTAGACTTTTATACCATAGGTCTTCAGATTGCAGGTCTGGGTACGTTGATCGGTGGTATCAACTTCCTGGCTACCATCATAACGATGCGTGCACCTGGAATGTCCTTCATGAGAATGCCAATGTTTACATGGACGGCTTTCATTACATCGGCCATGATCCTGTTCGCATTCCCTGCAATTACGGTAGGTCTCGTATTGCTTAGCTTTGACCGTTTGCTCGGTGCCAATTTCTTTGATGTTGCGGCTGGCGGTAGCCCCGTATTGTGGCAGCATATTTTTTGGATCTTTGGTCACCCTGAAGTTTACATTCTGATTTTGCCGGCATTCGGTATTATTTCAGAAGTTATTCCGACATTCTCCCGTAAACGTTTGTTCGGATACAGCTCCATGGTATTTGCAACCATCCTGATCGCCTTCTTGGGCTTCATGGTTTGGGCTCACCATATGTTTACGACAGGTCTTGGTCCTGTAGCGAATGCGCTCTTCTCCATAGCAACGATGTTGATTGCCGTTCCTACCGGTATCAAAATCTTTAACTGGCTCTTTACGATGTGGGGCGGTCAAATCCGCTTTACCAGTGCAAACCTGTTCGCGATCGGTTTCGTACCGACCTTCGTTATGGGTGGGGTTACCGGCGTCATGCTGGCATCTGCTCCGGCAGACTTCCAGTTCCATGATACGTATTTCGTTGTAGCTCACTTCCACTACGTTATCGTTGGTGGTCTGGTATTCGGTTTGTTTGCCGGACTCCACTACTGGTGGCCAAAAATGTTCGGCCGGGTATTGAACGAAACGCTTGGCAAATGGACGTTCTGGTTGTTCGCAATCGGCTTCCATTTGACATTCTTCGTTCAGCATTTCCTTGGATTGCTGGGTATGCAGCGGCGGATTGTCTCTTATCTGCCGAACCAGAATTTTGACGAGCTTAACTTTATCAGTACCATCGGCGCAATCTTGATGGGGATCGGCGTTCTTGCCTTCTTGGCAAACGTTGTTATCACTTCGAGAAAACCGGTTGGTGCTCCGGCCGATCCATGGGAAGATGGCCGTACGCTCGAGTGGAGTATTCCTTCTCCACCGCCAGAGTACAACTTTAAGCAAATTCCGCTTGTTCGCGGCATTGACGCTTATTGGAAAGAGAAGATGGCAGGCAATAAAGAGATGACACCATCCGAACCGGTTGGTCCGATCCACATGCCTTCGCCAAGTATCCTTCCGTTTGTGATGTCACTGGGTCTGTTTATCGCGGGTCTTGGTTTCATGTTTAGCACGGAGGACTTCTCAAATTCGTTCATGAGCTTAATCTTCAATAAATATATCGTTCTGATTGTTGGTCTTCTGATTACGTTCGCGGCAATGATCGCTCGTTCCCTGTACGATGATCATGGATATCACATCGAAGTTGAAGAACTGGAAGGGGAGGGTAAAGCATGAGTCACGCTGAACATGTAAACGGCGAACTTCCTCACGAGCCGGAGAAGGCAACACTCGAAGGCCGTAATAAGGTTCTTGGTTTCTGGCTTTTCCTCGGTGGAGAGGCCGTGCTCTTCGGTACGTTGTTTGCAACGTTCCTGGCGCTTCGCGGACAGAACAACGAAGGCCCAACCGCAGCAGAGCTGTTCTCGCTGCCGATTACGGCAGCGGCAACGTTGATATTGCTTGTCAGTTCCTTGACCAGTGTGTTCGCTATTCAAGCGCTCCACCGTCACAATATCGAGAAGCTGAAGTTGTGGCTGATCGTAACCGTTGTTCTAGGTCTTGGGTTCCTTGGCCTTGAAATTTATGAGTTCTATGAATATGTTGTGCATGAATCGTTTAACATGAAGACGAGTGCATTCTCGTCTGCATTCTATACGCTGGTTGGCTTCCACGGTGCCCACGTCGCTTTCGGGGTTGTGTGGATCAGCCTGTTGATCGCCCAGCTGTACAGAAAAGGGTTAACCGTAGTTACAGCACCTAAGGTATATGTTTCTGCCATGTACTGGCACTTTATCGACGTTGTATGGGTGTTCATCTTCTCGGTCGTATACCTTCTTGGAAAGGTGGGCTAAGGAATGACTGCGAATCAACAATCTAATGAGGGGCCTACAGTAAAACACCGCCATCGTGTGGAAGGCCCTGAGAAACACATTGTTGTCTTTATTTTCTCGATCGTTCTGACTGCGATTGCTTTTGCGGCTGTCGCAGCCGGTGGCATCAACACAGCATTTACAATCATCATTTTGCTGGTTATGGCTGTGTTGCAGGTGTTCGTGCAAATGGGTTACTGGATGCACTTGAAGGACAAAGGGCATCTAATGCCAATCCTGTTTATGATTGGCGGCTTCTTCGTAGCTAGTACCTGTATTGTCATGGCACTGTTCTGGGTTTGGTGGTAAAATGAAAAAGAGGTGGGCTCTTCAGCCCCCTCTTTTTTTAAATCGTAGGAAGGTGTCACAATTTCGACAGAATTTAACCCGTTAAGGGGAGGTTTTTGCATGCTGGGCTTAGAATATTTTAGTTTTGCAGATAAATGGAGTCCCTTGTTCCTGGCATTTATGCTGCTCGTAACAGCAGGCTACTTCCTGTTGACCGGGCCGCTGAGCAGTAGATTCGAAGGGAGTGCTCCAGTTTCCGCAGGAAGGAAAACACTGTTTGTAGGCGGTATGCTTACGTTCTATCTTGCGCAGGGTGGACCTATTGAACTGCTGGGGCATACGATGTTCTCGTTTCATATGGTCAGTATGGCCATGTCCTATTTAATGGCGATGCCGCTCTTGATTCTGGGTATTCCTGTCTGGATGTGGCGTGCCTTCGATAAGGTCAACCCGTTTAAGAAGCTCGGTTTTCTTGCGCGTCCGATCGTTGCAGCGGTTCTGTTTAATGGCTTGTTTTCTTTTTATCACATCCCGGTTATCCATGACTTTGTCATGTTGAACTTCTGGGTGCACCGTTTGTACTATTTGATCCTGTTCATCGCCTCACTGTTGATGTGGTGGGCTATCATTAACCCGATTCCGGAGAAGGACAAGTCCTCAGGTCTTTTGAAAATGGGATACATCTTTCTCAACATGGTATTGTTAACTCCGGCGTGTGCGCTCATTATATTCTCGAGCGAGCCGATGTACGCAACGTACAGCGATCCGGTGGTATGGGCGAAGGCAATGGGATACTGCGTAGCTGGCGATACCTCGGCATTGCTTAGCCAATTTGGCGGACCTGAGTTCTTCGGTTATCTGGAGCCTGCGATTGACCAGCGGGTCGGTGGGATCATCATGAAGTTTTTCCAAGAGATTATTTTTGCCTCGATGCTAGCTTATGTGTTCTTTCATTGGTACAAACGAGAAAATCAGGAAGACGATCCTTTGCCTGGCGAGATTCCTCCCGGCAAGCTCAATCAGGCGTAAGGGGATTATTGAAGGGGGATCCATATGGATTGGTTTTTTATATTTCCCACGGTCAGTACAACGTTTATTGTCATCAGCGCCGTGTTGGTAGCGATTGGCTGGGGTCTAATCATTAAGGGGAAGCGCGAAGCCCACAAGAAAGTGATGATCTGGGCGGCCGTCGCAGCCGTCATCTTCTTTATCATCTATTCCTCGCGCACCGTATTCATCGGGAATACGTCATGGGGTGGTCCTGATGATCTGCAACCGTACTATCAGGTATTCCTGATCTTCCACATTGTGCTGGCTACCGTAGCAGCGGTGTTCGGGATTACGACATTGACCCTCGGCTTCAAGGAGAAGTATTCCAAGCACCGCAAATGGGGCAGAGTCACGTCAATCATCTGGTTCTTTACCGCCATTACCGGCGTAGCCGTGTATACCTTGCTGTACCTGTTATATCCGGGCGGGCATACCCAGCCTGTATGGAAAGTGATATTTGGAATGTAAGCGTGGAGAACACCCGTCAGAGGAATCTGGCGGGTGTTTTTTTATTGGACAGGGCGGCTCATTTGTGAGGGCAGAGGTGGGGGAGTGTATCCGCTCCGGTCGCTGTTGAAACCAGGAAACTGGGATTAGACGAGGTGGATGTTTCCCGGTTTCAAAGGCGAACGCCAGGTCTCCTCCGCGGTTACACTCCCCTGGTACAGGGAAGCTCTTGCATGAGCCGCCATGGGGTAGTGAACATCCGATAGGCATCTCTGCCGGTTGTTTTGTGTGGGGGATGTGGGTGGGGAGTGTATCCGCTCCGGTCGCTGTTGAAACCAGGAAACTGGGATTAGACGAGGTGGATGTTTCCCGGTTTCAAAGGCGAACGCCAGGTCTCCTCTGCGGCTACACTCCCCTTGTGCAGGGAAGCTTTTGAATGAGCCGCCATGGGGTAATGAACATCCGACAGACATCTCTGCCGGGTGTTTTGTGTGAGGGCAGAGGTGGGGGAGTGTATCCGCTCCGGTCGCTGTTGAAACCAGGAAACTGGGATTAGACGAGGTGGATGTTTCCCGGTTTCAAAGGCGAACGCCAGGTCTCCTCCGCGGTTAAACTCCCCTTGTGCAGGGAAGCTTTTGAATGAGCCGCAGCAGGGGAACGTGACACCCGGCAGGAAACCTCTGACGGGTGTTTTTTTAAAACTACTATTGACACTGTTTATATACACACTATATACTGTGTATAAAGATATACACAGTGAGCACAGTAATCACACTAAGCACAGTGAAACTTAACTGCGATGATATTGAAATGAATACATGAAGAAATGAAAGGGTGAGCTGCATTGCAACAAGTTCTCCATAATGCGCTGAAGATCGTAAAGAAAGACTTCGCAAGCGACAAGCTGCAAATTTTATGGACTATGCTGTTCATGGTGTATATGGGATTTGCCACCAGCGTTATCATAGACAATCAGTTTGAACATTTGGATGAGTACATCAATCCATTTACTGATTTTATGTTGGTGTTCTACGCTCCGTTGCTGGGGTTCCTCTTCAGCAGAAGATCTTTCCGTTATCTGAACGAGGATTCGTACACCCGAATGCTGTATTTTTACCGGAGTATACCGGTTCCGGCCTCGGCCATCTTCGTAAGCCGGCTTATGAACTCGCTGATCGCTTTTACCATAAACGGGATCGTGTTATTTGGAATCGTGTATGCAATAGGTAACCATATTAGGGACGCAATTGACATCCCGAGCTACATCGCATTTGTATTGACTTGGATCGGAATCGGATTTTTAATAACGGGACCCTATATTTACTGGGAAAATATGTGCAGCGGCAAGGCATACTTCAGAAACTCCCTTCTGGTGATGGTGCTTACCGCCGGATCGGCCGTTCTGCTCAGTTTGCTGGGTTACAGCATATTCGAATTCGTAGCGAAAGCCGCCATGAAATGGGGCCTGTTATCTCCGGTGATGTGGGGATCGCTGATTGTGGGATTGGGGGCTATGCTGCTTATGAGCAAATTCACCTACGCCCGGCAGCAGACCAGGGATTTATCATGAAGGGTATGATGATGAATCCGTATGGCATTGCAATGAAACGGGTTGATGTACAAGAGAAAAGCGAGGTGGTAAAAGGTGCGAATTCCGATTCAGATTAATGAAAATAGCGCAGAGCCTTTATATCACCAGATTGAATCACAGCTGCGCTCGCTAATCATTAGCGGTCAGATTGAGGAGGGAACGCTATTGCCGTCCATTAGGGAATTTGCCGGGAATCTGAACTGCAGTGTCATTACGGTACGCAGGGTGTATCAGGATCTTGAGAATGAAGGATTGCTGCGAACGAGACAAGGTACGGGAACCTTCGTTGCCGGTGTCGGCGACCAGGCCCGTGAACAGTATAGACGCGATGCGGTCATTGAGGCATTAAAGATTGCCGTCGATAAAGGACTTGCCGTTCAAATAAACGAAGATGAGTTGAAAGAACTGTTCATCGAAGTTGTCCGGGAAAAATATGACGCAAAAGGAGGTCGCTAACACGCCATGGAACCACATATCATTGAATTTCGTAATGTCATTAAACGACGGAGAACAAAAACCATCGGTCCGATACAATTCTCGATCCCTCAAGGATATATTGTTGCCCTGGTGGGACCTAATGGCTCGGGAAAAAGCACGCTGCTGAACATGATGATGCAGACCGTGTTTCCGGACGAAGGGGAAATCATCTGGTTCGGTGAATCTTACCCCAGAGAGCTTCCGATCTCCATTCGAAAACAAATGGGATTCGTACCCGAACAGCTGAGCGTAGAGGAACAGCATATGACGGTGGATGAAGCGGCAAGCTTTCGCGCATCCTGGTATGACAGTTGGGACGGTTACTTTTTCGATGAGCTGCTATCCCGGTTCGATGTCCCGCGGGGCGTAAAACTTCGCAAGATGTCCAAAGGGGAACGACGCAAGTTCGAGATCGCCGCTGCACTTGCGCCAAGGCCCAAGTTTTTGCTGCTGGATGAGCCTTCCTCTGGCCTGGATCCATTCGCTTGGAAGCTGATGATCGATCAGCTGCACAAAGTGATGAAGTCCATGGACACAACGATCGTGCTCTCAACCCATGTGGTGGATGAAATCCGGCGTCTGGCGGACTACGTCATTCTCATCCATCATGGGAAGCTCCTGGGCATGGTGGAGAAGGACTCGCTGCTGGATAACTGGAAGGAGTGCTGGATCCAAGGGGATGCCTCCATTGTCGAGGAGCTGCCGGGTATTCTGAGTTACAAACAAGAGACAACGACTACGATTTCTTTTATAACGACGGAATGCTTGGAAGTGGAGAAGATCCTGCAGTCTGCAGGCATACCGTTTATTCAGACCCGTTCCCTGGAGCTGGATGAAGTGCTTCGATTATGGATTGACGGCAACATTCCTGCCAACGTGCAGAACTAGGATAGAGAGGGGATTTTACGATATGCAACGCTTGCAATTAGACAATGTAGTTAAGATTTATGCGGACAAAACGGCAGTAAACCGGATTTCGCTTCAGGTTGAGGAAGGTGAAATCTACGGGCTGCTTGGCGCGAACGGCGCCGGCAAAACAACCACCATGCGGATGGTGCTTGGGTTGATCTACCCGGATGACGGGACGATTCTGTATAACGGAAAGCCGTATAACAAGGAACTGCGACATATTATGGGTTACTTGCCGGAGGAGCGCGGGTTATACCCGAAAGTGAAAGTCAGCGAGCAGATTTCCTACTTGGCACAGCTGCGGGGCATGTCCGCGAAAGACGCGGATAAGAGTCTGAAATATTGGCTGGAACGGTTTGAAGTACCTGACTATTATGATAAGAAGATTGAAGAACTGTCCAAAGGTAACCAGCAAAAAATGGGATTTATCGCAGCGGTTGTCCACGACCCGCAAATTCTGATTCTGGATGAAGCCTTCAGCGGTCTGGATCCGGTGAACGTCGAACTTCTGAAATCAACGGTAAAAGAACTTCGCGACAAGGGCACGAGCATTCTGTTCTCCACCCACCGGATGGAACATGTCGAGGAGTTGTGTAAGAACATTACCATTCTGCATCGCTCCAATACGGTAGTGAAGGGCAATCTGAAGGATATCAAATCCAAGTATCCTCGTGAAGAAGTGGTGCTTGGTACGTCCGGTGAAGTTAGGGGTCTTGAAGCTCTGGCCGGCGTAACAGCTGTGGAGCGGACAGAAGACGGCTACTCCATCCGGATCAGCCAGGTTGATGCAGCCCAAAACATTTTGAATACGGCCATGTCGCAAAGCACGATCCATCGGTTTGAAGTGAAGGAGCCGACACTCAATCAAATCTTCATAAAGGCGGTAGGTGAATCCAATGAATAATATGTGGACCGTTATCCGATTTACGTTCATGAATAAAGTAAGAACGAAGTCCTTTCTTGTTTCAACCTTGATTTTTGCACTCATTATTACGATTGGGATCAATCTTCCTTTTCTGATTCAAATGTTTACGGGAGATAAGGCGGGGTCCGAAGAAACCACCCGCATCGGTCTGGTTTATGGACAGGAGCAGACGCTCGCCGAACAACTGGAGACTACCTGGAGTAACCTGCCGTCGACCTCCTATGAATTCGTCAAATACGAAACGGCAGATGAAGCAGCTCTGAACAAGGACATTGAAGCTGGCGTAATCGAAGGTTATTTGAAGTTTGAAGCGCAAGAAGGGAATACGTTCCCGACCGTGGTTTACACCTCTGAAGACGAAGCCATGAGCCCGGAACTGCAATCCAATCTGCAAGCAGCCCTGCAAGTGGCGAAGACTCGCAGCATCGTAAGCGGATTGGATTTGTCCGAGACGCAGATCAATGAGCTGAATACGCCGGTTCAAATCGACGCTCGGGGTATCGACCCTACAGAAACAGGTAACGCAGGCGGAGCTTCCGGAGAGAAGGAAGGGGCCTCCGAGGTTATTAACTACATTGTCGTGTATGCACTGATTATTCTGTTCTTCTTCACTTTGATGGGTACGGGGAATATGATCGCATCTGAAGTCACGACAGAGAAGAGCTCCCGCATTATGGAGATTTTGATTACAAGCGTATCTCCGCTGAGCCAAATGTTTGGTAAGGTTATCGGCATGTTCCTGCTGGGACTGTCACAGATCGCGGCATTTGGAGTTGTGGCTGCCGTGAACTTGATGCTCCCGCACAATATGGATACATTGAAGGATATGAATCTCGACCTGACGGCGATCGATCCGATGCTTCTGGTGTTTGGTTTGATCTTCTACATCCTTGGCTATTTCTTGTATGCGATGCTCTACGCGGCCATTGGTTCGATTGTCAGTCGTACCGAGGATTTGGGTCAAGCCGTTATGCCGATTACGATGCTGTCGCTGGTGGCGTTCTATATCGCGATCTTTAGCCTGAGTGCGCCGAACTCGATGCTGATGAAGGTGTCTACCTACATCCCGTTCATCTCGCCGACCACGATTCTGGTTCGCATCGGACTTGGTGATATCCCAGTATGGGAAATTCTTCTCTCGCTGGCGATCTTGGTCGTAGCCATTCTCATTTTCGGCTGGCTGGCAGCGAAAATCTATCGTACCGGCGTCCTGATGTACGGCAAGCGCCCTACATTTAAGGAGCTTAGAAAAGCGATGAAGGCTTATAAGATGTAAGCACGAACTGTACAAGTAATTTTTGTGAGTAACAGTTACAAGTGAGACCAGTTCTAATAACGAATGAGACTTATAATATCTATGATTAAGACTAAAATGATAAGGGTTGTAGGTTGTGTATTGGGATTTCTGAAAGCGAAAGTAATTGAGTAACAGGCATAAATGTTATTTTTAGTGTGTGAGGCTGGGCATCCGATTGAGGATGTACCGGCTTTTTTTGTATTGAAATGGAGTTTAAATAGGCTCAAATGCGGAGAAAATTACAATTAAAAGATAATACCAACGAATGAAACTTTATGCTGAAAGGGTGAAAACTTTGGATTGGGTAGCTAAAACAACATGGGAAGTGGAGGATCACGCATACGAACCTAAAAGGAAAGTGCATAACAAAGGCAGTAGAAATTATCCACATCTTATTGGAAGCTTTTACAGTACAAAAAACCTAAGACCTGTGGAGTACGAATCCCTTAATGAAAGAATGTTTTATTACTTTCTTGAAGTGGATAGAGGAGTGATAAGGTATTATGTGCAACCAATCAGAGTTCCTATGAAGACAGATGACGACGAGTGGTACCATGTCCCAGATGTATTGGTTTTTCGTCAAGGGTACTGTCCATTACTTTATCAAATCAAAGAAAGTGAACAGGACAATCTAGAACCTAAAACAGTTCTATGTAATACAGAATGCGAAGCAATTGCGATTGCTTACGGTTGGAACTATAACGTGGTATTCCCAAAATCACTACCTAGCCCTTTACCTCGAAACGTCAATTTAATGGCTGGCTACTTAAGAACGAGAAAATACTATAGTGAATGGCAAGATCAGGTTATAAATCGATTACGGAATATCGGTCCCTGTACTGTGGATCAACTCTCATCTAGCTTTATTGATTCGGTGGACCCTCTACACATTAAGCCTCTTGTATTTTATCTTATGGCAAAAGGCAATTTTCTAGTTGATGTGACGCAAACAATTAATTCTAACTCCGTCATAAACATTAATCCGGAAATGAAATCGGTATTTTCAATTATTGAGAGTTGAGAGGGATACATATGAGTATCAGTCGATTGATATTAAATTCAGAGTGTGAGTTGTATGGTACACAATATAAAGTGGTTACGATTAAACCTCCTCATGTTTGGTTGAAAAGGCCAGATGGCGAAGCCATTCAAATGGAATATATGACACTAATCACCGAACCTTCTTTTAAGCCACTTAAATCAATGAAGGGATCCAGGAGGGATACCGTTCCCTATGAGGGTAAGCTAGCAAAACTTACTGAAAAGAAAAGGAATGAGGTAAGTGAACGGTTAGAAATCATACGTCCTATTGTGGTCCTTGAAAAAATTAAGGAGGGGGACATACAATCGGTTATTTTTTTTAGAAGCAATTTTGGTCACTTGATAGAAAACGACACAGAGTATTTAGAGCGTTTGACGCAAAATGATTTGATTGAACGTATTAGAAAAAAACATAGTATTGCTCGGGCGACCATTATGCGACATCTAAAAGCATATCGTGCTAATGGTGAAGAGGGATTAGTTTCTAAAAAAGGGGAGGGGACAAATAGCAGGAGGGATAATCGACTTTTGACAATTTGCGAACCAGGTAAACCAGACGTAATCTTGGATACGATCACAGTACGTTTATCAGAGGATCAGGTAGCAGTTTTAAAGGATGTTATTGAGAATGATTTCCTCACACGACTTCGTATTTCAAAGGCAGCTCTTTCTCGTAAAGTGAATATCCAATGCAATTTACGACAAGTGCCTGAAATACAGTATGTGACTATTTGTGGAATTATTGATCGTATTGACGATAAAGTTAAATTAACACATCGAAATCCAAGTAAGGCCAAACAAATCTACGATGAAGTAGCAAGAGGATACGCAGATAGAGAGGCTCTTGGACGACTAGATGTTATCCAAATTGATCACACCAAACTTGATATCCCTGCCATAGATGATGTTACAGGACAAGTTATTAGTCGCCCTTGGTTGACACTCGGTATTTGTGTATATTCCAGAGAGCCTTGGTGCCTAATCTTATCCGCAGAAGGACCAAGTGAGAATATTGTAAGAAAGGCAATTCAACACGGGGTCTTCCCTAAAAATACAGTAAGTGAATATGGAACGCAAAAGGAATGGGCTTCATCCGGGATCCCAAACACTATCTATGTTGACAATGGTATGGACTTTAAAGGCAATGATATCAAACGACTCGTTAATGAAACGCTTAAAAGTGATCTTCGACACCGACCAGTTAAACTTCCTCATTATGGTGCCATTATTGAGCGTTTATTTGGGACTATTAACCGGGAGTTGATTCATAACATTTGGGGGACAACCAAAAGCAATATTGTTGAGAAAGGGGATTTGGAGCCAGAAAAGGAGGCTTTCTTAACATTAAACGGGCTAAGGAAGATACTTATTCATTACCTGGTAGATATTTATCCTTACAAACCACATAGAGGGTTACCGCATAATCAAGCTCCTCGGGTTCGGTTTATCGAAAGCCTTAAGGAAATGGGGTATCCACATATTATATTTGAGGACGAAAGAGAACATTATGAAATTGATTTTCTTTACACCGATAAGAAGCCATACACGAGAGATGGAGTTCGGTGGGATAACCGAATATACAAATCAGACGAATGTCAGGATATCATCGGCACTGGGAAGAAAAAGTATACGGTAAAATATGATATTGATGATATTGGTTCGATCTATCTGCTGCACCCTAAAAGTGACAAGTTCATTAAGTTATATTGTGAGAATCCTCCTTACGAGTCGGTAGCTGGCGTTAACCGATACTCTTATAAACTATTGGAAAAGAAATTGCGTGGACAGGGAGAGACTGAGTTAAAAGAAATTCTAGATGCGGATCAGATCAAAAAAGGCTGGGCAGCTATTGCTAAGGAAGTGCAGGAGGGGTACACACGAAGTAAATCTACACGACAACAGGTAGCAAGGATGGGTAAAAGCGTTGAGATTAGTGTCAATACTCCTTTTTCCGAACAAAAGGCAATGAAGGATAAGAAGGCTAAAGAAGAATTAGATATAGAAGAACAACTACTAAATGAAGCCCTTGAAGCTGAACAAAATAGTAAAAGGATGGGAAGTTAATGAATGAAGAGGTGTCATCTTTTATTGAACGGATAAACGAGCTTTTTATCGAGCACGATGAAGTGCTGAGAATATGGAAGAAATTTGATTCTCTACGACTTTGTAATGCAGGATCTAAAGATGATACAGGAAACAGAATGCATAAGGGAGATCCTCGACATCTGTTTCTCATGGGGTTGTCAGGGGTTGGTAAGACCCAAATCGGGGAGCGCTATGCTGAACGAAACCCCAGTTACTGGCTTGAAACTGAGGAAGAGAAAATAAAAATAATGCCGGTTATTTACGTTGAATTACCATTTCCATTTACCCAACTTTCGTTCTACACGGAGATTTTAAGAGCACTTGGCACCGAAAATATAAGGAGGGACGCAAGGATTAATCATATCAAAGAGCGCGTTCTGATGTTACTGAAGAAACAGCGAGTGGAGATGATCATTTTTGACGAAATGAATTTTATCATGAGGACTAAACGATTCGATGATCAAGAAGCGATGGAGATGCTAAAGGATCTGACTAATAAATGCCAGCTTAGTATCGTATGTATGGGAACTCCAAAGATTGAACCGCTTCGTAAAATGGAGGACGAATATATAAGACGATTCGGTATAGATACCATCAAGAAATTCGAAGAATGCGATGACTCATTTTACAAGTTGGTTACGGATATTGAAAACCATATTGGACCAAAACATAAAATTAAATTGGGGGATCCTGCCACACGATTACCACAGTTATTACATCGCTGGTCACAAGGGCGAATTGGCTATGTACACATTATACTCAAGGAGGCATATCGATTACTTGGAGTGTTCGAGGAGGGTTTTTATGAACTAGAAACGACTGTTCTTACTGTGAAAGTTCTACATGAAGCAAAGATAAATTTATTTGGTAAGAATGATCATTTAGTTCAACCAAAGGAGGAAACTAACGTTGCCCAATAATGAATGTAAAAGGGAAGAACTATCCCTGACGGTGCAGCCAAAGCCGAAACCAAATGAGTCACTCAGCAGCTTCATTGTACGAGTTGCAACGGAAAACGGAATAAGTATGTTCACTATTAGGAGATACATTACTATAGGAGCGCAAAGTCGCTATAAACAACTTCCTATTTTTCATCAAGTTGATTGGGTACATGAGAACATTGATATGGAGAAGTTATCTACCGAGCTGGGAGTAAAAGTAAGTGATTTGGAAAAGTATACCTTCACGCCTTTACAAATGTATTTTAACGAAAATGGTGTTGTTGATATCCCGCAATACAAAGTCTCACTTAGTAAGGAGATTATTACAAATAAAAGAAGATATTGTCCCTTATGTCTTGTGTCAAATGGTATTTATAAACTTTTGTGGCAAGTTTTCAGTATTAGTTATTGTGATGAACATCATATTGCACTCCAGAATAAATGTAATTCATGTGGGAAATCGCTTCCTTACGTTTTTGAAACAATGGCCATTCATTTGTGTGTACATTGCGGCGACTCATTAAAATTAAAACGATACATAAGTGAAAGGAATGAGTTTGATTTAGGGGAGCAACAAAGGAAATATGATGATTGGAATTACTTGTTGAGTGGAGCTTTTAAACAGATTAAACCCAATATAAACACTATCGAGAGCTTAGCTTATTTAATTTTGTATGTATCCAGTGTCGATAGCCATAAAAATTCTTTTAATAGAAGAAGAGTGCGCTATTTTAGTCTTAAACGAATAAAAGGTTTAGCTACGTACATTAGAAACAACCGTAATGTGGCATCTTTTAAAGTTAATTTGCAAGATATTTTCACTGTGAGCAGAAAAGAGGAGATCAGTGTAGAAGAGCTGTTTAATACAACAGTGCCAGATACATTTATTAATTCTTTTTTTATCAACAAAAAAGATTCTCAAATTGGTGTATGCCTTGCTCCGTGGTGCAAATATTATAAATCGGTTGAGGGTATGAGGGAAATCGCCTTAACAGCCGACAATAAAAAGACAATCAACAGAAACAGAGTAACTTATAGAAAGTTATTTGCTTGTACTGGGTGTTACATGCGCTATGGAGTAAATAATGCAGGTATTTGGCAGGAAACTGATAATCGAATTCATGTAATTTGGTCTAAAGTGAGACCACTGTTTAGTCAAGGGTATACTCGACATGCAATAAGTAATATGCTAAAAATCACTTCTAACAAGACTCACGAGCATCTTGGCTACATGCTGCAATACAATATCTTACCGGAGGAAATTAGTATTAAATATCTTCCCCATAGTGTTCCTAGTAATTTGATTGAGAAATTTATTGATATTAAATGGTCCTCTTTTCCGAAATATCATACCCTCTATAAAGTGGCCAGGGTGAAATACGGATGGTCGCAGATAGAGTTTTATTACTATGCATTCGAAAAAGACGTACTGGAATACCAGTTATCTGAGCAACACGGTTCACTGCGTGATAGATCTAAAGCTACAGAGCCAATGAAACAAAAAATATATCAGACTATTAAAGAACTTTATGAAAAACAGGTAACTTTATCAATTGAAAAAGTAGCAGAGGAGGTAGGTTGTAATAATAAAACAATCGGATATAATGGATTTTCGAATTTAATAAAACAGTATAGAGAGATACAGTTACAAGAACAGAAGAACAGTGAGGAAGCTGTGTTATCCAGGTTGTATGAAACCTATAAGAAGGAGGTAGAACAAGAGAAAGGGGTTCTTCTAATTAAAAACATATCCAGACATCTTAACCGGAATCAGCAGTACCTCACTATAAAGTTTCCTGAATTATCAAAAAAAATAGTCAATGATGTAAAAGAGAGCAAAAGTAAAGCGATCCAATTATATACCGAAGAAATGATTACTAAAACAAAAAATGCAATCAAGTTGTTAACGAATAAGTATGAGCCTATTACTATAAATGCGATTAAGAAACTAATCGGATTAACCAATAATCAAAGTAAAAGTAAAATAGGTAAGCACCTAGTAGGTTTAATTCGAAAAGAAATTCAAATGGCCAAGGAGTTGATATAAAGTGAACGTTTCGTTTCAATATATGGGGTTATTGAACAAACCGATGATGAGAGTTGCAAGAATTTTTTCTATATACACCTATATATTCCATTATTGCGATATGGCTTAGAAAGATTATGTATAAGAAAAAAGCAGCTGAAAGATGAAACCTAAATGGGTTTCACCTTCCAGCTGCTTTTTTCTTCAATTAAGAACGTTTTAAAGATAATACCTCTTTGAGTAAACGGTGAATAACTTGTAGATCCGATGTATCTAATGAATGAAGAAGAGCATCGATCTTATCCAAAGCATCAGATCTCACTTTTGAGCGTTCATTTCTAATTTCGAATAGCTGAGAGGGACTAATCTTGAGGGCATCAGCTATTTTAAAAAGTGTTTCAAGGGTTACGTTAATTTCCCCTCTTTCAATTCTGCCTAAGTATGATTGATCGATTTTCAAGATCTCCCCAAGTTCCTCCTGGGTATAATTGTTTGCTTTTCTATATAGCCTAATTTTCTTCCCTACATCAGTATAAATAGTGGACATTTTGTCACCTCTTAAATAAAGAGTAGGCAACAAAAGTGGGTAAATGAAGAGTATTAAACTACATAATACCAATTGAAAATAGTTCATATATATCCTAAAATGGATTTAGAAATAGCAAGAGGAGAAGTGAAAAATGACATCTTTGGCTCGTCATCATGTGATTGAAAATGTGTTGCAGTATAAGATGCGTGGAAAAGTAGCCTATCTGGGTAACGTTTCTGCCATGTCAGCTTTACAGATTACTTATGTGAAACCATACGATCATCCATCAGGAAAAGGATATCAGCGGCCGGTAGATAGTAAACGTTGCAACGATTTTGCAATGTATCTCTCGAAAGGAGATGACGCATTATTTACTCCTATTTTGCTAAATGCAGAGTCCAATTGGGAATTTAGTGCATATGACAAATCAAGATCATCGTTTGGGAGATTAATTTGTAAAGACAAGGCATCTTTAATGGATGGACAACATCGTTTAGGTGGAATAAAGCGTTACACACAAGATACTAATTCCGAAATTATTGTTCCATTTTTGGCGTTTCATTACCTAGATGAAGACGAAGAAATAATGCTGTTTGATACGATTAATACAAAGGCAAAAGGAATTGGAATATCTCTAAGTAAGTATCTTCATCGAAATTCTGATGATAACAGTTGGGTAGCGACACAATTGATTACGCGAAGTGATAGCCCTTTTCATTTCAATAGTACTTTAACAGGCAAAAGAAGTGTTGGGAGACATGTTACACTTCAGAACCTGTATAAAATGTTAGAACTATTGACGAAGTCCGAACATGTCGCAAGTCTTGATAAAGAAGAAAAGCTCATGTTATGCCTTGTTTATTTTAATTCAATTAAAGAGCAATTTAATAAGGAATGGCTGAATTATAAGGAATACCGATTAACTCATATAGTATGTTTAAATGCCTTAGCTATAGCCGGAAACGAAGTCTTCTCAATTTGTGTTGGAGAAGAAAAGAGAACAATTGATTATAACCAGGTTACTAAATGTGTGAAAAAGTTGAAGAATGTAGAATGGTCGGCAATTGGACCACTAAGATATATAAAAGGATTAAGTGGATCTAGGACGTTAGCAAATGAGTTAATCACTCAAATGGTCTAAAAACCAACCTAGAGTCCTCATAAATATGGGGGCTCATATTTGGTTAAAAAGGTGGTGTGAAGCCTTCTATGCTTACAGTATGGATAAAGCCTTATAAAGGAGAAGCTTTGAGTAGCTTTATAATGCGTCTTGCAATGAGCAATGGTGTCGACATGCTTACTTTATGGAATCATATAAAAACGACTCACTTTGGTATGGCTCAAAAATCAGATATTCATTTAATTGACTTCACTCCTCATACTGTGATTAACCTGGGTTTATTTTCAAAATTAACTGAGTTGACCATTGAGGAGTTACTTAACATGACGTTCTATAATACACTCTATAAATTTAATCACAATGATAAAATGTATGCCTCACGTATTCTGAGGGGGATGATCAGAGAGAAACTACATTATTGTCCCGAATGTTTAACGGAGAAGAGATACCTTCGGTTAATTTGGAAAATTGAAGGTGTGAAAATTTGCTCTAAGCATTTGTGTTATTTATGTACTCATTGTAAATCTTGTAATAAAGAATTTTCGTTATCGGGAATATACAGCACTGGTATTAAGTTCTGTCCTGAATGTTCCCATGAGTTAAGTGATAAAATCAAAATGGGGATAGCTGATAAACAAGTATTAAAACAACAAAATTGGTTGCATCTTTCCTGGGAAGGGCTGGTTCAAAGGAGTAAGCTTACGTTGACTCCTTCAGAGGTAGCACAAAGATTATTATTTATAATCAACGAGAAGAGTCCTGAGTACAACTATTCATTGCTAGTAGAATACTGTAAGAAAATAGACATTAATTATCAATCATTGTTACAATGCGCAAGAAACTCCCAAAAGCAGATAAGAGCAATACATATAGCGCAGCTTCTTGAGATTTGCTATTTGAAAGATACACTTCCTATTGAGTTATTGAACCTTACAATACCGGAGAGCTTCCTTAAACAACTTTTATATACTTCTAATCTTAATGATAATGAACCATTGTGTATAGCTCCTTGGTGTAAGAGTTACTTAAAAGGTAATTCACTTGTGAGAATGGGGACTCATTATAAAAAGTTGAAAAGTGGTAGAGTGCTTAAAAATCAACTTATATGTACAGAGTGTGGGTGTCAGTATGTTTGGAACGAAAATGGGGAGCAGTTAGAAAAGGATCATTTTATCAATGGATTTAAACTTTTAACTAATAATCCGGATATTTCGTACAATGAATTAGCTCGGAGGCTTGTAATATCAACTAGTAAGTGCCAAAAAATTGTTGCCTACTTTAATGCCAGAAAAAGTAATATAGAATGGGATAAAGAACTTCTTACGAAAATAAAAATAGGGATTAAAGGAAATGTGGGGGTAGAGGAAATAAAACATTGGACTTGTTGGTCCAATAGAATGCATTTTTTAACGTATTATTACCATATTGATGTTATTAGAGAAAGAATTTTTAAGAAAAGAACTATGCAGCCAAAGGTTTCATGGGACAAAAAAATAAATGAATTAGAATCAATCTGTAATGAAATGCTTCAAAAGGATAAGGATATCACTATTTCTTCTATATCAGTAGCTTTAGTTGTGTCAGAAAAAACAATTCAAAAATATCAGCAGGCCCATTCACGTATCATGGAATATAAATTATTACAAAAAGAGCAACGTAAGAAAAAATGGGCTGATGAGCTTTATATAAAGATAAATGAATTTGTAGAAAATTTCACAGTAGAATGCTTCCTTTCGAAAGAACTATTTAACTATATTGGTGTACGGCAATCATATTTAATAAAAGCAGCACCAGAGGTCAATGATTATATTATCAATATTAGGAGAGCGTATAACTGTAAGAGTAGGAATTAGTTTGGTTTGGTCTCTCTGGGATTAGTTAAGTAGTAAGGAATTGAATCGCTTAACAAGAATGCTAATGCGGGATACTAAACCCATGGCTTCTTGCTAAAGAATACTTAGATAAAATGGACAAAGATAATCAATCAGTAAGTGTAAAGGACACAAGTGATTACTTAGGGATTAAATCATGTGATATGTATAATTCATATCCCTTTTTGGTGGTATGAATACTTAAGTATGAGTCAAGGTTACGTGTTTAAAATAGCACCAGAAATAATTAACTATATTAATGAGCAAAAGAACAGGTTTAAATCTAAGTCGTATTGATCAATGGACTGAGAGGGGGGAAAGAATGTACCGATATCTTTTGAATTCAAACAAAACACATCAAATTTATTTTACTGATGGTGTTTATGAAAAGTCCATTATTGAATTCGAAAATGAGGAATGGGCTATAACAATGACTCAATTGCTTAATGATGCATATAAAAGTGGATTAATGGATGGCGGGCCTTTGTATTTAAAAACAAATTATCCTCACATCTATTTCGATGAAACACTAAAAAAAATTCGATCTACAAGACAAAGTGTGTCCGTGGATTCCTCATCTGGAAATGAAGAAAATGTAATAGACGATACCTGCTCATAAAATATTCTAATTAATAATGCATATTATTAAGGTGATCATATGTTGGACTCTAAAAAAATTATTCAAAATGCTATTCGCTGTAAGTATTGTCTTAATATTATTGAATCTATTGTTCTTTATGATTATAAAGAATGTGCTTGCGGAAAGGTTGGATTAGATGGTGGGCATGATTATTTAGGTCGCACTGGATCACCTGATGATTATGAAGAGTTGTCAGAATGGATTGTCATTGTGAATAAATAATTGGGACAATAATGAAAAATTACTACTAGCTTGAGTGAGTATGTAAAGTTTTTCGTCCAAAATTGTTTTGCCGTTGGTTCTCGGTAGATCGTCTAAGATTAAAAGCGAATTTCTATCAAGTGAAGCACATACGGCCATATACCATTATGACCAACTTTCGGAAGAATCTACTTCAGTAATGGAGGTCAGTGCTTCGTCGATTCGTAAGCTGGATAATCTTGGAGAAAGATCACGTAATCGGCCCCCCAGCCTTTATAGACATTCTGTTGCTGTGCAATCAGTGCCGCAAGCTGTATTTTTCCTCTTCCCATATCGCTTGAAGAGCAATCCAAGTTACAGAATGCAGTTGGTCAATGATAGAGGTATGGTAGAGATCGAATTGATTTGGAGACTAACTGTAGCACCGCCTCGTGACTGTGAGTGAGTCCATGGGTTGGGGTATTATGCTTCATAAACGATGACAATAGGAGCGTTTTACCTAATCAAACTGTTCCTTATTTTTATTGAATTGCTTGGATCAAGAGAAACCAGGATACAAAATTGATTTTGAAAATTTTTATTGGTGTGATGTACACATACGATAGATATTGCACACCGCTAGAAAAAGGACAGAAAATTATTCTTGATTTATTGTTGCCTGAATCAAAGATGAGTAGTAAAGAAGACTGAACTAACGGAACGGTGGCTGCCGACATAGTACGGCAGCCACGTTGGACTAACGGGCAGGATAGTTGAATTAAACAAGGGTATAATATCACCAAAAAAACTGGAAGGAATGATTGCCTTGTTTAAATGGTTTGTTTATTTGATTTTAATTTGCACTATGTTTCTTGTTATTAACAAAGAACCAATCATTGCTACAGCTAATCCTAAGCTTTTTTCTTTGAATGTAGACCTGGACAAATTACAAAATGCTGCCGATTTCAAACTACTTGCACCATCTCATTCGGACCAAAGGTATAAGATGGAAATCAAAGAGACCTATCCATTTGTACCTAGTCAACCCGTTTCAAAAGTTAGACTTCATTATTTTGATAAATCTGGACAGACATATTTGTTTGCAATTGAAGAACACAAGGCGGTTGGCTATAAAATAGAACGAGATGTCACTAGCATTGATATTCGAAATCGAACAAGTACAACAAGAACTTTTGTTGAGGATTTTAAATTTAGTGAACGTGGAGAGAAAATTAACATAAACGGAAGTGAAGGGCGATTTGAACCATGGGCTAACCACATACGAGGAGGATACCTACGCTGGGTCCAGGATGGTACTTTTATTGAAATCGACAGCAAAGTTTTTACTAAAGAGGAAATGATCGATTTGGCAAAAACAATGTTCAACTAACGAGAAACGGTAGTTCAATAAAAGCAAGAAGCAGCCGATTAACGGGATTGGCTGTTTTTGTTCAACTAACGGGCTGAATTGTTTAATTTGCCATCCTTCGTTAAATTAGATTTGTATTCGGTCAGGCCAGGACTGTGCACATTAGCAATCCATGAGAAACAGGACATGCTGTTGGATGATAAAATGTAGACATAAAGAAGGCTGCATATGGAACGTGTAATCTTGATGATGAATGTGCGAGAAAACCAGGGAGGAGAGTCAGTCCCATGGCAAAGATCGTTTTCGCATTGAACCAGTCTCTGGACGGATTCGTCGACCACGACCACACGGCATTTCAGCCCCACGTGGAAGCTGATGAATATATCAATCCAGAAATCTCATGTTTACGCGAAATTTCAGAGGAGACAGGCATAACAGTAGGACAAGTAGATAACCTAAATCGTGGCAAATAATTGTCGGGGGATAAGAACATAGTCCCATTAGAAGTCGCTATTTTAGCGGCTTTTCGTATTATCAGGTTAGCCAGAATCTTCTGGTTGGCCTTTTTTTGTGGTCGTTTTACGATGGGGGGAGCCGGGAACGTGGCGGCTTTAGGGGCAATGAACCCGTAATAAAAACTGTTCTCTCACGACCTCAGGAACTTAATATGGAAGTATCGTTGCGGAGTCAGTCCCCCCTTTACTAGATAAACTGTGCTCCTTTTTTTAACAGTTTCAATGATACAATGAGAAAAACTGGTGGGTCTAGAGAAACAGTTTTGCCACGATCTTTAAAAATAGAGCATTGAAAAGATCGTGTAGTCTGAGAAAACAAGTTGCCTCAGTGAAATTTGTGTTCCGTAAACTGAACACAAATTGACTCTAGCGTGACTATGTTGAAAACCACATGGCTGGTTTACCGTGATACTTCTTACAATTATTACACTTGATAATTTTCCAGCCTCAATAGGCAATTTGCTGGAGAGGCTTTATAAATTAACCTTAATTGATCGTGATTTTTTATTCTCCGATAGCATACTGAAACATGCCATCCTCATATCCTCTGATATCAAGCATATTTAAATGGTCGTCTTATTTAGTGTGCCGAAAGGTGGGATATGATTTGTCGGATCCTTTTGTAATCAGATCATTAGACGAAGTACGTTTTTGGTCACGCATTATGAAAGAACATTCCTTATTTCTTCGACTTGGATTTAGATGTGAAGACACGCAGTTAATTAATGAGGCTAATCAATTTCAAGCAATCTTTGAGGAGATTGAAAGAAGATCACATTCTTATCAAGCAGATACGGATCCCCAAACAATTAGACAGTTTAATTCAGAAGTTCACAATGCTGCTTCACACATTTGGGCATTTAAGAGAAAGGTACTTGGGCTTATACTAAGGTGCCAACTTCCTGGGGGAACCAATTTCCCTTTGCTTGTAGATCATGTTAGCCGAGAAGCAAATTACTTTAGAAATCGGTTAGAGGAACTCAATAGCGGGAGACTTGAACCATTACCTGATGCGATTATCGATGAAAATGTCTTTTTCCTAAAAATCATGGCTGACCATGCAAAATTTATAGGTCATCTGCTGGATCCATCCGAGCGAAAATTAGTGGAACAAGCAAAGGAGTTTAGCCAAGATTTTGATACATTGATGTTTCAAGCCATTGACTTAAGTTCCATGCGTCCACAATCGCAAACTCATCCATTACTAAGTCAATTTGTTGATGAAAACCGCGTTTCAGTCAAATCATTGCGAGATTTTAAGAAGACGGCGCGCGACTTAATTGAGGAGTGTCGAATCAAAAGTATCATTCACCCTTTATTAGCAGATCACGTTTTTCGTGAAGCCGAACGATTTTTATTTATTCTTGACATGTTCGATCGGTCATTGTGTGGCATGAAGGTAAACAAGAAAGAAATATTGTTGTAATGTAAGGGAGGCACTATTTGATGGAAATACAAATAACTGGTTTTGTTGTTCATTCCAATGACTTCGATTCCGGACATTCACATAAACTCTTTCTTACATCTTGGGATGGAAGACCAGTTAACGTTCATGATCATCCCTTTGAAGGAGATACATCCTTTGATGTTGGACACTTCCATCATTATGTGGGTGTAACTGAACCAGCTCCAAGCGGCGTTCCACACGTCCATCATTATCATGCCCAAACATCATTTAATGACCAACACAAGCACATGATTAGAGGAACAACCGGCCCCGCCATTCCCTTGGCAGGCGGTGGGCACTATCATTATTTTGAAGGTTATACTACAGTAGATGGCAGAATTCCACATGCTCATCGATATAATGGAAAGACTGGTAATGAACAAGGAGGATAAAATAACATCAAACGTAGTCAGGAACTGTAATCTTGTCTTGTTAGGTGAGTGTTCTCGCATTGTAATGATATCTGTTAGATAAGCGGGATATGACCTTAAAATGACAGTAACCTGACTCAATATTGAACACCACCTGAAGGTTTTACCATGATAATATGTAAGCATAGAAAAAGGCGAGAATGACACGCACGGCTGCAGGAATGCAGCATATGACCGGGGCGTAAATCTTCTCATCTTTTTTGTTTTCATTGGATACAGGAACTAAATATTGTAAAACCGGTGTATCTATTGTTGCACTCTAATAAAGTGCTGATACAAAAAAGAGTGTGACAACTGCAGCGATAATGCTAGCCAATACTGATACAAATAAGAGTGTGATTACGATACTAATAATGTTTGCTAATGTATTCGATTTATCCAACTATAACTCTCCTATCAAATGACTTTCCCATTTCCAGAATAATACAAACAGGGAACAATATCAAAATAGTGAGGGAATAGGAGAAATTAGGACCACAGTTGAGTAAAAGGCAAAATTCAGAATTTGTTTATTTTGACGCCATTTTCGGCAGCTCGTTAAAATGGTCTTATTCTTCCTCTTTAGTTACTAAGTACAGATGCTTTTAAACCAAAGAGCGTAGCGTTTTTGCTGCGCCGGTACGGTCGCAATGATCTTTTCTCGAATTTAATATAAATCCGAAGTCGTTCCTAATATGGAGCGGCTTTTTATCGTGTCTAAGGAGCGTGAGGGTTATATGAAATGGAGTGGTTGGGTAGACTCACATCGGGCAAATCGTCACGAAAACGAGAGGAACAACGACATGGCCGGAAAACGTAATAAGCTTCAGCGAATGGGGTATAAACCGAAACAGCCGGATAAGTGTAAGAGGTGTATTTGGGGTGAATGGACAGAGACGAAGCAGTTCTGTAGCAGACAGCAGTGTGTAAGAACCCCTCTAAATCCTATCCATGGTACATTGGCACATTCTGATCATTATTGCCGAAATGTCCAGTCTAAGGCCGTCTATGTACATAAACTGTACCATTCCACAATGCAAGGAGGTAAATATCAGTGAGTTACGATAAATCTTGTTACGGTCACGGTAATTCAGTAGGTATTGTACTGGTATTATTTATTCTCTTGGTTATTATCTTAGGAACTTTTTGGATTTAATCACACAACGGCACGTAAAGAACATTCATTAAATTAAACAGAATTAATTCACCTGTTGTGGTGCTATGCCATACTCATGTATCATTCCCTTCGATTGGGGGCGGTAAATTACCGTCCCCATGTACACTTTCCAAGGCGATGGCAAGCTTATTCTGAATGTCCTATACATAAGTGAATAGGTTAGAGACGAGGGGCTGGAAAACAGCAGAAAAGGGGCATCGCGTTGGCGTGTGTCCCTATCATATACAGAAACCAACTCAACTCAATTAATCGATAAAACAAAACGAAAGCTGTTGATTGTTGAGTTAAGGAAATTTTTTTTAATTTCAGCCATTGTTTTTAGCACCCGAAATATACTAGGCTCATAGAAAAAACGTTTCTCTAGACCCACTTGATCCCTGATTGGTAACATTATCTTCATGATTAATGTTATTCAAATGATTAAGGAGGAATCTCGAGGTGGATCAATTGAAATATGATAATTTAAAATTGGGTGAAAAAGGCGCGATTATCAGCATCGTAGCATATATTTATCATCCCTAAAGTTGTTCATCGGCTATACTGCAGGCTCAGAAGCATTGAAGGCCGACGGATTGAACAACGCGACAGATATTGTTGCGTCTATTGCTGTATTAATTGGACTCCGGCTTTCTCAACGTCCTGCGGACCGGGATCATACCTATGGTCACTGGAAGGCTGAGAGTGTTGCTTCGTTAGTTGCATCTTTTATAATGATGGCGGTGGGTTTTCAAGTACTCTATGAAGCTGTAGGCTCTATTTTTGAGGGAAGGAAAGACTCCCCTGATTTAGTAGCAGCTTATACGGGAGTTTTTTGTGCGGTTGTTATGTATTTTGTCTATCGCTACAACATAAAACTTGCCGAAAAGATTCGTAGTCAGGCGCTTATGGCTGCAGCGAAAGATAACATCTCAGATGCTTGGGTAAGCATTGGTACAGTAATTGGAATCATCGGTTCTCAGTTTGGTTTACCTTGGCTGGATCCTTTAACAGCTGTAATCGTGGGGTTGTTGATTTGTAAAACCGCCTGGGATATTTTTCGTGATGCAACTCATCATTTAACAGACGGCTATGATGAGAAAAAAATTGATTTATATAGGGAAACTGTTTTGACTGTTAGAGGTGTGGAGGGTGTTAAAGACATTAGAGCCAGATCTTATGGAAGCAATACTAGTGTAGATATTATTCTCTTTGTCGAAGCAGGTTTAGATTTGTTAGAGGCACATGATATCTCAACTCGTGTAGAAAACGAATTGAAATTGGTACATGATATTTCATATGTACATGTCCATGTTGAACCTTCATTTGAAAATGAGGATATGCAGAATAATAGGGAACTATAGTTTGATATTATTGCACAAGTAAGATTAAGTACCAATATTGAAGTTTTTGGGACTAATATTAGTGAAAAAGGATGAGCTGATACAGTTCGTCCTTTTCTTGTTGCCAAAATCTGCGGAGGTAGTGAAATTAAAAGGACGATTTCGGATTCTTTGACAACAGATTATATTATTCAACAAACAACAGGAGGAGATATTATATTTGTCTAATGATACAAAAGTGACTACAGGAGATCAGCCAGTTCTGGGTTAAAAATATCCTGAAAATGTATGGATAACAAATTGGTTGGCACATCTAATATATAGACTTTGCGACCTCGTGCAGGCAAGGAATGGGATTATGTCGGAGGAAAATTCCGATTATAATGAGACTTCCAGAAGCTACTGCTTGGAAAAAGACCAGAATCAGCCCGAAGATCTGAATCAGGGGATCTAAATAACTTAATATTTACAACAATTTTTCCATGATTTTAACATCCACATATTTCCCATCCAAGACCCCTTGCTTTTCAAATACCCCCACATCACGGTAACCAAGTTTATGATATAAGCCTTGACCATTTTGATTAAACGGAAATGTAAATAACACAATTTTATAAAAGTCTTTTTCCTTGGCAATCTCCTCAAGACGATGTAGAAGAATGCTTCCAACTCCCTTGCCCCTAAAAGCTCGATCGATGTATATGGATAGGTCGGCAACACCGTCATAAGCACATCGTTGTGAGTATGGGTTGAGGGAAGCCCAGCCGATTACTTCATTATCATACTCAGCTACAATGACAGCGTAGCGATCCTGATGTTGCTGGAACCAATCATTCATATATATAATATCTTTTTGATCAACTTCTAGTGTAGCTATACGATCCTCAATTCCTTGATTATAAATGTGCAATATACGTTCCACGTCGCCAGTATCTGCTGCTCTAATCAAAGTGGTTTTCATTGTTAGTTCCTCCTATGTAGGAAATATAAGCTTAGCAGCAGGTGACACAGCAAGTATTTATGCGTGGTTGTCTTGAAAACGAGAAGGGTATACGTGTTTGTTTTCTATTGAGTTCTTTATTGGTTATCTCTCGGCTTTTTTGAATGTGAAGGTCACTTTTCATTAAATACTCTGCAACGTAAGAATGGAGCAACATCGTAATTCATCTCCTATATATCAAATTTATTATTCAGATAATGGGCCGCAGCATTTATTAGATTTCGCCATCGCATCGTTAAAAATTTTAACGGAGTGAAGCACGGTTTCTTTTTCGAACTCAGTCATATACGAAAATACTTCGTTAAGATAGTCGTTCATTTGTCGATCAATGGTTGTTGCTATAAACTTTCCTTCCGTCGTAAGTGCCAGTGTATAAACTCTTCGGTCCTGAGGATCTTGAGTTTTTTTCACTAAATTCATTTTGATTAAAGATTGGACCTGTCTGCTAAACGTTGTAATATCAGTTCCCAAAGTTTCGGCGATTTGTTGCATCGAAGGATTGTGCTGCCGGTCAATCTCATATAAGATGTGGCTTTGTACTAACGAGACATCATTTCCTCCGACACTGCAACAGGTTTTATTTAGAAGACCAAATCTTCGGGTCATGATCTGAAACAACTCACGAGCATTTTCCATTTTGAATCACCTCTTGTCATAGTTATACAACAAATATTTGCAACATGCAAATATAACGTGGGATCCCATATAAGATCTTGGATTTTAATTCATATGAGCTGGCTGAACGATTATTAATCAAAATATTTTGATTTATTTCTTGAATATACAATTATTTCATGATATGCTTCATTCATCAAATTTTATTGATGAATGGTGGGACGTCTAATGATGAATCACTACATGATGGAAAAATTGATTGAATATCAACAAAATGAAATTGAGCTGAAGGCACGACAGATGTGGAAGTGGTTGAATTCACAACACTTGAGACAGACGATGAACATCTCGGCACCTATCACTGTTCAACCAACCGCTGCTTGTTGCCCTTGCTGCTAAATGGAGGTAAAAAGTTTATGATCAAAGAACTGAACGTTATCCAGCCATCCAGCGTGAATGTTAATTTTGCCCAATACGAAACTAAATTCAAAGCATTGGCTGATCAGAAAAGACTGAAGATCATGCATGAGCTTAGTCAAAAAGGTAGTGTTTGTGTCTGTGACCTGATGGAAATCATGGAAATGCCTCAGTCAAAGCTATCGTATCACCTAAGAATTCTACTCGATGCCCAGATGATCACTCTCGAGACGAGGGGGACTTGGAGCTATTATGAGTTAAATCATGCTGTAGTTAATCGGCTGCTTTCACCTGAGTTGTGTTGCATTTTTCGTTCGATAGACGACAAGCAGAGTGGATGCTGCTCATAAAGTCCAATGGTCTAACTTCATTATTGTACTTCTTATCAAACTTATACTTGTAATATGCAAATAAAGAGATTAGAATTCCATTTATAGCACGATCTGAATTCGAAGTGTGACTTATCTAAACCGCTGTACGTACATTGGCTCATAAATCAAAAAAAATTGATGTATATCAAAACTAGGAGGGCTTACGAATGAAAAATATCGAATTTAAGGTAGCCTCATCTTCTTGTTGTACTCCCCAAGTACCGTCAAACACTAAAGAAGCTGTAAAGGAGGAGCATGCGTCCTATAACCCTAACCTGCCCGTCGCGATTATCGGTGCCGGCCCGATTGGTTTGGCTGCAGCAGCTCACTTGGTGGAGAGAGGGCAAAAATTTATCCTTTTTGAAGCCGGATCCAGCATTGGTCAGAACATTCTACAATGGGGACATGTACGTCTTTTTTCACCATGGCAATATAACATGGATAAAGCCGCTGAGCGTCTTTTACGTATGCATGGATGGCAGCCACCCGTCCTAACGGAATTACCTTTCGGTCAAGAGATCGTTCATCAATATTTGAGACCTTTGGCGAAGGTGCCTGAACTGGAGCCCTATATCCTGTTGAATTCCAGAGTGGTTTCCATCTCGAAAAAAAACACAGATAAAATGAAATCGGCTAAGCGTGAAGCTGCGCCATTCGTACTTTATGTTGAAACAAATAACTCCACGGAACGCTTTGAAACCAGGGCAGTCATTGATGCGTCCGGAACCTGGGGACAGTCGAATCCGCTGCATGCAGACGGGATTTGGACACGTGAAGAGCGTGATTTGAAAGATCACATTTATTATGGAATTCCGGATTTATCGGCAGAACAAAGGCAGAAGTACACAGGGAAACGTGTAGTAGTTGTAGGAGGTGGGCATTCGGCGATCAACACATTGCTGGATCTAGCCAAGCTCAAAGAATCGGATCCGAATACGGAAATTATTTGGGTGATGAGAAAGAAATCGGTTGAAGAAGCTTACGGTGGAGAAGAGAATGACCAGTTAGAGGCTCGAGGAGCACTTGGAAGCCACATTCATCAGTTGATTGATGCCGGCCAAGTCCAGGTGGTTACTCCATTCATGATCGAGAAGGTTTCTAAACACGATGGAAGGATTCACATCAAAGGGACTGCAAATGGTGAAAGTAAGGCGATACAAGAAATCGATGAGATTATCGTAAATACAGGAAGCCGGCCGGATTTCTCATTCTTGAGTGAGATTAGACTTAGTATTGATCCTGCTACGGAGAGTGTTGAAGCACTAGCGCCCCTTATCGATCCCAATGTACACAGCTGCGGAACGGTAAGACCTCATGGTGAAAAAGAGCTGCGCCATGTAGACAAGAACTTTTATCTCGTTGGCATGAAGAGTTATGGCCGGGCACCAACCTTTCTTATGGCAACGGGCTACGAACAGGTCAGATCCATTGCAGCATACCTGGATGGCGATATGGAAGCTGCATCGAAGGTTGAATTAGAGCTGCCAGAGACCGGCGTATGTGGTATTAGCAGTGGGCCGAATGCCAACGATTGTTGCATGCCGGTTTCATCTGATAAAACGAGCTGCAATTAATAATTAGAGAAGGGGAGAATCGAAAGACAGGATTCTCCCTGTACAAACAAACGAAGGAGTGAAGAGTGATGTACAAATCAATCATTATAGGAACGGGTCCAGCAGGTTTAACAGCAGCCATTTATTTAGCTAGAGCTAATTTGAATCCGCTTGTTATTGAAGGACCTCAACCAGGAGGCCAATTGACATTAACTACAGAAGTTGAGAATTTCCCTGGATTTGTTGATGGAATCATGGGACCCGAGCTCATGGATAATATGAGAAAACAAGCGATTCGATTCGGTGCTGAGTTTAGGAATGGTTTGGTGCATGAAGTGGATTTCTCTTCACGTCCGTTTCGATTGTCCGTTGAGGGGCTGGGTCAATTGGAAGCTGAAACGATCATTCTCTCCACGGGAGCATCCGCGAATTTACTTGGCGGTATACCAGGCGAGAAGGAGAATATCGGCCGTGGCGTAAGCACATGCGCGACATGTGATGGTTTCTTTTTTCGAAATAAAGAAGTGCTGGTCGTGGGCGGGGGAGATTCTGCCATGGAAGAAGCCAATTTCCTTACGAGGTTCGCTTCTAAGGTAACGATTGTCCATCGTCGTGATGAACTGCGTGCTTCGAAGATTATGCAGGAACGTGCAAGACAAAATCCTAAAATAAGCTGGGCTCTTAGCAAAGAATCCACTGAAATTATCGCAGATGATCGCGGAGTTACCGGACTGCGAGTCAAGGATATAAAAACAGGAAATGAAGAAATCATCGAGACCAACGGAATTTTTATTGCGACGGGTCATACGCCCAATACGGCATTTTTGAAGGGACAGATTGATACCGATCCAGTTGGGTATATTCGTGTGAAACCTGGAACAACTGAAACGAACATTCCTGGGGTTTTTGCTTGCGGTGACGTACAGGATCCGAAGTACCGTCAGGCGATAACAGCAGCAGGTACAGGATGTATGGCGGCGCTAGATAGCGAACGATTTTTAGAAGCAGAATCCGTATTTATAAAATCAGTCACAGATCTGGCTAATGTATAAGCGTATGCTTATGTGTGAATTGAACTTCACTTAAAAAAGATAACAAAATTAATTCAAACAGAAATCGATAAGGCACAACTTGACTCAGTCACAAGCGTTTTCTGCCCCGACCCTTGTGGTCGGGTTTTACCTTAACATGAGAGCAAGAAGGAGCAACTAGATCATGAAGGGCACGAATGATTTAACCCAAGGTCCTATTATGTCTACTTTAATGAAATTGACGATTCCCATCATTGCAACCAATTTTATATCTACAACCTACGGTCTTGTGGATATGATTTGGGTTGGAGGACTAGGAAGTGGTCCGGTTGCTGCAATTGGCACAGCAAGCTTCTTCATTAATTTAGCGATTGCGTTATCGACCATGAAAACGATTGGTACTGGCATCAAGGTCTCACATTGTATGGGGGCCGGTCAGAGAGAACAAGCTAAGTCTTATGTGAAAAACGGATTTATCATGTCTATTGTATTAGGGCTGCTCTACATGGTTTTTGTCATAATGACCCAGGACCAGCTGATCGGTTTCTTCGATCTGGGAAGTGAAAAAGTTGAGCAGATGGCGAAGCAATTTCTATTGATTTCGATAGTAGGTACCCTATTTTCAATTCTGAACACCTTATATGCAACCATTTTGAATGCGATGGGAAACAGTAAACAACCATTTTATATTTTTTCAATGGGTCTCATTTTAAATATTATTCTTGATCCATTTTTAATATATGGAGTCGGCGGTTTTGAAGGTTGGGGAGTTGCAGGGGCCGCTATTGCTACACTAACAGCCAATGTACTAGTGACTTTGCTGTTTATCATGAAAACGAAAAACTTAGAAATGATCTCTAAGCAATCGGTCTGGAACAGGCGTCTCATGAAAGAAGTTATCCGATTGGGAGTTCCGATCACGATTCAACGGGTCACTTTTACGTTCATTTCGATCATTATTGCTAAGATTATCGTAAGATGGGGGGCTGATGCCATTGCGGTTCAAAAAGTTGGCATTCAAATTGAATCGATCTCCTATATGACGATCGGTGGTCTACAAGGGGCTATCGCGGCCTTTTTTGGACAAAATTACGGAGCACGTCGATTGGATCGAATTCAGCAGGGTTATCGAAAAGCGTTGCTCTTGACCTCCATATTTGGCACTTTCATTTCGCTCGTATTCATTTTATTTCCTCAGCAACTCTTTTCGCTGTTTCTATCTGATGATACGAGCATGAAGCTCGGGGAAGATTACATGCGAATTATCGGCTTCTCCCAATTATTCATGTGCATGGAACTGATGACCGTAGGTGCGTTTAACGGTATTGGTAAAACACATATTCCGCCGATCTTCAGCATTTTATTTACAGCGCTAAGAATCCCCTTGGCTTTGCTCTTATCTGAATCGTTTGGTTTAAATGGGGTGTGGATGTCGATTGCGCTAAGTAGTGTTTTTAAGGGGATCATTTTGGTCATCTGGTTTAGAAAATCTTTACGCAGTATTCATAAATCGCTTGCCATTTCTTAATGAACAAGGATAAAGGACGGTCATAAACATGAAATTGTTGAATCGTGAACTTATAGAGGTTGTAATAGACCATGCACTTCAAAATGATCTGCTTCGAGGTCATTTCGGTTTAGAAAAAGAAAATGTACGGGTCGATCAAGATGGAAAGCTTGCACTGACACCTCACCCAAAGGCTTTTGGAAGCAAGACGGAAAACCCTTATATTCAAACAGATTTCTCGGAAAGTCAAATTGAGATGATAACTCCGGCCTTCGAGTCGATTGAAGAGACTTATCGTTTCATGGAAGCCTTGCAAGACATCGTTTCTGTGGAATTGGAAGGAGAGTATTTGTGGCCAAGCAGCAATCCTCCCATGCTTCCCGAAGAGAAAGAAATACCTATTGCCAGGATGAGCGATCCCGTTGCGGACGACTATCGAAGTGAATTAGCGGATAAGTATGGTCGTAAAAGACAATTGTTAAGTGGAATTCATTATAATTTCTCGTTTGATGAGAAATTTCTTACAAAACTATATGATACCCAGGGGCGTCACAAAGACTATAAGGAGTTCAAAGATGCAATTTATTTTAAAGTAGCCCGTAACTTGATGAGGTATCGATGGCTGCTCATCTATCTAACAGGAGCAAGTCCTGTTTTTGATAATACCTATATTGAGCAATGTGTTAACTTGGCGGATTCCCATGATAATAAAAGTTATTATTTTCCGATTATGAACTCACTTCGGAACAGTATGTGCGGCTATCGGAACGAAAAATCGTATTATGTTTCTTTTAATTCGGCCAAAGAGTATGTTCATGACTTAAACAGGCTGATTCAACAGAATGAGTTACTGAGCGTAAAGGAATTTTACAGCCCCGTTCGCTTAAAAACCGCTAAGGGGATCAATCCCTGCCAAGAGCTTGTGGAAGATGGAGTAGCATACTTAGAGCTTCGATTCATGGATATTAATCCACTTCATAAGATTGGAATAAGTAAAGAAATGATGCATTTTATACATTTGTTTATTCTCTTTATGCTGCTTAAAGTAGATGAATCCTTCCAAGAGGATGATCAAAGGATAGCTGATGTAAACCAAGATCAGGTGATTATGAAAGGAATTAAGGGCTATTTAAACGAGCCTGAACATAGTCAGTTCACGATGGAGGAAATAGCACTTGCTATTATCGATGAGATGAAGGATATGGTGCAGCTTTTGTTTCATAAGAATGAGGATTTTCAGCACATTCTGGACGATGAAAAGCAAAAGATTCTCCATACTGAGTTGAATGTTGCATCTATGGTGAAGTCCGACATTCAAAAATCATCTTATCTGACATACCATTTGGAAAAAGCAAAAACATACGCTCAGGACAGTATTCAAAATGGATACCGTTTTGCAGGGTATGAGGATCTCGAATTATCAACCCTACTTCTCTTAAAGGCAGCGGTGAAACGAGGCATACGCTTTAAGTGGATGGATCGGGATGAGAATTTTGTATTACTATCAAAAGGTACTCATAAAGAGTATGTGAAGCAAGCAACGAAAACTTCCTTGGATTCCTATAGTACGGTGTTAATTATGGAAAATAAAGTGGTTACGAAAGAAGTTCTCAAACAACATGGAATTCGTGTACCGTCAGGGGAAGCGTTTCAGAGCTTGGATGAAGCAATGTCCACCTATGAAACATATCGCGGTACTCCCATTGTGATAAAGCCCAAATCAACCAATTTTGGATTGGGCATTACGATCTTCAATCAAGATTATTCGAGAGAGGATATGAAAAAGGCGTTTGAAATCGCCTTTACTCACGATCAAACGGTTCTTCTTGAGGAATTTATGACAGGAAAGGAATATCGCTTTCTGGTCATGGGGGATCAGGTTGTAGGGGTCCTGCATCGTGTCCCTGCAAATGTCACCGGTGACGGTGTCCACACGATCGAACAGCTAGTTCATGAGAAGAATAAAGATCCACTTCGAGGTAAAGGGTATAAGACTCCCCTTGAGGAAATTCAGTTAGGAGAAGCTGAAGCGATGTTTTTGAAAAATCATTCTATGAGCTGGAACGATATACCCCAACAAGGGGAAGTTATCTATCTAAGAGAAAATTCGAACATTAGTACGGGAGGAGACAGTATCGATTTTACGGATGAAATGCCAAACAGCTATAAGGAACTTGCTATTCAATCAGCTAAAGCTGCAGGAGCCACTATATGTGGTGTGGATATGATGATTGTTTCTTTGGAGGAAGAAGCAACCGATACGAATTACAGCATTATAGAAATTAACTTTAATCCAGCGATCCATATCCACTGCTACCCTTATATCGGAAAGAATAGAAAGGCAGATGAAAAGATTCTGGATTTATTGTTTGGTTAGTTCGATTACGGCTATGTAAGTTGATTCCATCGGGGAATGTGTCGCATGAAACCAGGATGTCTAGACAAATGAATGAACGAATTGTGATTGACACAAAGTAATAATGAAAGAAGGGCGGGGAGACCTGCCCCCCAAGAGGGGGCGGGATTTCGGATATATAATTTGCTGATATAAGCGATAATACATAAAGATTTTATTATCGCATTCGTGGAAGACCTACTTGAGGTAAGAGCCGAAGTATCGTTCACACCATCATAATTGCAGGAAGGGTGTACGCTGGTGTTGTTCAATGAGAAATTATTGGAAGTAGAGTCTACACACTTGAAATCAAGCACTCTTTCGATTAATATATAAGCATTAAATTATATGGTTATGATTTAACTTACAAGAATGGGGTGAATCATATTGGAGCAGATGAACGAAATTGCCGAAAAGCTAAAACTGCTTGGAGATAAAACAAGACTTACGATGTTAACGCTTCTTAAACAAAAAGAATGGTGTGTTTGCGAATTTGTAGATATTTTCGACATGTCCCAGCCAGCGATTAGCCAGCACTTAAGAAAGCTTAAGTCTCAGGGGATTGTAAATGAAGCCCGCCGTGGCCAATGGGTGTATTATTCCTTGAATGTTGATGACAAGCCATATATCCAAGCCGTGTTAAATGAGATGCCCAGTGCTCAAGAAGTACTGTCATCCATGAATAAGGAAGTTAACTGTGCTTGTGATTAACAGGAATATTTAGCATATGGTTGAGTGATGCTAAATATGATCTCTATTTTTATATAAGGATATAGTTATATATTGATTATTATTGCCGTATTTAAGTCATCGCATAATTGGAGGTTTGAACATTGGTTTCTGTTGTCCTGGCTAGCATCATTTTTCTTATTACATTAGTTTTTGTCATTTGGCAGCCTAAAAATCTATCCATTGGATGGTCTGCCTGCGGTGGTGCTGTACTGGCACTGCTCGTTGGAGTCGTTGACTTTCAGGATGTATGGGATGTCACCCAAATCGTATGGAATGCAACGCTCGCCTTTGTCGCGATCATTATCATTTCTTTGATCTTGGATAAAATCGGGTTGTTCGAGTGGGCCGCCTTACATATGGCGAATGCTGCTCGAGGAAATGGTATTCGGATGTTTGTGTATGTATCCGTTCTTGGAGCTGTTGTCGCTGCTTTTTTCGCAAACGATGGTGCGGCTCTAATCTTAACTCCCATTGTGCTTGCCATGGTACGAGCGCTGAATCTTGACGAGAAGAAGGTATTCCCTTTTATCATCGCAAGTGGTTTTATTGCGGACACAACTTCGCTACCACTTGTAGTCAGCAACCTGGTGAATATCGTATCGGCCGATTTCTTCGGCATTACGTTTATCGAATACGCCAGCCGTATGTTGGTTCCCAATCTGTTCTCTTTAGTAGCCAGTATCCTTGTGCTTTATTTGTTTTTCCGCAAGAGCATCCCGCGTAAGTTCGATGGGACGCAGCTTAAACAACCCTCAACGGCAATTCAAGATCCTAAGATGTTCCGTTTATCATGGATCGTATTAAGCGTTCTGCTGATCGGTTACTTTGTGTGTGAATTTGTGGGTATCCCCGTATCGATCGTAGCTGGTGTCATCGCGATATTCTTCCTGCTGATGGCGAGAAAAAGTCCGGCTGTACAAACCAAAGAAGTCCTTCAAGGGGCTCCGTGGGCTATCGTATTTTTCTCGATTGGTATGTATGTTGTGGTCTATGGCTTACGTAACGCTGGTCTTACAGATCTTCTGGCCAGTGTCATACAGAGCGTAGCGGATCAAGGTCTGTTTGCTGCAACCATGGGGATGGGCTTCATTGCTGCGATTATTTCTTCCATCATGAACAATATGCCGACCGTCATGATTGATGCACTTGCCATCGATGCGACAAACACGTCGGTTGCCATTAAAGAGGCCTTAATTTATGCGAATGTGATTGGTTCCGATTTAGGTCCCAAAATTACACCGATTGGTTCACTAGCCACCTTGCTTTGGCTGCATGTTCTTTCGACCAAAGGCGTGAAGATCAGCTGGGGAACTTACTTTAAGACAGGGATTATATTGACCATCCCAACGCTATTTATAACCCTTTTAGGATTATATATCTGGCTAACCATACTTTAATTCAAGTGATAAGGGAGAGAAACGATGATGGAAAAAAAGACATTGTACTTCTTGTGCACAGGCAACTCTTGCCGCAGCCAAATGGCTGAAGGATGGGCCAAAAAACATCTGGGTGATGATTGGAATGTCTACAGCGCCGGCATCGAAGCTCATGGCCTAAACCCGAATGCGGTCAAAGCAATGAACGAGGTGGGGATCGATATTTCGAACCAAACTTCGGATATCATTGATCCGGAGTTGTTAAATCAATCCGATTTGGTGGTCACCCTGTGCGGCGATGCAGCCGATCGTTGTCCGATGACACCTCCTCATGTTCGCCGTGAGCACTGGGGATTTGACGATCCTGCCAAGGCTCAGGGTACCGACGAAGAAAAATGGGCTGTTTTTCAGCGCGTTCGCGATCAAATCGGCGAGCGTATTCAAAAGTTCGCTGTAACCGGCGAGTAATCAAATAGAACGTAGGAGCCGGGAACTTTTCTCGGCTTCCTTTATTACAGGAGGGAAACGACCATGATATCCATTGAAATTTATGATCCGGCCATGTGTTGTTCTACAGGAGTATGCGGGCCAAGTGTGGACCCTGAATTGATTCGTGTATCAACCGTTGTCCACAATCTAAAAAGTAAGAACATCGATGTTGCTCGTTATAACCTGGCAAGTGAGCCAGATGCGTTTGTTTCGAACCCTGTTGTCAATCAGCTGCTTACTGAACAAGGTCCGGAAGTTTTGCCGGTAGTTTTGTTAAACGGTCAGGTGACAAAAATCCAAGACTATCCCTCCATGGAGGAATGGTGTGCTTGGACTGGATTGGCAGAGACGGACTTGGTGAAAAAACCGAAAATGCGTATTGAGCTCAATACGAAGCAATGACAGAAGGAAGTAGGTGCACAATGATGAGTAGATCATTTCATCCAAATGATATTCCACTAACGCCATATCTCTTTTTTACGGGCAAAGGCGGAGTTGGAAAGACCTCTACCGCGAGCGCGACAGCCATATCACTTGCAGATGCGGGTAAGCGAGTTTTGCTAGTCAGCACAGACCCGGCGTCGAATCTGCAAGATGTTTTCGGTATGACGTTATCCAATCATCCTGTTCAGATTCAAGGAGCGCCTAACCTGTATGTCGCCAATTTAGATCCGGAGACGGCAGCAAGTGAATATAAAGCACAGGTCGTTGATCCGTACCGCGGCAAACTTCCGGATACCGTGATTGCTACGATGGAGGAACAACTTTCAGGCGCTTGTACGGTTGAAATTGCCGCCTTCAATGAGTTCTCCACCCTTTTGACCAATCAAGAGCTGAAAGCCGGCTTTGACCATATTCTTTTTGACACAGCGCCAACAGGGCATACGCTTCGGTTGTTGCAACTTCCTACCGCTTGGAGCGGATTTTTAGATGAAAGTACACACGGTGCTTCATGCTTAGGTCCATTAGCAGGATTGGAGTCGAAGAAGGAACTATATAGCAACGCATTGGCAACGCTGAATGACGAACAACAAACAATACTCGTATTGGTGACACGTCCAGATCGTTCGCCGCTGTTGGAAGCTGCCCGTGCTTCATTCGAATTAAGAGAGACGGGAATGAATAATCAGATTCTTGTTATGAACGGCACTTTTGTTCTTCATTCAAACCCGGATCCCATTTCAGAAGCATTCTATAAACGCCAACAGATCGCGTTAGATGCGATGCCGGAGAACCTAAAGACCATTCCCCATTATGAAATACCTTTAGTTCCATATAACCTAACGGGACTAACCCATTTGCGTCAACTATTTTCACTCATAGAACAATCATTAAGCTCTGAAAACGTGGAACAGATTTCAGCACCACCATTAAGCACTCTAATTCGTGATATAGCATCATCCGGAGTACGTGTTGTATTTACGATGGGAAAAGGCGGTGTCGGAAAGACAACCGTCGCATCAGCTATTGCGGTTGGCTTAGCTGAACAGGGGCATCGAGTACATCTGAGTACAACCGATCCTGCCGCACATCTTAACCACATTTTAGATGAGGAAGGATACAAACATTTCTCGGTGAGTCGAGTCGACCCAAGAGTCGAACTGGAAAAGTACCGTAATGAAGTACTGAGCCAAAATGCCGATTCCTTAGATGAAGATGGTCTTGCTTATTTGGAAGAAGACCTACGATCTCCTTGTACAGAGGAGATTGCTGTCTTCAGAGCTTTTGCAGACTTGGTTGAGCGTTCACAGGATGAGATTGTAGTGATTGATACGGCTCCAACCGGACATACGCTGCTGCTTTTGGACGCAACGCAAGAGTACCATAAGGAAATTGAACGTTCTTCTGGAGAGATTCCTAATTCGGTGAAGCATCTTCTGCCGCGCCTGCGAAATCCTGAGGAGACCAGCGTAGTTATTGTTACTCTGGCAGAGGCCACGCCTTTTTACGAGGCTTCCCGATTGAACGAGGACTTGAAGCGAGCAAATATCCCTACAAAATGGTGGGCGATCAATCAGAGCTTCGCTGCAACACAGACAACGGATCCGGTATTACGGGGTCGTGCGAGTTCGGAGGCACAATGGATCTCAGAGATTAAAGAAGCATCGGCAAACCACAGCGTGATTATTCCGTGGGAACCGGAGGAGATTAAGGGATACGATCGGCTCAAAAAACTGGCGGAGAAGTAATGACGGGTAAAATTCTACTTATATGAGTGAGGAGTGATCATCATGATCATTACGGATGGGGCTAAAGCATACATCGAAGAGATGATGAAAGAAGCTGGGACCACAACGTTAAGATTCTTTAATGCAGGTGCTGGGTGTTGCGGACCAAGTTATCAGCTGACGCTGGATAAAGCTCAGGAAAATGACATTGTCGAGCGTATAAATCATATAGAAGTGGCTCTCGATCCAACCATTGCTGACCTCGTACGGAATGTTACATTGGATATTGACCAAGATGGAGAAGGTTCCTGCATTAATCGTCAGTGGCGGCAGTAGCAGCTGCTGCTAATTCGAAAATAGGAGGCAACGAAGAACATGGAGAAGAAATACCATGCACTACATGAAGATAAGATCTATATGGGCGGAGCCGCTGATGTCGAAGAAATGGTAAAACAAGAAGGTGTCCAAGTTGTGGTGGACCTTCGAGAAGAAGCCACGGAGTGCGCATCCACAGATGCCAACGTGAAATGGGTTAAGATCCCCTTGGGCGACAATGCAACGGAGAGCGAGGAGGTTTTATTTAAAAAGGCGATCGATGAAGTAGTTAGTGCCTATCACAATGGCCAAAAAGTAGCTTTTCATTGTGGGGGAGGTAAAGGAAGAACAGGAACCGTTGCCATTGGAACCTTGCTAGCCCTAGGAGAGGCCCAAACCATTGCCGAAGCTGAGGAAAAGGCCAAGAGCATTCGCAATATTATTCAAATAAAGCCGACCCAAAGGGAATCCCTCGAAAAGATATTTGAAGAATAAGTTTTGTTTAACAATGATTTAAGGCGTAATGAGCTGTATGCTCTTACCCTTTTACGGTCCTGTATTGTTCGTTAAACCAGCAAACCATTTTAACAGCACTCCCCTTACGTGAGTTGATTGAGCGCAAGGGGAGAACACAGCTAGTTTTCAGGCTTCTTTTCATCGCTTTCTCGTAAAAGGACCTTTGGAACAAGACGAATATAAATCAATTCCCCGATAAGTTCTACTATTGTTTGTGTTACGATTACTGCAGCCACTAAGCCGTTCAGAGGCTCAGGTAGAGCCAAAGCAAAAGGAAGAACAACTAGTGAGTTACGAGTCCCCGCGCTAAAGATAAGTGCCCGTCCTGCTCCGGTATCCAATCGGAATATACGAGAAACTAAACGAGCCATAATTGGAGTAATGATCATATATACTACATAGACTGGAATCACTTGACTAATAAAGTCAAATGAAGTGTATAGTTTACTGATTTGCGATGCAACAACAACAAATAGAGTCAGTGCCATAAAAGGCACAGGGAGCCATGCTGTAGCATCAAGAAAACGTTCTCCCGTTTGCTGTTTTCTTGCCCACCATTGTGTAAGTAGTGCAAGTAATAACGGAACAACAATAAGACCGAGGAATGCTTCCAGAAACGGTCCAACACTTACAATTTCGGCTGCCTGTGTGCCCATAAAAAGCCATAGATAAATAGGTAATAAAAGCATTTGGGTAACAAAGAGTATCGGGGTTGAAACTAAAACAAGCTTCTCGTTCCCACGACCAAGGTGTGTGAAGACAATAACATAGTCAATACACGGAGTAAGCAACACAAGAAATACGCCCAATAACAGAGAGGGATCAGCAGGAAGAAACCGTGTTAATCCCCAGACTAGGATAGGTACAACTATGTAATTCATCATAAGTAGTGCGTAAATGAACTGTCGATTTGATAGTGCTTCTTTTAAGCGGAAAAAAGGGATTTGCGTAAACATTCCGTACATTAATATGGCAAGTACAATTGAAATAACACGATCAAAACTTGCGCTTGTTTCAGGCCATAATAAACCTATGCCAGTAGCAAGAATTAAAACCAGAGCATAAAGCCATACTTGATTCTTTTCTAACTGTTCTCTTGAGACCATTTCAATCCTCATTTCACTTGTGCTTGATTATCGCAAAATAAAAGCGTTAAACTTCACAACTGTTTTTGATGTCTATACTAAAGGCGAAAATATCATGTCTACTATGGCTAGTCAAGAATTAAAAGCTAACAAAGGCCATCTAAAATAGGGTTAACAGGTGCTATTCGTTTCTTTGCTCAACGTAGTAAGTACTTTTATATTTTCGTCAATTTCATTTTGTAAACATGCTTTTACTTCCTCGTTCCCAGTTAATTGAAGCCTGATCGCTTTATCTTCATTGTTTGCAATCATCGTAAAAGTTAAAAATGGACAGCATCTTCTCTCCATGCCAATCCATTCATTCAAAAGCCGTAGGGTTTCTGAATCATCAGGGAATAGGTATTGGTATCCTTTTTCAATCTCCGTAATACTGATCCTTCTTAATTCTAATTCTCTCCAAATATTTTTGTATTCAAATCGTTCTTCCTTTGTAAAGACTGTGTGGCAACATGAAGTAGGTATTTCTTTAGTCATTTTTTTGCCCCTTTCCAATTAGCATAAGAATTACGAACTGATTTAGTTACCCTTCTGGCGGCGTAGATGAAATAACTGCAGGATCCCTTTAGGGATCAATCTGTTATCGTTGTTGGCAGGGGAAACTCAGCTGTACAAATCGCGATGGAGTTAGCAGATAAAGCCCATACCACGTTAGCTGTTCGCGAGCCGGTCTCGCTTGTGCCGCAGCGTTTTTAGAAAAGGATATTCATTTTTGGTTTATTATCAACGGTATCGATTCCCACTGGCGGATTGGGAAGTCATTAGCCAACGCATCTTCAGTCATGGACCTGGATGGGTACAAACGAAGATTGAAGGATGGCAACCCCAAGCAAAAGATCATGTTTACATCGTTTTATGAAGATGGGGGGATTTGGCCAGATGGTTCAAAAGAGAAGGTGGAAAGCATTATTTTTGCAACTGGCTTTCGTTTCAATCTTTCCTTTATCAGGGATCTAGGAGGGCTTGATGCTAAGGGAGATCCATTACAAGACCGAGGCGTAAGTAGGGTTATACCTGGTCGTGGGCCTACCCGGACAGCGATCCTTTGCTTCAGCAACACTTCGTGGGGTTGGTCCTGATGCAAAGTATATCGTGAAACATATTCAGAAAAATGCTAAGTGAGACAGACAGCATATTATACGGAGTACTGGCTAGTAAGCATGCATCATGAGGAAAGAAGGGGATTCAAATGAAAATTCTTGTGCTTTTTGCACTTCCCTATATTCAGCATTCAAAAATAACAAACGTTGAAAGGAAGAACTCGAGGGGAAGGGTCATATAACGGTTCATGATCTTTATGAGCAATATACGGATGAAGATATTTATGTAAGGAGAGAGCAAAAGTTCTTGCGGTCGTATCGTGTTTTAGTGAATGAAGATAGTCACTTTTCAAGATTTTGAGTGAAGGCCAAGTGAAAGAATAAACGCTTCAACATTTTAGAATCCTAACTTGGGAGGTGATTACAAGGATGGATGGCATGACTATCATCTTATACTGATTGTTGGATTAACCGTTTACGTTGTTGCTCGATTACTGATGATGAAGAGTGGTGTTGTGGATCGTCCCTAAATTATGCTGAAAGAACGGTACTTCAGAGGCGAAATAAATGATGATGAGTATTTACGAATGAGAAAAGTCATCAATTACGTGAAATGAGGCCTTGGCCCGACGATTCGGAAACAAACCTAAACCTGCCTGATGCAGAACTGGATCATGATTTTACGTAAAACAATAAAGGAACACTTATTAGTTTGTAAATAAAATATACCATGCCCCCTTACGCTTTATTTTATGAATATGGCTTGGATTATTTTTTATGTGTAGAAAATGGTGTGCAGGTTTTACTTGACAATATAGGGTGGGGGGCTATATATTCGGAGTGTAAGGTAAATACTGTATCATGATAATTTTCATTGTAGGCCAACAATCTAGTGTCAAGTTCTATACAGTTAACACGGTTTATTTTTGTATAGGGTGGGAGAGTATATTAACATGAAGGAGGAGAAATTAAATGAGCATTAACATGGAACTGGTAGATCAATCAAGTGTACAAACCTCTAGTCACTGTTCAACTGAGGATTGTGGGCGTAAGAGCCATCACTCAGATAAAGTGAAAAACAGTATAGTTTCTCGTTTGAACCGGATCGAGGGGCAAGTAAGAGGCATTAAAGGTTTAATTGATAAAGACACTTATTGTGACGATGTATTAAATCAGATTGCCTCGGTCCAATCAGCTCTAAACGGCGTCGGGAAGCTTTTGCTCGAACATCACATGAGAAGTTGTGTTATCGATCGAATACAAGAAGGCGATACAGAAGTATTAACGGAGCTGTTAACGACCATGAACAAATTAATGAAATAACAATTCTTAGAAGCAGCAGAAATGCTGCTTTTTTCTTATCAATCTTTAATTGGCTGGAGTATATAAAAAATAAAATTAAAAAGGTGTTGACTAAATATAGGGTACGGGGGTATACTAAGTTCAGGAAATGACATTGGCAATTAATGTTAGATCACGATGTAACATGTAGTAATAAAAAGATAATTTAAACCATTAAAAACAACCAATGAAGGGATGTAATGATGAAAATGAAAAACATGACATTAGAAGTAGAAGGAATGAGCTGCCAGCATTGCGTCAATACGATTGAAGGGGCACTCAAGGAAATTGGTGTGAAGGGAAAAGTTGATCTCAAAAACAATACGGTAGATGTGTCGTTCGACGAAAGTCATGTCAAGATTGAACGAATTAAAGAAACCATTGAAGAACAGGGATACGACGTAAAATAAATCCAATGTGTAAAGTAAAGGTGGGAACCATTTATGGAAGCAGTAGCAACGAACCAAAAAAAACAATCAACTTTGCAAATCACTGGGATGACTTGTGCGGCGTGTGCCAATCGAATTGAGAAGGGATTAAATAAATTGGAGGGCGTAGATACGGCTAACGTAAATTTCGCTCTCGAAAAAGCTAGTATATCGTATGATCCAACAAGAGTTGATACTGACATTCTAGAAGAGACAATTAAGAAATTGGGCTACGGTACGGCTAAGGAAGTTGCTCAATTTAAACTGGAAGGTATGACCTGTGCAGCATGTGCGAATCGAATCGAGAAAAGCTTAAGCAAGCTGCCAGGCGTTACGAATGCTACGGTCAACTTTGCAATGGAAACAGCACGGGTAGAATACTCACCTGGAGAAGTATCCATCACCGAGATGCAAAACAAGGTTAAACAAATTGGATATAAAGCAATCTCGAAAGAAGATCATGCGAACACAGGTGATCATCGTGAAAAAGAATTACGCCAGCAGAAACAGAAATTACTAATCTCAGCCTTACTTTCATTACCACTTTTATGGACGATGGTTGCTCATTTTTCTTTCACTTCATGGATTTATACACCGGAGATTTTCATGAATCCATGGTTTCAACTGATCTTGGCAACCCCAGTTCAATTCTATATCGGTAAACCCTTTTATGTAGGTGCTTATAAAGCACTACGTAATCGCAGCGCAAATATGGACGTATTGATATCGCTCGGAACTTCAGCTGCATATTTTTACAGTTTGTATCTTACGATCGAATGGTTCATAAGCGGCGCGGGTATGCACCATGGACCATCACTGTATTTCGAAACAAGTGCAGTTCTGATCACATTGGTGATCACAGGGAAATTATTTGAATCACTAGCAAAAGGCAGAACTTCTGAAGCCATTAAATCATTGATGGGACTGCAAGCCAAGACGGCATTAGTTGTTCGTGACGGTCAGGAGCTTTCGATTCCGGTAGATGAGGTAATTGTAGGGGATGTGGTGCTTGTACGTCCTGGTGATAAGGTGCCGGTGGATGGTCAGGTACTGGAAGGTTTATCGTCCGTCGATGAATCTATGTTAACTGGTGAGAGTCTCCCAGTTGAGAAAAGAGAAGGCGACATGGTCATCGGAGCAACGATTAACAAAAATGGCATCCTGCGAATCAAAGCGACAAAAGTCGGTAAGGAAACAGCACTTGCACAGATCATTAAAGTTGTAGAAGAAGCACAGGGCTCGAAAGCTCCGATTCAACGGGTGGCGGATGTGATCTCGGGAATTTTTGTCCCAATTGTTGTTGGCATAGCAGTTGTGGCCTTCTTGATTTGGTACTTCCTCGTGACCCCAGGCGATTTTGCAGAAGCGTTAGAAAAAGCGATTGCAATTCTTGTCATTGCTTGCCCATGTGCACTCGGTTTAGCTACGCCGACTTCGATTATGGCTGGATCCGGACGCGCTGCAGAACTAGGCATTTTGTTTAAAGGTGGCGAGCATCTGGAACAAACCCATAAGATCGACGCCATCATACTTGACAAGACCGGTACGGTTACGAAAGGTAAGCCAGAGCTCACGGATGTTTTATCCGAAGGAGATGAGACAACATTTTTACGGTTGGTCGGTGCAGCAGAGAAAAATTCTGAGCACCCTCTAGCAGAAGCAATTGTTGCAGGAATACAGGATCAAAATATTGAGTTGCCTGGTACAGATTCTTTTGAAGCCATCCCGGGATTTGGAATCAAGGCCGTCGTAGAAGGTCATCAACTTCTTATCGGTACTCGCAGGTTGATGGACAAATATGAGGTGGATGCTAAGCATGCATATGATACGATGGCTCGCCTGGAGGAAGCCGGAAAAACAGCCATGCTTGTTGCGATCAATAACCAATATGCAGGTATGGTTGCTGTAGCGGATACGATTAAAGAAACATCAAAAGCAGCTGTTCACCGTTTGAAAGAAATGGGTATCCAAGTCATTATGATCACGGGTGACAACGAGCGGACGGCAAATGCTATTGCAGCGCAGGTCGGTATTGATCATGTTCGAGCAGAAGTTCTGCCAGAAGGAAAAGCAGAAGAAGTGAAGAAATTGCAAGCCCAAGGCAAAACAGTAGCTATGGTAGGTGATGGAATCAATGATGCGCCTGCTTTGGCGACAGCTGACATCGGGATGGCAATTGGAACGGGTACGGATGTAGCGATGGAAGCTGCAGATGTAACGCTCATGCGGGGAGATCTCTCCAGCATTCCGGATGCAATCTATATGAGTCGCAAAACGATGAGTAATATTAAACAAAACTTATTCTGGGCTCTTGGTTACAACACACTTGGAATTCCAATCGCAGCGATCGGTTTATTGGCCCCTTGGGTAGCAGGAGCTGCAATGGCACTGAGCTCCGTATCCGTTGTTCTCAACGCGCTCCGGCTGCAACGTGTAAAAGTGCGTAATCAATAATAAATACCTTTTTTAATGGAGGTTGTCATGGGAGAAAGAGTGAGGATTGCGATAAGCCCTAGCATCCAAATAGGAGGAAATATCTTTACTCCAGAACAGTTTTCCAAAATAGGGAGCATTGGGGGGAATGACGCTAAAATTGAAATGACGCCGTTCCGGCAGCTTTATATGGATATTCCCATTGACCAGAAAGATCGTATTGAAGAGGAACTAAGGGGAATTGGCCTTGAAGTGTATCCTGCAGGCTCTGTTACCAAAAGTTTGATTGTCTGCAATTTTTGTAAAGGGGCAGAAACAGCGGGGTTAGAAACGGCTCGTGTTCTAAATGAAGTTATATCGGGGATAAATACACCAACACCTTTGAAGATTGGTTATGCGGGTTGCGCCCTAGGTACGAGTGAACCTTTGCTCAAAGATATTGGCATCGTTAAAATGCGGGATAAGTTCGATATTTATGTTGGTGGTGAACCCAAGGGCCTTAAAACTAGGATTGCCAAACTTTTAATATCCGGACTCACAGAAGAGCGCCTAGCACCCGTTATAACAGCGATTATTGATTATTATAAAGCAAATGCAAAGGCTAAAGAAAAATTCAGCAGATTCATTGATCGTGTCACGATTGAACAACTGCAAAAACTCGCATAGTAAAAACATGAAAGGAGGTGAAAACAATGCAAGAAGCGAAAATGAAAGTTGATGGAATGACATGTCGTTCCTGTGTCAAATCTATAGAAGGCTCCCTTGATCAGATCGGTGTTGAAGGCAAAGTTGATTTTGATGAAGGTACTGTCCACGTTCAATATGATGAGTCGAAATTACAGTTGAATGATATTCAGGAAGTTATCCGGAGTAAGGGTTATGAAGTAACGAATTAAGGAAACAAGGAGTGAGAACGATGACGGAACCGATCAAAGTCTATACGATACCGACATGTAGCGACTGCAATTATGCGAAACGATACTTCACTGAACAAAATGTGCCTTATACAGAATACAATTGTGCAGAGAATGCAAAGTATGCCGAGGAAGTTAAAGACTTAACGGGGAAACAAATCGTTCCAACGATTGTCATAGATAATAAGGTCTTTATCGGGTTTGCGGAAAATTTAAAGGAAATAAGTGAAGTCATAAAATAATCGTCCATAAAGCCGGTCTAATGACCGGCTTTATTTTTATATGTTTATCACAGTATTGATTTTAAATGACATGTCATCTATCATATAAAAGGTGACGTGTCATTTAATTTGAAATGAGAGGATGTATAATATTGGAGACCCCAACAATTCGAGTACATCGAATACAAACCGGAGCAGTTCGTGTTCACCCTCAGCAGGTGGAAGGAAGCAAATTCAATCGCTCGATTTGGATTCTTACATCCAGGAAGTGGACTGAATGGCTTCCCATTAATACATATTTAATAGAACACCCGAAAGGTCTGGTGCTCTTTGATACCGGGGAAGATCCGTCAGTTAATGAACCGGATTTTTACCCATGGTGGGCTCCTCAATATCGGAAGATGTGTCAATTTAATATTCGTGAATCAGAATCGGTAACTGAGGGGATCCTGCGCCTCGGATTTTCTCCTAATGATGTCATATATGTGATACTAAGCCACTTGCATTCAGATCATGTTGGAGGGATTGCTCGATTAACTAAATCGGAGTTTGTCATTAGTGAGCGTGAATGGGCAGATGGTCAACGTTTTGGAGCAACGTTCATGCATGGATATCAAAAACATAGATTTTATAATCCTGATTATAAATATCAAATTATTCATCATGAAAAGATGAATCAAGCAGGTGCATTTATAAATGGATATGACTTGATCGGGGATGGTTCCCTTGTGATTGTTCCGACTCCAGGGCATACATTTGGTCATCAATCGTTGTTGGTAAATGGAAGACTCCCGGTTTGCTTAGCCGGGGATGCAATCTACACACAAACACAATTCAAGCGAGAGGTTGCTGATGGTATTGCAGATGATAAAAAGGCAGCTTTAACAACAATGAACCAACTTAGGGAGTGGTCAAATAGAAATGGTGGTGCACCTATACTATCAACCCATGATCCGGACGCTGGAGTTTTGCTTTCGAGGCGTAATGGTATGATATAATTTCTACGTATCAAGTATGCTACGGAGAATGGTGATTAACTTGGAACAAAATATAGAACTTGCTGAACAATTACGTTTTCTGATTCTTGCTGCCGAAAGACAGGGTGGACGTATGTTACAGTCTGCATTGAGTAAAGAAAGTATTACCGGATCGCAGGCGGAGGTGTTACGGGTTCTTGAAGAGAGAGGACCACTCTCATTGAAGGAGCTCGGCTTTCTGTTAATATGTGAAGGTGGCAGTCCATCAAGGCTCGTTAACAAGCTTGTTCAGGATGGTTACATTATTCGTGATACGGACCCTAAAGATTCCAGAGCGGTTATATTACGTTTATCCGATAAAGGTGTGGAAAAATCAAGAAGAGTAACATTGGTAGAACAGGAACTATACACGATGATATCTCGAAAAATCGATAACGATAAGTTAGAATCGATCAACCAAATCCTTTGCGAACTGTTGTCGGAAGAACCCATTGCAGGCAGCCTGCAGGCTAGGGGTTTCATGAAATAATGGGATGCCTCGCTTTGCCCAAAGAAAAAAGAGGCTCGTATGAGCCTCTCGCAGTAATTGTTTCACACTTGGGTTATGCCCTAAGAAGTTTGGCGTTAATTGCTACGACAATAGTACTCAGAGACATCAGTATGGCTCCAATCGCAGGGTCTAGGACAATTCCAGCGCCATATAATATACCGGCAGCAAGTGGAATGGCAATAATATTATAACCACTGGCCCACCAAAGATTTTGAATCATTTTATTGTAAGCTTTCCTAGATAAGTCGAGAATCGAAACGACATCATTAGGATCACTCCTTACAAGAACAATATCTGCTGTTTCAATTGCGACATCCGTTCCGGCGCCAATAGCAATGCCGAGATCTGCTTTTGCCAAAGCTGGAGCATCATTCACCCCATCCCCCGTCATGGCAACCATATAACCCTCTTTTTGAATTTCCGTTATTTTATCAGCCTTTTGATGGGGGAGGACTTCTGCATGTATCTCATCTAAATGCAAGCTTTCGCCAACCCATTGGGCAACTTTTTTGTTATCCCCCGTCAACATCATTGATTTGATTCCTAATGATTTTAAATTCTCTACAGCGTTCTTTGCACTTTCCCGGACTTTATCTGCAAGGCCGATTAGACCGGCATATTGGTTATCAACAACGGCAAAGACAACCGTTTTCCCTTGTGATGACAGCTTATTATACTCCGAAATAGGATAATCTATTTTTTGATCCTCCATAAAGCCAGGACTAACAACCAAAACATCCTTACCGTTAACTTTCCCCTTAAGACCTTTCCCTGTCAGTGCTTCAAATGACTCTGGTTCTGATATTTTTATTTCACGGTTTTTCACTTCTTCCACTACACCTTTAGAAATAGGATGTTCGGATTGAGCTTCCAGGGAACCAACGAGGGTTAAAATTTCCGTCTCTGTATATCCCGATGCAGGTAAAATATCGGTTATTCCAAATTTACCTTGAGTTAGTGTTCCTGTTTTATCAAATACGACAGCGTTCAATTTTCGAGCTTCTTCAAAGGCAGTACGGTTACGTATCAATAACCCTTTTTTCGCTGCTATCGAGGTAGTGGTTGATACAACAAGAGGCACAGCCAAACCCAATGCGTGTGGACAGGCAATAATCATCACAGTCACCATGCGCTCTATTGCGAAGTTAAAGCCGTAACCTAAAGAGAGCCATACGAGTAGGGTTATTAACCCTGCACCTAAAGCTACATAAAATAACCATTTTGCCGCACGATCGGATAAGTTTTGAGTTTTAGATTTAGATTCTTGAGCTTCTTTAACTAGGGAAATAACTTGGGATAAGTAACCCTTTTCACCACTATTGGTAACCGTTACGGTTAATGCTCCTTCACCGTTGACAGCTCCTCCAATGAGTTTATCTCCAGGATTCTTGATGACCGGGACGGATTCCCCCGTAAGCATGGATTCATCGAGTGATGATTGTCCTTTCACAATGATTCCATCTACAGGGATTCGCTCTCCTGGTTTAATTAAAATCGTTTGCTCTGGGCTTAGCTCTGACACGCTTACCTCTTTGATATCTCCATTTTCCGTAATAAGATGTGCTTCAGAAGGAATTAGTTTGACCAATTCCTCTAGGGCATTAGATGCACCTAAAATAGACTTCATTTCTAGCCAGTGACCTAGCAGCATAATGACAATAAGGGTTGCCAGTTCCCAAAAGAAGTCTACATCCGTCAATCCTATGACAATTAATGAACTGTATACGTAAGCAACAACGATAGCAAGTGATATTAACGTCATCATGCCAGGGCTCTTTTGTTTTAGTTCTCGATATGCACCAACTAGAAAAGGCTTACCTCCATAAATGAAGACAAAAGTGGAGAGTAGAAACAGTAAAACGGTGTCATATGGAAACCGCCAATGTACACCAATGAACATCTGAATCATTGGCGAAAGAGCCATGATTGGAATTGTAATAATTAAACAAATATAAAAGCGTTTTTTAAAGTCATCTACATGATGACCGGCATGTTTATCCCCGCCGCTATGTTGGTGCCCGGTACTATGATGTGATCCGGAATGGTCATGGTCGTGTTTCATCCCTTGATGATGATGCTCACTTTCGTGTTTATGCATATGATTGTTCGTGAATTGATGTTTCACGCTCTTTTTGGAGTTTTTATACATTGAATTCACCTCTTCATAAGATTATTTAGTCTAATGCCGTAATAAGAAAAGATTGTTAGGACTACATCACGTAGTATTGTTACCCATTAATACTAATTTAAACCTTAAAGAGTAAAGTAATCACGGATTCAAAGCTCAGTCTTCATGTACAATCATCATTTTCAAATTTGTTCAGTTTCCTCACAAAATCTACATAACTTCGGGTTATATAATAGTCAACCTAACAATAGGTTACAAATCGTATGAAAAGCGAGGTGATTACATTATTTGATTTTTTGAATCAAATAAAAAGTGTTGTGCATCCTAAATTCTTGAATCGTAAATTCGAAAGGAGATATTGACTATGTCACATGAACAATACCAAAAGTGTATCGAGGAATGCATACGTTGTATGATGGCATGTAATAATTGTTACAACGCTTGTCTTGATGAAGAGAATGTAGCTATGATGACAAAATGTATTCGTTTGGATCGACAATGCGCTGATATTTGTGCTTTTGCTGCGCATGCAATGTCAACGAACAGTGTTTATGCGCGTGAGATTTGTAGTATCTGTGCCGATGTTTGTGAAGAATGTGGCACAGAATGTAAAATGCATGATGTAAAACACTGTCAAGAATGTGCAGAGGCTTGCTTTAGATGTGCAGAGGCTTGTAGAGCAATGGCAGCGTAGAACAGACTCAATAATCAATAAACCCTTCTTGTGAGAAAGGAGGGTTTATTGATTATAAGTTACAACTAAAATTATATATGACTTGAAGATAGCTGTTGGAGCAGATCAACGTCTGCTTGAACAGTTTTTTCTGCTTATACTGAAAATGAAGTAGTTACAATAATGTATTTAATAATTCACTTAGAAGAAGTCTGTGTTCATATAAGAATAATACAATAAGAGCGAAACTTCTCCTTATATGTGTACTTTATGGGGTGAATTTGAACGAAACTCGACTGTTTATAAAAAAAATGATGGATTTAGAGGATGGGATTGACAACATATACGAAAATGTACTACATTATGTAGGGTTACAAAAAATTAATTTTTAATGCCGAGTTTCATTTTTGAAAACGGGGGAACCATTCCGGGTGAATTATTCTTGATTGAAAAGGAATAAAGGGAGCCTTCTACCGAACCCTTAGCTAACTCCGTAGGCATCCGAAGGGAGAGCATGTGTTTGAAGAAATTCATGATTTCATTAATAGGGTCTGCAGTAATTTTATCAGCTGGTGCGACTAATGCGTTTGCTGATGATCAATCCAAATTGCGTACAGAAGTAAGTCAAGTTGTGGGTACACCTTACAAGTGGGGGGGAACTTCTGTATCGAGTGGATTTGATTGTTCTGGTTTTATCTTGTATATCTTTGATAAGTTTAATTTAGAGCTGCCACGGACATCAAATGCTCAGGCAAAAACGGGTACCCCAGTCGCAAAGAAAAATCTCAAACCTGGGGATTTGGTATTCTTTAATACAAGTGGTGCTGGTATATCTCATGCGGGGATTTATATCGGGAATGGGCAATTTGCTCATTCTTCCAGTAGCAAAGGGGTAAGGATTAGTAATTTATCGGAGTCATACTATAAGAATCGATACGTTACAGCAAGACGTACAATCTCTAAACAAAGTTATACAAAAATGGTAAGTGGATTGCACTAGTACTAATTTGTAATTAGACAAGCCCTGGTAAAAACCACGGGTTTGTTTTTTTGTATCGCATATTTAGGTGAATTAAATCTTGTTAAGAAATTAATCTAACAAAATTCATTAATCTACAATAGAAATACCATAAAATGAAAAATTGACTAGTTAAATTAAATAAACTACAATTCGTAGTATATAATATTATTGATTTCTTGATGTTTTTAAACAAGGATCAATTTTTAACACTAAAACACTACAATGTGTAGTTAATAATCCAGAAGGGAAGACTTTTTCTATGTGTGGGATTACAGGGCTTTTGATGTTTGAAAACAATTCGCTGCCAACGATGGCAGCAATTAGAAAAATGACCGATGCAATCAAACATCGTGGTCCTGATCAAACGGGCATTAGGTTGGTAGATCGGATTGCTTTAGGATTTACCCGTTTGTCGATCCTTGATTTGGAACACGGCAGCCAGCCTATTTCCAACGAAGATCAGAGCCTTTGGCTAGTTTTTAACGGTGAGATTTATAATTATCAATCATTAAAAAGAGAACTTGAAGACCTTGGTCATACGTTTAAAACGAACACAGATTCTGAAGTCATCATACATTTATATGAGGAGTATCAGGAATATTGTTTAGAAAAATTGCGTGGGATGTTTGGATTTGCAATATGGGATCGGAGGAAGAAACAATTATTTGCAGCTCGTGATCATTTCGGAATAAAACCATTCTATTACTATACGGATAATACTCAATTTGCTTTTGGATCCGAAATTAAAAGTATCCTTTCTTTAGATGGTCTGAAACCCGCCGTAAACCCGAAAAGCCTATTTCATTATCTAACATTACAGTATGTCCCCCAACCAGATACAATGTTTGCTGGAATAAAAAAGCTTGAACCGGGTCACTATTTGATTGTCGATCAATGGGGCAATATAAAGAACCAAACATATTGGGAGCCACAATTCGAACCGGAACATCGGCCAATTGAAACATTTATAGAAGAGATTCGGTATAAACTTAATGAATCTGTGAATCTTCATACCCAGAGTGATGTGCCGATAGGGAGCTTTTTATCTGGTGGCATAGACTCAACTTCGATTGCCAGTTATCTTAGCAAGAGAGGGCCTATAAAAACCTTCTCGGTAGGTTTTGAAGGTGAGCATAATGAAAATATATATGCCAAGAAGACGGCAATTGAACTGGGTATTGACCACTTTGATGAAGTGATATCGGTTGATCGTTTTTTTGAGGATACGATTAAGGCCGTATGGCATATGGATGAACCCATAGCAGATCCGTCTGCAATTGCGATCTATCGACTTTCCCAAGTGGCAAGAGAGCATATTACTGTCGCATTATCAGGTGAAGGTGCAGACGAGTTGTTTGGAGGATATCGTATTTATAGAGAGCCTTCCTCACTTAAGCCATTATCGTGGATTCCAACGAACCTAAAACGGAACATCAAGCAATTTATAGACGGAATTCCGTTCAATTTTCATGGTAAAAACTATATAAAAAGAGGCTTAACTCCTTTGGAAGAACGTTTTTTGGGGAATGCTAAGATCTTTAACCAACAAGAAAAGAGACTTGTTTTGTCTTCAATGGTAAATTTGCAGGCTAATTGGGAACCTACAACAGCACTGACGAGTAAAATATATGAAACTTCGAGAGACCTTGATGATATTAGCAGAATGCAATTAATTGATCTTAACTTCTGGTTACCCGGCGATATTCTAATGAAGGCTGACAAAATGAGCATGGCACATTCCTTAGAGGTTCGAGTCCCATTTCTAGACAAAGAAGTGTTTGAAATAGCTCGTAAAATACCATCATCATACCGTGTAACACATAAAACAACGAAATATGTACTACGTAAAGCTATGGAGGACATTGTACCAAACCATGTACTAAATCGTCCCAAGTTAGGTTTTCCAGTACCTTTAAAGAAATGGCTTATGGGATCTATCGGAGATATCATGATCGAACAAATCATTATAAGTGGTATTGAAGAATGGATTCAAATAGATCATGTTGTTGGTCTATTAAAGGAACACCGTAATGGGAGAGTCGACAACTCAAGAAAAATATGGACCATTTATATTTTTGCCTTGTGGCACTCGGTTTTTATACATGAAAATTCAGTTAGACTCGTGATATAAATTAGTTGTTAAATGAGGGGGTAGACCTCTCATTTTTTACTTTCTAAGTTGATAGGTTAAATCTTGGCTTAAATGTCTGAGAGAATGAGGCTCACAAAATCTACACATTTACCAACTATAATAGGAGTTATTCTATACTCAAGTTAGGAGAATGATGATGACGGATAAGAAATCAAAGAAAAAAAGGAAGGGAATATCATTAGGTATCGGATCATTATTTTCTGTGGTTATGATTGTCTTGATTGGTTTTGCTATTTGGGGAAATGTGAAAAAATCGAATGATACCACGCTTGATACACTGAATGCTGACTCTAACACTCATCCACATATATTTAGCTACTCGCCTAGTAATGATACGGTCTGGGTAGGGACACATACAGGTGTTTATGAGCTGAAAGACGATATATTTCAAAGAACACTCCCAGAACTCCGTACGAATGATGTCATGGGGCTTGAAATTGATCCGTTTGATCCAACAAGGATATTTGTATCAGGACATGGATTTGTCAAACGTTCCGTTGATGGTGGGGAAACTTGGCAGACAATTGAAAACGGACTCCCTAATGAAGCAAAACCCGATGAGCCCGATGCCCATTATTTAACGATGGACCCGGATGATCCGAATCATCTATTTACATTGTTAGCAGGTGAGGGTGATAACCTGTATGAAACAAGGGATGGCGGGAACACGTGGACGAATGTAACAAGTTTACCTGCCGGTGCATATTCTATTACAATGATGACTGGATCGCCATCATCCATTTTGGCTGCAACGGAAACGGGACTTGTACGGTATGATATACAAAATGGAACTGTTCAAGAAAACAAACTGACCAATGATCCGGTTTATCAAGTCATAACTTTGCCTAACAAAGAAGTAGTTACTATGACGGAAAGCGGATTCGAAAAATCAATGGATTTGAAAACATGGACGGCGATGGACATAGAATTGAATGGGGAAATGCCACTTGGTATTAAAGCATCTAAACAAGACAGCAACCGTCTTGTTGTTATAACCGATCGTTATTCTGTTTATGAAAGTAGTAACGGCGGAGAGAAATGGACAAGAACGAAATAAGTAATTCGCCTTCTACAATTGACAGTGCTACTAATTGTTACTACAATTTGTAGTTACAGAGGTGAGGAAATTGAAAATTAAAAAGTTTAACATGCATGAACAAGGTTTGAATCAATTTTTTGGTCCGCTGGAATCGAAAATCATGGAAATTATGTGGGCATCCAAAAAAACAACGATTCGTGATGTACAAACCATTGTAAGTGAAGAAGAACCACTTTCATTCAACACCGTAATGACGGTTATGAATCGATTGATTGAGAAGGGGCTGCTAAAAAAAACCTCCAAGGGGAGCGGTAGGGCAAGGTTAACGTTCTTTGAACCTATACAAACCAAAGAACAATTCTTATCAGAACAAACCAAAGAGGTTACACAAGGACTAATCCGTGAATTTGGAGATTTAGTTGTGGGTCATATGATCGATGCATTGGATGAAGCAGATCCTAAATTGATCTCTAAGCTACAAGATAAACTGAACCAAATGAATCACGGGAGTTCATCATGAAATCGGCTGTAAAAACAAATCTGATTTTTTTAATCATGTTACTCACGGGCTTATTTGTGTTGATCCAAATGGGTTGGTATGTTGCGCATCAAGTACTAGGTGTTCCACTCAATTGGAATATAATACAATACTGCTTAACCGCTATACAGGAAGACACTTTGGGACATGACATCATTAAAGTTTTATTTAATCTTGTCATTTTGTATACAGTGGTGCGATTAGTCGGCAGATCAAGTAGGCAATTATTCTTGACTTGGAAATGGATGCGGACCTTTAGAAATAATATGGATCACCAGCAAACGATATACCTAAACAAGGTATATCAGGATTGGAATACAGAAATTATGGTTGTAAGAGATGACGCATTTATTGCTTTGGCTATGGGGATTTGGCATCCACGTATCGTTATTTCTACTGGGCTTATGAACATGTTCAACGAAGAGGAAGTTAGGGCAATATTACTCCATGAATGGTATCACTGCAGGGGACGCGATCCGCTTCAAATGTTCTTGGTTGTTTTACTGACAGAGAGCATGGGGTATATCCCATTATTAAAAACATTGAGTAATCAGTTTGCAACTAGGAAGGAACTTCTTGCGGATCGCTTTGCTCTAAGACATATGAAATCGGAATATCACTTAGGGAATGTATTATTGAAGTTGTCCACTTTGGTAAATAATAGGCATATAACCGTAGCTGTGCCCTTTGCTAATACAGCGATTAATTACCGAATATTACAAGTGCTTCAGCCGGATCAACCGCTTCATGTTCCTTTTTCCTACGGCAAATCTCTTTTGTCAACCATTATTATTTTTGGCATCATGATTGGTTTGATATCGGGCGGATGTTCATGAGCCCTTTTTTTACCTTAAACACTACTATTTGTAGTTTTTTTGAAGTAAGATTGTTGCTGAGGTGATATAAAGACGTGTATGAAATATTCAACTGGATAACCAACGTCGTTGCTGGTCCATTAACTGAGGTAGCTTACTCTTCGAATATAGCACTTCTTTCTGTTATGTTTTTGGGATTTGTCGGTTCAGTGGCACCATGTCAAATATCAGCAAACATTGGTGCCATGATGTATTTTAGTAATCGCCAAGTTCAGCGAAGATCATCATGGATCGAAATTACTATGTATTTGCTCGGGAAAATTTCAGTATTTAGCATATTGGGTGCTCTGTTTTGGCTATTTGGCCAAAGTTTATCCCAAGATATGATTCCATTATTCGTATTCGCACGTAAAATGTTAGGTCCACTGCTGATTATCATGGGCCTGTTTTTTTTAGGATTGTTTAAATTACCAGGTGGTTTCGGTTTTCAATTATCTTCCTATTTAAAAGATCTATCTGGACGTATCGGTGGGAAATGGGGGGCGTTTGTACTAGGAGCTTCCTTTTCCTTCGGTTTTTGTCCGACGATGGTTTGGCTGTTTTTCGGCTTAGTTATGCCGTTGGTATTTCAATCTTCTTATGGATTCATTCTACCTCCAATATTTGCTCTAGGAACAGCGATGCCGTTTCTATTGTTTGTGGGATTGAGCGTCGTCCTGGGGATCGATACAGCTATGATAAAAAAGTCGCGGCAATGGGGGAAATGGATGCAGAGAGTCGTCGGTGTGTTATTTCTAATATTAGGAGTCGCCGATACGATAACTTATTGGTAAATCAGGTGACTGCATGCTGTTATATACTTGAGATGAGGGGAAAATGATGAAATGAAAGTTATACTCTTTTCCATTGGCGGAATTGAAATTCGTTCTTATGGCGTAATTGTAGCTCTTGCAATTTTACTTGCCATTGGAGTTGCTTATTACCTTTCGAGAGGGAGCGAGTACCAGAAACATATTCCCAATTTAATGACCTATGTGATTTTTGGCGCAATTATAATGGCCAGAGTTTGGCATGTATTCTTTTTTCAGTGGAACTATTACTCATCACATCTTAGTGAGATATTTGCCATTTGGAATGGGGGAATATCGATTCAAGGAGCATTAGTGGGTGGTTTTATAGTGGCAGCTATCTATACTAGGATACATCGCCTTTCATTTTGGGAACTGGCGGATGTGCTGGCACCTGCAATTATTTTAGGACAAGCTATTGGCAGAATTGCTTGCTTTCTTAATGGTGATGCTTTTGGTTCTCCGACTGGTTCAAACTTTGGGATTGTTTACCCTCCAGGAACAATGGCATTCGATGTTTATGGTTCGCAGCCGCTTTGGCCAGCGGAGGTATGGGAAGGGCAGTGGGATTTAATTGTATTTGCCGTTTTACTCATATTAAGAACGAGAACTTTACCTAGAGGGGTATTGTTCCTTTCTTACAACATTCTTTATGCAGTTGGCAGATTTATGTTAGAATTTCTGCGTGGGGATTCCCCTCGCTACGTACTAAATTGGACCGCGGGTCAATGGACTAGCGTTATCGTTATCCTCGTAAGTAGTGGTCTGATTCTGTATTTCTTATTTCAGAATAAACAAAATAAGCAAAATCAGCAGATTGCTGCAAGTGAAGTAAACGTACCTTAGACCATTTCTTTTTTGTGGTGTTATCTCAATGAAGGCTCTTGAAATTGGTATAGCTAAATGGACCCAGTATTCACTGGGTCCATTATTAATTAAACTACAATCTGTAGTGTTTATTTCAAAAAACTTCCGCCAAAGAGAAATCTCTTTTCCCAATGTGTATTCTCAATTGAATCGATTCGGACACCACCGGATGTTTTAGAATACGTATGCAAAATCTTTCCATTCCCGAGATATATTCCATTATGCGTAATACGTGCCTTACTTTTGTCAATACCTCTATAGCTCGAGTCTTTATTCCCCTTATAAGACATGAAGAACATGATATCCCCAGGTTTTAATCCTCTCCAATCCTTTGTTACAGTTCCATTTTGTTTGATATAGGCCCCTTGCGTTCTTGAATTTGCTGGGATTAATACACCGGATCCCTCCCAATAAGCTTGCCGAACAAAATCAGAACAATCAAAGGTATTTGTATTCGAGCGGCTAGAACCGAATTCATAAGGGGTACCTAAATATTTCATACCACTATTTATGACGTTTTGTCGGACTGAAGAAGAGTTGTCCTGCTGATATAAAGTCTTTTGTTGAGGAGCAGCCAATACTTGTCCTTGCTCTGGGACAACTGAAAATGATAGAGCAGTCAACAACCCCAATGCGATGAGTTTTTTCAAAATAATCCCTCCTGATCGTGATGATTAATGCCTTGCAATTCAAATCTATCACAACCGATGAAGGAGCATTGGATGGAATATTTACCATCCCTACATATTCAAATGAATAGGCAAATACCTACTACATCGGACAAAAGTCAGATGCATAAGCTGTATGAACAAAATATTAGGAGGCTCTAATGTTGAATCAGACTATGAAGCATCACACTGCCATGATGTTTCCTCGTGTACACAAAATCGTACAAGAATGTGGGGCAATGTGTGAACATATGGTTTCTCATTTTCTTTGTATGCTGACACACGTTCTAGAATCCACCAAATCCAATTACTCCGTGATTGTGCCACTATTTGTGAAACACTCTCTTGTTACATTGCTCGCCGTAGTGTTTTTGCAAAAGCAGCCGCTAATCTGTGTGCATATATTTGCGAGGTATGCGGCAATGAGTGTGCGAAGTTTGATGATCAGGAATCTCAAATGTGCAGTCGAATGTGCTTGAAATGCGCTCAAGAATGCCGTACCTTCGCTGCATAAAAAAGATCAATAGGAGCTAAGATGGACTTATTTAGCATTGGAAGGTTACTGAAGTTCAGCAGGAAGTTGGCAAAGGCAGAGAGGCGACTGGCAAAGGCTCAGAGAAGGATAGCGAGAGTAGAGAGGCGGAGAGCAAAAGCAGAGCGACGGAAAGCAAGAGCAGTAAGAAGAATTGCTAAACGAATACGGAAGGGGCTGCTTTAAGATCTAATATATATTTAAAAACATATGTTACAAATCAATAAAACCACATAACTCCTACCGATGTATTCCATCTGTAGGAGTTTGTGATTTTCTATCTTCTACTCAGCTTTATTATCTACATTCAGATCGGAAGTGTAATTAGTTTGATGCCAGACGATGCGTGATGCTGGAATGGTTTGCATTTCGATTGAGGATACAGGGCCCAGGTATTCCTGAAGATGAACTTCCTTGTTGATTTGAGCGATTCTATCGTGTTGAAAAATCCAGATCAATGGAACATGGTAGGTGTCTGGACTCGGGCTCGCAATTGCCAAAAGGCAAAAATCAAGTATTCAGTGAATATGGAAAGGGGACAACATTTGAAGTTTATATACAAAAAAAATTCGAATCTTAGAAATAAAAAATGTAATTATTTATTAGGTGCCATTTCTCGCTGATTGCGACAATGGTACTTTTTATTTGTAATATGTTAAATGATAAATGGACTATTGCAGGTTTGGAATAAGAATGATGAGAGCAGACTGATTTACATATGAGATACACGATAAATTGGGAAGGGGATTTTCATGGTGTTCAGGGATACTCAGAGGGATGCGATTCTAACATTCGCAGCTGCTTTCTCTTTCATCGTCTATGAAGTTTTTCTTTCTCGATTCTTTGCAGTTATCGCGGATAATAACTACGTATTTTTAACCATATCATTAGCTACGCTAGGTATTGGACTTGGTGGATTTATGGCCTATAAAACTGCCGGGCGTGTTTACCAATTTCGCCATGTATGTCTCGGCTTGTTTGCACTTTTTCTAATCGTATCCGTCTTTGTCATGTATGTCTTTCCGTACCAAGGGATATGGTTTTATTCGCCAGTCGCTCTTCTCCCTTTCTTTACTGGAGGTGCTTTACTCGCTGCCATTATGCAACAACATAAACAACAAATTCGCCTCATTTATTGTGCTGATTTGGCTGGCGCAGGGATTGGAGCCGTTTCATCCATCGTATTGATGAGTATATTCGATCCCATCACAACCATATCACTGTTAGCTGCCATATTGTTTGGAATAAGCGTTAGTATTGACTTTAATCGTTCGCGAACTCAGCGGAAATTCGTATATCTCCTGATTTTTACGCTTCTGCTTGTCAACACGGTCTTACCATTCTCACAATACCTTCCGTTTTTGGCATTTGAAACGAGTCCATCAAATGTATTCCAAGGAAATACGAAATCAAAAGTTATGTATACCGAATGGAATTCATTCTCTCGTACTGATGTATACGATGATGCAAACGGGGAGCTGTTATATATTACTATTGATGGGGGTGCTGTTTCTCCCATATCAAAATATACGGGGGACTTAAACGAGGTAGACTATTTACGATCAACAACCAGTTTTCTTGCTTTTGAGGATACCCTAGATAAAAAACGGGCACTCATTATTGGAGCAGGCGGTGGCCAAGAGGTTTTAGCCGCCCAACTTGCAGGCTACAAGGAAATTGAAGCGGTCGATATCAATCCTGGGAGCTTTCGAGCTGTACAGACAGTTGCTTCATTCTCGGGCGATGTATTTAATCAACCGGGGGTGAAAGCAATCGTTTCTGATGGAAGGAATTATATACGTCAAACACAAAATCGGTATGACTTGATCTATTTGTCCCTTGTAAAAAAAGAATCGGGGAATGGCTTAGGCCTTGCTTTGACTGAAAATTATATCTTCACAGAAGAAGCAATCCGAGAATATCTAAACAAGTTGAAGCCGGGCGGGAGGCTTGCATTTTTACTCCATGATGAGTCAGAGCTCATGAAGGTGTTGAACGCAACCGAGAAATCACTACGATTTGTAGGGATTAATCATAATCAATTACAGAATCATCTGGCAGTGATTGGCACATATCAGCATCTTGGTCATGTCGTGTGGGGATTCAATGGGAGTCGTATTACCAGGCCGTTGGTGATTGTGACGAAATCCCCCTTTTCTTTAGAGTCCGCACAACGTCTTAAAGTGGAAGCTGAAAAGAAACAACAGATACCTGTTCACATCCCAAAGATATATGATCGCTATGCTGATTTATATCGTACTTTTTCGATTTCACAAAACCAATTACTTTCTAATCGCGACGATATGCCTTATTTTTACAATAAGGCAAATGGGGTTCCTGTCCAACTTGTCATTCTAACGATAGGTACGATATTGATCACTTTAATACTAGCTGTAAGAACAAAGTACTCATTAGGACGTACCGTGTACTTTTCTGGGTTGGGGATCGGATTTATTGTGATTGAAACAACACTTATACAGAGATTAATCCTACCGTTAGGACATCCAACGTTATCTTTTGTATTGGTGCTTGGTGTATTGTTAGTTTCTGGTGGTGTTGGCAGCCTGTTTTTTGGTAAATGCTTCTCATTCAACAAGAAAAGATACACACCATTATTGTGGATTTGTGTTTTAACATTGTGTGTGAATGGAGTTTTATCATGGTATAACGAACAATTATTTTCTTTATCATTAACCTATCGGGTTATAGCAGCGGGGCTAATACTCATCCCATTAGGTTTATTTATGGGTATGCCGTTTCCGTTTGGTTTGACGAAGACTCCTGAGCGGAAGATAGCATTAAGTTGGGCAATTAATGGTCTGATGACCGTCACGGGTTCGCTCCTTGCCACCATGATCTCTTTAACCCTAGGCTTTACTGCTGCTATGACGATAGGAGCTTTGTTATACGGTTTGTTGTATATTTTGCAACCGAAATTAAATTTAAGTATGTAATATAAAAAATTCCGCTATTAATTTTTCATTGGAATTGACATCGTCTATTCTTTGATACTACAATACGTAGTGTGAGGTTAATCACTACTTACTGTAGTTTAAGGAGAAAAGTAGCATGTTGGACGCTGATTTAACGGTCTGGATTGTTTTTGCAGCAGGATTTCTGTCATTTATCTCACCATGCTGCCTTCCGCTGTACCCCTCGTATATATCTTATATAACAGGGGTATCCGTGAAAGATTTACAGGAAGGTAGAGGGGCTTTTCGAAAAAGAACATTGTTTCATACTGTTTTTTTTATTTTAGGGTTTTCTATTATATTTTTCGCTCTAGGTCTGTCTGCTAGTTTCATAGGAAATCTGTTTACTGGTAATCAAGAGTTTATTCGCAAAATAGGCGGTGTGATGATTGTTGTGATGGGTTTGATGATGGTGGGGTTATTTAAACCTTCCATTCTAATGAAAGATATGCGATTTGAATGGAATAAGAGGCCTGTCGGTTATCTGGGTTCCGTATTAGTCGGGGTTACATATGCGGCAGGGTGGACACCTTGTGTTGGCCCTATACTCACAGCGGTGTTGGCTTTAGGTTTTACCAATCCCTCTGAGGCGCTGATATATACCTTTTCTTACACTTTAGGCTTCGCTATTCCGTTTTTCATCATGGCCTTCTTCCTTGGGCGAACAAAATGGATCCTAAAACATTCTAATCGACTCATGAAAATCGGAGGAGCATTAATGGTGTTGACAGGTGTCTTGCTCTATACGGATCAAATGACAAAAATCACTATTTTTTTCATTGAATTATACGGTGGATTTACTGGTTTTTAAGGGGGCGAGTTTGTAGTGAAAAAACAATGGTGGATACTTTCGACAATTATTGTTCTCGCTATCATCGCTATTATACAATCGACGTCTGTAAGCACAGAAGAACTGCCCAAAACGGGTTATCAAGCCCCGAACTTTTCACTACAAGCACTTGATGGACAGACTTATTCACTCCAAAGTTTGAACGGCAAACCTGTCGTAATTAATTTCTGGGCTTCGTGGTGCGGCCCATGCAAAATTGAGGCACCTGAATTGGTACGGCTCTACGATAAATATAAAGCTCGTATAGAAATCTATGCGGTGAATGTAACAGCTAGTGATTCAATTGAAGGGGCTAAAGCTTTTGCACAAGAGTATGGTTTTCAGTTTCCCGTTCTGATCGATGAAAAAGGTGAAGTAGCTCAAAAATATGCGATTCGCCCCATACCAACTACGCTATTTGTTAATAGTGAAGGCATTATTATCGAACAGGTCATTGGTTTGGTTGATCCACAAACCATGGAATCCAAGTTTCGGCGGTTGTTACCTTAGGGCTTAATAGGGGGATGATATTTTGCAGTTTGGCCCGTTTGTAATCAGGATAGATTGGTTGATAATAGCGGTGTCTGGATTCGCTGGATTTATAGCCATGCAATGGTTGTGTAAACGATACGGTAATCGAGCTCAGTCAATATTAGACCCCGTTGCCAATGCTTTGTTATGGATATTGATCATATGGAAATTTAGCCCTCTGGTTAGTACACCATCATTGTTGAGTAACCATCCGTTTCTTTGGTTGACGATGCCCGGAACCATGATGGGATGGTGGATCGGTTTGATAGTTGGCTCGATTTATTTATACCGTGCATGGTATCGTCTCCAAGTTTCTTGGTGGTTAATTGGCGACTTGTTCACCTTTGGAGGGGGGGTTACGTATGTAACGTACAGCATGCTTGCTTGGCAATACGGAAGTCTGACAACTCTTCCATGGGGAATATCAATTCATAATCCTGAATTCCATTATCACCCGATCAACATATACCGATTAATCATTCTTTTACCGATGCTAGTCTGGATCTGGAAAAACGCTGGGCATATTGGAAGCGGTAAGTGGCTAACAACTGCGTTAAAATTTCCCGTGATGGGTCTAATGATCGTGTCATTATTTGATTCAAAACCCAAATGGCTCATCCCGTTATCCTTCGAACAAATGGTGTATCTCATCTTAATGTTGTTAGGAATTGGATTATCATTACGTAATGCTAGAAGAGATCAGACAAATATTTCGAATGAAAGGATTATAGAGGAGGGACAAAATGAAGCATCAGGGATATTACAATCTCATTCAAGAAATCTTGATATTGACCCGATCAGACCTAAAGATTCGAGGAAAGAAAAAGGGTCATTTTTATCAGATTAGACAAGATGCAATTGCATTCATTCATACAGATTGGTTTGAATCATTGTGTTATTCAGTGAATTTGGAGCCTGATGCGGTGCGTGTATCATTTCTTGATGATACCATTCAACACTCAAGAAAATATAGGGCAACTAACCATTAGTAGAAAAGAAACCATCCATAAGCTACACATATTTTCAGAATATTATTGCCTTCAGAAAAGGATACGGCATCTATGAAAAAATTCTACAAGGTTTTTCTATTCCTATTCACTTTGCAGTTCAGTCTTCAGAATCTGACATTCGCAATGGAAGATAAGGATCACTTTTCACTCAATAGCGAGGCAGCTATATTGATTGACGGAACAACAGGTTCCATTTTGTTTAATAAAGAAAGTGATCGTTTGATGTATCCAGCAAGTATCACAAAAATTGTAACAGGAATTATTGCGATTGAAGAAGGGAATTTAGACGACATTGTAACCGTCAGCAAAGCGGCTAGATCTATCGATGGTACTAGGGTTTATTTACTTGAGGGTGAACGGGTCTCGCTGTTAAAGCTGGTACAAGGGCTTCTTATTAATTCAGGTAATGATGCGGCTACAGCGATTGCGGAGTACTTTGATGAAAGTGAAGCCCAATTTGCTGAACGAATGAATGAATTTGTGAGTGAAACAATTGGGGTTAAAAACACGACCTTTCAGAACCCGCACGGGCTATTTGATCAAAAGCACCAAACAACCGCTTATGATATGGCAATGATTACACAATATGCCATGAAAAATCCTTTGTTTCGATCCATAGTAAGTACAAAGGAAATGGAATGGGTTGGAGAAGGTTGGGAAACGACTCTCTATAATCATAACAAACTTCTTTGGCGTTATGAGGGAACGACGGGTGTGAAAAATGGATTTGTAGATCAATCCGGCTATACATTGGTTGCTTCTGCAAAGAGAGGAAGCTCAGAATGGATCGCTGTAACGTTGAAATCGGATTCATCAGAACTAGCTTATAGCGATATGGTGAATTTATTTGATTATGGATTCGAACATTATGAAACCTATTCGATCTCGGTAGATGCTACATCTTTCCAAAGTTATAAAGATCGGTTTGTAATCCCCAAAACATTGGTGTTTACAGGCACAAAAGACATCGATTTTAAAGTTGAGATCGATCAATCTGACGGTCAGATCGTTGTTGTTGATTCAGCTGGGAAAATTGTATATAAGGAAAAATTGGTACCTATCGTTCAAAGCCTTCAAAAAACAACAAGTGCCGATCAAGTTATAAAAACAGAAAGTGAGTCCTATTATCGTCCATCAATACCTAAAAGCATCATCTTGGCAGTAACCACGTTGTTTACGCTACTGTTTATTAGAAAACAATGGATAAAGAAAAAGCGACGTTATTTGAGTAATGATTGAAAAATCGAATGCGTCCTTACTTAATAATTTGATCAATTCATGTATTAATTTAAGTCGTTATCTTCTAACCAGATCTCCTGAATAACTTTAGCTAGTACAGTTATCGTACGATAACTTTCTTCAAGATTATTTTCGACCCCTCCGATCTCTATAAGGGCACTATTTGTCGATAGGGTTTGGTTGTAATCACCATTACCACTGGCGGAGTCTTTTTTATATATTCCTTTTGAAAGATCAGGTACTTTATCGTTTAGTCCCTTTTGAATGCGTTCAGCGAATTTCATATTCTTTTCCCAATTCGGATTATTTGTTCCAACAACAAAATACACTTGAGCATAATTCAAGTTATTATGCTGAACGGTGGTTTTATCTCGTCCCTGTGAGTCACGATGGATATCAATCAGATACTCAATATTATCATGCATCGTAAGCTCCCGTTGTATTGTATTCTTTGAATAGGTGTAGGAATAGGCATAATTAAAACTGTCGATAACTGAAGGATAATCTTTTTTTGAATGAAAAACAGGGATGTCATATGATTGCATTTTTTTTATTAAATAATCACCTAATAAGGTAACATTTGTTTTAGAGTCAAAGGCTACATTCGCTGTTTGGACATTGCTTAATTCGGGTAACCATGATTCACGATTGTGCGAATGATAGATGAGAATTTGAGGCATGGAACGTTTGGCTTTTACTTTTTTCTTTAAGGGATTGGTTTGAGCATCGGTTGATGTTTTTCCTTTGTTTTTTAATGGAATCGGTTGTTCCGATTTGTGCTTTGAAGATTCTGTTGTTAAGGGGGAACCTAGAGAGGTTACTTTAACAGACTGTACCGGTTGGGGATCCGATTTCGTTATTATTTGAGGTGAAGCGAATTTCGTGTGATATATATGAATGCCTATCGTTGTATAGAAAGTTAACGAAAAAACCAATCCAAATACTTTGATATATTTGCGTCTATTACTCATGAATTATCCCTCCTGGATCTCTCTGAATCTAGCGTTCTTTACTAGTAGATTATGAGTGGAGTAGGAGAAGTAGAACCAATAGATAGAATAAGCAATAAAAATAACGTCGATAATTAGGATGAGAATTTCTATAAGATTGAATGAGGCACACATGAAACACTACAATTTGTAGTTTATGTGGATCAATCAAATTTGATAACTAACATGCCAAAGGAGCTCACATGAATCTACACACAGCATTGAAACCATTTGTGCAGGATTATACGACAATTGCAAACATGAACATTACAGGTGTTCAATTTCATTCGGGTAAGATACAACAGGGGGATGTATTTGTGGCCATCAGCGGGACCAAAGAAGATGGTCATCATTATATCCAAAGAGCGATAAAGGCGGGTGCATCAGCCGTTGTCGGTGAATATAAAATAACGGACTTACCCGTTCCTTATTATCGTGTTTCAAATACACGGAGGGCCTTAGCTGCACTTGTTGGTCACTTATACGATTTCCCTTCTCAGCGTCATGTAATGATCGGTATTACCGGTACAAACGGGAAAACCACCACTGCGCATATGCTTAAGCATATATTGGAATTTGCTGGTGTTACATGTACACTCTTAGGCACTGTATTTCAAGAAATTAATGGACAAGAATTGATATCGACACAAACAACACCAGATTCACTACAACTGAATAAATGGTTGAATCAAAGCGATGACCAAGTGGTCATCATGGAAGTATCTTCACATGGGATTGATCAGGAGCGCGTAGCCTTCATCGAATATGATTATGCCGTATTTACGAACCTTAGTCACGATCATTTAGACTATCATCATACTCTTGAAGATTACTTTGGAACTAAAGCACGTTTATTTACTCAACTAAAGCCTAACGGAGAATCCATTATTTCAAGTCATAATGATTGGGGAATAAGGCTTATTGATCTTCTGACTACAAAAAATATAAGTGTACATACGTTTGGAAAAAGTGTTAACGACAATGTGCAACTCACCAATATTGAATCAGAATTCCCTTTGACGTTTCAATTGAGACAAAGAGGTACGCACTATAAACAGGTTTTGCCAATCCCAGGCATATACAATGCATGGAACGCCGTAGCTGCTTGGTTAACAGCAAGTCGAATGGGAATCGAGCCTGAAGTCATACAAAAGGCACTCCGTACATTCGCTGGTGTTCCTGGGCGCTTTGAAATTTTTAAACATCCTTCAGGGGCAGAATTTATAGTTGACTATGCCCACACTCCTGACGGATTTCACCAATTCCTCAGAACGATACATTCGCGTACAAATAACAGAGTCATTCACATTTTCGGTTTTCGAGGGAATGGAGATCCAACTAAAAGAAAGGAGATGATCCGGATTTCTGTTGAAAACAACGACATGATTGTTTTAACCCTAGATGATTTAAAGGGAGCAAATAAAAAAGAAATGTTGATGGAAATGAGAAGTTTAGTTAGTAATTACGGGAACAATAAATGCTTAATCATTGAAGATCGTACGGAGGCGATCGAATATATTTGGAAAAAAGCCAAGAAAGGTGATGTTGTTATAATTACCGGTAAGGGGCGAGAGTGTTATGAACAAGAATTCGCAATACCAAGTAAATCCGATATTGAAACGATTGAATATTTGTTAAAATCCATTGCCCCTGATGATTCTATATAAATGTCATAAAACTATGAAAATACGGGTAAGTTTAAACTCAATAACACTACAATTTATAGTGTTATTGAGTTTTGTGTTGTCATAGCCCTATGTAATTTCATGGCTAATACCAATTTGTAGATGGGAGGAACAAACTTGATTAAAAAAAAACGCTACAATGAACACGAGGGACATGTTAATGAAGGTTGGTTGATTCCTTATGCCGATTTGTTAACCTTGTTGCTAGCACTATTTATTGTGTTGTATGCAATGAGTTCAATAGATGCGAAGAAATATGAAGAGATGAGTAAAGCATTCAGTACATATTTTAGTTCTGGTTCGGGGGTATTGTCACAGTCTGGAATTATAGAATCTGATATGAGAATGGATAGTACAGTAAACGTTAAGCAAACTATTGATAGAAGTATTACCAAGCAAATAGACACATTAGTCAATTTAGAGCAGATAGATCTTGAAAAGATACAGAAGAAGATCGAATCATTCATACAAACAAATGGTTTTGAAACTAAGATTCGAACGAGTTTGACTAAAACGGAATTAACTATAATGATTAGTGATAATACATTGTATAATTCTGGTGAATCTGTTATAAAACCTGAATCACGGGCCATTGTTATGGCTATTTCCATGATTTTAGAAGAGACTGAAGATTATAATATAATCGTTGCAGGACATACCGATAATGTGCCGATTAGTAATAGCGAATTTGATTCAAACTGGGAATTAAGTCAGAAGCGAGCGCTTCGATTCATGGATATTTTACTTCAAAATAATAAAATGGATCCGAAAAGATTTCAGATTGTTGGCTTTGGAGAATTTCGTCCAAAAACCACAAACACTACCTCTGAGGGGAGGGCAATGAATCGGCGTGTAGAGGTATCCCTTGTACGAAGATTCGTTATAGATAAACAACTTTAATTTCTTTTGATCAAAAGACGGCCAGAATGCATTAAGTTTTGAATAAATTCATTTAGGCCAAAGCAAAATCAATAACACGAATTTAAACGCTCAAGATATTATAAATCTGAGCGTTTTTGTTATTTGCTGTAAAAACCTTTTGATAAAGATCAGGGTATCATAATCATAAAAAAATAAATATGTTGACAATATAGGGTAGGGGGCTATACTATAAAATCAATCAGATCCCGGTAAATTATGGTACATAATTACCTCGCCTTTTGACGGCCGTCGCGAGTAATAATTTGGATTGTGATGGAACCCGGTGATATGAGTTAAAGGAGGATAAATCAAATGTCAAAACAAGGGCAGACTCTTTCGCAAGCTGATCCAAGACGATGGATGGCGCTAGCATTATTATGTCTCGCAAATTTTATGGTGATTATGGATACATCAATTATCGGAGTTGCATTACCGGCGATTCAAGAAGCGCTTGGATATACGCAGGAAAGTTTACAGTGGGTATTTAATGCTTATGTGATTTTCTTCGGTGGGCTATTACTACTCGGTGGCCGATTATCAGACCTCTTTGGACAAAGACGCATGTTCATGTGGGGATTTTTGATTCTTACATTAGCTTCTTTACTTGCGGGTTTTGCTTGGAACGATGATTCACTAAACATCGGTCGCGCACTGCAAGGATTCGGTTCAGCATTAATAGCGCCTTCGGCTCTAACCATTGTGATGATGTTGTTCAGTGGTAATCCTAAAGAGTTGGGTAAGGCACTGGGTTTCTGGGGCGCCTCCGCAGCTGCGGGAGGTTCAGCTGGGGTATTTTTGGGTGGTGTTATTACGGAGTGGTTGAGTTGGCAATGGACTTTTCTAATTAACGTACCTGTTGGTATCCTCGCCTTAATTTTATCACCCGGTCTTTTAGCGAAAGGTACACGAAGAAAAGGAAGTATTGACATAGCAGGATCCATCTCGGTTACAGCGTCTTTGGTTCTGATCGTTTACGGAATCGTAACTGCAGAACATAATGGTTGGGGGGCACCAATCACCGTATGGACCCTTATCGCTGGAGTGATATTGTTCATTCTTTTCCTAATCATTCAGATAAACAAAAAAGAACCTCTAGTACCACTTCGTATTTTTAAAGCACCAAACCTGGCTGCCGGCAATATTGCGCTTATCATGTTGTCAGGTGGTTGGATTCCATTATGGTACTTCCTCAACTTATACATGCAGCAAATATTAAAGTTTTCAGCTTTCGCGGGTGGGGTTGGACTGCTTCCGATGACCATTTTGATTGCCATCTTCATGATCGTTATTACAGGCAAGTTGATTGGGAAATTCGGAATAAAAGCAAACATTGTTATTGGGTTGACTGCCCTTGGAGGTTCGATGCTCATGTTCTCAAGTAATACGCCGGTGGATGGCAGTTTCCTTATCAATGTACTTCCAGCATCGCTTTTGGGTGCTCTCGGGATGTCTCTAGCCTATATCCCTTCTATGATGGCCGCAATGTCGGGAGCAAAGCCAGAAGAAGCCGGTCTTGCATCCGGCCTTGCCAATACAAGCTACCAGATAGGTTCAGCAATAAGCTTAGCAATCATGGTTGCCATTGCCGCATCTGCTACTTCTTCCACGACGGGTGCCAACCCTGTAGAAGCACTAAATGATGGTTTTCAACAAGCATTCTTTTGGTCAGGTATGGTTGCTTTTGCGGGTGCGATATTAGCTTTGATGTTTATCCGCTCGCCTAAACAGGCGGATTCGTCGAACGTACCGAAAGCGATGTAATTGTTGCGTAAAAACTTATCTAGTGAAGATTGCAAAAGTCCTCTTCTGAATAATGAATACATTATTTACAGAGGGGGTAAACCAATAATAATGTCACTGTTAAGGTTAAAGATACATTTTCAATAACTTTGTTCTAATCAGGGCAAATATTCGTTACATGAAGGGAGTTAATTATGTTGAAGAAGAGATTTAAACCAATGGCTGTATTATTAATATTCATGTCCCTTTTATTAGTATTGGGGGCCTGCGGCAACGCTAAAAATAATGACCCCGAAAGTCCAGAAAATGCGGGGGAAATGGATCATGGTAACATGGAACACACCGGTTCTGGAGAAGTGCCTAAAGGTTTGAAAGAAGCAAAGAATCCAACCTATGGAGTCGGAACTCAAGCGATTATTGAATCAGATCACATGGCAGGTATGAAAGGTGCAACGGCAAAGATTGTGGGAGCATATAATACCACGGTGTATACTATTTCTTATACACCAACGAATGGTGGAGAAGTAGTGAAGAATCACAAATGGGTCATTCATGAAGAATTACAAAATGCAGGCGAGGCTCCATTAAAACCAGGAACTGAAGTGGTTGTAAATGCAGATCATATGGAGGGTATGAAAGGAGCAACGGCTGAAATTGATTCGGCTGAGAAAACGACAGTATATATGGTTGATTTCACTCCTACTACCGGTGGAGAAGAAGTTAAAAATCATCAATGGGTAACAGAAAGTGAGTTATCCCCTGTTAAATAATTTTAATCATAAAGAGAGCTTAATCATAATTGATTAAGCTCTCTTTATTGATGATTTTAGTTCGACGATTTATTTTTCTCGATATTCGAAAGTGATATAGAGGCTTTCTTAGTACATGTCATTCAAACATATCTTAAATGCCTAATTTTATTTTTTAACTACTAGTTCTCCGTCGAAGGACACTTAAGATAATAAGTAAAAGCGCAATAATTCCAATAAATGCGGACAAAATGCATCTACCTCCTACAATAATCCATATTTCAAAGACTTCTCCTTTTAAAGAGAAGCATTTTAACGAATTCATTTCAGTTAACACTACCGTATGTCAATGTAGCATATTCTGCTCTTTCTTGGATGTGCTGAAATTAGCAAAATCAAGTTGGGGTGGAACGTACGCCATGCCCACTATGGGTGAACTGCTACTTTTTATGCCGTGACTGTTCACGGTGGCATTGCTAAAGAGGTATAAATAATGGATGAAGAGAACATTCTTGCCTATTGCTTGAAGAATATGTCGGAGGATAAGAACACATATGGATATGAAGTCGCGAAAGTGGCTTTTTTGTGGGGCTCGTCACTTACCGCCAAAACAGCAAAAATCCGGGGCTAATTAACATTAGTCCCGGAAGGGTTGAGGGCTACGGGTTAGTGAGTAGTGTCACACCACTTATCATTAAGGCCAATGCGTAAGATACAGTCAAAGAGACGCGTTCTAGGTATATCCTTCTGAATTCTTTCGTTAAGATTTACCTTTCATCATTTCTTCCATTCGTCTACATCTTTCTTCAATACTGTCTACCGTACGTTTTATTTCATTTGTCGTCATCATATGCTGCTTCATCATGTTCATCATTTCCTTCATAGGTTCAGACATCATCATATTTTCTGCTGCCATCATCTCTTGACGCATGGGTGGCACGGATCGAGACGGCGGATAATACCAGGTATTGGGATACACATTATACACTTTTCTGATCTCTCCTTGAATTGATTTCTTCACCATTGTATGAGCACGACAAGGTAAATGCCATTGATGAAAAAGCCCAATCTTGGAAAGACCATGCATGTGAAAAAATTCAGTGCCTCCCAGGAGTAAGGACATTGATGGTGGCTTTTGTGGAAATACTGAACTTTGTAAACCATGCAAGGGAATTTTTCTCGAGGTGAAAAATAACATAATGATAAATATGAATAACTCATTCATGATGATGTGTATGTTGCTCATGTTTTTAGGTGTGCTTATACTGATTGTTGCAGTAGGCGTGGCGGTTTATTGGGTAGTTGCTTCACTGACAAGAAAGAACAGGACGAAGAACTACCCCATTATGATCCTAGCGGAGCGGTATGCAAAAGGTGAAATCACGGAAGAAGAATTTAAACAACGAAAAACGATCATCGAAGAGTAGACGTCAAAAGACCAGCTGATAAACCATCCAGCTGGTCTTTTCATTATTTCTAATTCCGAAAAGCTTTTCTTCATAAATTCAACACAAATTTTAGATATATTGATGAAGAGAAAAATCAAAAGGAGGTTCATGATGAAGGGTAAACTCAAATTATTCCTCGCTGCAGGTGCCATTAGTGTCGTCGTGGCGGGTTGTGCAAATGCAAATAGTCAAAATGGGATGGAAGGTATGGATCAACCCAAGATGAACATGGGGGATTCTCAACAAAATACGAGTCAAAACAAAGAGCAGTCAGGGGACATGAAATTGACGCAAGCGACTCCTGTTGCAGATGGGAAGGAATTTACGGTTACCGCACAAGCGAGCAACTTGAAGGTATCGGATGATGTGACCTTGCCTGTTTGGACGTTTAACAATTCGGTACCTGGCCCACAGATTCGTGTGAAGGTTGGGGACACCGTAAAAGTTAAATTGAAGAATGAATTGGAGGAGCCTGTTTCAATACACTGGCATGGCTACCCGGTTCCAAATAATATGGACGGTATTCCAGGCGTAACGCAAGATGCAGTGGCTGCAGGTAAGGAATTCACATATGAATTTAAAGCAACGGTTCCAGGAACTTACTGGTATCATTCGCACCAAGATAGCGTAAATCAGTTGGATAAGGGCTTGTATGGTACGTTAATCGTGGAAGATTCCAATGAGAGCTATGACCGTGATTATACGCTTGTACTCGATGAATGGATGAGCTCAGGTGAGATGGATATGAGCAACAACGAAGACATGGAAGGTATGGATCATAGCCAAATGGATATGGGCGATACGAGCAACAATGAAGACATGCAGGGAATGGATCACAGCCAGATGGATATGGGCAATACGAGCAACAATGAAGACATTGAGGGTATGGATCACAGCCAAATGGACATGGGCGATACCAACAGCATGACAGAGATGGCTGGGCATGATATGAGCATGTATGATGTGTATACCATGAATGGGAAAACAGGTGATGCAATTGACAAGCTCACCGTGAAGAAAGGGGATAAAGTCCGCATTCGTTTGGTCAATGCGGGTTACATTACGCACACGATACATTTACATGGGCATGAGTTCAAAGTCATTGCAACTGATGGACAGCCTGTTAATAGTCCAGCCGTGATCACCGATCAAGGCATTGCGATCGCACCTGGCGAACGCTATGATCTCGAATTTACTGCTAATAACCCAGGATCATGGCTATTAGAAGAACATGGAAAAGGGGACCGCGTGAAGAACATGCGTGCAGTCATTGAGTATGAAGGAGTAAGCGGCAAACCCGACGCTTCGAACGCAAACGAAGAGCTGCCGACCTTTGATCTAACCAAATACGGTCAGCAAGCAAGAACCAATTTTTCTTTGGATCAGAAATTTGATCAAGACGTGAAGCTAGATCTGAACACGGAAATGAAAGGCGGAGAAATGGTTTACACCATTAATGGAAAGCTATTTCCTGATACCGATCCAATTAAAGTAGATAAAGGGGATAAGGTGAAAGTAACCTTCGTGAATAATTCGAAGACCGATGATCATCCGATGCACTTGCACGGGCACTTCTTCCAAGTGTTAAGCAAGAACGGAAAACCACTTGAAGGAACGCCAGTTATCAAAGACACGCTGAATGTAAAGCCTGGCGAAGAATATGTGGTCGCATTTGAAGCCGATAATCCTGGGGATTGGATGTTCCACTGCCATGATCTGCATCATGCGTCCGCAGGTATGGTTACGGACGTCATGTACAATGGATACAATAGCAATTATATACCTGACCCTACGGTAGGAAATAAGCCTGAATAATCAATAAGACTCCTGCATCGATCAGCCGTTGCAGGAGTTTTGATTATGGTCACATCAATCCTCCATCGTTTCAACACGATTTCCACACATTCTTCTTCTACAATAGAGTTACATCACCAGATAGGAGGAGTTTAGAGATGGACTGGACATGGTTATTGGTATTGGTTTGCCCGATAATGATGATCTTTATGATGCTGGGTATGCGTGGTGGTCACGGTAATGGGCATGAAAAACAAGGACATCGGACGAGTGAAGAAACTCAAAGAATGCAGAAAGAACTAGACGAGTTAAAGGCCCAAAACGAAAAAATGCGAAATGATCTTCAGAATGTAACCAAATTATACTATTTAAAGGAGGAATGAATTTTGAGTTGTTGTGGAGGGCATCATCAAGAAAACAGCCATCCGTCTCAATCTTCTTATCATGCTTCAAAGTCGCATCATTGGATCATGACATTATGCTGCGCGCTGCCGATTGTAATTGTTGTTCTCATGGTCTTGATTCGTGCCTTTCGAGGAGAACCAACCAATAATATTCTAATAGGCATCTTGCTGATATGCCCATTATTCCATATGATTTTCACGCCGTTGATGAACAAGATCCATCAAAGAAGAACATCCAAAGAATGAATCAATTGCTTTTGCTTCAGCAGAATGCTGACGACGTTTCTTCATCTTGCATTTGACGCCATGAATCGTTTACATTTTGGGTAGGATTTACACATTGAAGAAGGTGGATACAATGTCAAAGATTCATGTACTTGTGGTCGATGATGAGTGGAACATGCGGAATCTACTTCGCCTATATCTTGTGAAAGAGGGATTTGTGGTGAAGGAAGCTTCCACTGGTTATGAGGCGCTGTCGATTCTCAAGCAGCATTCCTTTGACCTTCTAATCTTGGATGTGATGATGCCTGGAATGGATGGTTGGCAGGTGTGCAAAACCGTTCGAGAAACGGAGATAATTCCCATCCTCATGCTCACCGCGCGTACAGAGACAAAGGATAAAGTTCATGGGCTCGGTATTGGGGCGGATGATTATTTAACCAAGCCATTCGAACCCGAGGAATTGGTAGCCCGGGTATTTTCGCTGCTAAGACGATCTATGATCAATCAGGCCCAAAAACCTCAAGATACGGCGTTGGTCTTTAATAATCTCAAAATCAACGCAGATGCTCGAGAAGTTTACATTCATGAAAAAAGCATTGATTTTACGCCCAAAGAATTTGATTTACTTCACTTTCTTGCTGAGTATAGTCAACGTACATTTTCGCGTGATGACTTGGTTGAACGATTATGGGGGTATGAGTATACGGGAGACGCTCGAGTCGTCGATACCCACGTCAAAAATATTCGAGAGAAGATGAATCGTGCAGGACTTGGATACGAGGCAATTCACACGGTTTGGGGAGTAGGCTATAAGTTTATCGCGCAGGGAGAAGAAAGATGAGAAGTAATCGAATTGGGATGAAACTGGGGCTTATCATAGCTGCGATTTTTTTTATTGTTCTCCTCTTCCTTGGTGTCAGTTTATATCAAATGTTTTCAAGCTTTTACCATTCAGAAATGAAAACAGAGATCACGGAAATGACTTCTCATGTCTCGACCATGGCCGAGACCACAGAAGCATCTTCAGAAGAAATGATGCTGACCTTCGCCGATTTTTCGAATGTCAGCATGTTTTATATTAATGCAGCAGGAGACATCACTTTTCATACAGGGAAACATAATCCCGCCGATCGTACATTTATTCGCAAAGAGGATTTGAAGAAAATCTTCTCAGGAAAAGCGATCAACTTAGAGCATGAAGATCCATTAGGCCATCGCTATATGGTGATTGGTCAACCGATCCATAAAGATCATCAGATTACCTCAGCTATTTATGTGATGGCTTCTATGCAAAGCATGGATAAGTCGCTTACAGCCATACGTAATTTGTTGATGTTATCCGGGGTAGGTGCATTTTTGCTAGCAATGGGCATTACATGGATTGTGGCATTGCTTTTCTCACGACCACTCATTATGATGCAAAAAGCGACGAAAAAAATCGCCATCGGCGAGTTAGAAACCCGGTTGGACATCCATAGCAAAGATGAAATCGGCGATTTGGCGGCAGCAATTAATAACTTGGCCGCAGATCTTCAGCGATACCGGGATACACGACAGGAGTTCTTTGCGAATATTTCACATGAGCTTCGAACACCGATCACCTATTTGGAGGGATATGCCAAGGTTGTAAAGAACCATATGTATGAGACGGAGGAAGAGAAAGACCGTTATTTAGATATTATTTATCAAGAAGGAGTTCGAATCCAGCATTTGGTGGATGATCTATTTGAGCTTGCCAAAATGGAAGAAGGAAAGATCAGTTTATCCATGGAATGGATTGATTTGAGGTATGTTATCCATCAGTCAGTCCAAAAGGTATCGTTAAAAGCAAAGGAAAAAGGGTTGGAGTTGGTTGTCCATCCCACCGAGTCTGTTCCATTCATTCGAGGGGATGGCATGCGTTTAGAGCAAATTGTCCTCAATCTTTTGGAGAACGCTATACGATATACCGATGAAGGGCGTATAGATGTATATCTTCGCCATTCATCCACCATGCTTACACTATCCATACAAGACACGGGGATCGGAATTCCTGACGACGAGCTCCCCTATATCTTCGACCGTTTTTATCGTGTCGAGAAGTCCAGATCACGGCAAACGGGCGGGACAGGGCTCGGTTTGTCGATTGTCAAAAAATTAGTGAAGCTGCAGGGAGGTTCAATCCATGTAACCAGCAGGGTTGGGAAAGGCACCTGTGTTAGCGTTCAATTCGTCCTTCCGCTGATGCAGGAGGATCAATAAGATGAAGAAAACAGATTGGTTTATTGCTTTGTTTTTCATGGTACTCGGGTTGATGTGTTTAATGTTTTCGGCCTCATATTACCGAATGGGCTCGTTTATAAGTGAGGTTGGCATATTCAGATCGGCATGCATTGGAATGGCGGTCGTAGGTGCGGCCATCTATCTTATCTATCGCTTGATTCGTTTCAAACAAGGAAAGGGCAAGTAAAGGGTGACTTCCATAGGGAGTCATTTTTTTTCACAGCGTGCCCAGCATCTTCTAGCCGGTGAAAGTCCGGTCACGAGAGGGGCCAAGCCCCCGTGAGCTAAAATACCTGTGTATGGCGAAATCTATGCGTAGAAGCGTATTGACGAAAGTACCTGTCGGAGACAGGGCGAGCAACATACCAGGCCGTTTCATAAAGTGAATCCTGCCATGTCGTTAAAATGGCCTCGCAAGAGGGTATAGAGAAGCCGAATCTCGTTGCGTATGGATGAAGGCAACGAAAGCTGCTTGGAACTTTTGAACGGCAGCGAAGATCCTCTGGCGTAAGGGGATCGGCATGGGGGGGGGAGCCTTTTTAAGGTTTTCTTTGACAATTAAAGAACTTGGGATTATTATAATAATCAAATAATTATTTGATTGAGGTGATTCGATGGAAGTTAGAGATACATGCGATATTTTTTGTTATGACGAGCATAAGGTCAATCGAGTGAAGGCAAAGCTAAGCACACATGATTTTCAAGATATGGCACAAGTGTTTAAGGTCTTAGCAGATCCAACGAGACTGAAGGTTGCTTATGCACTTTGTGATGAGGATGAGTTATGCGTGTGTGATGTTGCAAATATTATTGGTTCTACTATGGCAACGGCTTCCCATCACTTACGGCTGCTGCGGAACATGGGGATTACGAAATATCGTAAAGAAGGAAAACTTGTTTTTTATTCAATGGAGGATGCCCAATTGAAACAAATCATCCGTATCGCGATTGAGCATCAGAAGGAGGCTGTTGGAGTTGAGTAATATGGCTGAATCAACAGATAAAAAAAATGTATATCGTGTAGAAGGCTTTACATGTGCGAATTGTGCAGGGAAGTTTGAGAATAATGTGAAACAGCTTCCGGGAGTACAAGATGCCAAGGTGAATTTTGGTGCATCCAAAATTTCCGTGTATGGTGACACAACGATCGAAGAACTTGAGAAAGCCGGTGCGTTTGAGAATCTAAAGGTTGCCCCAGAAAAGGCTCAAAGGGAAGCGACAGCAGACTCTAACAAAGAAGAAAAGGAACCATTTTATAAAAAGCATAGCACGTTATTGAATGCGGCTTTACTGATTGTTTTCGGATACCTTTCCTTAATTGTAAACGGTGAAGAAAACCTGATTACGTCCTTGCTTTTTGCTGCCTCTATCGTTATCGGCGGGTTTTCGCTTTTTAAAGTTGGTTTTAAAAACTTAATGCGTTTTGAGTTTGATATGAAAACCCTTATGACGGTAGCTATTATTGGAGCCGCAGTTATCGGGGAATGGGCGGAAGGCGCAATTGTAGTCATTCTCTTTGCGATAAGTGAAGCTCTGGAACGATTCTCGATGGATCGCGCAAGACAATCCATTCGTTCGCTAATGGATATTGCACCAAAAGAAGCCCTGGTGAGACGCAATGGGCAGGAGATGATGATACATGTGGATGACATCGCGCTAGGCGATATCATGATCGTCAAACCTGGACAAAAGATAGCCATGGATGGTGTTGTTGTTAGTGGCTATTCAGCAGTAAACCAGGCAGCAATTACGGGTGAGTCAGTCCCCGTAGAGAAAAAAGTAGATGATGATGTATTTGCCGGTACATTAAATGAAGAAGGTTTGCTTGAAGTTAAAGTAACCAAACTGGTTGATGACACGACGATTGCAAAGATTATCCACTTAGTTGAGGAAGCACAGGGTGAACGTGCTCCATCGCAAGCCTTTGTTGATAAATTTGCGAAGTACTATACACCTATCATTATGATTGTGGCAGCATTAGTCGCTGTGATCCCACCATTGTTCTTTGGTGGAGATTGGACAACATGGATCTACCAAGGCTTATCCGTACTCGTGGTCGGTTGCCCTTGTGCACTGGTTATTTCCACACCGATTTCTATTGTGTCGGCCATTGGGAATGCTGCGAAGAAGGGTGTTCTCATCAAAGGCGGCGTATATCTGGAGGAAATGGGTGCTTTAAAATCAATTGCTTTTGATAAAACCGGCACGCTCACCAAAGGTGTTCCAGTTGTTACGGATTTTAATGTATTGAATAAAGCTGCCAATGAAAAAGAATTACTCTCCATTATTACTGCCTTGGAGTATCGTTCTCAACATCCTCTTGCCTCTGCGATCATGAGAAAGGCAGAAGAATCCAATATTTCTTATTCGGACATTATTGTTGAGGATTTCTCATCAATAACAGGTAAGGGTATTAAGGGTGGCGTTAACGGAACGACATATTATATTGGAAATCCAAAACTCTTTAAGGAATTGCCAACGGTCCAGTTCACACCTGACCAAGAACAACTGGTTGCGTCCCTCCAAAATCAAGGGAAGACGGCGATGATTGTTGGTACAGAAAAGGATATTCTTGCTGTGATTGCTGTAGCAGATGAAGTTCGCGATTCCAGTATGGGTGTTATTCAAAAATTACATCAACTTGGCATTAAAAAAACAATTATGCTTACCGGTGACAACAAAGGTACGGCTACGGCTATCGCTGGATCTGTTGGTGTATCGGATGTACAGGCCGAATTATTACCTCAAGATAAATTAGATTTCATTAAACAGTTGAGATCGGAATACGGTAATGTAGCCATGGTTGGTGACGGAATCAACGATGCCCCTGCACTGGCTGCTTCCACAGTTGGGATTGCCATGGGCGGAGCTGGGACGGATACGGCGCTCGAAACTGCAGACGTGGCTTTGATGGGAGATGACTTGAGAAAGCTGCCTTTCGCAATTAAACTAAGCCGAAATGCGCTATCGATAATCAAACAAAACATCACGTTTGCATTAGCGATCAAGCTCATTGCTTTGCTGCTTGTTATACCTGGGTGGTTAACGCTATGGATTGCCATTCTTTCCGATATGGGTGCAACACTCCTGGTTGCATTGAATGGCTTACGTCTGATGCGCGTGAAAGAATAAAAAGTACGGGCTGAGTCATTCAAGCGTTAGGCTCTGGCTATCCATATAGCCAATCATAAAATTAAACTAGAGTTAGAGGTGTACGCCTCTAACTCTTTATTTGTGAGGATGTGAGAATGTGCTTCGATACTATGTCGTTGCGATTGTCGCCTTTGCTGTCGACCAGTTCATCAAATGGAGTGTAGCTACTTTTATGGATATCGGTCAAAAGATACCACTTATATCGGGTTTTATTCAATTGACATCCATACGAAATCGGGGGGCCGCGTTTGGCATCCTGCAAAACCAGCGGCTCTTTTTCATTGTGGTGACGACAATTGTTCTTATTGGCATTATCTTTTATTTGTACAAAATTCATCGCAAACAAAAAGAGCTAGCTTATGCTCTAGCTCTGATTTTTGGAGGGGCACTCGGAAATTTTGTAGATCGTGCCCTTCACGGCGAAGTTGTGGATATGCTGGAATTTACCTTCATCAACTATCCCGTGTTTAATTTGGCCGATGTGTATATTGTCACAGGGGGCGTTTTGGTCATGATCAATACGCTGCGGGTTTCTAGAACGGAGAAGGCATGAGGCAGGAGTAATTAGGAGTGGTTGAAGACGGCCTTTTGGCAAAGTGATACAACTCGTGGGTTCAGGTGTGGATCCGGAGCTGATAGACGAAATCATCAATCATAGCTCTTTAGCATCAGCTTTACTCTTCAACTGCCTTTCCGAAAAATCTGCGTTACATAATTTTTGAATAAAGAGGCGAAAGAAGTAAATGTTATGAGTATTACTCATGATGAAATGGAGAGACATATATGTCAAATACAAATCAAATGCCTAAAGAGGAAGGAATCGACCATAGTTTGAGCCTTATGAGAGAAGGATATATGTACATTTCGAACAGATGTCACAGTTTTAATTCTGAAATTTTTGAAACCCGATTACTTGGCATGAAAGCTATCTGCATGAAGGGAAAGGAAGCTGCGGAACTTTTTTATGATACTGAGAAATTTATAAGGAAGGATGCAGCACCAAACCGAGTGGCGCAAACATTGTTTGGAAAGAATGGCGTTCAGGCGCTAGATGGACAGGCCCATAAACATCGAAAGGAAATGTTTATGTCTCTCATGTCTCCTGACGGACTTCAAATCTTAAATGACATTACAAAAGAACAGTGGGAGAAAGCAGTCGACAAATGGGAACAGACAGATAGGGTTATTCTTTATGATGAAGCAAAGGAAATTATGTGCAAGATAGCCTGCCAGTGGGCGGGTGTTCCTGTTCAAGAAGATGAAGTTAAGGAGTTAGCAAAAAAATTGGGGGCAATGTTCGAGTCGGCTGCTACTATTGGTCCAGTTCATTGGCTTGGGAGACATGCGCGGAATCAGGTGGAAAAGTGGGTCGGAGACCTCATAAATGAGGTTCGTGGTGGGAAATTGAATCCCCCTGCAAATTCAGTATTACACAGATTTACTTGGCATCGCGATCTGGAAGGGAATCTTTTGGATACCGAGACTGCTGCTGTAGAAGTGATCAATATCTTAAGACCGATTGTGGCAATCGCCGTATTCATTAATTTCATTGGGGTGGCAGTTCACCACTATCCAGAAGAGAGGGAGAAACTTATATCCGGCGATGCAAATTATGCTCGAATGTTTGTACAAGAAGTTCGCCGTTTCTATCCGTTTTTTCCGTTCGTTGTGGCTTTGGTAAAAAAAGAGTTCACCTCGAACGGTTATAAATTTGAAGAAGGTACATTAACCTTACTAGATATTTATGGGACAAATCATGACCCCATGATTTGGGAAAAACCTGATATGTTCTACCCGGATCGGTTTGCTAAATGGGAAGGAAGCCCCTTCAGCTTTATTCCGCAGGGTGGTGGCGACTACTTAATGGGTCATCGCTGTGCAGGTGAGTGGGTCACTATTGAAATCATGAAAGTGACCCTTGATTATCTAGCAAATCAAATCGATTATGATGTTCCCGACCAAGATTTAAGTTTCAGCATGGTCAACATGCCCAGTATTCCACACAGTAAAGTAGAGATCACAAATGTTAAAAGGAGGTTGTAATTTCATCCTTAAAGGAGAAAATGAGCACCAAGCAACCTTAGTTCAGTATCCCCGGATTAAGGTTGTTTAATTTCTTTTGGAACCACCGGTAATTGAGACGTGCTTTCGTTTTTCGTATTACGATACCAAGTCTAAAAATGCATGTCATAACCGTTCGAATACTCCATTTTGTAAACAATCAAATGAACATTTGACTATTTGAAAATAATGGTGTATTATAATCATACATTCAAACGACTGTTTGATTATTAATGTTCAGTGAATTGGGGTAGATCAATGAAGAGGAGAAACGACAAAACCAAATTGGATTATATTCCGGCTCTACGTTTTCACTGGCTCACGTCCTTTTATGATTCTGTATTACGTTGGACGATGAGAGAGTCTACATTTAAAAACCAATTAATCAAACAAGTTCAAAGTTATCCAGGACAACGAATACTTGATCTTGGGTGTGGTACAGGTACATTAACGGTGCAATTAAAACAAAGTTATCCTGAATCAGAGGTCACTGGTCTTGATATTGATCCCGATGTTCTTCGAATGGCAAAGGCAAAGGCCGACCAGAGGCATTTAAGCATTAAGTTTGATCAAGGTAACTCGTACGAGTTACCATACCCTGATCACTCATTTGATCGCGTGGTCACTAGTCTAATGTTTCATCATTTAACCACAACAAACAAGCTCCAAACATTGAAGGAGATATTCAGAGTACTTAAACCAGAAGGAGAGCTGCATATCGCCGATTGGGGGAAAGCGAAAAATGGCATTATGCGTGCAGCATATTACTCCATTCAGATCCTCGATGGATTTTCAACAACCACGGATAATGTAAAGGGACTTTTACCTGAATTTATCCTAAAGGCTGGATTCCATACGATAAAGGAAACAACACAATACACAACCTTATATGGGAGTCTTTCGCTATATAAAGCAAAGAAGTGTGGTTAAGCCCCATATAGAAAGGAGAATCATCCATGACTATTACGCAACTCTTATCGGCCATTGGTACCTTTATCGTAACCAACATTGATGATATTTTTATCCTCATGATCTTTTTTGCCCAAATTGATAAAGTGCGTCATATGCAAATTGTAATTGGTCAGTATCTTGGATTCGGACTTTTAGTGATACTGAGCTTACTTGGCGCTTTTGGCTTTACTTTTCTACCACCAGAGTGGGCTGGGTTTCTTGGCTTGATACCGATTTATCTTGGTATTCGAATGTTCTTCACCAAAGAGGAAGATGAGGCTGAAGAAGCACTGGAGAAGTTAGGTGATGTAAAGGCTCAATTAACGGGTAATCGTTTTTTTGGTCCATTGACTGCTAAGGTAGCAGCGATTACCTTTGCGAACGGTGGAGATAACCTAGGAATATATATTCCTTATTTTACAACCCAAAGCAGTGACTCACTCATTTATATCGCGCTCGTTTTCCTGGTTATGGTTGCGGTCTGGTGTTTCTTGGGTTATCGTCTAGCGAGTTTCCCAGCTATTGTGAAGATATTGCAGAAGTACGGTAATGTTATCATTCCGATCGTTTTTATCGTTCTGGGTATATCCATCATGCTTCATGGTGATGTTTTAGATGTTATCAGAAGCTCTTGGAATTAATAATACAAACATTTTATAAACAAAGATGGAGGAGATTAGGATGGATCAAGCAAATCAGCACTTTGAATTGTTGGTAATTGGCGGGGGATCAGGTGGATATGTGGCTGCAATCAGAGCAGCTCAACTCGGGAAGAAAGTATTATTGGTTGAAAAATCAGAACTTGGCGGCGTTTGTTTGAATTGCGGGTGTGTACCATCCAAAGCATTGATCTCGGCAGCCCATAGACACGAAGATATGCATAATCCAGGAATACCCGGACTAACAGCAAGGGATATAGAAATTGACTTCTCCCAAATTCAGCAATGGAAGCAGAAGGAAGTGGTTGATCGGCTGAAGTCAGGTATTCATTCGCTAATGAAAAAAAATAAAATTACGGTTATCAAAGGGGAAGCAACATTTATAAGTGACCGTGAAGTACAAGTATCAAATAAGCAGGAAAGCTATCATGTTCATTTTGAAAACTGTATCGTCGCTGTAGGTTCTCGTCCGATTGAATTAAAACCATTTCCTTTCGGAGGACGTATCTTATCTTCGACGGAAGCTTTAAGCCTCACTGAAATCCCAAAGCGTATCATTATCATCGGTGGAGGATATATTGGTATTGAACTTGGACAAATGTTTGCAAAATTCGGTACAGAAATCACGGTGTTGGAAGGGGCCAGTACCATATTGCCAGGGTTTGAGAAGGATATTACACGTATTGTAAGTAAGAACTTAAGTTCTTTGGGCGCTACAGTGTATACAGATGCGATGGCTCAGTCAGTTGAGCTAACGGAGAATGAAGTTACCGTAACGTTTACCGTAAATAATGAAGAAAGACAAGCGACGGCTGATTATGTACTAGTTACAGTCGGTCGTAGACCGAATACGGATGGTGAACTTGGTCTCGATAAGATTGGTGTTAAATTAGGAGAACGAGGACTTGTTGAAGTCAATGAGTCAGGTCAAACCAGTCTACCACATATATACGCGATTGGAGATATTATTCCAGGACCGGCATTAGCTCATAAAGCCTCATATGAAGGGAAAATCGTAGCAGAAGCCATTGCAGGACTTCCAAGTATTTTTGACTATAAAGTGATTCCTTCCGTTGTATTTTCTGATCCGGAAATTGCATCGGTCGGCCTTTCTGAGCTCGAAGCTAAAGAGCAGGGGGTTGATGTATTGACAGGTAAATTCCCTTTAGCTGCTAACGCTCGAGCACTATCTTTGACCTCAGCTGAAGGGTTTGTAAAGTTAGTAGGGGATAATAAGACAGGTCTTGTGTTAGGTGGACAAATTGTAGGGACCAACGCATCAGATCTGATTCCGGAGATCGCATTAGCCATTGAACTGGGTTCAACCTTAGAAGACATTGTGCTTACCATACATGCTCACCCAACACTTGGTGAAATGACTGCAGAAGCGGCTGAAGTTGCTCTTGGACATCCTATTCATATTTAGTTTGCTGCGTATTGGCTTTTTTGACAACCATCCGTAACTGAAATATGATAATACTCAAATGAGTATGAGATTGAGGTGTTACACATGTCAACGGAGGATACTTGCGATATATTTTGTTACGACGAAGATAAAGTGAGACGTGTTAAAGCAAAGTTGAGTAATCATGATTTTCAAAATATGTCCCAAATTTTTAAGGTCATTGCCGATCCTACACGGTTAAAAGTCGCCTATGCCTTATGCGATGAGGATGAGTTATGCGTCTGCGATGTGGCCAATATTATTGGTTCTACAATGGCGACAGCATCCCACCATTTACGACTGCTTAGAAATATGGGGATCGCGAAATACCGTAAAGAAGGAAAACTTGTGTTTTACTCACTAGAAGATATGCAGTTAAAGCAGCTGATAAAGCTAGCTGTAGACCATCAGTCAGAAAGTATTCAGTTTTGAACCTAGTTTATCCAAAGAGGACCAGTTCTGTTCAAATGAATATATTGATTTCTCATATTAATGGACGGAATAGAAACGGGGAGATTGAACTCATGTAGAGTGCAGATCTTCCCGTTTCTTTGTTCATTTCCTTGGTGAGTCCTAAAATCAAGTGGTAGATACACATATTATATTCAGTTCAGTAAGTTGACAAACAATTGTAATAACCAGTAACCTTGAGTTTGTAATATACTATGTTGTGTAGTCTTTTAACTGTTTGATACGGAAAAGGAGTTATTGCCATTGATGAATCAGAGTGTATTAACACATTTCAGTTTTTCAGAATTATGGGGTCCGCTCGTATTTTTTATAACCGTTTTATTATCTGTAATCTACTTGTTATATGTTGGTCCATTACGTAACCGCTTTTATGAGAGTGAACCCGTTAGAACCGGACAAAAAATATGGTTTATTTCGGGTTTGTTTACGTTTTATATAGCGGTTGGAAGTCCAATCAATGCGTTTAGTCATCATGTGTTATTTAGCGCTCACATGTTGAAGCAAGCTTTATTATACTTTATTATGCCGCTGTTTTTTTATTTAGGTACGCCATCATGGTTAATACGCCCTTTATTAAATACCAAGTTTTCCTCGAAGTTTCTCTCATTTTTTAGTCGACCTATCTTAGCCATGTTTCTATTTAACTCTGCTTTATCCTTATATCATTTCCCAGTAGTTTTTAATAAGCTGATGGAGATCCCATTCCTAGGAGGCTTATATCATGTTTTTTTAGTGATTGCGTCATTTCAGATGTGGTGGCCACTCATGTGCCCTGTACCGGAATTTGATAAACTATCCAATGTAAAAAAGTTAGGGTACATTGCAGCCAATGCAATTCTGTTATATCCAGCATGTGTAGCCATAATTTTTGCCGGCAACATTCTTTATGATCCATATGTGAATGCTCCACAACTACTTTCATTTTTGAGTCCCATTGATGATCAACAATTAGGTGGGATTATCATGAAAATGACGCAAGAGGCCGCATTTGTAGTCACACTTGCAATCATTTCAGCAAGATGGTATCGGAAGGAGAAACATGATGACCCCATTGAAGTTTATGATGTGAAAATTGACTCATCGAATACTTAGACCACAAGCATTGCATAATTCCCAAATAATTGATTTTTTCTCATTGCAGAAAGGAAGTTAACTATGGGCCCAGACAATTTGACTCTATGGATAGCATTTGCAGCAGGATTTTTGTCTTTTATATCTCCTTGCTGTCTTCCGCTCTATCCATCCTATATATCTTACATTACCGGGATTTCTGTTAAGGAGTTAAAGGATGGTAAGGGGATCATGCAAAAGAAGGCTTTTGCTCATACCATATGCTTTATGCTAGGATTCTCTGTCATTTTTTTCGCATTAGGGTTATCAGCCAGTTTAGTAGGAGATTTATTTTCAAATAATCGCGAATTGATTCAAAAATTAGGCGGATTATTAGTGATTGTCATGGGATTAATCATGCTTGGAGTTATTCAGTTACAGATTTTAATGAAGGATAGGAAGTTTCAAATCAAGCATAAACCGTCAGGATATCTTGGATCCATATTAGTTGGATTATCATTCTCTGCAGGATGGACGCCGTGTATCGGACCCATTCTTTCAGCCGTTTTAGCTATGGGAGTTACAAATCCTGAAAAGGCAGTGGGCTATATTAGCGCATATACGCTAGGGTTTGGAATACCGTTTCTTATTATGGCTTTTTTTATTGGCAGATTAAAATGGATCTCAAGGTACTCTTCACTAATGATGAAAATTGGCGGAGCGATGATGGTGCTCACGGGAATATTGCTTTACACAGATCAAATGACCAAGATCACCATCTGGTTAATTGGGTTATACGGCGGATTTACAGGTTTTTAACCTAATCGAGATGTGGAGTTAAGGCGGTGATAAACATATAAAACGGCAAGTAAGTAACATCTAAAAGGTCACTAAACGAATAAATAGCTGAGGTGAAACATGAATAATAAGAAGAAATCATCAAGAAATCTAGTTATCTTTACCATCATCATTGTAGGGCTAATGGTAGCTTTGGTTTTGATAAACCAAAGCAGTCAGAAATCAAAAAGTTCGGAAGGGGCATTCGATAATCCACCGGTTACGGAAAATCAGCCTACCCTAGGAGACCAAAATGCAAAGGTTTCAATCGTGGAGTTTGGTGATTACAAATGTCCCTCCTGCAAAGCGTGGGGGGAGAATATAATGCCACAACTTTCGAAGGACTTTATCGAAACAGGACAAGCATCATTCTCCTATATTAATGTTCTTTTTCATGGTGAAGAATCAAAAACAGGCGCACTTGCTGCAGAAGCGATAATGCTGCAAGATCCTGACGCATTTTGGACATTTCACCATGAAGTATTTAATGCACAACCTGCAACAGAGGAGCATGATAACGCATGGCTAACCCCAGATAAGGCGCTGGAGCTTGCTAAAGAATATACGCCCAATATTGATCTAGCGAAGCTTAAAGAAGATATGGGAAGTAAGCAGATCGAAGACCAAGTTAGTTTAGATGAGGAATTAGTCCGTGAATATAATATACAACAAACACCAACGATTATGATCAATAATGTTATGGTATCGAACCCGTTTGATTATGAGGAGATATCTTCCTTAATCAATGCGCAACTTAAGGAATAGATGGGAGAGGATCGAGTAGTGGTACGTGACAAAACAATATATTTAGCCTGGGTTGTCGCACTTACAGCAACGCTTGGAAGTCTCTATTTTAGCGAGATAAGAGGATTTATTCCTTGCGAATTGTGCTGGTATCAGAGAATACTAATGTATCCACTCAGTATCATTCTAGGAATTGCGGCTTTTTACAGTGAGACAAGGATAAAAAAATATGTGCTTCCATTTTCGATTTTTGGAGCATGCGTTTCATTATTTCATTACTTGGAGCAGAAAGTCCCTGGATTTGAGGAGATCAAGCCCTGCACGAACGGGGTGCCGTGTAATGTACAATACATTAATTGGTTTGGTTTTATAACGATTCCTTTTCTCGCATTAGTAGCCTTTATTTTAATTACAATCTTAATGATACTTACAAGATCTGAGACTGGTGTGAACCCAAAATCAGGTTCCTAACAGCTAAAAAAACACCAAAACCACTACTAGAATCAGTACTAATGAGATAATAGTTGTTAGCGTTGCACCAAGTAACCAGGACACTTTGTTCTTCACGAAAAGGGATAATAGTAAATGGATGACAAACGGACAGATATAATATGCTATCAAATGAACGGTATTGTTGAAATCGATAAAATAGATATCCGTCAGAAAAACGATACTAATCATAGTAAACAGTAACAGTGAGCTTAAAATCATAATCCTAGGCTTGAGAAGTGAAAGAAAAGTATCATTGTTCAAAGTGTATCGCCTTCCTTATGTAAATATAGGGTGTTTAATTAATTATGAACTACTCAATACATCGGTTACAAACGATGTGGGATTGAGGTGAAAGGATTTGTACGAGGCGATTAATCCAATTGCATTTCGATTAGGGCCAATTCAATTATACTGGTACGGGATTATTTTAAGCGTAGCTGCACTCATAGGTCTTATCGTTGTTATACAAGAAGGCAAACGGTATCAGATCCATCCGGGGTTCTTTTTGGATATGGTACTTGTAGGCGTGCCATCCGCTATCGTCGGGGCTAGAGCTTACTATGTCGTATTCAAGTGGGAAGATTACCGCAATAACTTCTGGGACGTTTTCAAAATATGGAATGGTGGAATCGCCATTTACGGAGCTTTAATCGGAGCGATTATGGCTATGATTTTTTTCTTTCGTTTGCGTGGCTATAATTTTTGGCGCATTGCAGATCTATGTGCTCCGGGATTGATTATAGGACAATTGATCGGGCGTTGGGGAAATTTTATAAATCAAGAAGCTCACGGAGGGCCAGTATCTGAGGATTTTCTCAGAACAACATTACATCTGCCTAACTTTATTGTCAATCAAATGAATATCGAGGGTGTCTATTATCATCCGACCTTTCTGTATGAGTCCATATGGAATTTTGTTGGTTTGTTGTTGCTCTTATGGTTGAGACGTCAGCCTTTTCTACGTTCAGGGGAATTATTTTTGACTTATTTCACTTGGTATTCCATTGGACGGTTTTTTATCGAAGGACTGCGTACCGACAGTTTAGCTTGGTATGCCTCTAACTGGCTTGCAGCGTTGATGAAATTGCTTTGGTCACCGATGGGGCTTTTGTTTCACGAAGGCGAAATGAGTTATGGTACTGTTCGTGTTTCGCAGCTATTAAGTGTCTTGATTGTCCTTATTGCCATAAGCCTTATTGCAAACCGAAGGTTTAGAAAACATCAGGAACGATATGCAGACCCAATCGCCAGCAATAGACCTTAATTAATTTAATATAAGAGGCAGTCGACCTTGGTTCGACTGCTATTTATATTTCGAACCTCTGCAAAAGTATTACACTATTGTTTTATTTGCTTCTGCGTTCAAAATGAATTCTTTTTGAATAATGTCCTGATATAAGTCCAATAGGTACGGGATTTGAACAAATCTTAACATTAATTTAAGGAGGGAAAGAATTCTAATGATAAGATTGACAATCGAGAAAAAATGGACTACATTATGTAGGGTTACAAAAAATTCATAAATTGTGCCGAATTTCGTTTTTGAAAACGGGGGAACCATTTTTGGGTGAATTATTCTTGTAGTAAAGGGAGTATAGGGATCCTTCTACCGAACCCTCAGCTAACTCCGTAGGCATCGAAGGGAGAAATAATCTTGAAGAAAATTTTACTGTCGTTGTTAGGGTCTGCCATTATATTATCTTCGGGAGCAGCCAGTGCGTTTGCAGATAATCAACCTAAGTTGACTACTGAAGTAAGTAAAGTCGTTGGAACACCCTATAAATGGGGAGGTACAACTTCAAGTGGTTTCGATTGCTCCGGCTTTATTCTTTACATTTTTGATAAATTCAACTTAGATTTGCCACGTACATCGAGTGCTCAGGCCAAAGTGGGTACTCCAGTCTCAAAAGCTAATCTGAGACCGGGTGACTTAGTTTTTTTTAATACGAGTGGCAGGGGAATTTCTCATGCTGGAATCTATATTGGCAATGGTCAATTTGCACATTCGTCCAGTAGTAAGGGTGTAAGGATAAGTAAACTGTCAGAAACCTATTACAAACAACGTTATGTAACTGCAAGAAGAACCATTAGTCAAAAAAGTTACATGATGATGGTCGGAAGTTACAACTGAAATAATTAAAATGAACAAGCCCTTCATAAATGAAGGGCTTGTTTTATGATTTCAATTCAATGTTACCCTCATAGGTTTGCAATCGTGTTTCCTTCTTAGACATACGTTTGTACTTATAATTAAGTGTACAAAACACCAAATACTTGATGCCTATATAGAAGATCTACATTTCTGCCGATACTCAATATTGAGATATTCATTATTGATGAATAAATGCTCATATGATACTTTAAGTAAAAATATTATAGGAGGTATGATATTTATATGTTAGATACTATTGTCATCGGTGGAGGTCAGGCCGGGCTTGCGGCTGCTTACTATCTCAAACAAAATTCAGTGAATTTCCTCATCCTTGATGGTCACAGGGAGGTTGGTGATTCATGGAGAGACCGCTATGATTCTCTTCATCTGTTTACGCCAAGAATGTATAATAGTTTACCTGGTGCTCCCTTTCAAGGTGATCCTCAAGGTTTACCACATAAAAATGAGGTTGCCGATTATTTGAAAAATTATGCGAAGCGTTTAGAACTTCCTGTTCAAAGCAATACACAAGTTACATCATTAACCATGAACAATGGAATCTTTGAAGTCTCCACAACGAAGGGTACGTTTAGATCAAAAAAAGTTATAGTAGCCACCGGTCCTTTTCAGAAGCCACTAGTTCCTTCCTTTCATGACAAGCTTGGTGATGCAGTTATACAATTACATTCTTCTGAATATCGAAATAAGAACCATCTCAAGGAAGGGGGTGTTCTTGTTGTAGGTGCAGGAAACTCTGGGGCCCAAATTGCCAGTGAGTTGGCAGATGATTTTGATGTGCATCTGTCTGCAAGCGGTGAGATCCAGTATAAACCGTTACATATTTTCGGGAAGAGTATTTTTTGGTATTTCGACAAGGTGGGCTTTTTAACAGCAAACCGCAAAAGTACGTTAGGTAAATGGTTGCATGCAATGCCAGAACAGATTTATGGAAAAGAGTTAAAGCTGCTCATTCAACAAGGAAGGATACAACTTCATGCAAGGACGGAAAAGATAGTAGATCAAACGGTGTATTTTCAGAACGAAGAATCTCCCATACATATCGACAACATTATCTGGGCTACAGGTTTTAAACGTGATGATCACTGGATAGATATAGAAGCGGCATTTAAAGATGGGCATATTGATCATATGGAAGGTGTATCCGTTGTAAAAGGACTCTACTTTGTTGGATTACCGTGGCAAACATCAAGAGGGTCAGCGCTGCTTGGATGGGTGAAGTATGATGCTAAGCGTATTGTTGATTATCTACTGAGAGAATAAAAATAGGGTAGAAGTCGTTCGAGACTTTTTCTTCTGACAAAATTCGGATTGTTAATCGTAATCCTTTCGTTTTTTGTGCCTTTGCTATAAAATAAGTGGTAATGGTAAATAGGATGGTGATTACGAAAATGGAGCAGAAGGATCCCTTGATTGAAGATTGTGACACATCATGCTTTGGATCAGAGGCTGATTTAAAACAAGTTAAGGCCGAAATGATTGATGAGCAAGCAGCTGTTCAAGTGGCAGACTGGTTTAAAGCCTTCAGTGATCCTACTCGGGTTAAATTGATCAATGCTTTATTGCAGAAAGAATTATGTGTCCATGATCTCTCTGTATTACTCGAGATGGGACAGTCAGCGATCTCGCATCAACTGCGATACCTTCGTAATATGAGGATCGTAAAACGTCGTAAAGTGGGCAAGACGGTGTTTTATTCATTGGATGATACGCACATCGAGCAGATTTTTACACAAACCCTACAACATACAATGCATGGAGAATAACATGAAAGCACCCGCAGTCAGCTGCTGGTGCTTTTTTTGATGTGTTTAGAAGTCTTCACCTAATTTAGAGGAGAATGTACGAAATAATTGACAACTAAGTTTTCATTTGAATATAATGAGTTTAAATAACATATGAATAATTGTTCATGTGTGTACGGCAAGGTTGGTGGAAAGGAGATTATATGATGGAAGCTCAACAACAAAGGGTTAAAAAAGAATTGATATTAGAAGGATTAGATTGTGCTAATTGTGCAATGAAAATCGAAAATGGTGTTAAGAAAATTGAAGGTGTAAGTTCCTGTTCCGTTAATTTTGTAACGAAGACACTAACGATGGAAACTGCGAACGGACAGGTTGAAAACATTGTATCGAAAGCCAAGGAGAAAGTGAAAACACTAGAGCCTCATATCCGAGTAATTGAAAAGAACAAATCTGCAGCAGGGGCCTTACATTCAGAGGACAGTCACGGTCATGAAGATGATCACGGACATTCTCATGAACATGGAAATGAAAATACGAAACGGATGTTAATTCGTTTATTGTTTGGTACCGCTATTGCTGCGGTTGGCTTATTTTCTTCTTTCTCCGGTTATTTAGAATTTGCACTGTTTGCAGTAGCTTACATTGTTATAGGTGGAGATATTGTCTTTCGGGCAGCTAGAAATATTGTTCGCGGCCAGGTTTTTGATGAAAACTTCCTTATGACGATAGCAACACTTGGTGCTTTCGCCATTCAGGAATACCCTGAAGGTGTCGCCGTGATGTTGTTCTATCAGGTTGGGGAGATGTTCCAAGGGATCGCTGTAAATCGTTCTAGAAAGTCCATCAGTGCTCTTTTAGATATTCGCCCTGACTATGCAAACCTTAAAATGGGTAGCGATACAAAACGTGTATCTCCGGAAGAAGTTAAAATCGGTGACTATATTGTCGTAAAGCCAGGCGAAAGGGTACCTTTGGATGGTAAGGTCATTGAAGGGATGTCAGCGGTGGATACCTCTGCATTAACTGGTGAATCGGTTCCAAGAGAAGTGGAACCAGGTCAAGATGTTCTGAGTGGATTTATTAATAAGAATGGTGTGTTAACGGTAGAGGTGGCCAAGGATTTTGGTGAATCTACAGTTTCAAAAATTCTGGATCTAGTTCAGAATGCCAGCAGTAAAAAAGCACCAACAGAAAATTTCATAACAAAGTTTGCCCGCTATTATACACCAGTGGTAGTCATTATTGCGGTATTGCTCGCTGTGCTACCTCCTCTTATTATAAGTGGAGCCACATTCACTGATTGGATTTATCGTGCTTTAGTATTCTTAGTTATTTCATGTCCTTGCGCTTTAGTTGTTTCGATTCCGCTCGGATTTTTTGGTGGTATTGGAGCTGCTTCGAAAAAAGGGGTATTGGTTAAAGGAAGTAATTATCTCGAAGCTCTTAATGATGTCAAATACGTTGTTTTTGATAAGACGGGGACCCTTACAAAAGGAGCATTTACGGTAACCAACATCCATCCCATGGGCGAGATTTCTAGAGACGAGTTGCTCAAATATGCGGCTTACGCCGAAATGCACTCTACCCACCCGATTGCAGAATCAATAAGAGCAGCATACGCTCAGGAAACACGTGAAGAAGAATTGGAAGGATACAACGAGATATCTGGTCATGGCATTCAAGTAAAGGTCAGTGGAAAAGAAGTCTTGGCCGGTAATGCGAAATTAATGAAGAGAGAGCAAATTCCATTTGATCAACCTGAAGATTTAGGTACTATCGTACACATTAGTATTGATCGAGAATATGCAGGGTATATTGTCATTTCGGATGAGGTGAAAGAGGATTCTGCAGAAGCTATTCGCTCATTGAAGGAACTGGGCATTAAGAAGACGGTTATGCTAACCGGGGACTCCAAAACTGTAGGAGAAGCTGTGGGACGCAAACTCGGATTAGATGAGGTACATGCTGAACTGCTTCCACAGCATAAAGTAGAAGAAATTGAAAAGCTGGATCAACAGAAAACATCAAAAGAGAAAATCATATTCGTTGGAGATGGTATTAACGATACACCTGTATTAGCTAGAGCGGATGTGGGAATTGCAATGGGTGGACTCGGTTCAGATGCGGCCATTGAGGCTGCTGACATCGTTATTATGACAGACGAACCATCCAAGATTTCATCCGCCATTCGTATTGCGAAGAGAACCCGAAGAATCGTGTGGCAAAATATTATCTTCGCACTTGGAGTTAAAGCCGTGTTCTTGTTACTTGGAGCCTTTGGCATTGCAACGATGTGGGAAGCCGTTTTCTCCGACGTTGGGGTAACACTCCTCGCTGTATTAAACGCAGTTCGTGTCATGAAGAGTTAAAATCAAAGAGCCGTAAGCGGCTCTTTTTTTATTTCATAACCATAGTACCTTCTTTAGCAGTTCTATAACCAGCAAGCTCGAAAGGATCAAAGGGTTCGGATGTTATCTCCTGGCATTAGGATATAAACTATCTAACAATACAGAGCGTGGTTGTGAATATTCTGAGGCTGATTTGTGTTGAAAAGGTGAATAAAGCGTGAAAGAGTTATGACAATCGCCTAAAAGACCACATTGCGTAGTCTTAATTATATACAATGGTTTAAGCACGTATAAGTCGACAGGAGGAGTGAAGGAAAGATAACTATTGAGTGCGATCTGATAATCTAAAAACGTATGACTTGAATTTATGAGAAAGGGGTACTTCATGAAAACAAAATGGGCAACGTTATCATTGATTTTTATTTTTGCTACTATTCTGACCGGTTGTGAGCCACTTAAGGTCTTAGATCCGAAGGGACCGCAAGCTCGTACAACAGCTGATGTCATTATGATATCCATATGGACCATGGCGATTGTTGTTGTGGTTGTGATTGCACTTTATGTTTCGATTATAAGGAAGTATCGAGCCTCCAAGCAAAGTGATGAGTATGAACCTCCTCATATTGAAGGAAGTCTCAAACTCGAAATACTCTGGACATCGATCCCCATATTAATCGTAGCTTTCCTTTCGTTTGTAACGGTGAAATCCACTTATGAAGTGGAAGCTATCCCTAAAGGATATAAGGAGGAGCCTTTAGTCATATACGCATCTTCTTCCAACTGGAAATGGCATTTTAGTTATCCTGAAGAAGATATTGAAACCCTAAATTACTTGTTTATCCCGACTGACAGACCGATTCAATTCAAACTGTATTCTTACGGACCCATATCGAGTTTTTGGATTCCCCAGCTCGGTGGACAGAAGTATGCCATGGCTGATATGGTAAACACTCTAAATCTTGCAGCTGATGTGCCAGGTGAATACACCGGCCGGAATGCTAACTTCTCTGGTGAAGGGTTTGCTCAACAGACGTTTAGCGTAAAAGCACTTTCTCCAGAAGAATATGATGATTGGGTCACTGAAGTTAAAGCAACAGCTAAACCTCTCACCGAAGAGAAATTTAACGAACTGCTCGAACCAGGACATCTTGGACAGTCCACATTTACAGGAACACACTTAGGCTTTTCACCACCTCCAGCAGGGCACCATCCTTCAACCAAAGAAACGGATGCTGAAGGTGATCCTCCAACTGACGAAAAAGGCAAAGAAAATCCTGATGAAAGCAATATGAGTAACATGAACCATTGAGTTCAGCAGAAAGGAGACAGGAGCATGGATTTTTTCGATCGATTTGCCGTCCCCAACCCGGGGCCGACAATTTATGCCTCAATGGTTGCTATAGCTCTTACCGTTTTCGCGATAATCTTTGGCTTAACCTACTATAAAAAATGGGGTTACTTATGGCGTGAGTGGTTAACAACGGTTGACCATAAACGTATTGGTATCATGTATCTCATATCTGCTCTGCTGATGTTATTCAGAGGCGGCGCAGACGCGATTATGATGCGTGCACAAACGGCTGTACCTGATAATAATCTTCTTGGAGCCCAAGAGTATAATGAAATATTTACAACCCATGGGGTTGTCATGATTATCTTTATGGCGATGGCATTTATTATGGCTTTAATGAACTTTGTGGTGCCACTTCAGATTGGCGCTCGGGATGTTGCATTTCCGAGGCTAAATGCCTTAAGTTATTGGTTATATTTTTCCGGTGCCATGCTATTTAACATTTCTTTTGTAATCGGTGGATCTCCTGATGCTGGTTGGTCATCTTACTTCCCTCTTGCCGGGAACGAGTTTAGCCAGTCCGTAGGAACGAATTACTATATGTTCGCTCTTCAAATTTCGGGCATGGGTACTTTGATAACGGGGATCAACTTTATCACGACGATATTAAAAATGAGAGCACCAGGTATGACCTTGATGAAGATGCCCATGTTCACATGGTCCGCGCTGATTACTAACCTTATTATTGTGTTTGCGTTTCCTGTCCTAACCATTGCGCTCATCATGGGGACAATGGACCGATTATTTGCCACCAACTTCTTTACAACGGCAGATGGCGGCATGGACATGCTTTGGGCTAATTTGTTCTGGGTTTGGGGTCATCCAGAAGTCTACATTTTAATCCTGCCAGCATTCGGTATTTATAGTGAGATTATTTCTACCTTTGCTCGACGTAATCTCTATGGCTACAAATCCATGGTAATATCCATGGTTGCCATCTCTGCACTTTCATTCTTAGTTTGGGTACATCATTTCTTTACAATGGGTCAGGGAGCGCTTGTGAACAGTATCTTCTCGATTACGACTATGGCTATAGCCGTACCGACGGGGATCAAGATATTTAACTGGCTATTCACCCTTAGAAAAGGGAAAATTGTTTTTACGGTTCCCATGCTGTATTCCTTAGGGTTTATCCCCATTTTCACCATTGGTGGAGTAACCGGCGTCATGCTGGGAATGGCCAGTGCGGATTATCAGTACCATAACACCATGTTCTTAGTGGCCCACTTCCATCTGGTTATTATTCCAGGAGTCGTATTTGCGATGCTTGCGGGTCTTACTTACTGGTGGCCAAAAATGTTCGGCTTTATGCTAAATGAGAGAATCGGGAAATGGGCATTCTGGTTTATTGCAGTAGGTGTTTGTGTAACCTTCTTCCCTATGTTTATCTCTGGCTTAGACGGACAGGCAAGACGAATGTACACATATTCAGAGTCTACCGGATTTGGTCTGTGGAATATGATTTCATTTATTGGAGCAATTGGGCTGTTAATCGGATTTGTACTCATCGTGTATAACATCTATTACAGCACTCGATTTGCATCAAGAGATATTCCGGCTGATCCTTGGGACGCTCGATCATTAGAGTGGGCGACACACAGTCCAGTACCTGAATACAACTTTGCTGTAATTCCAACGGTAAATTCAACTGAAGCGTTCTGGGATTATAAGAAGAAAGGATTCAAACTTTTCAGAAATAAAATTGATCAAATTCATATGCCGAATAATAGCGGATTACCATTCATCATGGCGATTATTTTCTTCGTATGGGGATTTGCACTAGTCTTCGCTATGTGGGGCGTCGCCATTGCAGCTACAATCGGCATTTTTGCTTGTTTGGCGTATCGCTCATTTGAAAAAGATGATGGACATTACATCCCCGTTGAAAAAATTATTGTTACTGAAAAAAGATTGGGGGAGGTTAGAGAATGAAAACAGATCCATCGCTCCCACTAGAATATGGAACAGAACAAAACCGACTCAATATTTTTGGATTTTGGATTTTTCTTGGGGCTGAAATCGCACTCTTCGGAACGCTGTTTGCTTCTTATTTTACACTAGTTAATCGAACAGGCAGCGGCCCGACAGGTGCTGAATTATTTGAAATCGCCCCAGTAATAATTGAAACTATTTTGCTTTTGGCAAGCAGTTTTACAATCGGATTAGGCATACATGCTATGCGCATAGGAAGACCAAAAGCAATGATCACATTTTTTCTGATTACGTTGCTTCTCGGATTAGGCTTTCTAGGTGTCGAAATATATGATTTCTTTGTGTACGTTCATGAGGGGGCTACTCTCCAGACTAGCGGTTTTACTGCGATTCTATTTACTACCTTAGGTATTCATGGGGCGCATGTTGCGATAGGTTTAGCTTGGGGATTGTTCATTATCATTCAAATAAAAAAGCATGGATTAACTCCAGCAACCACGAATAAAGCATTTATTTTCTCTCTGTATTGGCATTTCCTTGACGTTGTTTGGATTTTTATCTTTAGCTTCGTCTTCCTGAAAGGAATGATGTGACCATGAAAGAGTTATTCCCGCGAAAACAAGTGATCGGTTTTGTATTTTCACTTGTCCTGATCGCCGCTGCCCTTACGGTATACTTCCTGGATATGTCCTTCGCGGTCGGGGCCACCATTCTTCTTGTTACAGCGTTCATTCAGGCAGCTATACAATTAGTTGTGTTTATGCATGCTGGTGAAACGGAAGATAAGAAATCAATATACACAAGTCTGTATTATGGGATTTTTATTGCTTTAGTCACGGTATTCGGTACACTTCTGACATTAATCTGGGGTTATTACTGATTAAATCAATGTGCAAGTCGGACTGCAGGCGGCTACTTCTTGATTGTGTTCAATAAGTAGTCGCTGATTCCAATTCGAATGTATCTATAAGTAAGTCAGCAGCTCTCCCTGAATGCTTTTTGGTGGCGTATTCTTCATTCATACGAGTTGAATTGTTTTAACAGGGGGCTATATATGAACATTCACATTTATCCATCTCGTAATCAAGGGTTTATGGAATGGGGGGCACAATTAAACGGTCATATACCCGTCAGTTGTGGCAAAACACCGGACGAAAAGGAAGTGGGTCCTCTGTTTTACTGGAACTGGTTTCGAGTAAGTGATTATTTTAGTTCCCCTATGCAATATCATCATCGGTACGAAATTTTGACTTATATACTACAGGGAACAATGGAACATGACGTTAAAGGGAAGGTCTATAGAGTTAGTCGGGGGGGAGTCCACGTACTGCAGACTGCAACGGGGGTATGTCATCAAGAGCGTTTCTTAGGTGCCCGAGCACATGGATTTCAAATATGGTTTGATCCGAAACGCCCCCAAAGTGTTAGAGATCTTCCGCGCCATCGTGGGTATCATTCAAGTGAGTTTTTTGTGAAACAAAAGGGAGGTGTGAGAGTTCGTCAGATCATTGGTGACAATTCCCCAATTACGCTAAAAACAGATGTTTCCATGATAGATTTGGAGCTTGAACACAGGGCATCCACGTCATTAACCCTTGCACCGTTTCGAGTCATGACCCTGTTTATCGTTGAAGGCCAAGGGAATCTAAATGATGGTTTAGGCCACTTTCAAAAAGGGGACTTTGTGGTGGTTTATTCCACAGAAAGTGACACAGAAGCTGTACATCTTCAAACTTCTCACAATGGTTACCTTCGAGCCGTTATTGTTGACGTAAGGCGGGATGATTTTACTTAAGCGCATATTCAGGTCTGGGTAAAGCTATTTGTCGATTTCAGTTCCGAGACCGATTAAGATATTTTTTTATTCCTATAAAAAGGATCCTCATCCAGTTGAATGAGTGTTATTGGCATATTCCCAAAGATGATTTAAAGTATAGTAGTCGGTTTAAAACATCATACTATGATATTAATCAACTTGGAAAAGGTGGATTATCATGCGAATAAAAAAGATTAACATGGATGAGGAAGGTCTTAATCGTTTTTTCGGCTCGTTAGAAGCGAAAATTATGGATATCATATGGGCAAAAGGTAGAGTAACAATAAAAGAAGTTCACGAGATGATTGATGATGAGAATCCGATATCGAAAAACGCTGTAATGACAGTCATGACAAGACTGGTCGAAAAGGAATATCTCATTAGAGAATCATCGGGTAAAGGGCGGGCAAAGGTGTCACATTTTTATGCCCCCCAAACGAAAGAGCAATTTATCACTGAGCAGACACGAGCTGTTACAGACAGTCTCTTTGCGGACTTTGGTACATTTTTGGTCAAAAATTTAATCGATAATCTAGACAGTGCTGACCCTGATTTAATCAAACAATTAGAGCTAAAGTTGAAGGAAATGAGACGAGATGAATAAACCAAGTGATTTTAGTCATAATCCGAAAATATCCTTAACCATTGCTTTACTAATCTGTGCAACTGTCTTGCTTCAGATGGGTTACAATGTCCTTCACCAAATTAAAGATGTGCCGTTCGATTCCGATATTACCCCATTGATGATGTCTACCATTCGAGATGCATTGTTTAATCATGAGATTTTTATAAATGCTTTTATTGCGTATTCACTCATCATTCTTAGTTATCAAACCATAAAGCAAATTTTTCTATATCGAAGTTGGGGGAAATTCGTTAGTTCTAACGAATTGCCTGAATTGTCTATTTACTATACAGAAAAAAACGTAGATTTGAATTGTAAGGTCAAAGTAGTCTCAGATTCAAGAAAGATTGCAGTGACGTCAGGTCTCTTTAAGCCCTACATCGTGCTATCTACCGGTCTTATCAACCATTTCAATGATGAGAAACTAAATGCAATTATTTTGCATGAATCATTTCACTGTTTAAGGCGGCATCCTCTTCATAATGTAATGTTATGTATCGGTTCTAAGAGTCTTATTTATGTCCCGATCGTAAAAGAGCTGGTTCAATACTATCAAATATGGATGGAACTGAATGCAGACCGATTTGCAATTGCAAAGATGGGGAGTGAGTCGCCTTTAGGCCATGTACTCCTTGATTTAATCAAGAATCAAACCGTAAAAACTCCGGGTTATGGTGTGCACTTCTCACATACCGCGATAAATTATCGAATTCAGCAGCTGATGGACCCAGAGCGTCGATTACAAGTGATGGTATTTAGAAAGAAAGCTTTGTATGCTTCCCTGATTGTGCCGGTATTGATGGGAATCATCATTATCATGGAATGTATTTAATTCGTACCTAATTAGTTTTATGAAGTGCGCAACAATCTAACAGAGTGAATTTCTGCATAAGAAATTCACTCTGTCTTAAATTTGTCAGAATTAGAGTTTTAACATTATTGAATGAACATATCTTCATGTGTTAGTCTGATAGCAATGTTAATTTAAATTTGAAAGGGTTGCTTTATTATGATAAAGAAAATAGGTCAGCACATAATAATAGGGATGATGTTTGCACTTGTTTTTGCCTTCCCAACCACCATATTTGCACATACTCAATTGGAAATGTCATCACCCAAAGAAGGGGAAACCGTAACGACGGAACTTAAGGATGTATCCCTGCAATTTGACACGAATATTGAAAAACTTAGCTCTTTTAAAATCATTCATGAATCGAAACAGGAAGTGCCTCTTGATCAAACTACGATTGAGGGGAATACGATGACAAGGCATATTATGGATGGGACTGCTCTTGAAAATGGTACGTATACCATTGAATGGAGAATTGTTGGGAAAGACGGTCACCCTATAGAAGGAAAATATGACTTTATTGTTAATATCAAAGCAAAGGAGCCGGTTACAGAAACCAATGAGAAGGAACCGGAAATAGCAGATAAAGAGGCTGTTTCTGAGCCAAAGGAAACTCCTGAGGTGACATCCGAAACGGCAAGCAGCAATCAAGCGAATACGGAGTCGGACATAAATCAAACAGGAAAAAGTAATATTTGGATTTATTTTGTGGTTGGTATTATGATCATCCTTATTATAGCTGGAGTAGGAAGAGTAATAACTCGGAGGAAAAAATGAATTGGTATTGGATAGGGGAACCCATACTTTATAGTTGCTTAGCTATCTTATTCGGGGGCATTATCGTCCCACGTATTCATACACAAGTTAAATTCCCTGCCAAATTATTAATCATAGCAGCAGTAGGAGTCGCAATCTTTTCGTTCCTACCGGTTCTCAGGATTGTCCTCTTCTTCTCTGATGATGCTGGTTTTGCACTTATATTTAAGAATGTCATGCTGTTTTTCTCGGAAGGGAAAGCATATATTTGGACTGTGATATTCACAGGCTTATTTATCAGTATCGTGTTGGTGAACAACGGAGTTAATAATAGAGGAACCAATAAAACAGCTCTTACGGGGTTATTCTTACTAGCGATTGGTATTATCGGGACTCTCTCGTGGTCAAGCCATGCATCCTCCAATTTTGGAATCATAGGTTTTTGGACACAATTTTTACATTTGCTTTCTGTGAGCGTTTGGGCAGGAATTCTGGTTGTTGCTGGCATGTTTATACCCAGTAAAACAGATGAGTGGAAGGTGTTTTTAAGATGGTATCATCCGCTCGCAATTATCGCTATGGTTATCATCCTTGTATCCGGATTACTTTTAAATATGAGAACAGATCCTGATTATGTGAACTCTTGGATCACTTCATATGGCCAATCCTTATTGTTAAAACATCTATTCGTGATTCCACTTTTGGTCATTGCTTTCTTCAATGGTTTCTTAGTAAAAAGGAAGCTAAACCATACGGATTTCAATCCTAAAAAGTGGGTGTTGGTTGAGGGAATCATTATTCTACTGATCTATACCGTTACAGGCTATATGAATCAGCAGCCAGCCCCTCATGATTTAAATCCTCAATTGATGGAATCATCAGCATCCAAGTTATATATGTGGTTGATTCAAGGAAAAGGAGTGCGGGTTCCTGTTGAAATGACATGGAGTCCGATATCTGTGTTCCTCTTTATAGTGGCACTTTGTAGTATCGTTTCAATGTACCTGTTGTTTAAGAAAAATAAGAATGCTTACGCTGCTCTGATATGTGCCTTCATATTTACGTTTGTTTCATTTGTAGGGTTTATGACCTTAATATCCTGAGCTAAGACTTATATTGTTAGTTAAATGAAATTACTTATCCCAAAAGAGCCTGATCTTTTTTCGATTAGGCTCTTTTTTGTCGTCTGTTAAAAGAGGTAAGTAGGGCTTGCTGAACAGTCCTTAACCGGCCACCATTGCCCTTTCAAAAGCCATTTGTAACATGTAACGAAAATAGTGAAAAAGAAAGCGCAGCTTGCGCTCCAGGTTCATCACCAAGAATTGAAGTGCAATCACGGTGAAACTCGTATTGGAAAGACGAGCCCGGATTCTCTCGAGTCCGTACTTGCGCTTTCCTTCACCGAATTTGCCTTCAATTGCATTGCGCTCAGTTGAATCCTGGTAAGCGATTCGTTTCTGTTCTTTCGCATCATCGCCCAGCGACGGTCGTCCTAGTTTCGGTCCACTTAACCGGATGCCACGTTCTTTGCAGTAAGCTAGGTTCTCTCGGTTACGGTACAACTGATCCGCTAGCACGGCTTTAGGGTAATGGCCAAATCGTGTCTTGTATGCTTCGACCGATTCGATCAAGGTCACACCTTCGTGGAAGCTGTCCCATTGCATTCGTTCGATCAGCGCATATCCGTTCACCATGCTCAAGTGCACTTTCGCACCAAACTCTACTTTGGCTTTGGATTTGCCCCGTACCATCGGGCGCACATGCGGCTGGTGAATGCTTACGATTCGATCACCAACTTGATGTGTTCGGTTCATGTGCATTTCCTTTTGCTGACGATATAGCTCTTGCACGACAAGCAAATTCTTGTACTGACGCTTATTCAATACCGTGAGGGGCGTGATGCCAGACAGTTGTTCGATGATTCGAAGATCCCGTGCAACGAATCGGAGTTGCTTCCCGATCGCTTTGCGAAGTTTATGACGTCCAATGCGACGTTGCTTTGCGACTTCAAGATAAGCCTTTCGTGCATTCTTTCGATACGTACGCGGTTTCGTAAGCTTGCCACGATGCGGTTCATGTAGCGCATCCACGATTTCCTCAAGTTTCTCGCGGGCATCGTTGAGCAATGTAATATCTGTAGGATAAGCAATATCCGCTGGCGCGCAGGTTGCATCAAGTAACAGCGTTCCTTGGTTTGGATCTTCCTTGGAGTTGTCCGACTGCGTTCGTTTTGCTGATTTACCGGAGCCCGCTGCGCTGTCGTCGTTATCATGATTGTGATCATGCTTCGTTGATTCGACCGCGATCCACTCATTAATCTCTTGAAGCACTTCCGCGGTTAGGCGTTTCCGAAAGTGAGTCATCAAGGAGTGATGAAACGGCGGCCGACGATCTTGGAATCCAGCAAGACCAATGAAGTATTGCAGATATGGATTCTCTGTCAATTGATCCAGCGTTTCGCGATCGGAAAGTTGTAGACGCTCCTGTATGATCAGAGCTCCAAGCGCCATACGAATGGAGACTGCGTGTTGGCCGCGAATCGACTTCTTGAACGACTTGGCATATTTATGATCGACCTTCGCCCAGGGGATCAATTGGGCTAACTTGCACCAGCGATTGTCGGGATTTAATTTCCCGCCAAAGGGAAGAAAGAAGTCGCCTGGCATCAATATTTGATTCACTTCTACATCGTATGGTTTATACAATTTGGCTCACTCCGCATGCAAGGAATTTTGCACTAAATATTCAATATCCTTGCATACTAATTCGACATAAACAGTCGAAATCCCTTGTCGTTACGCAGTTTTTTTATCATTCAGCAAGCCCTAAGTATTAAAACAAGAATATTAATGAAAATACGTAAGAGGTGAAGGTTGAAAACTAAATGGCGTAATTTGGTTTAGTTTAGGGAACCCTTTATTTCGAGCGATAAATCGTGTAGATACACTATAGCATAAGGAGTTGAAATCAATGGGACAAAAAAGCGTTTCACTTCAACAATCGAATCATGATGGCCACTCCCAAGAGGGGGGGCATTCACATAGTCATGGTAAAAACGTGAATAAACAAGCCTTAAGACTTTCTTTTATTCTCATTACAGCATATATGATTGTTGAAGCCATTGGCGGTTTCATGACGAACAGCCTTGCTTTAATTTCTGATGCAGGTCACATGCTGAGCGATGCTGCTGCACTTGGATTAAGTTATTTTGCCATGATATTTGGGGAGCGAAGAGCCAGTAAATATAAAACCTTCGGATACAAAAGGTTCGAGGTTTTAGCTGCATTTATTAATGGAATTACTTTAATCGTAATTTCTTTATACATATTCTGGGAAGCTTATAAACGATTTTCTGAGCCACCCGAAGTAATGAGTTCAGGAATGATCATTATCGCTTCCATTGGCTTGATTGTTAACTTAGCTGCGGCCTATATTCTGATGAAGGGTGACAGGTCCGAAAATCTTAACATAAGGAGTGCTTTTCTTCACGTAATTGGTGACTTGCTTGGCTCCATTGGAGCCATTATTGCTGCTTTACTGATTATGTTTTTCGGCTGGAACTTAGCGGATCCGATTGCCAGCGTATTGGTGTCCATTCTTATCATCGTGAGTGCTTTCAGGGTGACTCGAGATTCAATCCACATTCTCATGGAAGGGGCACCATCCAATATTAATGTCAACGAAGTTCGAGATCTGCTTAGTTCCATTCAACATGTGATCGAGGTACATGATCTACATGTCTGGACTATTTCTTCAGATTTTCCTTCACTTAGCTGTCATATCGTCGTGAATGATATACAAAATAGTGCCGTGGTCCTTAAAAAGGCTGAACGCATTCTAGAGGAACAATTTAAAATTAAACATACTACGATTCAAGTTGATGGTCCGGAAACACAGTGTGATATTGAGGAGCATTGAGGATAACACAACAAATATGGTTTCTCTATTTTCGAGAATAAATCAAACAAAAAAACAGTGAAGAAGTAAGCTTTGCTTTACTTTCTCTGTTTTTTGTTGTCTCCCATAATTTATCATAAGAAGGCGGCAGGGTCGTGGTCGAAGTACTACAATAGTTTAAAGCTGTTGTCGCCGGCTAAATATTCATCCCTACCCGAACTATCCATACCGTCTCCATGTGACCGATACCTTAATCGAGATGAATTGCCTTCCATCAACGTGTTGAGCAAGTTTCTAAAGAATCAGGTGTTTTCAAGTTCGTACGACTAGGGGAGAAACATATACTGCACGCAATGTGATCTGCGCTACCGGTTCTTTTAACAAGCCATATATCCCATCGATACAGGGTCAGGAAGATTTCAAAGGTACAATCGTACATTCCGCTTTTTATACGACACCGGATGCCTTTCGAGATCAATCCGTTATCGTCGTTGGTAGGGGGAACTCAGCCGTACAAATCGCGATGGAGTTAGCAGATATAGCCAATACCATGTTAGCTGTTCGTGAGCCGGTCTCGCTTGTTTCGCAGCGTTTTTTAGGAAAAGATATTCACTTTTGGTTTATCATCACCGGTATCGATTCCCGCTGGCGAATAGGGAGGGCGCTAGCCAACGCATCTTCCGTTATGGACCTGGATGGGTACAAACAAAGATTGAAGGATGGCAACCCAAAGCAAAAGATCATGTTTACTTCGTTTTATGAAGATGGGGTGATTTGGCCAGATGGTTCAAAAGAGAAGGTGGATAGCGTAATCTTTGCAACTGGGTTTCGTTCCAATCTTTCCTTTATTAAGGATCTAAGAGGACTTGATGCTAAGGGAGATCCATTACAAGACCGAGGCATAAGTGCGGTTGTACCTGGTCTATATTTTGTGGGGCTGTCCGGGCAGCGAACCTTTGCTTCGGCGACCCTACGTGGTGTTGGTCCTGATGCAAAGTATATCGTGAAACATATTCAGAAAAGTGCTAAGTGAGACGGATGGTTTCTTATGCGGAAAAGTTATTTTTGCTTTCGTCAATGTGACTTGTTTAGGTTCCTTCGACGCCACGCTAATGTTATATATATTTGTAATTGCAGACATTCTAATTTTAACTGGTAGGAATAAAAAACAGTGAGTAATCAATGGCTACTCACTGTTTATTGTATTGTTATAATTCCTAATTAACTTGTATAAAAAACTATTTATTATTTAGTTTTACTTCAATAAATGAAATGATTTCATTTTTATCCTTCGAGTCGAATGTCTGAGATACGATCATGGAGCTGCTGGGAAAATGAGGATCACTTTCTGGAATATTGGTAATCATCATGACATTATTTTAGAGAAGGCTACTTTTTCAGAAGAAAGTCAGCAAACGAATACCAAGAGAAAAGAAATTAACTCAGATAAAGGAAGTATGTAAGAAATATATTGCAACAGAAATGGATATAAGTTTGAAAAACGTAGCAAAAGAAGTAGGAGTCTCCACGAGAAAATGGAACGAAAAATTAGGGAATGGGACTCAAGTGAGGCGACCGATGTATCGGGTGCTAGATTAGCATATACATTGAGCCTGACAGAAGGTTGGGGATAGAGCACTTCAATATTCTTTGTAGAGGAGATACTCGGTTATCAAAAATAATACGTATTAGAAGATCTCTGGCAAACTAATGTCAGAGGTTTTTGTTATAATTAGGAATATCATGTGGAATCAGGTATCAGAGTATTAACAAACAAAAATTATGGGCCAGAGAATATGAAAATGAGACTTAAGAGGGTTAATTAATAATAAGCAATTTCCGTTGTTATGGGCGAACAGAGACAGTAATAACTTTTGAGGATATTACTACTTTATCGGAGCATAGCAGCGGAAAGAGCGCTGCGCTTCAATTATATTGAGGCGAATTTTTCTTTTATTGAAGAAGAGAACAGTAATGGAGAAATTAATTATGCCATACCTACATACTATGAACACTTTGTTGTTGATCAACCAGGCGAGCCTCCCTATTTAAGGATCCGATTGCAGGCTACATGGGAGCAAAGATACCGCAGATGGTATGATCGAAAATAAAATATACTATATGTCAATGTCAGAGGATGGAGAACAACATGATACAAGGGTGCCAACAAGTGACCTCTCTTAAATTAAAATATTTATGTGCCTGCAATTCGAAATCTTTAGACATTATTATAGAGGTTAGTGCAGTGGACAATCCCTTTTGGAGATGAAATCTTATGGATCTTATTGCTCACAATGATAGTGTTGCTCTAATGAAGCGTAAGCTTTGTGATTTTCAAGATTTATTTGGATCTGATAATATCCGGATTTATGAAGAATACTATTCCGCATTTTCTCACCGGAATCAGCAATGGTTGTTCTCCGCATTGCATTATGAATTGAATGGGCTGCTTCGCTATCTGTTTACGAAACTTCTAGGGAACCGCCACTATAATGCAGATGAAAGCCGGAAGCTTTTAGCCATAATTCAAATGATTGGATCTCTAAAAATGAATTTGAAAACTACCGAATTTGAATTTGAGTTAGACCCATCCTATGATGAGTTGTTAAAGAAATGCAGAACTTTTTTGAAACCGACCAATGGCAGCCCCATCCCGGATGATCTAGGAGAGATCGAACTAATCGATCATCGGAACATTTTCCATTTTAAACAGTCAGTCTCGGTACCGAACAATCCATCGAGAGCGTATCCGTTAATTTTCGTTGGGGAAGGTTCCTACTCACAAGTCTTTAAATATAGAGATGAAAGCTATGACCTGTGGATCGCTCAGAAACGAGCATTAAATAACTTGACTACTGCAGAACTCGTACGGTTCCGAAACGAATTTGACGACCTGAAGAAATTCGACTCTCCTTTCATTATCAAAGCATACGAGTACGATAATCAAAACAATTCGTACACAATGGAATTTGTCTCTCTAACACTCGATACATACATCTTCAAAAGGAATGATCGACTTTCCATAAATGAAAGAATTCGACTCATTACACAACTTTTCCGGGCATTTTCATATATCCATCATGAAGGTCTTTGGCATCGGGACATTTCATATACCAACATTCTTGTCAAGCAGCATATTGATGGCAGTGTATTCCTGAAGGTTGCTGATTTTGGCTTGGCGAAACACCCGCATATCCGACTGACACGTCCTGGAACCGAGTTTAAAGGTTCACTGAACGATTCAAATTTGAGAATTATCGGGTTTGAAAACTATGAAGTTCGTCACGAAGTCTTTGCACTTGCTTTCATCATCTGCTATATACTTACTGGAAAAAAAGAGCTCTCGGCTATAAAGGACGATACCGTATTCGAATTTTTTGAAACCGCAACAAGCCCTGATCTTAATCGTCGATTTAATTCCGTAAACGAGATGGCTCAAGCCTTTCAACGGTTAATACCTCATATACGGGAATTAAGTTCACGAAAACTCTAAAAGGTTGAAGGTGAAACCGCCAGGGACCTTAATTACGGCCATGTCGCCCTCGAATCTGTCTAAAAAACTTATAATTTCACCGGCGCCCGTCGAATGGCGTTCGTCGTTTTTTCTTCGTGAAAGGGTAGTTCCTCATTGCGGCCTCTCAAAAAACGGTTTAAGAAGAAAATCGTTAAATACTGATGTAACGACTATTTTCTTCAGTGTCTCAACGTAATCTTTTTACCGTCGCTGATCGTGTGATCGAGCCTTACAGGTCGGTCCGGTAGACCGTAACCTTGGCCGCTATGAGGAGGTCGATTATGTGGGGTACTATTTATATTATCGTACACAATCTTACTTTTCCCTCAATATGGGGGAGAATTGAAGGATTACGAGGAAAGGTCGTAAAAGTGAATTCGATGCTAAACGTCAAAATTGTGAAGGGCGTTTTTCACTTTTTATATTGTATGCAGGTTAGCTCTATAGTGACAGATTATAGTTATTGTGGGAAAATAGTCATGGTAACAGGGTCTCTAGCTTTGTGCTCATTAATTTGAGTGGACTCTTCGGGGTAAACCTAGTTAAAAGGCGTCAAAAAGCTTTTGTCTTTGCCTCATCCTGACCTGTTTACAGGTGTCATCCTTTATCCTCTAGAGACCCTGTTACTAATACATTAAGCAGGTGACGTTTTATGAGTAATTCGGATCTCTTATCTGAAAAACTTCAACTTAAGCATTTGAGAGATGTTTATAATTTGAAAATTTCACATAAAGCAAATCCTGGACTGGATAGGATGAATCGAAATGCATTTGAAAAAAATTTAGATGAACATTTGAATGTAATTAATTATAAAATACATAACGGCACATATAAATTTACTTATTTTAAGGAAAAGCTTCTTTCTAAGGGGAAGGGTAAGCTACCGAGGGTAATTTCTATTCCAACAATTCGGGACAAAATTACACTTAGCGTGCTAAATGAAATACTTACTGAAGTTTTCAAGGATGAAATTGAGGGGAAATTGACTCAAACAATTATCGATGAAATAAAAAATGCAGTAAATTCCGGAGAATACAATTACTTCATTAAAATAGATATTAAGAATTTTTACGGTAATATTAACCATCCAATAATCCTTAAGAAAATCCAAAGGAAGATTAAGGATAAAAGTGTCTTATCTCTGGTTGAAAAAGCTTTGATAAACCCTACAGTTACGGAAGGAAAGAGAAATGTTGAACCGGAAGTGCCTTCAGTTGGGGTTCCGCAAGGTGTTTCAATTTCGAATATCTTAGCTAACATTTATTTATTAGAAGTCGACAAGAGAATCGGCAGTTTTAAAGGTGTTAAGTATTTTCGCTACGTAGATGATATTTTGATCCTTTGTAAAACTAGCAATAAGAAAAGAACCTTTAAGTCTATTGAAAATGAGCTATGTATCAAACTAAAACTCGCTATAAATAGTAAGAAGGACGAGGGCCTACTTACAAAAGGTTTTGATTATCTTGGATATGCCTATAAAAAGTTAAATGAATACAAGTATGGTTTTAGCGTTAGACCAAACAATCTCTTGAAGTTAGAAACATCAATAATTGAAATTTTTTCGGAGTATAAAAAAAATAAAAGTAGTGAACAGTTTTTGTGGGATATAAACAATCGGATTACTGGTTTTGTACTTGAGGATAATAAGTACGGATGGTTGTTTTTTTACTCGCAGATTGACAACGTCGCGATATTGTATCATTTAGATTGGTTTGTAAATAAAATGTGTGGTGTGTACAAAGTTAAGCCAGCTTTACAGAAACAGATAAAAAGATTCGTCAAAGCGTACTTTGAAATTATTATGAAAAGAGGAAAATCAGCTTACATACCAAATTCAAAGGGATTTCCCCTAGATGAGAAAAAAAGAATTCTTCAAACAATATACAACATTAACAGATCAGAACTTGATAAAATGCCTAATAATGATGTAGACAAACTATTCAAAAGAAAAGTGTACATCTCGGTAAAAGAACTTGAGAAAGATGTGCAAAATATTTCGTAGATTGGGATGGAAACAATGGATGATATTTTAGATCAGATAAAGCGTTTTGCTGATGAACGAATCTGGAAAACAAAGAAAACCAGAATGGAGGCTGAGGCTAGATTAAAGTTTAATCACTTGATATCAAATTTATTAATCAATTATTACACTTTTACAGTGTTAACGTTCTCAATTTGGGCATTGTTCTTAGACCCAGAAAGCGAAACAGTTAGGTATGTCACACTTATGACACTTATAACTTCAGTTGGGCTATTTGGAGTTACTCTACTTATCTCAACTTTAGGTTATAGAGAGAGGGCCGTTCAATTTAAGGATTCATATATTAAACTAGATATTTTAGAAAGCGAGTTCAAACATTTAATTCGAACAGCATATAAACTTCAAAAAGAGGAAGTTATTGATCAGTTTCATAAACTTGAGAAAAAATATTTTGATGTATTAACTTTGTCAGATAATCATGACCAGGTTGATATAGAAAAAATGGCCATTGATAGAAAGTTGCCTGGATTTGAAAATATGATTGACAGTTATAGATGGAAAAAATGGCTGAAAAGAGTTGTGATCACCTTGCTGTTTGTTTTTCCGCTAGTCCTCGTATTTATAGTGACAAGAATTCAATAAAAGAAAAGGGATCAAACTGGATATATTCAGCCCCGTATGTATAGATACTAACCAGGAAGTCTCGTACACAAGAATACAATTCGGCATAGCAATAACAAGTTTAACACTAATATCTTAAAAACTATGGGCGAGTTGAGAAAGTCTCAGTTATAAACATGCAAATTATGGAATGTCTCAATTGAAATTATAAGAAGTCTTGTTTGTAACTATTAGAACGACAGATTTGATCGATTTCTAGTCTCATTTGTAACCATTACTCACAGATTTTCAATTTTAATGGATGTCTTTAAATCTGATACTGATCCTTAATAGCGAGGTTGTTAAAATGACCAAAAGTACTAGCTCGAAATTATTAATGTTTTTAAGCGCTGCTGCAGTCGTGATTTTGTTCGGCTTCATGTTCAACACGGAAGGTTCTGCGCTAAAGGATGCCATGCAAGAAGGATTAATGGGAGCAGTTGCCGTGATCGCTGTAGCAGGCTTATGGGCTGCTGGAGCAAAGAAGTAGAAGATATGGGGGGCGCCATACCGACAGCGGTATGGCGAACATAACCCCATAAAATAAGTAGTTTGGTGCACGGCTATTCTTCATCGCACCCGATTACACCAACATAAAGGAGATTACATAAATGAAAAATTGGAAAAAAGTGATATTGTCCCTCACGATTTCGGTAGGTTTGCTTGCTTCGGCAGTGCCTGCCATGGCTGCTCCACAGCAGCCAGCAGTAAAAGTGGATAACGAAGTGGTTAAGTACTCGCTTGGCACACCGGTTATTGATAAGGGCACAACGCTCGTTCCGCTCAGAACAACGCTCCAGGCGATGGATGTGAAACTGACGGATGCTGCAGATGACACGATCCATGTGGTTGTGGACGGCAAAACCATTACGCTGAAAAGCAAACTGAAACGAATCAATGGCGTGACGTATGCGCCAATTCGGGTTGTTGGGGACGCTGCGGGTTATAAGGTTAGCTGGGATGCGAAAACACGCACCGTTGTGTTGGTTTCCAAAGAAACGGAGGTCGCTCAAACAGGTGGCCGCGGCTTCATGTGGGAAGTGGAGAGCAATGGGAATACCGTTTATCTGGTAGGCTCCATGCACATCGCGGATGACAGCTTCTACCCGCTGCGTCCGGAGTTTGAAGAAGCATTTGCCGAGGCTGATTATCTGGGCGTCGAGATTGATATCAGCAAAGCGGCTGATGAGGAGCAGCAGAAGCTGATCATGGATCTGGGAATGTATCAGGATGGGACAACCTTGAAGGACCATGTATCCAGTGAGACCTATGCCAAGCTTGGGGAAATTCTGAAGCAAAGTGGCATGCAGCCGAACGCACTTGATGCATTCAAGCCTTGGGTTGCCGAAACCACGATTAGTAGTCTGAAATCCGTGAAAGCCGGGTACGACGCATCAGCTGGAATCGACCTGTATTTCATCCAGAAGGCCATTGAACGAAAAGTGCCGATTCTGGAACTGGAGACTTATGGATCTCAGCTGGGCATGTTTAATAGCTTCTCCAAGGAGCTACAGGAGAAAAACCTTAAGATCGCCCTCGATAACTTCGACGTGCTGGACGAGAGCGTGAACCAGATGGCCGAAATGTGGAAAACGGGGAATGACGAGCAGCTGCTCGAGTTCACCAACAGCATATCGGGTGACGAGGAATATAACAAAGCGATGCTGATCGATCGTAACATCGGCATGGCGGACAAAATCGACGGATATTTGAAAAATGGCAAAAACGAAGAGTATTTCATTGTGGTTGGGTCAGCCCATTATCTGGGCGAGCATGGCATCGTGAAGCTGCTGCAGGATAAAGGCTATACTGTCGTTCGCAAATAGATAGCCGCAGGGTTGTGGATAGGGCTGTCAAGAAGTGTGATGCCGACGATTCAGAAAAAAGTCATGGAAATTATCAAACGTTAATGCAAACTATCGCACCGTCCCGAAAGGGGCGGTGCTTTTGTTAAATTAGCTTCGCGGCCAGGCTCCGTACATGTATACTAGTGTTAAGTTAATGTAAACGTACGGAAAATATGCCGCAAGGAGTATAAACAATGAAGGTTAGTATATTTGACGTAGCCAAAAAATCAGGACTGTCCGTCGTGACGGTTTCACGTGTCTTAAACGGTGCCGAATCCGTTCGAGAGAAGAACAGACTAAAGGTTCTGGAAGCCATCAAGGAGCTTGATTACCGTCCCAATGCAGCTGCCCGGAGTTTAGCACGCGGTAAGACAGGAATCGTTGGGTTGATCGTAACTACCCTTCAGGACTCTTTCTTCGACGCTGTGGTCAAGGAGCTGAATGAGGTGCTGGCACTGCACGGTTATTTCCTGGCCATTTCGGTCTCTATGGGTATAGGCTCCGACGAGGCCCATTATCTGATTCAGGAAGACCGCGTGGACGGACTGATTCTGCTCTCGCCGCTAGAAGAAGACAACTATATCGTGGAAATGAAACGCCGAAATATCCCTTATGTCCTGATAGACAACCAGAAGCCGGATAATGACGCTTATTCTGTCACCATAGACAACTACAAAGGCGGCTATACCGCAACGAAGCACCTGCTCGATCTCGGCCATACCTCCATTGCGCATATCAGCGGCCAGGATATGTTCCGCAGCACGAGGGAGCGTCGCAGCGGCTTTCTGCAGGCGCTTGAGGAAAAGCGCCTGGCGCCGTTCGAAATGATTACGGGCGATTTCGAAATCGACTTTGGCTATGATGTCTGCCGCAAATGGCTGCGGGAGGGACGGCTTCCTGCCGCCGTATTCGCAGGCGATGACAATATCGCGCTCGGGGTCCTGAACGCTCTTTTGGAAGAAGGCATCCGGGTTCCGGAACAGGTAGCCATTGTCGGCTATGATGATCAGTATATCTCATCCAAGCTGCGCCCCCATTTGACAACGGTCCGGCAGCCTGCTGACCGGATTGGGCTTGCGGCAGCGGATATGCTGCTGAAGCGCATGGATGGAACGATGAAACGCGGGGGCAATGTTCGAATTGACCCTGAGCTCATCGTGAGAGAATCTACGGTTAGACCTGTGCAAGGTACGTCTGAATAAACAGAAATACATTTTTATATAGGAATAACTTAGAGTGCCTGGTCCCCGAATTAACGGGGACTTTTCTTTTTCTATGGACTGTATAAACAGATGAGCATGAATGGTTGACGACAAACCATAATGCATTCGCAAGCCGTAGGCCCGCTTTCGCCCCAGCAGCTTCAAATACCATACATCGGTTAATAGAACAATGACTCGATAGAGTGATTTTCTTGATTTTCACCGAGTTGTCGGAAAGATTCGATTGTTTATTGAACGAGAGGCTTTCGTGATTCATTTGAGATATTCCTTCGTTATAATAACGTTTAAATATCGGGTATGTACTTATTAGGATTAATCCCGATAAACGAATGAACAGGGTTTGAAAGGAGGCAGGATCTCGTGGTTATAGATACGGTGCTGTGGAGCAAATGGCTGACGGGGCTAACCTTGGCGTTTCACGTCATTTTTGCCACGGTCGGCGTCGGTGTTCCGTTAATGATTGCCATTGCCGAATTCGTTGGTATACGTAAGAAAGATCCTCATTACATGCTCATGGCCAAAAGGTGGACACGAGGATTCGTTATTTCGGTGGCGGTTGGCGTAGTGACTGGAACAGCGATTTCCCTGCTGCTTGCGCTTGTATGGCCGAACTTTATGCAAGTGGCGGGGAATGTCATCGCGCTCCCGTTATTTATGGAGGTTTTTGCATTCTTTTTTGAAGCCATATTCCTGGGGATTTATATGTACACCTGGGATCGGTTCCGCAATCCGTATACTCATTGGCTGCTGACGATTCCGATTGTTGCCGGGGCAGGCATGTCCGCAATTTTTATTACGACGGTGAACGGATTCATGAATCAGCCTGGAGGCTTTGTCATGGAGGCAGGCCACTTTACGGCGGTTAACCCGCTGCAAGCGATGATGAATACGGCGACGCCTTCAAAAGTATTCCATGTACTAACCTCGGCCTATTTAACGGGCGCTGCCCTGCTGGCGGGTATCGCAGCCTACGTTATTCTCAGAAAAGGGGCCTCGGCATATTACAAAAAAACATTGAAACTTATGATGGGGGTTGTTCTGGTGTTCAGCCTGCTGACAACCTTAGCCGGGGATATGTCGGCCAAGTTTCTGGCAGAGCATCAACCGGAGAAGCTGGCCGCCGCAGAATGGCATTTTGAAACGGAAAGCGGTGCAGTTCTGATATTACTGGGCTGGCTTAATGCGGAGCAGAAGGTCATGGGAGCCATTCACATTCCGAAAGCGCTCAGCTTCCTGGCCTTTGGAGACTTTGATGCCGAGGTAAAAGGGCTGGAGGAGTTTCCGCTGGATGAAAGGCCGCCGCTGCTTGTCCACTATTTGTTTGATTTCATGGCCGGGATCGGTTTTGTTCTGTTGGCCGTTGCGGTCCTGTATTTCCTGTTTTTGTTCTGGAAGAGACGCAATGAGCTCAACAAGTGGCTGCTTCGGGCCATTGTTTTTAGTGCGCCCCTTGCATTTTTGGGCGTTGAAATGGGCTGGTTCTATGCGGAGCTCGGGCGGCAGCCGTGGATAATCCGCGGATATATGCGCGTAGAGGAGGCAGCTACGACTTCACCGAATGTGAGGATTCTCTTTTTCCTCTTCCTGCTGCTGTATATTGTGCTGGGGACCATGTGTGTCTTTGTACTGAGACGGTTGTTCCGTAATAAACCGGCGGAAGCCGAGCTGGACGAGATTGTGAAAGAGAAACGCTCCACGGGAAAGGGTGAGCCAGTATGATCGATTACGAGTTGATAGGCATCTCCGTCCTTTGGCTGTTTTTATACGGCTATTTAATTATAGCCTCCATTGATTTCGGCGCTGGTTTTTTTGCCTTCTATGCCCGTTTGACGAAGCAGGACCACCTGATCAATCGATTGATATCCCGTTATTTATCGCCGGTCTGGGAAATTACCAATGTGTTTTTTGTCTTTTTCTTTATCGGCATCGTCGGGTTTTTCCCGGACACGGCCTATTATTATGGCTCTGCGCTGCTTATACCGGGAAGCATCGCCATTATTCTGCTGGCAATCCGCGGCTCCTTTTATGCGTTTGAAAATTACGGCTCCAAAGAAAACATTGTGTATCTGTTTTTATACGGGGCCACAGGTTTGCTGATTCCGGCTTCCTTGTCGGTCGCATTAACGCTTTCCGAAGGCGGTTTTATTGTGGATAGAGGGGGGTCTGTTTCTTTGGAATATGGGACGCTCATAACCAGTCCGTTGTCGTGGAGCATCGTTGCATTGGCCATCGTATCGGTGCTGTTTATAAGCGGATCGTTCCTGGCCTTCTACGCCTCCCGGGCGGACGATCAGCCAGCGCTAAAGCTGTTGCGCACATATGCCTTGTTTTGGAGTACGCCCACCATTATTGCCGCGCTCACGGCATTTATTTTCCTCAGTCAGCATAATGAGCGGCATTTTCAAAACATGATGGATTTATGGTGGCTGTTGGCGCTTTCCGTTGGTTTTTTCATGTCAGCCATATGGCTGCTGTACAAAGGACGCCGCTACGGACTGGCTTTTATTTGTGTCATGCTGCAATTTTTCTGTGCATTTTTTGCATACGGCATCGGGCAGTATCCTTATATTCTGGATCCGTACATTACCATTCAGAGCGGGGCCACGCATGAGTCGATGGGCGCTGCGCTTGTGGCAGCCTTTATCGGCGGCCTATGCCTGCTGATACCGTCCCTTATACTGGTCTTCAGGCTATTTCTGTTTGATGCGGATTATGTAAAAGGCAAAAAATAATCGGGGCTTGGGTATCTTCATGTAAGGGTACTTGCATCGGTTTAGTATAAAGGAGGGGAGTTTATTTGAAGGGGAAAACCAGTCTGTTGTCCCAGCAAATGTCCGCACAAAGGAAACGGTTGATACTCTTGGGGTTCATGTCGCTTGCGCTCGGTGCTGCCATGACAGGCCAGGCCGCACTGCTCGCCGAAGCGGTTCAGCGGATTTTTGTGCAGCGGGCTTCCTTTTCGTCGGTAGCTGCCATACTTGGCGCATTGCTGGCCGTGATGGCTGCAAGGACGCTGCTGTCTTATGGAAACGGGATCATCGGCTTGCACATGGCTGCCAGTGCCAAGACGGAGATGCGAGCAGCGGTGCTGCGTAGGCTGGCTAACGCTTCCGTAGCTTCAACGCTTCGTGGACAAACGGGCGGAAAAGTCAGTGTAGCACTGGATGCCGTGGACGAGGCGGACAGTTATTTCAGCCAATATATGCCGCGTATGATAGAAGCCGCCATCATTCCTGTCCTGATTCTGGTCATTGTTTTTACGGAGCATATGAATTCCGGCTTGATTATGCTGGTTACCGCTCCCTTTATCCCGATATTTATGGTGCTTGTGGGTCTGAAAACGAAGAACAAATCAGAGGAAAAATTCGCACAGCTGGCCGAATTTTCCGGTACGTTTCTCGACTCTCTTCAAGGGCTGGTTTCGCTGAAGCTGTATGGCCGGACAGATCATCAGCAGCAGGAAATTGAACGCAGCAGCCTTGGCTACCGGGATGCAACGATGGGCATTTTACGGATTGCATTTACCAACACCTTCATGCTGGAATCCATCGTCATGCTTAGCATTGGTGTTGTCGCGCTTGAGCTGGCGCTGCAGCTGCTGGTTTTCAAGTCGCTTTCCTTCCACACCGCCTTTTTGATCCTGCTGCTGGTGCCCGAGTTTTACAGCCTGTTAAAAAACACCGGAACTGCCTTTCACAGCGGTCGTACCAGCATGGGGGCTATCCGAAAAGTAGAGGAGATGCTCACGGAAACAAGGCAAGCAGGAGCAGTGACAGATGGGAAAGAGGAGGCCGGGAAAAAGGACAGAACACACCAGGCCGATCCGATAGATATGGCGGATAAGCCTGGGACAGCCGATTTGGGTTTGATTCGGATGCCGCCAACCATCGAACTGAGGGATGTCCGGTTTCGGTTTGGGACGGATTCGTTCGAGCTTGCTGCCGGCTCCATGTCGTTTGGGCCAGGGGAGCAAATCGCCATCGTCGGTAAAAGCGGATCCGGCAAAACCACCTTGCTGCAGCTCTTTGCCGGGCTGCTTGCGCCAACGTCGGGAGAAGTGCTGGTGAACGGACGTCCGCTCACAAAATACGATGAGGCTTCATGGTTTGAACATGTCAGCTACATTACCCAGCATCCGTATATTTTTGCCGGCACGTTTGCCGACAATATTGCGATTGGCGCGGGCAGGGACGTCACCAGGGAAGAAGTCGTGCAGGCGGCAGAGGCCGCCGGACTTGCTGCGGTTGCAGCCGCGTTGGAGCAGGGCTATGACACCTTTGTCGGCGAAGGAGGCCGGGGATTGTCAGGCGGAGAGAAGCAAAGGCTGGCGCTGGCCCGTGCTTTTTTGAAGCGGCCTTCTGTTATATTGTTTGATGAGCCCACCGTCGGATTGGACCTGCACACCGAACGTGTTCTGCAGCGGTCCATTGCCGAGCTTGCAAGCAAGGCGACCATGATTACTGTGGCGCACCGCTTGTACACGATACGGCATGCCGATCGGATATTGTTTATGGACAACGGAGCGCTGCTGGACAGCGGGCGCCATGATGAGCTGCTAGCGCGTCTGCCCCAATATGCTGACCTGGTGGATGCGCAGCGGAAAGGGGGACTCGCATGAATGAGCTGGCTATTTTAACCAAGGCGATGATTCAGGAACGGAAGGATATTGCCATCGCCATCCTCGGAGGATTCGTTGCCGGCATCGCAGGTGTATGCCTTTTTGCCGCAAGCGGGTATGTGATCTCCCAGACTGTATTTGCTCCGCCGCTTTATACCTTGATTGTGCTGACGTCCCTGGTAAAAATACTGGGTCTGCTGCGGGCGGCAAGCCGCTACGCGGAACGCTTGTATTCCCATCGGGCGACATTCTCTCTGCTCAGCCGTTTGCGGATATCCTTTTTTGCCAAGCTGGTTCCTTTGACGCCGGGGATATTGGGTAAAAAGCGGAGCGGAGAGCTGCTCGCACGGATCGTTGGGGATGTGGAGAGTTTACAGCATTACTTTCTGCGCGTCGCCTATCCGCCTGTCATTGTTGTTATGGTGTTTCTGGCTACGGTTTTGTTTACTTCCGTCTTTTCATTCTGGATTGCTTGTTTGTTTGTGCTGGGGATGCTGGCAACGGCTTTTGTGGTTCCCGGACTTGTTCTCCTTGGACAGAGAAGGATACATGGCCGCGTGCGTCAAGAACGAGCGGCGCTTTCCACAGAAGTGACCGAACTGCTGTACGGGTTCCGCGATTTGAAAGTATACGGGCAAATGAATAAGCGGGAGCGGCAGCTGCAGCGTACCTCCGCCGCATTGGCAGCGGAACAGCAAGCGGCAGCCCGGCATCTGCTGCGCGGGCAATCGCTGCATGTTTTTGTAACATATCTGATTTCGTGGGGCGTACTGATTCTTGGCGCCTATTTAATTATGGATGGTTCGCTTGCCGGCGTATTTCTAGCCATGCTGGTCATGGCTTCGCTTACGGTGTTTGAAGAAGCTGCGCCAATGGCCACATTGCCTGCTTATAAGCTGGATAGCGAACATGCGGCAGCTCGGCTTGCGGAAACGGTTCATGCCCTAGATAAGCAGCCGCCGCAGCCAAGTGGCGTCCTGCCTATCGAGAAAGCCGTTTCCATTAAGCTGAGCGGCGTTTCCTTTCAATATGAAGATGAATGGCGCCCAGCGCTGAAAGACATTTCCCTCTACTTACCGCCGGGATCTAAAACCGCCATTGTCGGTCCGAGCGGATCAGGGAAAACCACCCTCATCGAATTGCTGCTCAAGCTGCGCACGTCGACAGACGGCCAGATTCGTTTAAATGATACGTCGGTTATGGAACTGAATGAAACGAGCATTTGGCAAGCCTCAAAGGTTGTGCTGCAGCACAGTCATTTCTTTCGGGGCACCATTCGGGACAACCTGCTGCTGAACGAGGAACCTCATTCTGATCAAGTGTTGTCGGATATACTGGATAAAGTGCAGCTGCCGAACAAGTCCCTGGACGATAGGGTGTATGAAAAGGGGGAGAACTTGTCGGAGGGAGAGAAGCAGCGCTTAGCCTTGGCCCGGGCGATGCTCCGAGAAGGACGGTTATGGCTGCTGGACGAACCGACGTCTTCGCTGGATTACGTTACGGAGCAGCGTGTTTTTCGGCAGCTGCTGGCGCAAGCGGTTAACGATACGCTTGTTCTCATTTGCCATCGGCTGACCGGCTTGGAAGAGATGGACCGGATTCTGGTCATGGAACAAGGCAGGGTTATTGAAGCGGGAACGTATTCAGAGCTGATGGAGCAGCAGGGATATTTTTATGAAATGAAACAAATTGAGCTGCAAATGATCGGCGAAGACGGATAAAACGAATGTGTTCGCTGGAAACGCTGCGTTCAGGTCATGACTGGGAGATTGCGCGGCAATTCACATAGAGATCATATTTGCTCATTCCACTCCCTGACGGGTTGGGCAAACTCTAGAGCAATAGAATGGCGGCACCCATCATTGGGGTGAGGACCATGCAGGTTTTCAGCCAGACAACGGGTACCCGCTTCGTAAACTTTGCCCCCACATACGAGCCGGACATCGTACCGATCACAACAGCGGCGAGCAGTTGAACATCCAGGTACCCGATCGAGAAGTACCCGGCTCCTCCTGCCAGAGCGATTGGCATAATGACCAGCATGGTCGTGCCGGCGGCAACACGCATCGACATGCCGAGGATCAGCATAAGCCCTAACTGGATGAAAGGGGTGGAGCCGATTCCGAACAGCCCCGATAAGGAGCCGGTTATGAGTCCGATTAACAGCGCCTGCAGCCAGTATCGGAAGTCATGGGTGCCGCCGGGTGGCACAGAGTCCCCGGAAGCCTCCGACCGACGTGAAACGTACAGCATCCTGAACCATAAGGCTAGTCCAGAGGCGAACAGCATACCGGATGTCATGAAGCCCAGCTTATCCTCGGGAATAAGCGAGGACCAGCCCGAGCTGACCCATGCCCCTGCCGCACCGGCCAAGCCGACGACGGCCCCCGTCTTCAGTGCCATGTTCCCTTCCCGGTAATGGCTGACAGAACCGGAAAGCGACGAGAAGAACATCGCCGCCAGTGCCGTACCCAGCGCGGTATGAATGGGATAACCGAATACGACGGTTAGGATGGATATAATGAAACCTGAGCCGCCTGCACCTACAAAACCGAGAAGGAGTCCGAGCAGCACCATAACGAGGGCGATATCGACCAACTGCATCAGACTATCCTCCAAACCTGATGAGGAACGCCGATCCCGGCCGGAACCGGCAGGTCATCGCGAACGCAGCAAATCTTGTCCAGAACCATGGTGGCGTGCCCGCTTCCATAGACGGGCCAAGCCGGCAGCGCATGGATATTCGGATCTCCGCTTTGTATAAAGGCAACCCATGCTTCCCGCATGGCGGTTGCCAGTGCATAACTCTCAGCTGCTACAGCATATGGATCCTCGTTGCTGGGTATTTCGGACATGGGATTGCGGATTAACGCCGCATGGATGAGACTGCCTTCATAACCGTGTATCGCGCCGAGTGTGCCGCCGCATTGAAGCCGATACATCCACACCAATGTTCCGGACGATGCCACGGCTTCTGCGAACTGCATCGCTCCAATCGTATATAGATGCTCGGTTAACGCTTTGTTCCAAGCATCACTCGATGACATCGATTGGTTATAACGACCATAGGCATCTCGCACGACAGCGGCATTCGCTCCGAAGAATCGTTCAAGCGTCTCGAAGGCCGGTGATTGAAGCACGGGATCATCTTGAATGAAGATGGCTGCTTCATCCTCATTCGTGCCGATCAGCAGCGGCGGCAGACCGATGCTGCCGGTTAGGCTCGCCAGGGGATCTACGGGGATAACATGGTCATCGGATACCGGGCCGAACATATGCAGGCTGCGCGAGGTATCGGAACCGATCGTTGACTGCGCTTCGATTATTTTCTCCGCAGGAAGTTCAAGCAGCTGATGCGCCTGCGCTGGAGATAATCCCAGCTCTTCTAGCAGCCGGAGAGTCGTGACATTGGCGGTTTGGCAATCCCGTATCGACTGCGTTGCGCCGCTTTGGGCTATAGCCCGGTGAAATAAGCCCTGTGCCGCTTCCATCACGTAAAGTGCGGCCGTGCATTTGGCCCCGGCAGAATTGCCGATGACGGTTACGCGCGACGGGTCGCCGCCAAAAGCGGTAATATTCAACTGAACCCATTGGAGGGCGGCCGCGATATCCAGCATGCCATTGTTACCGGAGGTTGCATATTCTTTGCCCAGCAGGTCTACCAAATACAAGAAACCTAATGCGCCGAGCCTATAATTGATCGATACGTAGACGATTTCATCCTCGGCTGCATAGCGAAATCCGTCGCACTCCGCTCCATTGCCCGATATGAATCCCCCGCCATGGATATAGACCATGACAGGCTTTAACTTATCGCCTGCGCCTGGTGTCCACACATTCAAGTTTAGGCAATCTTCGGACTGTACAAGCTCCGGCATGAAGCCTTGCGGATTATGCTTCTGCGGTGCGATTGGGCCGGATTGGCTGCACGGCCTCACGCCCGGCCAGGGTTGCGGAGGGACCGGAGGCTTGAATCTGCGCTTGCCGACTGGCGGGGCCGCATAGGGGATGCCCCGGAATACATACGCACCGTTTAAATTTTCGCCTTCAACTGTTCCTGATAATGTCTGTACGATCAAGTCGATCGTCTCCTATCCTTACAAGATGAGATTATTATATCTTGTTTGTTTAATGAGCCCTAATATATATTAGATTATATTAATTATAACTTGGGAGTTATGTATTGTAGAAAGTGGGGATCAGTATGGAACTGTTGCAATTAAAGTATTTTCAGACTGCCGCCCGAATGCAGCATATGACAAAGGCAGCCCATAGCCTGCATATATCACAGCCGGCATTAAGCAAAATGATCGCGTCGCTTGAAGCCGAGCTGGGAACCAAGCTGTTCGAACGGGAACGTAAATCTATACGGCTGAACGAGCACGGCAAGCTGTTTCTTCGCCAAGTGGATATCGCGCTGCAAGCACTGGAAGACGGAAAGCTGCAGCTGCAGGATGCTAATGGCTGCGTCTCCGCCGTTATCACGCTTGATGTTCGCGTCTCCTCGCATTTACTGCCGGACCTATTGGCCGATTTCCGCAAAGAATGGCCGCATGCAGAGTTTCAATTGCAGCAGCATGTTTCGTCATTCGAAGGCATGCCGAGCTTCGATCTGTGCCTATCCGATGGCGCAACACCACCAAAGGGAACAGCGTCGGTCTGCTTGCTTGAAGAGGAGATCGTGGTTGCCGTTCCCGCCGAGCACCCGCTCGCGGATCGGAACCATGTCAGCTTGCAGGAGCTCAAGGAAGAGAGCTTCATTACCCTGCCTCCGGGTAAATCGCTGCGGGAAACAACCGATGCGTTCTGCCGCCTTGCCGGGTTTACTCCACGCATCCGATTCGAGAGCGACGACCCCGCCACCGTCCGCGGTCTCATTCGATCGGGTCAGGGCGTCGCCTTCCTGCCGGTGGTGACATAGGGCGGGTCAACCGGACCTGATGTCGTCCAGCTCCGGCTCGAAGAAAGCTGGTGCAAACGCTCCATCTCCTTGTCTTGGCCCAAGGACCGATACCTCATGCATACGGCGGTGCTGTTTCGGGATTTTGCCATTCGGTACTTTGCTCGGCTGGCCGAATCGCACCGGCAGGACATCGCTCGGAGCGGATTCTAGCCTGTTCGGCTTATCAATGAGGAAGTTAATGTGAATTCGAAAGCGAAAAGGAGCGTCTCAAGTGGAAACCAAGCAGCCTCCCAGGCTAACCAATGAAGAGTACCGATTACAGCCCCACGCGCCTGTTCAAGTATTTCACGGCGTTCATCCGGGGAGAATCCAACTGCACTGGCATGAATTTTACGAGCTGAGTTATGTGGTCTCCGGAAAAGGGGAGCATAGACTCAACGGCTCTTCGTATCCGCTCTCTTCCGGGACCATCTTCTTGCTGACGCCAGCCGATTTTCATGAGCTGGTTTCCTTGGAAGAGGAACCACTTGAAATATATAATCTCATTTTCACCGAAGCTATGATGGATGATAACGTCTACCATTGGTTATTCGGCGGGAAACTTCTGCTGCAAGCACAGCTTGATGAGAAGCGGCTCCCGGGGGTGTTCGCCGACTATGAACGGATGAAGGAGGAGAACGGAGTCTGGCGGGAAGGCAGCGAGATCGCGATCCGGGCTACGCTTCAGCGGCTGTTGGTGGATTTGTATCGTGGCAGCGCCGCAAATCGCCTCCTGCCCGCGAACGGGACGAGAGATCGGCAGCTCAACTTAAACCTGCAAAGGGCCCTAATCTATATTCATCATCATTTCCGTGAGGATTTGAGATTGGAAGATGCAGCTAGCCAGGCCCAATACTCGGCTACTTATTTCAGCGAGTGCTTCTCCAAATCCGTGGGGCAGTCTTTTCAACGTTATCTGCAAAACGTCAGAATGCAATTCGCCGAATCGCTGCTTCAGGCATCCTCGCTGCCCGTTACCGAAATTTGTTATGCTTCCGGCTTTAATACATTGGGGCATTTTGAAAGGGTGTTTCGTCAGCGAAAGGGAATGTCCCCCCGCCAGTACCGCAACAAGGCAGAGAAAGCCGAAGATATGCAGCATTTATCCTAACGAATGCGCAGTATGGCCCTGACCCTCCGGGATATAATGACCACAGTTAACGAAATCCTTAATTGACTGGAGGTTATGATGATGACAACGCAAGCCCTTTCGAAGCAGGAGGTTGAGTTTTATAAGGAACATGGGTACTACCTGTACAAGAAGCCGCTCTTTAGTGCCGAAAAAATGCAGGTTCTGACATCTATCTTTGAAGAGCAGCTGGAGGAGAAGGGCAGCAAATTATCCGACGAGCTGGATACGCCGCATTTCCGTGACGAAAGGCTGCTCGACTTTCTGTTATCCGATGAGGTACTGGATCTGGTTGAACCGATCATCGGCCCGAATATCGGGTTGTGGTCCAGCCACTTTATCTGTAAAGATCCGTATGTGGGACGTGCAACGCCATGGCATGAAGATTCGGCCTACTGGAACGGCAGATTAAGCAGCTTCGACAAGATTATCACCGTATGGCTGGCGATCGACCGCAGCTGGAAGGATAACGGATGCATGCGGGTCATTCCGGGTACGCACGATAGTGGTTTCTCGGATTATGAGGAAGTGGACCGGGCGAGCAATTTGTTCGACACCCAAATCAAGAGCGGTTCCATCGATGAGTCTCAAGCGGTTTACTTTGAGTTGGAAGCGGGAGAGTGCTCGCTTCACGATTCGCGGATCATTCATGGCGCGGAGCCGAATACAAGCCCGTACCGTCGCTGCGGGTACACCATGCGGTATTTCTCGACGGAAGCGCTGGTCTATCCGGATAAGAACCCCGGCTTTAAGGTATGGCTGGCCCGCGGTAAGAACATAGCCGGAACGAAATTCGTCAACGAATAACCTGGATGGGGATACGCCGGGCTGCCGATTTTGATCCGAAACTGATTGTGTCCCATAGTGCCCGGGTTAAACGAGTGGATGGCCAGGCGGATTTCGGAACGGATGATACCATAGAAAAAGAAACGAAAAGAAGCCGGACCATGAAGGTTCCGGCTTCTTATTCGTGCTTTGGAAAGCCAACCTTGTCCAATCCATCACATACGGCTGACAGCCATCCAACTTATTAGAATAAAACAATACCTGCAGCACCGGCCATGAGGAGAATCAACAGGGGGTGGAGTTTATATTTCAGCAAGAGAAATAAACAGGCTCCGCAAATGAGCAGCGTAGGAATCAGGCCCTGTAGGAGCCCTTCCCCGTCATCGGGATACCCAAAGTGAATAGCTGCATATACAATGAGTCCTGTCGTTACGGGACGCAGACCGTATAGAGAAGATTGGACCCATGGATTGCTCCGCATGCGGTAGAAGAGGGCGGAGAGCAGCACGATGACGACCAGCGACGGCAGGATGATGCCCGCGGTGGAGACGGCGGCTCCGATATAGCCGGCGGACTGATAGCCAATCAGCGTAGCGGCATTGGTGGCGATCGAACCGGGCGCCATCCCGGCCAGCGCCACGGTTTGCTGGAATTCTGCGGCAGTCAGCAGCCCTTTTTCCGTTACCTCCTTCTGAATGACCGGGATTACCGCATAACCGCCGCCAAAGGACACGAGGCCTACACTTATGAACATTATGAACAAGTCCCAATACATTTCCTATCGCCCCGATTCGTTTCTCTCAAATGTAATATTCCAATTCCGGGCGGCTGTTGGACGCAGCCTTCTTCTCCGTATTCGCTTGAAAGCCCAGCCGTTTTTTGATCGGAATGACGGCCATTCCGCATAGTAAGCTTAGAGCAATGAGATAGAGAGGGTGCACGCCTGTAAACAGCATCACCGATACGGTGGCAAGCGCGGTGATCGTTGTTGTCGCATCGAAGACGGCATGTTTGGCCATCCGGTAAGCAGCGAAGACAATTAACGCAATAACGGCGCCATGCATCCCCTTTAAAGCGGCTTCAACCTTGGGTTGATCCCGAAAAAAAACGGCGCCTACGCTGATCAGAATCACGATCAAAAACGTGGGGCATGTCACTCCGAGCACAGCCGAAACAGCCCCGGCAATACCGGCTTGCCGGTGGCCGATCATCGCGGCCGCATTCACGCCGACGCCGCCGGGAGCGGAACCGGCAAGCGAGATAAGCTCACCGATTTCCTCCTCGTTTACCCACTTTTTCTTGCTCACCACTTCGCGCTCAATAATAGGCAGCATTGCATACCCGCCCCCGAAGGTGGAGGGGCCGATGCAGCAGAAGGTCCAAAAAAGCCGGGCCAGCAGCGTCAATCTTTTTTTCAGACTGCTAAAATATGCGTTTGTCCTTTTCATCAGGCGTGATGAATTCTCGGCATCGGCATCGGCTCCTTGCCAAGCTCGGCCCAGATGTATTTGAGCAGAAGCTCCGCCTTTAGCTGCTCGTACCCCGGTTCATCCCATAAATTGCGCAGTTCGCCGGGATCCGCTTCTAGGTCAAAGAGCTCGCCGTAGGTTTGATTGTAATAAACGGTGATCTTATAACGCTGCTCGATGTACGTTTTTTGATGAATAGTCGAAGGCTCGTGCCGGAATTCGCAGAGAGCATGCTGCCGCGCTGCGTCCACGTTACCTAGCCACACATCCTTTTGGTCGATGCCCGTCATCGCTGGCGGTATCGGTATATTGCAGAAGGATAAGAAGGTAGGGGCCAGGTCGACCAGAGACTGCATCGCATCTGTTCTTTTTCCGGCAGGCACCCGTCCTGGATATCGTGCAATGAATGGAAGCTTGATTAAATCCTCGTAATGGAACCCGCCCTTCGCTTGAAGGCCGTGCTGGCCGAAGAAATGTCCGTGATCGGTGGTGAAAACAACGATCGTATCCTCGGACAGCCCCAGTTCATCCAGTTTATCGAGAATGCTGCCGATATATTTATCCATCATGCTGATCATGCCATAATACACGGCGACAAGCTTCTTCTTATCATACTCCGTTAACTTGGATTTCGAGCCGTATTCGTAATAATGATGGGAACGGTAGCCGTGAATGCCGAACCCGGTTTCAGCGAGATGCGAAAAATCCGGATTTTCTTCCTGCGTCAAGCGGAAGTGCGGCGGATTGCGGTCATGCTCACCAGGCGTTAAGGATGGGATCGTGAGTTTTTCCGGATCATACATCGAATCCCATGGTTTCGGAACCAGGTATTCCGGGTGCGGGTCGAAGAAGCTCGCCCACATAAAGAAGGGGTCATCCGCCCTTTTATATTGCTCCAACAGAGAGTTGGTTCGCTCGGCGATCCAGGTATTGTAGTGGTATTGTTCCGGTATGGGCCAGGTGTACGTTTGGGTAGGATCCATAGTTCCCGTAGGGGGCAGGAAGTACTCCCGCCAATTGGCACACCCTTGCTCCTCCAGCCATAGGGCATAATGTTGTCCGACATGGGCCTCATTCGTATGGTTTCGGGCCAGCTCGACGTGATCGAATCCGTAAAAAGGTCCGTTAAAATTCCGCCAATACTCCAAATCCTGAAGAATCGGGTAGGCCTCTACGGATGGGTAATCTTCCGTGGATTTTAACGGCTGGAAGTGCGCTTTTCCCACCAGTGCGGTTCGATAGCCTGCGTCTTGGAAGCTCTCTCCTACGGTATGGCGGTCTTCCAGCAGCTTTGTCCCCAGGGTCCATGCTCCATGCTGACTTGGGTACTGCCCCGTAATGATGGAAGCCCGGCTCGGCGTACAGGTGGGATTGGGGCAATACGCCCGATCGAACGTCGTTCCTTGACGCGCAAGGCGGTCCAGGTTGGGCGTAGAGATTTCAGGCTGAAATGCTCCGATGGTATTCCAATGCTGCTGATCGCTTGTGATTAGCAAAATGTTAGGTCTTCTCGACAAGTGTAATCGCCTCCTAGTATGATGATATTGAAAATATCAGGTTATAAAAATAGCGGGGTGTTATATTTTTGTTGTCATTTTGTTATTCTGGATAGAAAAATGAAGAAAAGAGGAGGGAGCCATCATGCAGGAATATGAATATGAGTATGCGGAGTTCATCTATTACACGCCTGGATATTTGGATAAAGAGGAACAGATCTGGCCTGTCCGGGCGGGACGAAGCATAGCCAAGCCCAATTACAGGGTCGGACCGAAACGAATCGAGTGTTACAGCCTGCATTTTGTACATGAAGGCATGGTGAGGCTGGAGTTCGACGGCAAACGAGTGGATCTGCAAAAGAATGATCTGTTCTGCCTGTTTCCGGGCCGGACCTATTATTATCACATGCTGCCTGCGGATACCTCACTTCAGATGAGCTGGTTAGCAGTGGACGGGAACAGGGTCAAGCCATTGCTGGAGCTGGCTGGCTTATTTCCGGACAACCCGTTTGGCAAACAAATGATATCCTCCAAGGTCAAGGAATCCTCCGAACGCGTGATTGATGCCCTGGCCGGAGCCGAGCGCTGGAAACCGGCGGTATCGCTGGAGCTGCACGGCTTGATTTATGGACTGCTCGCCGGCATGGTCCCGGATATGGCCTCCGCGCAGCCGACGGAACTTGCGGGATGGATTCACGAGTGTTTGGATTATATGGAACTGCATGCCACCGAGGGGATTTCCGTACAGCAGGTTGCCGAATTCGCGGGGGTGCATCGGTCATACTTCTCCAATATGTTCACCCATCAGGTAGGAATGCCGCCGTTAAAATACCTTCAGCGCATTCGAATGGAAAAGGCGAAACGGTTGTTACAAGAAACAGACGCAACAATTACCGAAATTGCCTTGTCTCTCGGCTATCCGAATTTATATTCGTTCACCAGAGCTTTCAAGATCTATTATAAGGTGCCTCCCATAACGATGCGCGGAGCTCGATGCTGACCGTACGGACGGCATTTGCTTTTTTGTAAACGTTTACGATCTGGTTCTTCTGATCTGGAAAAAGGAGAGGCGCCATGAAATTCTCTACGATTCAAAGGTGGATATCACCGAGGCGAAGTATTCAGGGGAAAATCTTTATTGCGTTCAGTGTGGTAACGCTTGTGTCCATCGTCTCCATTACGGTCATCGTGTATATGAGCATGCGCGAGACGATCATGCAAAATGCGATCACCTCGGTTTCGGACAGCATCAGGCAGGCGGATGAATCGCTGAATATGATGCTGGAAGAGATCGACCGGCTGAACACCGTCGTGGTGACCAACAAAAACACGGTGATCGACACCCTGCTGAGCCCTCATGAAGAAATTAGTTATGAATGGTTTCAAGAGCAGAAACGGATCGATGAGTTTCTATCCGTTCTGATCGATTACAAGCCTTACATTTCTCGGATTGCCGTAGTCGGTTTAAACGGCAAGGTGTTTTTCTCAGGTGGTCCGTGGCTGGATAAGACGGTCTTGGGGACCGGAATGATGGATTATATGCTCCAGAATGGATCGCGTCACGCGTACTTCAAGCAAACCGGGGTGTCCGATGCCATCACGGTCGGGCGGGAGATTCGATATAACCGTGAACCGATCGGGGTTGTCATGGTGGATTTGAATTATGATTTCATCCAAAAAACATACGGCGTGAAGCCGACCACCGATAGCATGATCTACGTGCTGGACAAGCAGGGCGGGTTTGTCTATGAGGCTGAATCGGCGCCGTCCTTTGCCCCTTCGTTCGAGAAGATCCTCAACATTCATGGGGAACTCGCAGGGGATGGGGACGCCGTCAAGCAAGCCATTGACGGCAGAGACTATATCGTAGTCAGCCGCCAATCCGGTTATACGGGCTGGACCACCCTGGCTTTGATACCGATGGATTCGCTGCTTAGCGAATCAACAAAACTCCGTAAACTGTTGGCGGAGGTATCGGTTATCGTCTTCATTGTAGTCCTGATCGGTTCGCTGCAGGTATCTTCCCGAATTACCCTCAACATCCGGAGGTTGAAATCCTTAATGATGTTCGTGAAGGAAGGGAATCTGACGTTTCCGAGAAAGGAGATAACCAGCGAGGACGAGACCGGACAGCTATACCGCGTCTTTGTCAGCATGGTGGAGGAATTGAAGCGACTGCTCGAAGGGATTCGGGTCAGCGAGAAGGAGAAGCGGGAGGCCGAATTGACGGCGCTACAGGCGCAAATTCATCCGCATTTTTTATACAACTCGCTTAACACCATTAAGTATTTGGCCAAGATGAACGGCGTGCCGAATATCGAAGAGGTGTCCGGATCGCTGATTGAGCTCATGCGCGGCGTTCTGGGCAATTCGAGCGAATTTCTGACGGTGAGGGAGGAACTGGATTATGTTGAACGTTATATCTCGATCGTGAAGTACAGGTATATGGAGCCGATCCGGATGGTCACCCAGGTTGAGGACGATGCTTTGCTGGAATACCGGGTGCTGAAGCTGATGCTGCAGCCCCTTGTGGAGAATGCCGTCATTCATGGTATCGGCGCGATGGAGCAGGAAGGGCTCGTGCTGATACGCGTATGCGATGAGGGCAGCGACCTGAAGATTGAAGTGATCGACAATGGCAAGGGCATAACGGAAGGGCAAAGGGCGCGCCTGCTGGGCGAGACGGGCAAGAAGGGGGAAACCTCCCGTTTTAGCGGTATGGGCGTGCGGAGTGTGCATGAGCGGATCGTTCATATGTACGGCGATTCGTACGGCGTCAAGCTGTACAGTGAGCCGGGGCTATATACGAAGGCCGAGGTCCGGCTGCCGAAAAAAATGGAGAGTGCGGACAAATCCAGTGCGGATAAATCCCGACAAGAGGTGATATAAAGCCATGTTTCAAGTGCTGCTCGTTGATGATGAGCCATTGGTACGGCATGATCTGCGCACGTTATTGGACTGGAATGAGCATGGATTCGAATTATGCGGCCAAGCGCATAATGGATTGATGGCCTTGGCCATGATTGAGCAGTCTCCTCCGCATATTGCAATTATTGACGTAAATATGCCCGAAATGAACGGCGTAGAGCTCAATCGGGCGATCCAGGAACGGTTTCCGTTCATTCAGACGATTATGCTCAGCAGCTATGATGATTATGATTACGTCAGGGAGTGCCTGAAGAACGGCTCCATCGATTATCTGTTGAAGCATCGGCTGGACGGTGCAGCGCTGGTTGCCTTGTTAAACAAAGCAGTTCTGGAAATACGGCAGCAGGATCGGCTGGAAGAACGCAAAACTCATGAGGCCGTGGCCGAAAGGCTGAATCCCGCGCTGATCCGCGATTATATCGTGTACCTGGTTAGCGGACGGAGGGATGCAACCACGGAGGTTAAGGCTTTCTCACAAAAAAACAGCCTGTACACCCACGCGTTAAGCTATGCGGCAGCCGCCGTGCAGATTGTTCCGTTCCTGCTGCTGACGGAGTCATACAGCGACGTGCAAACGAACCGCCTGGTTCAGCAGGCGGTCGATATGATGCAGCAGAGCTTGGGGGATATTCAGGAGCGGACGGCGGCTTACGTGGAGGATGGGCGGTTTGTTGTCGTGTTCGCGTTCAAGGAGCGGAGCGAACATGCCATAAAGAACGAGATCGCCGGACGGATGAGGAAGCTTCAACATGCGCTCGAGCTTTTCCTTAATTTAAAATGCGTGGTCTCCGTCGGACATGTATGCACCAGCTTGTCACAACTCGGCTCCAGTTATAGCTCCGCTGAGCGGGTGCTCGACGCTTCCACCATGGAGCCGTCCGGAAGCAATGCGGTTTCAAGGATGCCGGGCCGGGCCGGGGGACTTGCCAGCGGAAACGATCAGCGTGTATCTTTGACGATCGAGGAACACAAGCAGCTTCTGCTTTCAATTGAAAGGCTGGATATCGATGACGTGCACGGGTTAATCTCCTCCATCTTTGCTTCGATCCGCCATCTGCCGGTCCATTCGTATGCAATCCAGATGATCGTCAGCGAGCTTATGTTAACCGGGGATAAGGCATGGAAGACATGGATGCCATCTGCGGAAGCCGTGAAGGAGAAGCTTCCTTCAAGAAGCGAGCTCGGAAGAATCGGCAGTGTCGGGGAGCTGGTGCAATGGCTGCAATTCTACTATGCGGGTTTGCTCGGCCTGCTGAAGCAGCACCGTGCGGCGGGACCGTATTCACGGCATGTCACGCAGGCCGTTCATTTTATTCTGGAGAGGTATCCGGGTTATGTCACGCTGGAGCTGGCCGCGGGTGCCATCGGCCTGAACTCTTCTTATTTAAGCAGGATTTTCAAGGAAGAGACACAGCGGACGTTCTCGGAGTATCTGAATCAGGTTCGGATTGACGCAGGGCGGAAGCTGCTGGAAAGCGGCAAATACTCGATCAAGGAAATCAGCAATCAAGTGGGTTTCACGACCCATAACTATTTTTTTAAAGTATTCAAGGAAATAACGGGGGTAACCCCGCAAGAGTATTTGAACCGTTTGGGAAGAGGCTAGGCAAAAACCCTAGTATTCGGATCGGCAGGTGAAGCATGCAGCGAAGCTTCCCTTCACAGATTCGTAAAATATGTGGAGTAAAAGGTCATATTTTTGTAATGGGCCGTCTTAAAGGGTGAATTATAATAATCACACACCAGGTGGTAAACGCTTACAAGTTACGCCTGGTGAATGAAGAGATATGGGGGTCGCTTATTTATGCGTAAACGCTGGGGAAGAAATGCGGTCATCACGATGATCGCTTCCAGCTTGATGCTGGCCGGATGCAGTTCCGATGGAGGTTCGAAGAAAGAAGCTGCACCCGAAGGTACAGAGAATGTCGTTCATACTACAGGGTTTCCAATCGTAGATCAGACCGTAGATCTCAAGATGTTCACCCGGATTGCGCCCGTGAACGGTCCGTTCAAGGAGATGCCGGTGTTCCAGGATTACGAGAAACTGAGCAATGTGAAGGTCGAGTTCATCGAAGCGCCGACGGACGGCTTCCAGGAGAAGAAAAACCTGTTGTTCGCCTCCAATGAGCTGCCTGATGCCTTGTTCCGCTCCGGTCTGTCGCCGCTTGAGGCCGTTCGTTACGGATCGGCAGGACAGCTGATTCCGCTGGAAGGCCTTATCGATGAATATGCGCCGAACCTGAAAAAATTGATGGAGGAATATCCGGAAATTCGCGCGGGCATCACGACTCCGGAGGGGCATATCTATGCGATTCCTGGCATTGTAACGCTTGGTGCGGCGCGGACGGATAAGAAATGGATCAACCAGATGTGGCTGGAGAAGCTGAATCTGGAGGTGCCGGAGACGACGGACGAACTGTATGATGTGCTGATTGCCTTCCGCGACGGTGACCCGAACGGCAACGGGAAGCAGGATGAAATTCCGATGACGGCCCGTGTCGGATTGGCGATCGTGGCTGCGATGAGCGGTTCATTCGGACTGGATACGCAGCTCGGATATAACATCAACATCGACAACGACAAAGTAAGCATCTGGATGGGCAGCGACAAGAATAAAGAGATGCTCATGTACTTAAACAAGCTTTACAAGGAGAAGCTTCTGGATCCCGAAATCTTCTCCCACACCGAAGCGCAATATTTGGCCAAGCAGGGCTCGGGAAATACGGGATTCTTCTTTGACCAGACCAACAATAACTTCTTGTCGATCCAGGACCAGTATACCGGAATCGCGCCTCCGGCTGGCCCGGGCGGAGATCGGATGCAAAGCCAGGCTTTGCCGATTGCGCGGGATTTTGGAGCTTTTGCGATTACGTCCATTAATAAATACCCGGAAGTCACGATGCGCTGGATCGATTATTTCTATAGTGACGAAGGTTCGACGCTTCTGAGGTTCGGCAGGGAAGGGGAGCACTACGAGCTCAAGGACGGAATTCCGTACTACACGGAGGATTTCCTGAAGGATATTACCAATCAGGCCAAAATCACGCCTTATGCGGGAGGAGGGGCACCTCATCTCATCAGCGAACAGGTTGCCTCGTTCATCAACCCACCGCAGGTACAGGAGGCGCAGCAGCAGCTGGATCCGTTCATGCCGAAGGTTCGTTATGCGGCTCCGTTGTTTGACGAGCAAACCGCGCAGCAGGTCAACATTCTTCGCAACGATATCGACAAATACTACGAAGAGCAAAGCACGAAGTTCATTGTTGGCGCGCTTAGCTTCGACAAGTGGGGAGAATTCCAATCCACGCTCCAGAAGATGAAAATCGGCGAGCTGGAGAAATTGTATCAGGATGCCTATGACAAAATGCAGAAATAATGCTGCTACATCATGGATAAGGAGTGGATGCCCATGAAGCGTGTCAAAGCCGATTCATCGATGGTTCTGCCTCGAAGCGATTTGAGGCGGGGTTCCCGCCTATTAAGGCAAATGGCCAAGCGATATGACCTGTATCTCATGCTGCTTCTGCCGGTCGTCTGGTATCTGGTCTTTCACTATGGTCCGCTATACGGGCTGCAAATCGCGTTTAAAAATTTCAATCCGGCAAAAGGTATCCTCGGCAGCAGCTGGGAGGGCTTCGGGCATTTCGAACGCTTCTTTGATTCGTATTATTTCTGGCGGCTGCTGTGGAATACGCTGTCCATCAATTTGTTTTCCTTGTTGATTGCCTTCCCGATTCCGATCCTGCTGGCGTTGATCATCAATGAAATACGCAGCAAGACCTTCAGCAAATGGCTGCAGAACATTACGTACATACCGCATTTTATTTCGGTGGTCGTGATCGTTGGCATTCTAAACGTGTTCCTCTCGCCCAATAGCGGTCCGATCAATCTGTTAATCGAGGCCGTCGGCGGTACGCCGATCCGTTTTCTTGAGGAAGCCGGCTGGTTCAAGACCATCTTTATCGGCTCTAACATCTGGCAGAACATGGGGTGGCAATCCATTATCTATATTGCGGCGCTGAGCGGGGTGAACCCGCAGCTCTACGAGGCGGCCAAGATGGACGGAGCATCGAGGCTGCGGCGCATCTGGCACATCTCTTTGCCAGGAATCGCGCCTGTCGTTATCATTTTGCTCATTTTGGATATCGGTCATTTCATGAACATTGGCTTTGAAAAAATATTGTTGATGCAGAACAACCTGAATCTGGAATCAAGCGACGTCATCTCCACGTTTGTCTACACGACAGGCATTTTAAAGGGAGAATACAGTTACACGGCAGCGATCGGACTGTTTAATTCGGTCATCAATCTGTTCCTGCTGCTGTTCGTAAACCGGATTGCGCGCAAGACGTCAGAGACAAGCTTATGGTAAAGGGGGGACGCGCCATGTCCAAGCCGTCGACAGTAAAAGAGGCCGCGAATGAACGGGTATTCGATGTCATCATATACGTGATCGCCGCGATCATTATCGTCATTGTGCTGTACCCGTTGATCTTTATTGTCAGCGCTTCGTTCAGTGATCCGACCAGGGTATTGAACGGCGAAGTCTGGCTGCTGCCGAAAGGCGTAACGCTGGATGCCTACACCAATATTTTGCAAAACGAAAAGATTTGGACGGGATATCGCAACACGATTATCTATACGGTCGTCGGCACAGTGATCAATATCATTATGACGATTTTGGCGGCCTACCCGCTATCAAGGCCTGACCTTCCGGGGCGAAATGCGATCATGGTGTTTATCACGCTGACGATGTTCTTCAGCGGAGGGTTGATTCCAACATATCTGCTGGTCAAGGATTTGGGAATGGTCGATTCGATGTGGGCGCTGATTGTTCCCGGCGCGATTGCCACTTACAATCTGATCGTGATGAGGACCTATTTCCAATCGAGCATTCCCTGGGAGCTGCAGGAGGCCGCCCATATCGACGGCTGTTCCAACTGGAGGCTGCTTTTCAGTATCATTCTCCCTCTATCCAAGCCGATCCTGGCGGTGATGGTGTTGTTTTATGCGGTCGGCCACTGGAATTCATTCTTTAATGCGCTCATCTATATTCGTAACGAGAATTTGCATCCGCTTCAGCTGGTGCTGCGCGAAATTTTGCTGATTAGCCAATCAGATGCCGTGGACGGCAGCGTGGGACTGGAAGAAAGCATCCTGCTTGCCGAAAGCATCAAATACGCGGTCATTATCGTCTCCAGTTTACCTGTACTGCTGATGTATCCGTTCGTGCAGCGGCATTTCGTTAAAGGCGTCATGATTGGCTCGATTAAAGGTTAATTTCCGATACCGATCGCACGGGCCAGCCTAAAATTGCTTGGGGAGGTTATATGTTGAATAAGAACGCACCGATTACCATTGATTGCAGCCGCAAGAGCGAGCATACGATCAATCCTTACCTGTTCGGTCATTTTGTGGAGGATATTCGGGATCATATGGAGGCGATGCTTGCGTTTCCACTGAGGGACATGGATTTTGAAAGCGAGGCGGAGACCAAGACGCCGGTGTCGGGAAGCTGGCGCGCCTATACCAACGGGCGCAACACCGGGTACGCCATGGAAGCCCCGGCGCCCCGGCATTCGGGACGCGCCCAGCGCATCCGGATCCTGAGCGATGACGAAGCCTATGCCGGCATCGCGCAGAAAGCGGCATTAAAGGGTCCGATGAAGTATACGGTCCGGCTTGTTGCCCGCGCTTCCATCGAGCTTCAATACGCGATGGTCGAAGCCGTGGACCGGCGTACGGAAGAAACGCTTGGACAGCTTCGCGTGGAGCTCGGCAGCCACAACTGGCATGAATACGTGGGTGAGCTGTCGATCACACGCGCTTGCAGTGATGCCGAGATCCGGGTGTATGTTCCGGCCGAGCATCCAAGGTGGATCGATCACGTTTCCACCGGCATGCTCTGGATCGATCACGCGTCCCTGCTGCCGATCGATAGCATCGCGATGGTGAAGCGTGAAGTGATCGAGATGACGAGAGCGCTGAATGCGGGCATGATGAGGCTCGCGGGCAATTACATCAGCGCTTACCACTGGGAGCATGGCATCGGTCCGGTTCTGGAGAGACCGGTCATGTACAACGAAGCCTGGGGAGGATGGACCAGCAAATATTTCGGCACGGACGAATTCATCCGCTTTTGCCGCGAGCTGCAGGTGGAGCCCCTGATTTGCGTGAACGATGGATCGGGTACCCCTGAAGAAGCTGCGCAGTGGATCGAATACTGCAATGGGAGCGTGGATACACCCATGGGCGCTTTACGTGCCCGAAACGGTTTCCCTGAGCCATACAACGTCAAGTATTGGGAGATCGGCAACGAGGTATGGGGCCAATGGCAGGTCGGCACTTGTACGGCAGAACAGTTTGCGAAGCGGACCATATCGTTTGCCAAGGCCATGAAGGAGGCGGACGCTTCTATCGTGCTGCTGGCCTGCGGGCATTACGAGCAGGAATGGAACAAGGCCGTGCTGGATCTGGCAGGCGAGTATATGGACTACTTGACGCTGCATTTATATCACGGCTACGGCCCTTTCGGCATGAACCGGGATACGCCGGCAGAGGAACGTTATAAAGCGATTGCCTCTTATCCCGAGTGGACCCGGCACCATGTCCGGAAGACAACGGAGTTGATCCGATCCCAGTCGAAGCATAGTCACGTGAAGCTGGCGATCACCGAATACAACACGATGTACTATCCGAATACGGTGCGAAAAGGGCTGCCGAACGAGCATACATTAGGTGCCGCGGTGGCCAATGCCGCCAACCTGAACGAAATGATTCGCTGCAGCGACATGGTGCATATCGGCAGCTTCTCCGATCTTGTGAATGGCTGGCTCGGAGGATGCATACGGGTCGGGGATTACTACGCGGATCAGTATTGCGGCAAGGAGCCCGGATGGAGCGGGCTTCCGCTCACGATATACGGGACGCCAACCTATGAAGTGTTAAAGCTTTACGCGAATCGCGACGTCCGTCGTCTTCTCCCCGTCCAAGCGGAATGCGGCACTTTCTCCGTGGCATCAAACAAGGAAACGCCTATGGAGCTTGATGCGCTTCCGGAGCTGGACATTGTGGCCGGGACGAATGACGACGGCAGCCAAGTCACCGTATTTATTGTTAACCGCAGCCTGGAGGAGGTAACGGCCGTACTGGATTTGCAGGCCTTCGAGGCTTCCGGGGAAACGACCCTTTATGAAATTACCGGCAATTCTTACGATGATGTGAACTCCGTGTTCCAGCCGGATTATATCGTGTGCCAGGAACGCAAAGTGCCGGCAGAGGCATGGCAGCGGGGGCACCTGTTACGACCTTCATCTGTTTACGCGCTTGAATTCAAAGCGCGCTCATAGTGTGGCGCAAGGTACAAAGGAATGAAGTAAGCTTCTAAATGAATCGATCCGCTAAAAAAGTCGGGCTGCGCTGGCAGCTTCCGGCTTTTTTTGGTGCAAGCGACGGTTAAAACTTTGTCTAATCATAATGGATGACTCAGCAAAGGAAAACGGAGTTATAAAGGATTCATCGTTTAACTTATTTATGGGAAGTGTAATTAGAGACTAAATACATGGATGGGGTGATTGAGATGTCAAACGGAACCGTAGTGAACCGGGAAGCGGTCGAGACCGTGAAGGATATTATCAAGGATATTGAAACGGCGATGTTCTCCACGATATCGGAGGGCGGGATCAACTCCAGACCGATGCAAACGCAGGATATCGAATTCGACGGCGATTTGTGGTTTTTGACGAAAAGGGACACCAGCAAATATCAAGAAATTATGGCTAATCCCAACGTCAATATTGCTTATGTCGGCAAATCCTATGTATCGATTCGGGGAACGGCCCAAGCCGTGGACGACCTAGAACGGAAAAAGGCGCTCTGGAACGCGGCATATGAGAAGTTTCTGCAGACGTCCTACGACGATCCCAACATTATTCTGATCAAGGTGGATACGGACACCGCAGAGTATTGGGAAACCGGAAACAAAACCAAAACGGTAAAAGCCTTCTTCAAGAAAATGGTGGGCCAAGAGCCGGATGGCGACTCGGATATTAACAAAACCGTTGATCTCCATTGATTACGAGGTACGATAATTAGCAGAGGGAAAACCGCAGGGTCCAGCCATGATCCTGCGTTTTTTTATAGTATGTTAAATCCGCATGCGCATATCCTTCAAGACGGCGACCTTTTGGTTTGTTTGGATAAGCACCGATATTGTGAGCATTTTAATACATAACAGGACAGATTTAACATATAAAAGAATATACCTCATCAAACAAGTGAGAATTATGTGAATTCGTATTGAAATCCGCTCCCAAACCATAACGTGCAACTGGATGGTTTGGCATCCGTTATGATATACTTTTTTCATAAATATGAAAAATAGATTCCAGGAGAGGAGGGAGTTCATTGGGAAGGCGTTATTGCAAATGGATCCAAATGCGGAATTAGGCTGTAATACTCTCATCTGCGAACTACCTCTTTTTTATGGAAATATCGTATATAGACATGACCTGTTCTGATGCCCAAACATAGGGCCTTAATTCAATCTGGAGGTGAATCCCTCTGAAGAGGGAAATTATTGGACATTATTACCATCACTAATTTAATCATTCTTGCCATACTGATTGCGTTGACCGCTTTTTTCGTGGCGTCCGAGTTCGCCGTTGTTAAAATCCGCATGTCGCGGATCGATCAATTGATTGTGGAAGGAAACAAGAAGGCGGTTGTTGCCAAAAAGGTAGCCGGCGATCTCGATTACTATCTCTCGGCCTGCCAGCTCGGCATTACGGTGACGGCGCTGGGGCTTGGGGCCATCGGCAAGCCTGCCGTTGAACGTTTCATGTACCCCGTATTCGATTGGTTTGACGTATCGGCTTCAACGGCCTCGATTGCCTCTTACGCCATTGCGTTCATTCTCGTTACATTTTTGCATGTCGTGGTGGGGGAGATGGCGCCCAAGACCTTGGCTATTCAATTCTCGGAAAAGACGACGCTGCTCCTTGCAGCCCCGCTGTATTGGTTCGGAAAGTTGATGTATCCGTTCATTTGGGCGTTGAATGGGGCCTCGCGCGTGCTGCTTCGTTCGTTCGGCGTGAAACCTGCGCCGCATGAGCAGGCTTATTCGGAAGAGGAACTCCGCATCGTCATGGCGCAGAGCTTTCAGGGCGGCGAGATCAATGGGACCAAGCTGGCTTACATGGAAAACGTGTTTTCGTTTGATGAGCGGGTGGCCAAAGACATTATGGTACCGAGAACGGATCTGATCACCCTGGATAAAGGAATGAAATACCCGGACATCGTCCGTATTCTGGATGAGCACAACTATACGAGGTACCCTGTCATCGAGGATGGGAGCAAGGACCGGGTGGTTGGCGTCGTCAACGTGAAAAAGATGCTGCCCCACATCGTGGCCGGACGAGAACGCAAGCTGGAGGAATTCGTTCGGGACCTCCCGGTCGTGCTTGAAAATACACCGATCCAGGATGCCATGTTAAAAATGCAGCAGGAGCGGATGCATATGGCTCTGGTGATTGATGAATACGGCGGTACGGCCGGGATTCTGACCCTGGAGGATGTGCTGGAAGAGATCGTAGGGGAAATTCGCGACGAATTCGACGAAGATGAAGTAGCGGATATCCGGAAGATTGGGGAACGCGAATACCTGATTAGCGGACGGGTTCTCTTGGAGGAGCTTGAGAAGCGCTTCGGCTTGGTATTCGAGGATAACGAGGAGATGGATACGATCGGCGGCTGGATACAGTACCAGAAAGGCACAACAGCTCAAGACGGCGATGAGATTCAGCATGGCGAGCATATATGGGCCGTAGCGGAAACGGATAATTTTCAGATCAAACACGTCATTCTCAGACACGGATGATCCAGGGCGGGCATGATCTCCTGTACATTCATACCATAACTTTTTTGGAGGTGAATCCCTCGCAAGAGGGAAATTATTGGACGGAATAATCGCGTTAAACTTATTTTTGGTTGCCGTGTTCATAGGACTGACTGCATTTTTCGTTGGCGCCGAATTCGCCATCTTGAAGGTGCGGCTGTCCCGGATCGATCAATTGATCGCAGAAGGGAATAAACGGGCGGTTACGGCCAGAAAGGTAGCCCATGAGCTGGATTACTACTTGTCCGCCTGCCAGCTTGGAATTACGATTACGGCCCTCGTGCTGGGCGCGCTGGGCGAGCCGACCGTCGAAAGGATGCTCCATCCGCTGTTTGAACGATTCGACGTGCCGGCGGCCGCTGCAACGGTACTTTCTTATGCCATTGCTCTTGGGATCATCACATTCCTGCACGTCGTCATCGGGGAACTGGCACCTAAGACATTGGCGATCCAATTTGCCGAGAAAATGACGCTGCTGCTGGCATCTCCCCTGTATTGGTTCGGGAAGATCATGTATCCGTTCATCTATGCACTGAATGGAGCTTCGCGTCTTCTGCTTCGACTATTCGGTGTAAAGCCGGCAGGGCATGAAACGGTCCATTCCGAAGAGGAATTGAAGTGGATCGTGGATCAGAGCTACGAGAGCGGCGAAATTAACCAGACCGAGATGGGGTATTTGACCAATATATTTGCTTTTGAAGAACGCACTTTGCGGGAAATCATGGTCCCGAAAGATCGCATCGTCACGGTAGAACGAGGGTGGCCCCTTGCCAATATCCTGGAAGTTCTCGGCGATTACGACTACACCCGTTATCCGGTGACGGAAGCGGGACCCGCGGAGGATTTCATCGGGTTTATCCATACGAAAGAGATGCTGACGGGCATAGCGGCCGGAAGAAACTGCAGCGTGAATGACTTTATTCATGACATGCCGCGTTTTCCGGAGTCGTCTTCGATTAAGGATGTCCTGATCAAGATGCAGCAAATCCGCGTTCATATGGCCGTCGTCACGAACGAATCCGGCGAGGTGATCGGTCTGGTGACGATGGAGGATATTCTGGAGGAAATCGTGGGTGACATCCGGGACGAATCGGATCGCCGCGAGCTGCAGGGTGCACAGGCCTAAGCGATGGCGAATAGCATCGGGGACGTTCTAAGAGATAATGCCTTTTGCTACCCGTTCGGTGGTGAGAGGGCATGTTCTTGCGGAATCATGAAAAGAGCAGCTTCAATACGAAGCTGCTCTTTTTTGTATTTTTCCTATTGATTAGGTTCAGCGTGCTACCCCCATCGTAAAGCCGAAGCTGTACGTACGGTTCGCAGGCAGCGTGAATTCTTCATGGATTGGCGCTCCCCAGCTGTCGTCGCCGCCTACGCCCATTTGTTTGTAGTTTATGCGCAGGACGGTTTTATCGCTTGGCGGGAGCTTGTACGCATGGTCGCTGCCCTCGAGTTCCTCTGGCGTCCACGGCAGGGCGCACAACTCCATGAGGGAGGAGCTTTCGAACCGCAGACCTTCCCCGCTGCTACTTTCGGTGAGGCTCGCGAAGCGGACATCCGTTTTGTTTCCGCATTCTTGAGGTCTCAAATAAGGAACGAACTGATCGGCGACTCTTCCCGTGTATCGACCGATTTTGGCTCCCGTCTTTCGGTCCCAATAACTATCATGAGGCCCCCGGCCGTACCAGCTGAGTATATCGAGGCCTTCATCCAGCAAGAACAGCATGCCGATTTCCGGAACGTCAGGCAGACCGCTGCCCGGGACAAAGGTTTCTTGCACGCGGATGGTTCCATCCGGGAAGATTCGATACTCCAAGGTCAGTCCGGATATAGGAGTCGTCTCGATCTGGTAGTGACTGGAGACCACGACGGCAGGACCTTCCGTATGCCAGCGCAGGGACAGCAGTTTCCGCCGGTCGTGGGCCGTTCTCCACACGCCGCAGCGTTCAGGGAGCCGGTTGCCCAGATCGTTATCAGTCACGGCTCGCCAGAAATTCGGTCTGGCCGGTGCCAGCAGGTACTCCTTGCCGGATCGCGCGTAAGATGTCAGATCGCCGGTGCCCAGGTGGAAGCGTAACGAAACGGCTGAACCCGCGATGAGAAGCTCTTCATCCGATTCGGTAACTTCCAGAGTCTTCGCGTTTGAAAGAGCGTCCGTTTCCGATCTATTCGCTATATAGGGCGTTAGCTCAAACTGTTCCCAAGCCTCTTCATGTCCTGCGGGTGCCCACTTTGCGCTCTCCCTACGAACCAGGGAGACGGTGAGCACCGCTTCCTTTCCACCGTCCTCTATAGGGGAATACGGAATCTCGATTTCGGTATGGTCACCGGGCTGGAGCGAAAGCTGGAGCGTGCCGGATTGGCTTTCTTCTCCGTTCAGCTGAATGTTCCATCTCACAAGATACTGATCGAGATTGGTGAATAAGAAACGGTTGCTGACCCGAATCCGACCAGCAGCAATGTCCAAACATTCGAACTTGACGTTCTGGTAGCATTTTTTCACTTCGTCCAGCTTGGGGGTTTTGCTGCGGTCCGCGAAGATCAGGCCGTTTCCGCTGAAATTGCCGTCATGCGGCTTTTCGTTGAAATCCCCGCCATACGCTAAATATTCGATACCGTCGGCCGTTTGGGTACGGATCGCTTGGTCAATCCAGTCCCATATAAAGGCTCCCTGTAAAATGTCATACTTCTCAAACAGCTCCCAATACAGGTGAAGACCGCCGCAGGAATTGCCCATGGCGTGACTGTATTCGCAAATGATGTAAGGCTTGCCCGGGTTGCTGGTTGCATACTTCTCCACTTCCTGAGGTTTTGCATACATGGTGGATTCCATATCGCTAGCCGCCTCGGACGCCCTGTAATGAAAGATCCCTTCATAGTGAACGAGCCGCGATGGATCGGCCTCCTTCAGGAAATCGTGCATCGCAATGAAGTTGTCGCCTCCAAAGGATTCATTGCCAAGCGACCAGATGATGACGGAGGGGTGGTTCTTGTCTCGTTGAAACATCGAATTGCAGCGATCCAAAACATTGTCGCGCCACTCGAGCTTGCTGCCGGGGACCGTATCTTTCAGTTCCTGCTGCCCATACTCCCATGTTCCGTGCGTCTCCAGATTCGTCTCATCGATCACGTATAAGCCATATTCATCGCAGAGATCATACCATGCGGATTGATTCGGGTAATGGGAGGTCCGTACCGCATTAATGTTATGCGTCTTCATCAGCTCAATATCGGTGATCATGTCTTCGCGGCTAAGCGCCCGTCCGGTATCCGGGGAGAATTCATGCCGGTTCACGCCTTTGAACAGAATGCGCTGACCATTAATCCGCATCAATCCGTCCTTCAGCTCGAAGCGGCGGAAGCCGGTGCGGCAGCTTACGGCTCCAAGGCATGCTCCGTCCGTATCCTTTAATGCCAAAACGACGGTATACAGATAAGGCGATTCCGAGCTCCATTTTCTTGGTTCGGGGACGTTCATGCTCAGGGTGAAGGTACTCTCCTCCAGAATGTAATCCGCTATGGCGAGCGTTTGTTTCCGAACCAACTGACGGTCCTGGTCGTATAGAAGCGCCTCAAGCTGAAGCTTGTCCTTATCGATGGTTTCATTAAAGTAATTCATAACGGTTGCATCGATCTCGAGCTCGGCATCCCGGTATTCGTCATCAAGAATCGGCCGCACGAAGAAATCGGAGATATGGATGGCCGGGGCGGAATAGAGGTAGACCTCGCGGAAAATCCCGCTAAGCCTCCAGAAATCCTGATCCTCCAGCCAACTGGCGTCACACCAGCGATACACTTCTACAGCCAATTTATTCTCGCCATCGATCAGATAGGGCGTAATATCGAACTCGGCCGGCGTAAACGTATCTTCGCTGTATCCGACCATCTCGCCGTTCACCCATACATAGAAAGCGGATTCAACACCTTGGAAGCTAATATACACGGGCTGTTCCTTCCAAGTGTCCGGCACCGTAAATTCACGGATGTAGGAGCCTACGGGATTGTATCGCGTTGGCGCGAAGGGGGCTTTCAATTCAGGCTCCGATTCGGACCAGGGGTATCTAACATTTGTATATTGAGGATAGTCATACCCTTGAAGCTGCCAATGGGAAGGGACGGGCATGTCGGCCCAACTGCCGGAATCATAATCGATCTCATAGAAATTCTGGATGCGCTTGTCAGGGGTTTCGGCAAACGCAAACTTCCACATCCCGTTCAATGACTGATACCAGGGGGACATGGAGTGGGCACGGTTCAGCGCCTCAGACTCCGACGGGAACGTCATCATGTATGCATGGGCTTTGTGACGGTTCAGCTGGAAAATATTAGGATTATTATTCCATTCGGGATAACCGTTTGCAGGTGCCTGGTAAATGAATTTGGTACGCAATGTGCTCAGCTCCTCCTAGATTATGGTTTCCTTCTACTGTCAGTATAGAGGTTAATTCGCTCCAAGAGTATAAAGAAGTTGCGTTTTTCTATTAAAAAAGACAGCTTGATTACTCACCAGAGTGGTCAGCGGAGGGGGACTGAGTTTTTTTGGCTGCAGGCCGTATGTTGATGTGCGAGTTCATCTCCAGGCATTTCACGGTTTACACTCGAGAAAGTTTATGAAACAATAGTTAGTAAATGACCATTCACTAACTATGGAGAGGAGATTACGCATGGTAAGACCTCGTGAATTTCGAGATGAGGCTATCTTCTACGGTGTCTACCGGGCACTGTCCAAAAAAGGATACGGACAAGCAGCATTAACCGACATCACACATGAAGTGAATATTTCACCGGCAGCCTTAATGAAGCGATTCGGTTCGAAGAAAAATTTGTTTCTGGCCTATAGCGATTATGTTATTGAACTAACCAGGCATGCCTTCCAGGAGGCTGACCTATCCGATCAATCGAGACTTGATGCACTAAAGGCCGTATTTAAGCATGCGGTTTCCCATATGAAAGATCCTGTTGAATTGGCGAACCATACTTCCTTCTATTTAGAAGGGACGAATGACCCCGATTTGTTGGAGAAAACCCGGTATCGACTGCAGCTGATTGATGCGTTTACCCGGCAGATGCTGAGCCAGGCGATCACGAACAAAGAAATCGCAGAATGCGACGTGGCTATGGTTAGCCGGGTACTGCAAGCTGCCATCAGCGGGGCTATGATGATCTGGATTAAAGAGTCAAACCGAACGTTGGAGGAACTGTTTGATGAGTGCTTTCAGGTGATATTTGCTCCGTTACGGAATGTCGGTACGCAATCTTTTTAAATATAGCAAGGAGGATGGTTATATGCCGATTTTCAAAGGAAGGGAAGTCGATCTGTACTATGAAGTAAAGGGAGAAGGAAAGCCGCTTGTTTTTACGCATGGTGCCTCATGGAATCATGAACAATGGCGGCCGCAAGTCGATTATTTCTCACGTCAGTATCAGACCTTGGTATGGGATATCCGGGGACATGGTTCCTCTTCCTTGCCGGACGGAAAGGTGGATTCGGAGGATTTCAGCAGGGATTTGGCGGATCTGCTAAGCGGACTGGACATTGAAAAAGCGATTCTTTGCGGGCTGTCCCTGGGCGGGCATATTTCGCTGCAGACGGCCGTTCGCTATCCTGAGAAGGTTGCAGCCCTGGTACTGATCGGCACGCCGTTCACGAATGCGTTCAATTGGTATGAGCGAATGTTCGTGCCGCTGAATCGCTGGTCAAATTACTTGATGCCGATGTCCTTATCGGGAAAATGGCAAGCGAAAATGCTGTCCAAGTACAACAAGAGCAACCAAGCTTATATAGAGAAGGCCTTTCGTTCCATCCCGCATTCCAACTGGGTTCGGATATGGGATGCGGTGACCCGGATGGACAGCACGCAGGATCTGCATAAGATCGATTGTCCAACCTTGCTTCTACAGGGAGAGAGCGACACAATGATCCGAAGGCAGCAGGCGTACATGCAGGAGAGATTGGCGGATTCGCGATTAAGAATCATCCGGAACGCTCACCATGCAACGAATATGGATAATCCCGATGAATTGAATGAAGCCATCACTTCATTTCTGAAGGAGAACGCGATGTAGACTTATGTCCAGAAGGGGGCTTTACAGCTTGACGCGCTCATCTGGTAATAGGTACAATATGTAAAACCTACTTTAAGGAGAGATTTATTGTTCTTAACTTTGTTTGAACCTATAGGTTCTGAGGAACGCCTGACATAGCCGCCATTGGCTAGGTTTAGTTCAAGGTGCATTCTTCAGCCGGATATGGAGGAGTTAAGAACTGCGGAGATCAAGGAAGCCTTGGGTAGGCTATCCTATTTGCGTCTTGAATCCGCGTTGCTTCTGCAGCGCGGATTTTTTATTAGATTATTGAATTTGTAAGTTTTCAGCTAAGCTGAACCATTCGATAATCGCAAGAAAACTTCATCTAAACGCGGTCTGTCATCTATGAAGTGCGTTGATTGATGTTTTTCTTATGGATGCAATTAGCATATAGACTTCATATAAAGGCGGAGAATGACTCAAGTTCATTTTCCGCCTTTTTATGTTTTCTAATAAAAATAATGTTAAGAAGGACAGGTGAACACATCATGGAACTGGAAACAAAACGTTTGCTGCTTAAAACATTGGATTTGGATTTGATTGACGCGGCATCGCGCCGGGATCCGAAGGCATTCGAGGATTTAGGATACCACAGTAACGGCGAATGGCCGGGCACCGACTTTTATGAGGCATTGCCTTTTTTCCGGGAGTTGTTGGTCAAGAATAAGGGTACGCGGGGGTTTGATTCATGGATTATGGTAGACAAGGCCACGCGCGATATTGTCGGCGGCATCGGATTCTTGGGAGATCCTGATCCGGAGGGCAGAATCGAAATCGGCTTTGCGACCAATCCAAGCCATCAGCGGCAAGGTTACTGTCATGAAGCGGCGCAGAAACTATTGGATTGGGCTTCGGGGCAGCGGGACGTCAAATCCATCATCGCTAGATGCGAACCCGGAAATGCGGCTTCCCAGCATGTTTTGCTTAAACTGGGATTCCAGAAGAGTCACGAGGATTCGGAAATCATACACTGGATATATCCGAACTAAAGGGGGGAGCGGCGATCGGTGATCCCTTCATTGACACCCCCAAATAGGGTTGCTACAATTTTAAGTATATATCCATCGGAATACAAGGGTTAGCAAGGAGGGGACGAACTTGAATCGATCCGGTTCCACAGATCCATTCATACGTAATGAACGCGAAGCCATGATCGCAGCTCGGTCCGATAAGCTTGGGGCGAAATTCGCGGAAAGAGCTCCACGGCACGATTTGGAGGGTTCGTTTCCGTTCGGAAATTTTGATGATCTAAAGGAGTCGGGTTATCTGAAGCTGACCGTCCCGGCATCTTATGGAGGAGAAGAAGCTTCCGTATACGAAATGGTGCTTGCCCAGGAACGACTCGCCAGAGGCGACGGCTCTACGGCGCTGGCGGTTGGTTGGCATATCGGGCAAATACTCCAGCTGCGCCTATCCAAGGCTTGGCCGGAACCTTTATTTGAGAGGCTGTGCAAGGACGTTGTAGCTGAAGGCGTGCTCATTAATGAACTGGCAAGCGAACCTGCGACAGGAAGTCCCAGCCGGGGTGGGAGGCCGGAGACCACGGCACGGCGAGTTTCGGGCGGCTGGCGCATTACCGGACGCAAAACCTTCAGCACATTAAGCCCGATCTTGAAGCAGTTTGTGGTTACGGCCGGTATCGAGCATAGCGAGAAGGTTGGTGCATTCCTCGTTCGAAGTGGACCCGGGGTCAAGGTCGAGGAAACCTGGAATACGATGGGCATGCGCGCTACGGGAAGCCATGACATGATTTTGGAGGACGTCTTCGTGCCGGAGGCGGAAGTGATTCGGGGACTCGATTATGAGAAGCCTGAATTTCCCGTGCCGACGGAAGGCATTCTGCTTCACATACCGGCATGTTATATGGGGATTGCTTATGCCGCGCGCAATTTTGCCATCGATTTTGCCCGTCATCATAAACCGAACTCCTTGACGGTCCCCATTGCCGAATTGCCGAATATCCAAAGACATATCGCCGAAATCGAAGTGGACCTGCTTACGGCCCGCAGTTATTTATATCAAACCGCCGACCGCTGGGACAAGGAAGTGGAGAACCGCGCTGCGCTTAAGCCTGAGTTGGGTCTTGCCAAATATGTTGTGACCAATGCAGCGGTCCGGATTGTCGATCATGCGATGCGGATCGTTGGAGGATTGAGTCTCTCCCGGCAGCTCCCGTTGGAACGAATGTACAGGGATGTCCGGGCGGGTCTTCATAATCCGCCCATGGACGATGTCGTGCTGACGAATCTGGCCAACCGGGCTATTTCGGAAGTTGAGGAGAAGGGGAAGTAAGACGCTTGATCCGATTGAATGGGAAGCATGGATTGCATATGAATTCGTGAAGGATCTATGGATAGAGAAACCGCTGGAGAGGGATGTCTCCGGCGGTTTTTTGCGCTGGATAGAGGATCTTCTTCGTGACATCTCCACATCGTTAGTCTCCCTTGCTTCATATACATACACTTGGGTTAGAATGGCGGGCTAACGGGTATAAAACCTATCAGTACGTGCTGCAACAGGGTCAATCAAGATCCGATCGTCAGGCGTTAAGATGAAAGGAGATACGGACCATGGATTCTGTACTGTATTTGGGCTTGGCCGTTGTATATGCTGCGCTGCTTCTGTATGGGTGCGTGCTGTTGAAGCGTGATTCTTCGCCGGGTCTTCGGTATTTGCTGCTGATCGTGACGGCCGGACTGGTCTGGGATAATTGCGTGATCGGCATCGGGAAATACATCGGGGAGGGGGATCTGCTGGAGGGGCTGAACGTTACGCGTTTCTGGGTGCATGCGTTGGCAACGCCGCTGCTTGTGCTTGTGTCGTTCGATCTGATCCGCAAGGCAGGAAGCCCTTGGGCCAGCAAGCTGGCCGCCGCATGGGGAGCCTGGCTTCTCACTGCAGCTCTAATCGCGCTTGAGGTGATGACGGAGACGCTGCCGCTTAAGCTCCAGCCTTCCATGGAATACGGAGCGCTTCGTTATGTTCCGACCAAATCCGGGGGGCCGCCGCTCATGGTCATCCTGATCCTGATTCCTCTGCTGATGGCAGGCGTTATCGTATGGCGGAGAGAAAGACGCCGCTGTTGTTTATCGGTACGGTGCTGATGGCTGCCGGGAGCGCCATTTCGATTCCGATCGAAAGTTCGGCTGCCACGAACGTATTTGAGCTGCTTCTCCTCTTATCCTTGTGGCTGACGGTTCGCAAGCTGGCCTCCTACCGTACGTTGTCTTTTCGGTAGTTGCTTTTTATGATGTGCTGAGGCCCGTTGGCATACCGTCACATTCAGCAAACCTTCAGCTGAGCCTAAGCCTGGCATAACGTTGCCCTAAGTTTACTTTCAGATTCCCTCTCTATACTTCAAATTGTAAGACAAACCATGAACCTACAAGGAGAGATGACGATGAATCCGATTAGTAAAAAAGTATTAGTAAGCAGTATGGCAGCAGCGATTGTGCTAGGGGGAGCCGGGTATCTTCAGAGCAAGGCTTTTGCCGCGACGAGCACAGACGCTTCCGCCTCGGTATCCGAGGATGGACAGACGGGGACAGGCTCATCAGCTGCCGATGCAGGCAAGAACCGAGATGGAAAGTGGATGGAACGTAAGGGTGGCGGTCCTCGCGGCGCAAACATCGTCAAAGAGACGGCCGAAGTTCTTGGGCTCACGGAGGCAGAGATTCGCACAGCGCTTGAAGCAGGCAGCACATTTGTTGAAATTGCTGAAGGCAAAGGAATGACCCAATCCGTGTTTGTGCAGAAGCTGATCGAGCTGGAAACCGCCAAGATCGATGAGCGCCTGAGTGAAGGCAGCATTACGGAAACCGAAGCAGCCGCGTGGAAAGAAGGGCTGAGCGACCACCTTACTCAAATCGTGGAGAGCAGCGAAGCCGGTTTTGGAAAAGGCCATGGCAAAGGCGGCCGAGGCTTCGGCAAATTCGGTAATCCGGAGGAACTCGCAGCTCTGCTTGGATTGTCTGAGGACGAATTGAAGGCAGAAATGAAGGAAGGGCAGTCGCTAGCCGAGATCGCGGCCGCGAAGGGAATTACGGAGGATCAATTGATTCAGAAGCTGAAGGATCAAATGACCGAGCCGTTGAAGCAGTGGGTGAACGAGAAGCATACGAACGCTGATGAAGCAGCCGATCCTGCGGCAGACACGGAAGCGGACGCAGACGCGGAGTAACATACTGAAGTAGATCGTTGGGGAGACTGGATGATATTCTGTTAAGAATACATTCAGTTTCTTTTTTATTTAAGAAGTTTATAATTTTTTTCACAGTGTGTTGACCTTAACGTTACGTAAAGGTGTACATTGATGTTGTCAGGAGGTGAGAAACCATGGAATACACGGTGCAGAAGCTTGGAAGGCTGGCAGGAATAAGTACCCGGACGCTCCGTTATTACGATGAAATCGGTATTCTGAAGCCGGCCAGAATCAATTCGTCGGGATATCGGATCTATGGGCAGGAGGAGGTCAATCAATTGCAGCAGATTTTGTTTTACCGGGAGCTCGGACTTCAATTGGACGATATCAAAGAGATTATGACCTCACCATCCTTCAACCGGACCAAGGCGCTCCAAGAACACCATGCCCAGCTCCTAGACAAAAGAAGGCAATTGGATTTGCTGATTACCAATGTGGAGAACACGATCGCCTCCGCCGAAGGGAGAATAACCATGAGTGACCAAGAGAAATTTGAAGGATTCAAGCAGAAGCTGATTGATGATAATGAGAAGAAATACGGTAAGGAAATTCGCGAGAAGTATGGCGATGAGATTGTAAATAAATCCAATGCCCAGCTGAAAAATATGACGCAAGAACAGCATGAGGAAGTAACGCGCCTGGCTGATGAGCTGTACGAGACGCTGGCCGAAGCGTTTAAGCAAGGCGATCCTGCCAGTGAGCTGGCCCAGAAGGCGGCTGATCTTCACAAGCGTTGGCTCACTTATTATTGGAACGATTACAGCAAAGAGGCTCACGCAGGCCTCGCCCAGATGTATGTTGACGATGAGCGCTTTACCGCTCATTACGATGAGAAGCAGCCTGGAACGGCGGTATTCCTCCGCGATGCGATTCTGGTCTATACGGGCATGAACTCTTCATCATAAACAGGCTGGTAGGGTAGGCAGCCTGACATGATGACAGGACCCTTTCCCTGTGCTTTAACACGCAGAGGAGAGGGTCTTTTTTAATTATGAATGTCCGAAAATCCCGCCCTGAGATCAACAAAGAATCGCCGCGAATAAGAAATGACGCAACCGCCCAGGTTAGGTGCAGCATTTTCCACAATTAACCTCTTGTGTTGGATGGGGAAGTAATGGTTAGATGAAACGTGGACTATTGTACACAAAACCTACACACCATGGGTGATGACTTATATAGCGAGGGTAGAATATGGATCAAATTGTACAGCATGTAGTGAATATCTTTAATGATTTTTTATGGTCTAAGCTGCTCATCGTATTGCTGATTGCCGTTGGCCTGTATTTCACGGTGGGGACCAAATTTCTGCAGTTTCGCCTGATCGGCGAGATGTTTCGGGTCATCCGCGAACCCAAGAGTAAAGCGAAGGGAAGCATTTCGCCCTTTCAGGCGTTTGCCATCAGTATGGCAGCCCGTGTCGGGACAGGGAATATAACCGGGGTGGCTCTGGCCATCTCGCTTGGAGGACCCGGGGCCGTATTTTGGATGTGGATTATTGCGCTTATCGGTTCGGCATCCAGTTTTATCGAGAGTACGCTGGCCCAGATCTATAAAGTAAAAGATGGGGCGGGTGGTTATCGCGGCGGTCCCGCTTATTACATGCAGCAAGGATTAAAGAAACGGTGGATGGGCGTGTTGTTTGCGATCCTGATCACTTTGTCCTTCGGTCTTGTCTTTAATGCGGTCCAATCCAATACGATTACGATTGCCTTTGAGAATTCATTCGGAACCGACCGATTAACCATCGGCATTATTATGGCGGTTATCTTCGCGGTTATCATCTTTGGCGGCGTGAAGCGGATTGCCAAAATGTCGGAGCTGATCGTTGTGGTATTGGCTGTCCTGTATGTCGGTGCCGCGCTGTTTATCGTATTGGCGAACATCACCAAGCTGCCGGAAGTTTTTGCTCTTATCGTCAAAAGCGCGTTCGGTTATGAGCAGGTTGTTGGCGGGTCGATCGGTGCCGCTCTCATGAACGGGATCAAAAGAGGGCTGTTCTCCAACGAAGCCGGCATGGGGAGCGCGCCTAACGCAGCGGCTACCGCAACGACAAGCCATCCAGCCAAGCAAGGGCTGGTGCAGGCGCTGGGCGTATTGATCGATACGCTGGTCATATGTACAAGCACCGCCTTCATCATTCTGTTTACCGGTGCCTATCAGCAGACCGGACTTGATGGAATCGCCCTTACGCAGGCCGCGCTGGGGATGGAGATGGGGGCATGGGCGTCCGACTTCCTGGCCGTTATGGTCTTCCTGTTTGCGTTCAGCACGCTGATTGGCAATTATTATTACGGGGAAACCAATATCGAGTTTTTGAAGTCGAATCGGGCATGGATATGGGTCTATCGGGCTTCTGTGCTGGCCATGGTTATCTTCGGTTCCGTTACCAGCGTGAAGCTGGTGTGGGATTTGGCTGACCTGTTCATGGGATTGATGGTGATTGTGAATCTTGTGGCTATCACGCTGCTATCCCGTACGGCCTTTGCCGCGCTTCAAGATTACATGAAGCAGAAGCGGGCAGGCCTGAATCCTGTCTTCACCAAGGATAGCATCAAAGGGCTTGATGATGTGGAGTGCTGGGACGGACAGAACGCCCCATTCACTGAAGGGAAATAATATACAATATTCGTCATATGGAATCGTTACGGTAGCTGCTTGTTTTTAGCTGCTGTAGCGATTTTTCTTATTTTACCGTAACATTAGCGCGATTAAACCGTTGTCTACATGAGAAGGTAGAGAGGAGATGGATACGGAAGTGATGAATCGGATAACCTGGCAGATAAGGGTGAAGCAGCTTATAAATGCTTTGTTAGCTGCGTTTCTTATTTATGGCGTGTATTATGCAGCCGTCTACATCTACCATGAAGAATCCGGCCTGAACGATAAATTCTTAAGGTCTGTCATGACAACGGTTGAATTGCATGAGAGTGGACTTATGGTAGATAAGCGCGGCTTGTATTCGGTAGAAGTGACGCCCTTCCTCACCCAGAAGAAAACGCTGAAAGTGTACAGGGATGTGGGGGAATGGCAGGTAATCGTTGGAGAGCTTCACGCGAAGAAGAGGTTATGGGGAGAATTGACCTATTCCATTGAAGAACTGGGGCCGTATCTGAACGGGGATGAAAGAAATCCCTTTTACCTGCACTCTGCCCTGCTGGAGGGTGGGAAGATTACAGACTCCCTTCATCAGAATGGTGCAATGAATCAGTTAGAAAAGCTTGAGGACGGCAACGTGGCGGAAATATTTTTCTCGCTTCGAACGTTGAAGTCGCCGGAGCAGGTCTTAAAGCTCTTGTCGGACTACGATGTTAGAGTAGCTAATATGGCTGTATATGCAGGTGAACTCAAGGTATTTAAGCCGGGTAATTACAGCTCTAGCAGTGCTGGTCACACAATCCCCCATTTTACATTGAGGCCCAAGGTTCAGTTTAGCGATAACCACTTTCTTTCTGCCTGGCATACTTACTTCTCATTGGATGCCGGGATCACGGATCATGTGCAGCAACTGATCGCCGACGTTGAATGGATGACGGACAATATCAAATATAACGGTGTGGATGAAGATAAACAGCGGCTGGCTTACCTAAAGAAAAATGGGGTTCAAGTTTACGGCGCGACCGTTACGGGACCTGTGCGTGAGCTGGAGAAGCTGAAGGAGGAGTCGGAATTCTGGGGATTCCGTTTGGGCCGCATCGAGGTATGGAATTGGAGTTAAGACAGCCAGGCTGTGCTAAACCATTACATAATATGGATGGAAAAAAGGCCTCAGCTTGAGGCCTTTTTTAAATTTAAGGAAGTGAAGGCAGACGATGTGGATCGGCAGCATGCCAAGGGGCATCTCTTCAGACCAAATGCCATGTAAGGATGCCCCTTATAAACTATGTTAAATATTTATCCCGTAGAATATTCAGGTGATGAAGCTCATGACCGGCAATGACATAGGCGGCTGCCCGGGCGGAGAGCGGGTAATTGTTGAACGTGCCCTGGCGAAGCAGCGCTTCCTCCGTCAAGCTTCCAACCAGCGTAATGGTAGACTGCCGGACGGCAGCATAATCCTTGAGGGCTTCCCGTAACGGAAGATGGCTGAAGGGAGAATTTTGGACAAAAATCTCCCGGTCGTACCCCGAGAATTCACGGGCATCTCCACGCGCGATGTAGAGAATGCGGTAGTTCCATAAGCGCTCTACATCGGCGATATGTCCGACCACCTGTTTTAGACTCCATTTCCCTGCCGCATAGCGAACATTCGCTTGTTCTTCCGTCAGATCGCTGAGCGATCGTAACGTTTCATCATGCTGCAACTGCAAAACTTCAGCAATATGGCCTTCGGGGACAAGAGAGACGTATTTTTCGGCGAGGGGCAAATATTCATTAGAATCAGGCCTTGTGTTCATAACAAGTTCCTCCAGATCAATTAATAAGAGCTTCGTTAAAATTTATGCCGACAGGTCAAAATGAATGAATGGATCAGGTTGCTTGCGCCCAGATCAGATGAACGATGCCGTTCCAATAGCGTTCTGTCTTTACGATGTTCAGTTCCGAGGCTTTCGCAATCTGGATCATGTCCCTGTTATAATGACAGCCGGATATCCGCCGTGCTGCCGGGTTGATCAGATGCTGAATAGAACCAAGGAGCCGGTTCGTGCTCATGCCATGCTCCAGTAAATAAACGCGGCCGCCGGGTTTGGCCCAGCGATTGATTTTATTCAGAGCTTTGACCGGATCCTCATAGCCGCATAGTGACAGGGTAGATACAACACAATCATAGGAACGTTCCGGCAGCTCCAGCGTCTCGATATCCCGTTCCAGGAAATGGGCCCGAATGCCAAGTTCGGAGGCCATCCGCCGTGCACGGGTTAACATCTCGGGACTGAAATCGACAGCTGTTACGTTCACCTTGTCACGATGATAGAAGGGGAAGTTCGCGCCGGCGCCGACAGCTACTTCAAGCACGCTACCCTCTACATCCTGAAGCAGCCGCTGTCTCCATTCACCGAGCCTGCGCTGTCTGGTATTCCTTTCATATATCGCTGCCTGCTTATTGAACTTCCGAATGAGGGATTGCTTATTCACGCGGGATTCTCCGGGCGACGCCGGTTTTGATCGCCGCTTTCACGACAAGCTCGCGAATGGCTTTCACGACGTTCTGGTTAAATACGCTTGGAATAATATACGACGGGTTGCGTTCCTCATCCGATACGGCGGATGCGATGGCTTCGGCTGCAGCCAGCTTCATCTCCTCATTAATCGTGGTTGCTCTGCAATCCAGGGCTGCACGGAAAATACCCGGGAAGCAGAGGACGTTGTTAATTTGGTTCGGATAATCCGAACGTCCAGTTGCAATGACGCCTACAATATCCTCGACTTCTTCCGGTTTAATCTCCGGCGTAGGATTTGCCATTGCGAACACGATCGGATCTTTTGCCATGGCTTGTACGTCTTCGCGGCGAAGCAGGCCGCCGGCGGATAGACCGATAAACACGTCGGCACCTTGGATCACTTCACGCAGGGAACCTTCAACTTTATTCGGATTCGTATGCTCTGCGTACCATTGCCACATACTATTACTGTACTCTTTTCCAGCAACCAGCGCACCCTCGCGGTCTACGCCAATGATGTCCTTGACACCGGCCGACAGGAGGATTTTGCTGCATGCCACACCCGCAGCGCCGATTCCGCACACAACGATCCTGACTTTATCGATTGATTTTCCGACAATTTTCAGGGCATTGATCAGTGCCGCATACAGAACGACCGCTGTGCCGTGCTGGTCATCGTGGAACACGGGAATATCCAGCTCATCCCGCAGTCGTTGTTCGATCTCAAAGCAGCGCGGGGAGGAGATATCCTCCAGGTTAATGCCGCCAAAAGCCGGTGCCATGGCTTTGATGCAAGAAATGATCTCTTCCGTATCCTGGGTATCCAGGCAGATGGGGAAGGAGTCTACACCTGCAAATTGTTTGAAGAGCATCGATTTACCTTCCATCACCGGCATGGCCGCATAAGGGCCGATATTGCCCAAACCGAGCACGGCGCTTCCATCCGAGATGACGGCCACCGTATTTCTTTTAATCGTAAGCGTAAAGGCTTTTTTCGGGTCCTCCTGAATGGCTGCACACACCCGGGCAACATCTGGCGTATAGACGCGCGACAGATCATCGCGGTTTTGGATCGGAATTTTGGGCTGGGTTTCGATCTTGCCGCCAAGATGCAGCAGGAAGGTGCGATCCGAAACGTTGACGAGGCGGACGCCTTTCAGATTTTTCACGGCATCTGTAATTTTTCCGATATCGACGCTGTCCGTGACCGTAATGGTAATATCGCGTACGGTAATGTGGCCGCTCGCCTGAATGACGTCGATGGCGACCATGTCTCCCCCGGCTTCAAATATGGCGGATGCTACCTGGCCGAATTTGATTTCTTGTGTATTCATTTCTAGTCTGAGGATAATGCTCTTTCCTCCGAGTCCGTTGTTTTCCATTGCTACCTCCAAATGTTTGATCGATTTCGTTATGCTAAGTGTATGTTACTGTGCAAAATGTTAACGTTATCATAGTTCGCTGAGCAGTGGTCAATTTCCTGTTTCAGTATAAAGAAACCGTGATATATATAAGAAGATTTTATTGGAAATACAAATGCTAAGGAGTATAATCGAAAGCATCTTATTGTGAAGGAGAGAGCGCCATGAATGCCAGAATCGAGGAACTTGAAAAGCGTTTGACGACCCAGCATCATAGGGATCTGTTCCTTCAGATGAAGCATACGTTGAAAGCCGTTGACGATTTGGCCGAACAGCACCGGATCTACCAGGCCGTTCAGGCACTCAGCGGCACACGCATTGTAGGATCGGAGGAGAACGTGTATTTTGACACGTTGAATCAGGTCAAGGAGCAGATCATTCATACGCTGGAGCTTACGATCGAGGACTTGGAGCATAAAGGGGATAAGCATTATCAGAAGCACTTTAAGGACGGCGTGGAATAGGAGTTGCTGCGCGGTCAAAACGGAAAGAACAGCATGGAATGAAAGCATGGTTCCCAGGGGAGGCATGCTTTTTTTGTGATTTTTTTCTGCAATTTCCGTGTGTTTTCATAACATTTCAGGTTACATATTTATCCAATTTCATTGAAATGTGTAACAAATCGTTGATTAGTGTTATGGGATAGGGCTTCCAGATGCTTTAAAATAATTATAGTACTGGTAAAGCTTGGACGATGGTTGTGGAAGATTTCCAAGTTTAGTCAAGTTATCAGTCAAATTAAGAGGGTGACTACTGTATCAAAGAAAGGGAGGTGGGCCGAGCAGCCGGAGGTTGTGTAAACGCTTTATTTATTATCTTTTATATTAAAGGAGGATTAATTGTATGACTTTAAGTTTGCCGAACAAAACTTGGCTCAAGAATCTGATCATTGCCGGTTCCACGATGTTGTTGATGACCTTGTTCATGGTATTATTTGCTGATAAAGCTTCTGCCCACGGATATGTCGATTCCCCAGGCAGCCGCGCCATTCTGTGTAAGCAGGGGCAAAATACCGATTGCGGCGCAGTTGTGTATGAGCCTCAAAGCTTGGAAGCTCCTAAAGGCTGGCCAAACGCAGGCCCTGCCGATGGCAAAATCGCCAGTGCAGGCGGCGTGTTCCCTAAACTTGACGAGCAATCCGCAACTCGTTGGAGCAAAGTAAGCATTTCCCCGGGAACCACAACGTTCCAATGGCATTTGACAGCCAACCATGCGACGGCAAGCTGGAAATACTACATTACAAAAGACGGCTGGAATCAAAATGCTCCGCTCAGCAGAGCTTCGTTTGATCTGACGCCTTTCTGCTCCATTAACTACGGCGGTGTAAAACCTCCGACAAACTATGCATCCACTTGTAACGTTCCTGCAAAGTCCGGTTACCATGTCATTCTGGCGGTATGGGAAGTAGCTGACACAGCTAACGCTTTCTATAACGTTATCGATGTGGACTTTGGAGGTGGTGGAACGCCGAACCCAGGCGTACCGGCACCGACAGGACTTACTTCCCCAGCCCAAACCAACAACAGTGTTTCCTTGGCATGGGCAGCTTCCACAGGTGCTTCCAGTTACGAAATCTACCGTGACGGATCCCTTGTAGGTACTTCCACTACAACCTCCTATACCAATACGGGGTTAGCCGAAGGAACGTCTTATACGTATACTGTGGTCGCCGTAAGCAGTACGGGCAGCAAATCATCCGCATCCGCTCCGCTTACCGTATCAACATCCGGAAGCGCAGCGACCTATCCGGCATGGAGCGCAACAGCCGTGTATTTAGGTGGCAGCAAAGTCAGCCACAACGGCGTGAACTATGAAGCAAGATGGTGGACTCAAGGCGAAACTCCTGGATCTGCCGAAGTTTGGAAGGTCATTCCTTAAATCGATCGTTTGACCGGATCCGGCGTCTAATGACTGCCGGATTTTTTTAGGCTTTAGCCAGTTGAGTGCGTGAACCGCGCGAAACAAAGACCCACCGCTATGCGGGTGGAGGTATATTTGCTTTTTTTACTTCCATTAAAAAGTGTAAAGGAAATAGCTTCTTATAAACGTAGAGGAAATAGCTTCCGTCGGCTACGCATTGTCCCTGGTGGCTCTTGGAATTACCTATCGAAATGTTGCGGGTTCACTGACTGTCGATGTTCTTCATTCGAGGATTTCAAGGCTTTCGTCAACTTTAACGGACCCTAGTTCCGTTATTTAAGATCATAACCCGATTTTTCACAATGTTCCGGACTCCAGATCCGCTATTATGAGAAATACGGGAGCAAATACCGACTAAAACCGCAAATAAGGTCCGCTGGGTCCGCTAAAGTTACTTAAAGGGCTGTTTTCTATGAAATAAGGTATTCTGAGTCCGTTAGGAATTTCTTATACCAAAGAACAAGTACATCGTCCGCACTACTCCCTGAGCGCACGGTGCGTGGTCCGGGGCATGCTTGGATTGACTGTCGACCGTTGAGTTTTGGACATATTGAATGATATGGCGATCGTATTTTTGGGCGTTCAGTGAATTTTCTGTTTATTGCTTTTGGTCTAAGCGGGGGGATCGCGAAAAAAGAGCGAGTAATGGATGGTAAACATAACAGTGGAATATAAATAAACAAGCTGCTGGCAAGCAGCAGCTTGATCAGGCACCCCTAGGGGTGCCTTTTGTGTTTTCTGCAGGAAGGATATTCAGATATGCCGAGGTACGCCAAGGTATGCATTTATGAAAAGTATGCCAAGGTACGCAAGGTGTGCAAGGTACGCAAGGTATGCCAAGGTATGCTAGGTATGCTAGGTGTGCAAGGTATGCAAGGTACGCAAAGGTGTATACAAGGTACGCAAATTGTGCAAGCCTCAAACCCTGTACACGGTAATGCCCCGTTCCTGAAACGGCTTGATATCCGAGTCGGAAGCCTCAGTGCCGGTGACAAGGGTATGTATCGCGCTGTTAGGGGCGACCGTGTGCAGAGACAGCTTGCCGATCTTGCTGTGGTCGGTGACAACGACAATTTCACCGGCGGCCTGAATCATGTTCTGCTTGGCTGGGACGAGCAGCGCTTCCGGGTGCATGAGGCCATGTTGAGGATGCAGGGCAGGGGTACCGATGAATGCTTTCTCGACATGCAGGGATTTCAGCACATGGTCGGTAAACATGCCGTTTAGCATGTAACTCGAGGGGTACAGCTCCCCGCCGGTCAGGATGACTTTGATGCCCGGAGCATCGCGAAGTTCGACGGCGACGTTCATATCGTTCGTAATGACCGTAATGTCCGAGCGGTGCACAAGATGCGTTGCAATATGAAGGGTGGTTGTTCCCGAATCAATGATGATGTTCTCCCCGTCTTCCACGAGTGAAGCCGCGAGCTGACCGATGCGTATTTTCTCGTCCCGATGAAAGTTGGTTCGCTCATTAAAGGACGGCTCGTTATGCGTCCATTGCTCCATGATGACCCCGCCATGCGTTCGCTTTAAAGCGCCTTCCTGTTCGATCTCCGCCAGATCGCGGCGGATGGTTGCCGTGTGAACACCGAATTCAGATGCCAGCGCAGCAACCGTTGCTGTTCGGTATTGCCTTACGTAATCAATAATCCTTTTCTTTCGTTCATGTGCTAGCAATCGATAATTTCTCCCTTCCTAAATAGACCATGGGCTGTGCAGGTACGTTTGTACATACAATGCGCACTTTTGCTCTTTTATGCTTAAGGATTCCATGTCTATCTAGTGTACTCCCATTATGTTAATGCCATGTTAAATCCCTTGATGCGAAGCGAATTTACAAAATCCGTACGAAGGTCTAACACTCTCCTAATATTGCACATCTACAATCGAATTAAATAAAAATGAACAAAAGTGATCATTACATGTGCATTTGATGCGTACTTATTATCAGATGCATGTAAGGGATTTCATTTCTATGGATTCATTTATTATTCGCTTGTCATGACAGCATCATTACACTTTCGTGAGGGGGATCGCTCTTGGCATCCATTGAATTTGTGAAAGTAAGCAAGTCGTTTGATCGTCAAACCGTGATACAGGACCTGGACCTTACCATAGAGGACGGAAAATTCACCGTGCTGGTCGGTCCGTCAGGCTGCGGGAAAACAACGCTCCTAAGGATGATCGCGGGCATTGACCCTCAAACCTCCGGTTCCGTACTAATCGATGGCAAGGATGTTACGCGCATTGCGCCGGGTAAACGCGGCGTGGCCATGGTATTCCAGAATTACGCGATCTACCCGACCATGTCGGTCCGCGAGAATATCGAGTTTGGTCTCGTGAACAACAAGGTTCCCAAAGCCGAGCGTACACGTTTGGTGGAGACCATAGGGGCAACCGTTGGACTGAACGATTACTTGGATCGCAAGCCATCCACCTTGTCCGGCGGACAACGGCAGCGGGTGGCTTTGGCTCGGGCGATGGTTAAGAATCCGTCCGTTTTCCTGATGGATGAGCCGTTGTCCAATCTGGATGCCAAGCTCAGGGTTCAGATGCGGATCGAGCTGATTGAGCTGCACAAGAAGCTGGGAACGACCTTTGTTTATGTGACCCATGACCAAATCGAGGCCATGTCGATGGCAGACACCATCGTGCTTATGAACAAAGGCGTCATTCAGCAGGAAGCGCCGCCTGAAGTGGTGTACCGGGAGCCCAGCAATCTGTTTGCGGCCCAGTTTATCGGGGTTCCCCCCATGAATATTGCGCCGCTTGGGGACGATCGCACGACATTCGGATTCCGTCCGGAGAGCGTCGTGATCGGCACAGAACCGGAGTCGTTTCATTATACGACCAAGGGGGAGGTCATCACGCGCGAAATGCTGGGATCCGAGACGATTTATCAGGTGAGGACAACGGAGGGCCAGGCATTCATGGTGAAGTGTCAGGATGACCAGTTCCATGTCGATCAGGAGGTACATCTCGGCGTACCGGCGGATAAATTGTTTTTCTTCGGAGCGGATGAGAACCGGATCGAAGCGCAGGACGTCCGCTATAGGGAGTTCATGGAGCGGCTGAGAGGGCTGGCTCATGGATAAGAAGCGGATCTGGGAAGGGATCAGGCCCTATGTGCTGATCGCGCCGGCCATGGCCGGTATCATACTGTTTGTGATGTATCCGGTAGGTTATCTGATTTACTTAAGCCTGTTCAAATACAACCTGATGAACAAGGACAAGAGCAAGTTTGTCGGACTGGACAATTTCACCCAGATTCTGGGCCGCGGGGACTTCTACAAAGCGCTCTGGAACACGTCCATCTATACAGTCGGCGTCGTTATTCTAACCATGCTGCTATCCTTGCTGATTGCGGTATGGCTTAACAAGAAAGGGCGTTTCAATTCGGTCGTTCAGGCCGGGATTTTTACGCCGCACGTCGTTTCGATTGTGTCGATCTCGCTGGTCTGGCTGTGGCTGATGGAGCCGAATCAAGGACTTCTCAACTATCTCTTCAAGCTGGTGGGACTCCCGCCGTCCGCATGGCTGCAGAGCTCCAAGACCGCATTGATTTCCGTCATTATCGTATCGGTCTGGCAGGCTATCGGCTATTACACCCTGATTATCGTGGCAGCCCTGCAGAGCATATCGCCAAGCATTTATGAAGCGGCGGCGCTGGATAATGCCAGCAGATTCAAGGTGTTTTATAAAATCACATTGCCGATGATTTCGCCGCAGCTGTTTTTTATCCTGATCATCATGACGATCGGTTCCTTCAAAGTATTCGATACCGTTCAGGTGATGACAGGCGGAGGACCGAATAATGCAACGACTACGCTTGTGTATTACATATACGGCTTCCGAACGACCAATATCGGTTATTCGGCCGCGACAGGCGTTGTGCTTATGGCCATTATCGGTTTGCTCACGTTCATTTATTTCCGGCTGCTGTCCAAGAAGGTCCATTATCAATAAGGCTTTGGCCATGCAGAAAGGAGGCACAGTTTGAAGACCTTTGACTTAAAAATCGTATGGACAATGCTAGGTTATTTGCTGAAAGCCGCGGTGCTCATGATATTTATCTTCCCGTTTCTGTGGATGATCTCCACCTCGCTCCAGACATTCCGGGAAACGATGACGTTTCCGCCAACGTGGATTCCAGCCTCACCGCAGTGGGGAAACTTCGCGGAGGCGATGCAGGCAGGTCCTTTTCTGACCTATTTCAGGAACTCGGTTGTTGTCACGGGATCCATCATCATTCTGCAGTTCCTGATCATGATCCCGGCCGCGTATGCATTTGCCAAGTATAAGTTTCCGGGAAAAACGCTGCTGTTCGGCATGATCCTGCTGGCCTTCATGATCCCGGGCCAGGTGACGTTCATTCCGGTCTATCTGATGATGGCCGATTGGGGATTGGTCAAAACCCTGCTGCCGCAAATTATCCCGTTCATCTCGAATGCCTTCGGCATTTTCCTGCTGCGGCAATATTTCATGCAGATTCCGGAGGAAATCATTGAAGCGGCCCGCCTTGATAATGCGAGTGAATTCAAAATCATTCGAAAAATCATGATTCCCATGTCGAAGCCGGCACTGGCTACCATTGCGCTGTTCAGCTTTGTCAGCCACTGGAATGACTATTTCTGGCCGCTCGTCATGACCGATTCTGCTGCTGTCCGGCCGCTGACCCTGGGGATCGCCATGCTAAGGGAGACTGAGGGCATCAGCAACTGGCATATCATTATGGCCGGGAATGTGATTCTGGTGGTGCCGATCCTGCTTGTGTATGTATTCTGCTCGAAACACATCGTGAAGGCTTTTGTTTATTCAGGCATTAAATAATTACAGGAAATGACAGGGTTCAGCAATTCATAATCGAATAATTAATGGAGGAATGAGTCATATGAAATCCAAATGGTACACACTGCTATCCGTCATCATGCTGTTCAGTTTGCTTGCCGCATGCGGTGGCGGGGGAACGTCCAGTGATCCTGGCGAAGCCCCGGGCAGCGGGGGAACCGAAGCCCCGTCCGGAGACAAAGGGAAAACCACGGTTCAGTTCTGGCACTCGCTGGGCGGCAAGAACGGGGAATACATGGATGCGCTCATCCAGCGTTTTAATGCATCCCATGAGGACATCGAAGTGATAGGCACCTTCCAGGGGAGTTATGACGAGACGGTAACCAAGCTGCAGCAAGCGATAGCATCCGATACCGGTCCGGACGTCAGTATGCTGGAGCGAGCCTACGTTCAGATGTTCGCCGATTCGGAAGTGCTTGAAGATCTGACGCCTTATCTAGAAGGCTCTGGCATCAGCGTCGATGATTTTACGCCGGGACTGATGGGACACTCCACCTTCAATGATCAATTGGTATCGCTGCCGCTGAACCGTTCCACCCCGATTCTGCATGTGAACAAAACATTGCTGGATGAGCAGGGTCTTCAAATTCCGACCACATGGGAGGAGCTGAAGGAGGTCGCCAATGCGCTGGTGGTTAAGGAAGGCAGCGAGTATAAGCGCTACGGCGTTACGATGCCTTATGACACTTGGTATCCGATTGCCATGATCTCGCAGGCGGGCGGCACTTTCTTCAACGAAGATAATACGTCGATCGGCTTCGGGGATAACGGCGCAGGCGCCAAGATGTTCACTTACCTTAAAGACTTGCAAAGCACAGGCGCCTTGTATTATCCGCCGGCTCAGGATTCCGGCAACATTGTGAACAGCATGTTTGTGGAAGGCAAGGTCGGAATGATGTATCAATCGACGGGATCGATTGGCGGGCTGTCCAGCGCGGTGGATTTCGATTACGTGACGGCATTCCTGCCTAAGGACGAAGTATATGCGAATCCGACCGGAGGCGCGAATGTGACGATGCTGTCCTCTTCCAAGAACAAGGAAGCGGCATGGGAGTTCATCCGGTGGATGGAGATGGAAGAGGAAGGCGGCCTTGAATTTATTTTGCAATCCGGTTATCTGCCTTTCACGAAGAAGATGGTGGAGTCGGAGAAGATTCAAGAGCTGTGGGCCAAGGAACCGAACCGCAAAGTCGCCTATGATCAGCTGGAATTTGCGACCGATACCAATAAGGATGTGGCATGGCCGGAGATTATGCATGAGTTCTTCTCAGCCATGGAAGCGATCATGTACGACAGCAAGGATATTCCGGCTACGCTGGATACCTTCAAGAAAGAGACGGAACGGATTTTGGCCCAATAACAACTGGTAAAGGAGTGGCAGGACATATGATCGAACGACTACGGGAACCATCCTGTACGATGGTGGCTGCACATCGCGGGTATAAATCAGCTTATCCGGAAAATACGCTGCTGGCCTTTCGCAAGGCGCTGGAGTTAGGGGTAGATATGCTGGAGTTTGATCTTCGGCTGACGCGGGATAAGGAAGTAGTGGTTATCCATGATGCAACGGTTCAGCGCACGACGAGCGGCGCTGGCGAGGTGAGGGATTATACGCTTGCAGAGCTGAAATCCCTCGATGCGGGCGGCTGGTTCGCTCGGGAGTTTGAGGGATTGAAGATCCCGACGCTTGCGGAGCTATGCGAACTGCTCCGGGAATATCCTGATGTTCTGTGCAACGTGGAGATTAAGCCAAGCCCTGATGCTATAGAGGCCGCAGACCTGGCGATTGATGTGCTGAACCGATACGGGTACCTGCCGCGCTGTGTATTCACCTGCTTCGATGCAGAAGTTCTGACCCATATTCATGATACGCATGGTCTGAAGACCCAGGGTTTTCCTGGCGAGAAAATGTCCCGATTTGTCCTCGGCGAGGATGGAACCTACTCCAAGATGTGGGCAATCGGTGTGGAGATGTCGCTGCTTACGCCGGAGCTCGTTGCCCGGTTTCAGGAGCAGGGGCTGCTGGTCTGGAGCTATTGTCCGGACGATGAGGAGGGTGTCCGCTATTCGCTGGAATGCGGGGTTACCGGCATGACCTGCAATGACCCGCTGCCGGCGATGGCTGTGATCGGAAAGAAGGGCACGCCGATATGACCTCCATTTTATCGAAAGTCCGAAGTTTGGCTGCGGACTTACCTCCTAGGCAGCTTTCGAATCTGGATGAAGTGGAGCTGGTTCAGATCCAGTCCGGAGCTCTGCGCGAGGTCGCGGGTTACCTTGAGACGAAATGGTGGACCTCGGTGGTGATGGTCGTCGACGGGAATACCTATGACGTAGCGGGCCAGCCGCTTGCGAGCCTGCTCACGAAATCCTCGATTCAGGTCCAAGTCACCAGCCTTCACCCGGACCGGAAGGGAGATGTTATTGCGGATGAGATTTCCCTGATTCAGGTCATACTGGATATCCAGCAAAGCGGGGCGAAGGCGGTGCTGGCGGTAGGCGGGGGAACGATTCACGATATTAGCCGGTATGCTGCCTATACCGCGGGTATTCCGTTCATCTCCATACCCACGGCCGCTTCGGTGGATGGATTTAATTCCAAGGGAGCACCCATCATTATACGAGGGGAGAAAAAGACGATTCCGGCCATTGGACCGAGCGCGATTTTTGCGGACGTCGATATTCTCATGTCGGCTCCTCCACAGCTTACCGCAGCCGGGTTCGGGGATATGCTGGGTAAGTATACATCCCTGTTCGACTGGAAATTCGGAAGCCTGGTGGCCGATGAACCCTATTTGCAAATTTCGGCGGATATTACGCGATCTGCGCTTAACCAGTGCGTGAAAGGGATGAAACAGATTGCGGAGCGAACCGAGGAGGGGGTGCGCCTCTTAATGGGTGCGCTCGTCGAATCCGGCTTAGCCATGCTGCTGTTCGGTCAATCCCATCCGGCTTCAGGCTCGGAGCATCATCTGTCCCACTATTGGGAGATGGAGTTTATCCGGCTGGGGGAGAAGCAGCTGCTGCACGGTGCCAAGGTAGGTGCCGCTTGCGTGGAAATCTCGAAGCTGTATCACCGTCTCGGGGAACAGGGGCTTGAGTTGAACAAAGGCGCCCCCCAGGGTGCGGATGACGCTGCACTTCGGATCACGCAGCACTGGAATGAAATCCGGTTGCATATAACGCAAATCCCGGAGCCGGCAGAGCTGGCTGATATGATGCGAACGGTCGGCGGACCGGCTGGGGTGTCGGAGCTTCCGATCAAGAGCGAATTGTTGAAGCGGAGCCTGGGTGAGGCTCACAAGGTTCGAAACAGCCGGTACACGCTGCTCCATGCTTACAATGAACAAGGATATCTGTTCGTAAATTAAGAATCCTCATGCAATGAAATAAGGCTGTTCCCTAAAAGCGGATTATTCTGCTTGATAGGGGACAGCCTTATTTGCTTTTATCCAGCCGTGCTTCTATTCATCCGATTCATATAAACTCAGGGAATTCCTGCAATCTGTTGTCAGGGACTAAAGATGTATGAAAGTATTTATATATATTTAAATCTTTTGAACTAGATAGACTCATGGATTTTCGCTTTCTTACGTTAATGTCGAATTGTGTAAAATGTCTCATTAACCTCTCAAAAAACGAACATACCCTACCGATAACTAATAAAGTGGAGTCTTATTTCACCATTTTATACCATGATTTTTCGACGTAATTTGTTCATTTTTGTTTGTAGAGAGAAAGTCCTTACAGAAAAAAGAGCACTTGCAAAAATTTTGGACGAATGATCGGATAGGACCCAGGCACTATTTTTGGGGAGGGTTTACAGCATGCTAAAGAGTCTCAAGCAAAAAATGATTACAATGATTTGTTTGCTCTTGCTCGTCAGTCTTGGATCCGTCTTTGCCGTAACTTACAACCGGTCCTCCGTATTGCTTCAGGAGAGCCTGGACAAAGAAGCGCAGCTTAGCGCGGAGAAGCTTGCGCTTCAGATCGACCAATTTCTTGACGTGGAAATTGCCAAGGTTGAAAGCGTGGGGAAATTCGTCACGGGGAATAAAGCGCAAGACTTGCAATTGATACAAGCGGCGCAGGAAGTGAACCCGGAATTTGAAACCTTTTTCTTCTCGTACGATTTGAGCGGGAAGAATGTCATTAACTTTCTGGGTGAAGTGACCGATGTATCCGATCGCGTTCACTACCAGGAGGCCGGGAAGGGCGAAGGCAAGCTGGTTGTATCGGAGCCGGTGCTTTCCAAGCGTACGGGCAACAACATCGTAACGATGATCATTCCGTTAATGAAGGATGGAAAACAGTACGGTTATATGGGCTCTACGCTTCCGATCAACGAGGTGCAGAAAAAAGTATCCTCCCAAACCTTCGGAGATACCGGATACGCATTTCTTCTAAGCAAAGCGGGAACGTTCATGTGGCATCCATCAGAGGATTTCGTCCTTCAAAAGAAGGTCGAAGACGTGGAGAGCACGGAATTATCCCAAGCTTTTGACAAGGTGCGTCAAGGAGAGATGGGGGAATTCGAATATGTTCTGGATAACGTCGAATACACGGCGGCTTTCGCTCCATCCAATTTGAATTGGGGCATATTCGTAACGGCACCGACCAAGGAGCTGAATGCTCCGATCACGGAGATGTCGGTTACGTTAGTCATTATTTCGGTTGCCGCGCTGGTCGTTTCCGCCGGTGCAGCGGTCTGGTTCACGGCACAGATCGTCCGGCCGATCCGCAGGCTCAACACGGCAGTTAAGGAAGTTGCGGCAGGCGATTTGACCAAGACCATTCAGGTTAGCGGCAAGGATGAAGTTGCCGTCCTTTCCGGCGATTTTAACCAGACGGTATCACATCTGAAGCATCTGGTCCTCGGTGTGAACGATTCTTCTCGACAAGTTATGTCGGTAACGGAGACCGTTTCGAGCGGGGTGGAGACGGCTATGGACAGCGTGGATCGTATCGGCGCCTCCATTCGTCAAATTGCCAGCGGCGCGAATGCTCACGCCTCAAGCTCCAACGAAATCGCCGTATCGATGAGTGACATGGCTAGCGGGATCGTCAAAATAGCCGAAACGTCCTCCATGGTATCCGAAGCTGCACAAGAGGCAGCAAGTCAAGCGGAGACCGGATCGGTTGTCGTTGAACAAGCCGTGAAGCAGATCGGCAACATCGGCGCGGGTACGACCAAGGTCGGCACGGCAATTGAGCGCTTGAATGAGCGTTCTTCCGAAATCGAGCAGATTCTGAGCTTCATCACGGAAGTGACCTCCCGGATTCGCTTGCTGTCCTTGAATGCTTCGATTGAAGCAGCCAGAGCAGGCGAGCATGGACGCGGCTTTGCAGTCGTGGCTGAGGAAGTCAAGAAACTGGCTGGACAGTCCGAGGTATCGACCGATCAGATCGCGAAGCTGATTACGGAAATCCGCGAGGACACAATTAACGCCGTACAGGTGATGGACGTAAGCCGGAAGGATGTACAGGATGGAATTGCGCTGATTGAAGAGGTGCGCGAGAAATTCGATAACATTTTGAGTGCGACACGCAACGTGGCTGACCACATTCTGGAGGTATCGGCTGCTTCCGAGGAAATGTCGGCGGGATCCGAACAGGTCAGCGCTTCGGTGGAAGAGCTGAAATCCATCGCAGATCTGACTTCAAGCGACGCCCAAAATGTGTCTGCCGCTGTGGAAGATCAAATCTCAACCATCAAGGAAATTTCGAACTCCGTTAAACATCTGGAGACGGTCGCTCAGGAGCTTAGCAAAGAGCTTGCCAAATTCAGGCTTTAACATTCCGTTCTTATGGACCGCACGATGGGTACTTGAGAGGGGGGATGCCTGGAAGAAAAGAGGCTCAAATCGTAACGTGCAAGGCAGTAAGTCACGGAAAGTACCAGCAAGAGGATGACCAGAGTGTTTCAGGCAGATCGATGCCGCTGCCAACCAAGGGGCATCAAGATGTACAACTAGATGAAAACTGGAGGAAACGAAGACATGGCTAAGAATTGGAAAAAGGTATTACTAGCAGGGGTAGTCAGCTTATCATTGGTGGCAACGGGTTTTGCTGCAAACGAAGTACTCACATCACCGGAGGTATCCGCTAAATCGGCTTCGACCAATGCACCCGGACAACTAAAGAAACAATCGGCTTCCCAGCTCGACGAAATTATCGAAAGAGGCTACATCCGGGTTGGTATGACAGGGGATTACAAACCGTTTACATATTTGAATCCTGCTACAAAAGAGTATGAAGGTTATGACGTTGACGCTATGGAAGAGCTCGGTAAAGATCTAGGCGTGGAAGTTCGTTACGTCAACACCACATGGTCCAACATGATGAAGGACCTGCAGGCTGATAAATTCGACATTGCAGTGGGCGGCGTTACCCGCAACACGGCAAGACAAAAAACGGCTTATGTATCCCAAGGGTACATTTCCTTCGGTAAAGCCCCATTGATTCGTGCTGAAGACAAGGACAAATACCTGACGATTGAAGACATTAACAAACCTTCGGTTCGCATTGGCGTGAATCCGGGCGGAACGAACGAGGTGTTCGTACGCGAGCATCTGACGAAAGCTAATGTGACTGTCGTTCCAAATAATCTGGATATCCCGCATTTGGTAGCGGACGGTACGTATGATGTGATGATTACCGATACGATCGAAGCGATTACGTATGCAAAAGCAGATTCCAGACTGTATGCTGCATTGACGGATAAGCCGTTCACGAACAGTGAAAAGGGCTACATGATTCCTCGCGGCGACTTTGAATATGCAAGCTATCTGGAAATGTGGATTGACGAAATGAAGCTGCAAGGCAAGTTTGCGGACATTCATAAAAAATGGTTGGAGTAGGTTGAATCAGGCTATGAACAGATAGCCAATCCCTGCCAGCAGATCAGGTTGAAGAACCTGATCTGCTGGCTTTTTTGATTTGTCCAATATAGTGAAGAGGGCGCCGCCTCGGCGTCCGGGAGGTTTACCAACCAAGCAAAAAGGGTAGTAAATAAACATGGACTTTGACCAAAACTACATCAGGATATGAAACGGGGGGCAGACCATGAAGCTTGGTACAAGGATCGCGGCGTGTTTGGTGATGGTATTGATGCTGGCCGCGTGCGGTGCAAAAGAGGAATCGGGACGCGTGCAGATTGAATTTTTTCAGAATAAGCCTGAGGCTAAGGGCTCCTTTGACGCACTAATTGAGAAATTTAATCAATCCCAATCCGAGATCAAGGTTGTTCAGGTAAATCCGCCGGATGCGGAGACCGTACTCAAGACAAGAGTTGTCAAGAATGATATTCCTGACATTATCGGCATGGGTGCAACCGATACGTATTCATTGCTGGCGCAAAGCGGCATATTTATGGATTTGACGAATAACCCGCTGCTGAGTCAGGTGGATGAGACCTATGTTCAGATGCTGAAAGACGTAGCCGGGATGGACGAGGTTACGGGCATTCCTTATTCAACGAACGCTAATGGCGTAATGTACAATACGGAAATTTTCAAGGAATTGGGGCTCAGCGTTCCCCAGACCTGGGACGAGCTGTTAGCTACGGCGCAGAAGGCCAAGGATGCGGGGAAAATTCCGTTCTATTTCACTTATAAAGACGATTGGCAGACGGTGCTGCCGTTTAACGCGTTGGCATCCAATCTGGAAGGCATAGAGTTTTACATGGATCGCCGGGAAGGCACGGTAACGTTTGCCGAGAAGTATCGAGAGATTGCGGAGAAGCAGCTCGCGTTGATGGACTATGGCCATGGGGATAACTTCGGCAAGAACTACGCGGACGGCAACCGGGGGTTTGCGAGGGGCGAATCGGCGATGTATATCCAGGGAACCTGGGCGATTCCGGAAATCCGGAAGGCCAATCCGGATGCGCCGATCGGCTTCTTTCCGCTGCCAACCGGCGAGCATCCTGAGGAGAATAAACTGATTTCAGGCGTGGATACTCTGCTGGCTATTTCCGAGGACTCGAAGCATAAAGAGGAGGCTCAGCGTTTCATTCAGTTTCTGCTGGAGCCTGAGAATAGCAAGCAATACATTACGGAGCAAACGTTGTTCTCGACCGTTGAGGGCGTGACGCAGGATGATCCTGCCGTTGCAGAGCTGCTGCCTTATCTGGAGCGGGGCCAAGTTATCGACTTTGCCGATCACTATATTCCTGCCGCTGTGCAGCTGAACTCGTTGATCCAATCCTTCCTCCAGAACAGGGATATTGACGGGTATCTAAAGAAGCTGGACACCGAATGGGACAAGGTAGCGGACAGACGCTAACGGAGCGACCAACGCTGTGACACGATATCCATGAGCATTGAGGAGGACCCAACATGAACAAGCGTCTTATGCCTTATTATTTGATGACCGTGCCAGCGGTCGTGCTGTTCTTCGTATTTCTGACACTGCCGGCCTTGCAGGGGGTGTATTACTCCTTCACGAACTGGAATGGATTCGGCGATAACTTCGATTTCATCGGATTCAAGAATTATGTCAATCTGTTCAAGGACGGTAACGTGGGCAATGCGTATTGGTTCACATTCAAATTCGCGGTCGTGGTAACCATCCTGATCAACATCTTCAGTCTGCTGATTGCCATGGGGCTGAATGCCAGAATCAAAGCGAGGAATTTCTTCAGAGGCATCTACTTTCTTCCGAATATTCTGAGTGTGCTGATCGTTGGTTACATATTCAACTATCTGTTCTCGAATGTGTTCACGATCTGGGGCCAAAATCTGGGGATCGAATGGCTGTCCACCAATATTCTGGGCAGTGAACAGCATGCCTGGATCGGGATCGTGGTGGTAGCGGTATGGCAGGGCATAGCTTATAACACGATCCTGTATCTCGCGGGGCTCCAGACTATCCCTCAAACACTGTACGAGGCGTCCAACCTCGATGGGGCGAACCGTTGGCAGGAATTTTGGAAAATAACGTTTCCGCTGATCGCGCCATTCTTTACGATCAACATGGTGCTTGCGATGAAGAATTCCCTGATGGTCTTTGACCAGATCGTCGCTCTTACCAACGGCGGTCCAGGTCGGGCGACGCAGTCCATCTCCCATCTGATTTACACCGGCGGCTTCGAGGGAGGGGAGTTTGCCTATCAATCCGCGAACTCCGTGATCTACTTCATCCTGATTGCCACGATATCGATTGTGCAGATTCGGTTCCTGCAGAGAAGAGAGGGGGACATGTAATGCGGACGAAAACCAACTGGACGGTGATGATTCTCATCACATTGGGGACGATACTGATCCTGTTCCCGCTGTATATGACAATCACGATTGCGCTCAAAACGCCGGAGGACATGCTGGCTTCCGTGTTCGGACTGCCAAAGGAGCTTCATTTCGAGAATTTTACGAATGCCATAAAAATGACGAATTTCTTCAACGCGCTGGGCAATAGTGCGATGGTAACGACGGCAACGGTGGTACTCACCCTGCTGACCAATTCGCTTGTCGCTTATGCCATTGCCCGCAATATGAACCGAAAGTTCTTCAAGGGTTTATACTTCTATTTCATCAGCGCTATGTTCATTCCGTTCCCGATTATTATGCTGCCGCTGGTGAAGCTGACAGCCGGTTTCAATATGACGAACCTGGTCGGGCTTACCATCCTGCATACCGTGTATGCATTGGCATTTAATGTATTTGTGTATGTTGGATATATTAAATCCATTCCGGTAGCGCTGGAGGAAGCGGCACGGGTGGACGGTACGTCGACTTGGGGAACCTTTTGGAGAATCATATTCCCGATTATGGCACCGATCAATGCGACGGTAGGCATTCTGATCTGCCTCTCGACTTACAATGACTTCCTGCTGCCGCTCATCATTATCAGCGATACGGATTCCTACACGCTGCCGCTTGTGCAGTATATTTTCCAGGGGCAATTCAATACAGATTTCAATCTGGCCTTTGCTTCATATCTGATGGCAATGCTGCCGATGATCATCATTTATCTGTTCGCGCAGAAGTGGATCATCAATGGCATTACGCAGGGAGCTGTGAAATAAGGAGCGGCTCGGTCCCATCCAAGTTTCCGTCGACGGACGGAGCCTGAATCGGATGCTGTAGGATAGAGGTACGCCAGAGGTTAGTCGTGTATGTGCATGTGCGGCCTGCTAAAATTAACAAAAAGCTGTATTCCGGCATGATATCCATGATGTCATGCCAGGAGATACAGCTTTTTTGCTGTTATAAGGATCCCCTCCGCGAAAGGGCCCTTGCTTATGGCTTGTTCATTTTATAATTGCAGCATTTTCCGTTTCCCCGCATCCGGGTCCTCGATGATCCTGCTGTCGTTGTTGAATATCATCGTTGAACGCGATGCTGGATCATAAGCTGGCCACGGCATCGCCTCGGTATCCGGCGAGCCACTCCGCGCAAATGATATCCAAGCATCCTGCATCCGGTCGGACAGGGCTTGCGTGGCACCATCGACTTGAACACCGATGTTCTGAAACAGCGCCAGCGTGTTAAATACAAACGGTATTTCCAGGGCATGCATCGCTTTGCCGAGAACCGGATGATTCGGCAGCGTCCAATCGAACCGGTACATCCACACCGGCGCGTGCTTGCTCTGAGCGGAAGCGAATTGAAGGGCCGAACGCCAGAAATACAGGTCAGTCATAATCTGGGCATGTCCGTCGATGCTGTACGGGTATTCCTTGGTGATAGGCGCGGCATCCTGGATACCGGTCATCATTTCAATGGTGCGTACAAGATCGTCTTCCTTCACAAGCGGCATGTCCGGCCGGAAGAACAAGGCGCCTTCATCGAGATTTGTGCCGATCAGGATCGGCACGTCCTTGGCCCATCCCGATTGAACAGCCTGCAGCGGATCATGAGGCAAAGTGCCCGGTTCCAGCACCGGCTGGAAGATCATGCTGACGCCGGGGCCAAATCGTTTCTTCAATCGTTCCCCGGCTTCGAATATTAACTCACCTGTGAGCGTTTCAAGCTCATGGACCTTGTCAGGCGAGATGTCCAGCTCTTTAAGCAAACCAGCCGTTACCATCTTTGCCTGTTCCGGAGCCATGACTTGGGCAGCGCCGCTTTGCATGATGGCCCGGTGAAACAACCCTTTGGCTGCCGGCATTGCAAGTAAGGCCGCGATGCTCATGCTGCCGGCCGATTCTCCGAATACGGTAACCCGTTCGGGGTCGCCGCCGAAGCCCGCAATATGATCCCGCACCCATTGTAGGGCCGCTATTTGGTCCAATAAACCAGTATTGGAGGAATAGGCTTCGCCGTATGGGGAGAGATGGAGAAAGCCGAGCGGACCCAGCCGGTAATTGATTGTTACCACAATCACGTCGCCCCGGAGTACGAAAGGCGTGCCGTTATAGCTTGGCAAGCTGCCGGCGCCTGTGACGAAAGTGCCCCCGTGAATCCATACCATGACCGGCAGCGGCTCCGCTGGCGTGTTCAGGGGTGACCACACATTGAGATAGAGGCAATCCTCGGACACGGTTTTGGTCACTCCTCCGCCTAGCATGCTTGAGGTGGATTCAAGCGGTTGAAGGCACATGGGGCTGAAGGCAGTGGTATCCTTTATCCCGTCCCATGGATCGGGGGGCACAGGAGCACGGAATCGAAGCGGGCCAACCGGGGGCTTCGCATAAGGAATTCCCTTCCATACGCGTACTCCGTTTTCCGAACTGCCTTGAATACGCCCGGCTTTCGTTTGAACGACAAGTTCTGACATGTTCACTCTACACCCTTTCTCTCTGTGGATCTTTCCTGTCGACCCTATTCGAATGTTATTCATAAATGGCTGAACCGTCATATAGAAGATTTTTACTACTCTATATATACACTTTACCAAGTTAGCGGCATAAGTTCAAAAAAGCACGAATCATGCGAAATAGAGGCAGGAATGTCATGTCACATGAAGAATGTAACAGGGTGGGTCGTATTCGTGGCAACGAAACGAATACGGTATCACCTTTTGGTTCAAGTCATTATAGGTATACTGGAGGGATAAGCATGAACATAGCGATTTTGGGCTGCGGAACGATGGGGACAGCCTATGCGCACAATTTGGCGAAAATGCCGGGAGTAACGGTGACAGGCGTGGTTGATATTAACGCCGGGCGGGCTGAGCGGGCAGCAGCTTTGACTGGGGCGAAGGCATACACGGATGTAGAGTCGCTGTTTGAACAAAAAGATTTGGAAACGGTTGCGGTGTGTCTGCCCACCTATCTCCATAAACCATTTGTGCTGAAGTTAGCTGAAAGAGGGCTGCACGTCATCTGCGAAAAACCGGCTGCATTGACCCTGGAGGATGCACTGGAAATGAAGGCAGCCTGCGAAAAGCATGGAGTCCGCTTGTTTATCGGACATGTCGTTCGATTCTTCCCGAACTATCATGATGCCTATCGGCAGGCCAACTCCGGGAGCATCGGAACACCAAAGATGGCTCACTTTAAGCGGTACGGTTCGTATCCGCAGGGCATGGATGGATGGTATAACGATCCGGGCAAGAGCGGCGGTGTTATCATGGACCTCTTGATTCACGATATCGATTTTGCCTGCTGGCTGTTCGGGGAAGTGGAGTCGGTATATGCTTCCACCGTTAAGCGGGATGAGCCTGAGATGGAGTATGCTCAGCTTACGCTTCATTTTAAAAATAAAGCAATTGCGAGTCTGACCGGCTATTGGGGATATTCCGGACCGTTTACGACGCAGTTCGAAATTTCGGGAAACCAAGGAATCATAAGATTTGATAGCAATCAGGTGCAGTCTCTGGATATTAAATTGGTGAATGCGGAGGCAGGAGAGGGAGCAGCCGTACAGGTTCCTTCAAGCCCAAGCTTGTATGACCCATATTATTACGAGGTGCAGCATTTTATCGAGTGCATCCGGAACGGCAGCGAGCCGCTCGTCAGTATCAAGGATGCTTGTTATGCCGTTGAAATCGCTCAGGCAGCGGAGCAATCGGCTCAGACTGGACAGCCCGTGATGATCGGAGGGACAGTTTCATGAAAAAAGTTAAAGTAGGCTTTATTAGCTTTGCCCATATGCATACGGCGAGTTATCTCTTAGGCATGCTGAAGCGGGAGGATGTCGAGGTGGTCGGAGTCGCGGATGAGAACGCGGAGCGCGTGCGTCCTTACTCTGTGGACCGGGGAATCCCGTATTATGCAGACTATAATGAATTGCTGGCACAGGAACTGGATGCGGTTGTCATCTGTTCGGAAAATGCGCGACATGCGGAATTTACCAAGCTTGCCGCTGCGGCGGGTAAGCATGTGCTGTGCGAGAAGCCGTTAGGCTTGTCCGAGTCCGAGATGCTGGAGATGATTCAAGTGTGCAAGGATCATGGCGTTCAGCTCATGACGGCTTTTCCTTGCCGGTATATTACCTCCGTGCGTCAGGCGAAGGAAGCGATTGACGCGGGACAAATCGGTGAGATTTTGGCCATGAAGGGAACCAACCGGGGAAGCATGCCTGGCGGCTGGTTTATCGAACGGGAAAAATCGGGCGGCGGAGCCGTATTGGACCATACCGTCCATGTGATGGACCTGATGCACTGGTTTACCGGCAGCAAGGCAGAGGAAGTGTACGCCCATGCGGAAACACTCTTCAATGACACGGAGATTGACGATGCCGGCATGGTCCACGTCAAATTCGCGAATGGCGTTGTTGCTGTACTGGACCCAAGCTGGTCCCGTAATCGCACCTTCCCGACCTGGGGAGATGTAACGCTTGAGATCATCGGCACCAAGGGTGTGCTGAATATTGATTCTTTTGCCCAGAAGAACGATGTCTACAGCGATGTAACTGGTAAAGCTGCGTGGAGCTTCTGGGGCGATGATATGGATGCAGGTCTTGTCAACAGCTTTATCGACAGCATTCGCGACGGCAAGCCGGTCGAAATAACAGGGGAAGACGGGTACTATTCTGCCCGTGTAGCCATTGCAGCGTATGAATCCGCTAGCACCAAGCGTACCATTCAGCTGAAACCGCTGGGGTAAATGCGATTTTTCCGGCTTTAGCCGTACAGCAGAATGCACGCACAGTTATGTGTCTCCGTCGACGACACGGAGGAAGCCTTTCCCGGGATCCATAATGAGAATCGTATCATGGCAAAAGCCTCTTCGATCATTGCAATCGAAGGGGCTTTTTGATGTTGGCAAAAAAGATCAAAAACGTGCTTCTTCCATTTGGTATTCTTAATAACAAAGGAGGGCCTGACCTTGAGTACCCAGCGTATCATCCAAAATAGCATAGCATACATGGAGCAGCATCTGGAGGAGCAGCTGACCCTCGCGGAGATTGCAGCCCATGCCGGTTTTTCGCCATATCACTTCCACCGCTTGTTTCGGAAGGAGGTCGGTATGAACATCGCGGATTACCTTAGAAAACGAAGACTCTGTTATGCAGCACAGCTTCTGCTGCATTCCGAGGCTCCGATTATCGACATTTCCCTGCACTGCCACTTCGAGAGTCAGGAGTCGTTTACGAGAGCATTCAAAAAATTATACGGCATGCCGCCGGGGCGTTACCGGAAAATCTTTGCGGTTCACGCTCATCACTCAAGCCACTATAAAGGAGAGGATCACATGCAGCAGCAATCTCAACCCGAATTAAAAGGCTGGTTTCTGAGCGGAAGCCACCCGCATGATTATGAAATCGGCGTCGACCGTTCCACCGTCCACCAAGGAAGCACTTCCGGTTACCTAAAAGCCCTTACCCCCATGGAGGCTGGCGCTTTTGCGACCATGATGCAGCAGTTCAAAGCCGATAAGTATGCGGGCAAGCGGATGCGGTTCTCCGGATTTGTCAAAACCGAGAACGTCAAAGAATACTGCGGGCTGTGGATGCGCGTTGATAATCGTGCGGAAGACGTGCTTCAGTTCGATAATATGAACGATCGGCGCATTGTGGGTAGTACGCACTGGAATCACTACGCCATCGTGCTCGACGTACCCGAGGAGAGCGCGACGATCTCGATCGGTGTTCTGCTGATGGGGGCAGGCAAGGTGTGGCTGGACAGCCTCCGTTTTGAAGAGGTGGATCTTAGCGTACCGACGACGAACCTCGATCTTCACTATGAGCTGCTGGAGGAGCCTGCCAATTTATCGTTTGAAGAGTGAGGCGAAGAGTTTCACGCTGCCTTGGAAATGAATGAAACTTGGATCGTCGATGGATAGGGGATTCCCCGTACAACCATTAGGCAGAAGTCCTTCCTTATCGGAGGGCTTTTTCTTTTTTTCTCCATGGATGAATGGTTGCGCTGCATCATATTTACTCCTATGATGGTCTTGAGCAATTATCCCTAGCATTGACAATCATAGATAGCTTCAGCGCATTAGAAACAACTCTTATCATCCGCATCTTTTCTTGTCCACGATATTTTGAAGAAAACGAGCATCTATTTGCCAAAAGGAAGGTGTACCATGCACGTAATAACGCTATGCGGATCGACCAAGTTTAAAGCACAGTTTCGGGAAGTCGAAGCTGCGCTCACGTTAAGCGGACATATCGTTCTTAGTGTCGGTTTTTTTGAGCAGAGCGACGGGATCGAGATCACGGAGGAGCAGGAGCGCAAGCTTAAAGAGCTGCACTTCCGCAAAATCGGTATGTCGGACGAAATCTTCGTAATCGATGTGAATGGCTATATTGGAGACAGCACTCGGGCCGAGATCGAATACGCCAGCAGTCATGGTAAGAAGGTACGGTATTATTCAAAGGAGCAACTGTAGTAGTCTGCTCCTCGAAGTCCCCGCATTTATGATATTCGTTGACGGACAGAGCGGACGTTGTTTACTAAATCCGAACGAGCTCGATATCATTCTCTGCATACCCGTTTTACGAACCAGGATTCAGGATGGGCACTAGCATTCACGCCCATAGCCATAATATTGAATCCATATGCTTTTTTTGTTATAATTCCCAAATGGCGGTGGTGGATTCAATGGATATTTATATGGTTATTCAGCAGTTATATCCGACTTTCTCGAAGAAAGAACAGTTGGTAGCGAATTATATTCTTCAAGAAGGTCAATCAATTAATAACATGAATATATCTGTGCTGGCGAACCATGTCGGTGTCTCGAATGGGACAATCACGCATTTTTGCAAGAAGATTGGTTGCAATAATTTTGCCGAATTGAAGGTTCAGTTGGGCAGGCTTCGTACTGCGACGGCTCCTTCGGCGGAGGACAATATTCTCATTCAAGTATCTAAATTCTATCAGACGGTCATTGAGCGTTCGAATCAATTACTGGACATTACATATTTGCATCGACTTGCTGAAGCGATTAAGAGCGCAGCACGAATTTACATATACGGAATCGGGAGCTCGGGACTTTCAGCGAAGGAAATGATGCTTCGCTTGCTGCGTATGGGCTTCAATGTGCAGAGTATTACGGATTCTCATTTAATGCTGATCAATAGTTCGATAGTGAATGAGAATGATTTCGTTATCGCGATTTCCAGTTCAGGGGAAACGTCCGTCATTGTCGACGCAACCAGAATTGCAAAGAATAATGGGTGTAAAGTCATCTGTCTGACCAGCTTCTCCGAAAGTACGCTGGCGCAACAAGTGGACTCTTTTATTTTGGTCTCCAATACATTGTTTGTTGATAAAGAAAGGTTTGTAAACAGTCAATTTTCCGTCATGTATGCGATAGATATTTTATGCATGATCTTACTTGCGGATCCGGATTTAAATAGTCGGATGCAAATTACAGTTAATACGATTCTTGAACATAATCGAATGGATTAATAATAAAGCTTTCATTGTACCTGTGAACCTCAGAAGTTGACGTATTTTTCGTCTACTGGAGGGGCACAGGTTTTTTTATTGTCATTGTTCATACTAAGTGTCATAGATTAATTGCCAATTAATAAAATTATTTTAATGAAATTTTATTTACTAAAATAATTTCATGATGTAGAATTGACATATCGCGATGGAATACAATGATTGATCCAATAGGAGGAAAATCCATGTTTAAACAGTTGCAAAAGCTTGGTAAGTCATTTATGTTACCGATTGCAATCCTACCTGCTGCGGGTTTGCTGCTTGGGATTGGGGGAGCCTTATCGAATGCGAATACGATTGCTGCATATCCGATTCTGAATACGCGGTTTTTACAAGCTGTTTTTCAAATTATGTCGGCAGCCGGTAATGTTGTGTTTGCCAACTTAGCGCTAATCATGTGTATTGGTCTTGCCGTGGGGTTAGCGAAAAAAGATAAAGGTACCGCTGCGCTGGCGGCGGCCGTCTCGTTCCTGGTTATGAATGCATCGATTGGTGCAATGATCACTGTATTTAATCCAAGCGTTGAATCCATTGACACCGGAGTTGTAGGGGCTATTGTCATTGGTATCCTGGTTACTTATTTGAACAATCGATACCGAGGGATTCAATTACCTTCCTTTCTTGGATTTTTTGGAGGCTCGCGGTTTATTCCGATCGTCTCATCGTTCAGTGCTATTTTTGTAGGCGGGATCTTCTTCTTAATCTGGCCCACATTTCAAGGCTGGCTGGTAGCGGCAGGGACTGCTATAGCCGGAATGGGATATTTCGGTACCTATTTATACGGATTCTTGCTTCGTCTTACAGGTGCTGTCGGTCTACACCATATGATTTATCCGATGTTCTGGTTCACAGAGCTGGGCGGAGTCGCCACGGTTGCAGGTCAGCAAGTGGTGGGTGCGCAGAAAATCTTTTTTGCCGAACTGGCTGATCCGAATCATGTTGGAATGTTCTCCGAAGGAACCCGTTTTTTTGCAGGACGTTTTGCTACGATGATGTTTGGTCTTCCTGCGGCATGTCTAGCGATGTATCATTGCGTTCCGAAGCACCGTCGCAAGCTTGTGTTTGGTCTGTTCTTTAGTGCAGCGCTGACATCGTTCCTGACAGGGATTACGGAGCCGATTGAGTTTATGTTCTTATTCGTCGCTCCTTGGTTATACGTGATTCATGCGGCTCTAGATGGTCTATCCTTTATGATTGCGGATATGTTATCCGTTCGTATCGGAAATACCTTCTCTGGCGGGGCCATCGACTTCATGCTCTTTGGGGTTCTGCAGGGGAATGCCAAAACGAATTGGATCTATGTCATTATTGTGGGGCTCTTCTGGGCTATCATCTATTACCTTGTGTTCCGCTTCTTAATTACGAAATTCAATGTGGCGACACCTGGACGTGAAAGCGATGGGGAGAGCGTATCGGTTGAAACCAAGGACAGCATTGGAGAGACCGCGATGAAAGTGCTGAATGCGCTTGGTGGCAAGGAGAACCTGGAAGATGTCGATGCATGTATTACAAGACTTCGTGTTGCAGTCAAAGATGTATCGAAAGTAGATAAGGATACAATTAAAGAACTGGGTGCTACTGCAGTATTGGAAGTAAAAGGCGGGATTCAGGCTGTATTTGGCGCAAAAGCCGACTTAATTAAACAAAAGATAAATGAGGCTATTGGAGAAGAATAAAAGAGGATATGGCATGGAGGGAACATATTGTGAAACGAGGATTAATTGTATCATGTCAGGCTTTGCCAGGCGAACCGTTGCATAGTTCGTTTATTATGGGACGTATGGCCATTGCGGCAGCCGAATCCGGTGCGGTGGGGATCCGTGCGAATAGCGTTGAAGACATTGAAGAAATAAAGAAGCAAGTTGAGCTGCCCATTATTGGCATTATCAAAAAAGACTATCCGGGCATGCAATCGTTCATTACAGCGACCATGACCGAAGTGGATGCGCTTGTTGGTACGGGGGTTGAGATTATTGCTGTACAAGCAACGATGGATCAGGATGAGGCATTCCTGCAATCGATCTTTACAAAATATCCTTCGCAGAAGTTCATGGCGGATATCTCCACAACGGAAGAGGGGTTGCGAGCAGATCGATTGGGGTTCCACTACATTGGAACGACGCTTATTGGTTATACACCGCAGTCTCAGCATGTGGAGAAGTTCACCGTGCTGGAAGAACTGATTAAGCAGTGTAAGAAGCCAGTCATTGCAGAAGGCAACTTCAACACACCGGAGCAGGCTGCAAAAGCGATCGAAATGGGAGCTTATTGTGTGGTTGTAGGCAGCGCCATAACAAGGCCGCAAATCATCACGAAATGGTTCTCGAACGCGGTAAACGAAATTCTATAACAAAAGAGATACAGTTGTACGAAAGCTATCCGCGCACCCTTAATAAAAGGCGGGGCTGTCCCCAAAGTCATTGAAGATGACTTAGGGACAGCCCCGCCTTTTACCAATCTTGTGCATTCAATATACATGAATGAACGGTTTTACAGATAAAGCACCAACGCAATAACAGCAGCGAGCACGATCCGATAGATCGCAAACGGCACCAGCTTGATCCGGTTAATCAGCTTCAGGAAGAAGCGGATGGAGATCAAGGCGAAGACGAAGGCTGCCACGAAACCGGCGATGAAGAACGGAAGAGCCTCCAGCGTGAAGTATTCCCAGTTTTTCAGCAGCGACAGTAAGCTGGCTCCGAACATGATCGGCACAGCCATAATGAAGGTGAAGTCAGCCGCCGCGCGGTGACTCATACCGAGCATGACGCCTCCGGAGATGGTGGAGCCGGAGCGGGAGAAGCCCGGCCAGAGCGACAGACACTGAATCAGTCCGACGCTGAATGCCTGTCTGTACGTAATTTGGTCGACAGTGACCACTTTCGGCTCTTTTTTCGAGCTGACTTTATCGGCAACGATCATGAAGATGGCTCCGATCACAAGTCCGATAAGCACCGTTTCGGTGGAAAATAAATGCTCGTCAATAAGGTCTTCGAACAAGACGCCCAGAACACCGGCCGGAATCAAACCGACGATAACCTGGCTGAGCTTCAATCTGCCTGTACCCGCCGGTACGCCTGCTTCAGGCTTTTTGCGTTTGAGTCCCAAGAGATCCAGGAAGCGGTCCTTAAACACAACGAGGACGGCGAGAATGGAGCCAAGCTGAATGACAACCTTGAAGGTGTTGGCTACGTATTTCGTCAGAAACTCCTCGGATTTCAGCCACATATCATCAACGATGATCATATGTCCGGTAGAGGATACAGGAGCGAACTCGGTCAGTCCCTCGACGATTCCCAGAATAATTGCTTTCAGGATGGTTAAAAAATCCATGACCTATAGTCTCTCCCTTACAAAAAATATTAAATGGTAATGATACGAATGATGAATGGCATGAAATGCATGATTCACTTTTCAACTTTCCAGTGGGCACCCGATTTTAAGCTGTCTTTCTCCGCTTGCGGAAGAAAAAGAACAGAAACGCAATCACGGCCACAGCTATTACAGCATAAGCGATATTGGAATAGACGTCCATGAAAGCCACGATTTTTTCCCATGAATCGCCGACGGCGGCTCCCACGCATACCAGAATAATGTTCCAGATCAGTGTACCGATCGTCGTGAAGAGGAGGAACATGCCGAACTTCATGTTGGACATCCCCGCCGGGATGGAGATCAGGCTTCGGATCAGCGGAATCATGCGGCAGAACAGCACGGTCCAGTAGCCGTATTTATCAAACCACGCATCCGCCTTGCGGATGTCTTCTTTTTTAACGCGGAGGATATGCCCCCAACGATCCACGATTTTTTCAAGCCGCTCGACATCGAGCAGGCGACCAATCCCGTACAGAATAACAGCGCCGACTACAGATCCGATCGTAGCTGCAATAATTACGCCTGGTACCGTCAATTTCGTGTAGGTGGTCATGAATCCGCCGAAGGTAAGAATGACCTCGGAGGGGATTGGAGGAAACACGTTCTCCAGGGCAATCATCAGCAGGATGCCGATATAGCCGAACTGCTCCATAATATCCGTAATCCAGTTTTCCAAAAGTTACACCTCTTTCAAAGTAAGAATGCTGCTTACATCCTTTATATAAGGGTCTGCTTCAGCTTGCGCAGATACTGACTGCGGATGAAGAAGAAATACATAACCTGCATCATCAGGAAGCTGATCAGCACGATGCCCATTTCTGCCGCAATGGATAAATAGAAGTAGCTCTGCAGCGCGACAAAAGCAAAGATGCTGTGCACAATCGCAAGGCCGATCGGTACAAAAAACAGCAGCGCCAGCTGTCCGGTGACGATCCGCCGGAACTCCTTATCGGTCATGCCAAGCCGGGATATCGTGGCATAATGCCTGCGGTCATAATCCAGATCGGCATAGAGGCGGAAGTACAGGAAGCTTCCTGCCGCGATAAAAAACACCGTACCCACAAGCAGTGCCGCGAAGAGCAGCATATTGTACAGGCTGTCCCGGAGGGCAAACAGCGTGCCGCTGACCGCCAGCGCATAAGGCTGGCCCATCTCATAACGCACCGCCCCGCGTGGGGCCAGATGAGGGACGATGCCCTCAGTCTTCGTGAAGTCATCCACATAGAAGCCGGTGTACCGCTCTAGCCGGACCGGATTCGTGATGGCGGCGAAGGCTTCGTCACTGACCACAAGCCCGCCGAAACGGGAATCGTTGTCCATTTCCGGCAGCAAATATTCCGGTACGCCGACATGATCGGAATAACCGGTTTCATGCAGGAGGATTTCGGAATCATGGATCCGGTATGAAGCGTGCTCCCGATGGCGAATATAAGCTCTGTCATTTTGCGAGGCAATGAGAACAAGAGCATCCTCACCGCTCAGCGGCTGTTCATCAAATGGCAGCCCCGCCATCAGCACCGCCGCCTTATAGTCGGAGAAGGAGATCAGTGCCAACGGATTTTGCAACTGCCCGACCTGCGCGGAAACCGGCTGGACTTCCGTATATTTCACGCGAAACGATAGCGTTTCAAACGGTATTTTTTTCGATTCAAGCTCCTGTCGGATTTCATGTAAATGCTGTTTCTCGGAGATGTCTCCCGTTTTGGCAAGATAGCCGATGGCGGCAGGGAAATCCTCATTGAATTGCTTTGTGAGCACCGGGATGGAGGCAAATACGCCTACCGAGCAAAAGGAAACAGCCAGCACGATGGTTACCATCGAGAACATCTGTGCATGATCCCGAAGCCGGTAATGCAGGCTGGATAGCGAGATCAGCTTGGTCCGTCTCCAGGCTAACCGGCGGCTCTGTTTCATCCTTCGCACAAGAGCAACGCCTAGCTGCGTATACAACAGATAGGTGCCGATCATCGTCATGAAGGTAACCGGAAACATGCGCAGCGCGAGGGTTGACGCGCTTGTTGTGGCCGCCAAGCTGTAGCTGACCACCAGCAGCACGGTTGCCAATATGGCTAACCAGGGCGATGTCCTGGGCGCCGTTTTCGGCCGCTGTCCGGACTGAAACAGATCGATCAACGCTTTAGGACGCAGCAGCCAGGATGTGCACAGCGAGATAATGATAAACAGCAGCACGTAACTTGCGACCGTCAGTCCAAGCGCACGCAGGGGCAGTCGAAACGGCAGGGGCGGGATTCCAAGAAAGGCCGAACCAGCCATCAGAAACAGCTTGCCTGTAATGACGCCGAATAGGATGCCCGTTGCAATGGCACTAACGCCGATGATCATATTTTCGAGAAAAACCATCTTGTTAAACTGGCGATCCGTCATGCCATGCATGAACAGAATGCCGAACTCGCGCTTGCGCGTCTTTAGAAAGGCCCCGACGGAATACAGCACGAAGAAAAACGAGAATACATACATGATCAGCTCGGCGCCGAGCATCGCTTGGATAACAACCGGATAGAACATCTCGCCCGCTATCGAAGGATGGAACAGGAACAGCGCGCACACAAAGAATATCATGACGGAGAATGCGCTGCTTAAGAAATAGGCTGCATAGGTCCGCTTATTCCTCAGGACATTCCTAAAAGCGAATTGTCGAAAGGTCATGACTGCCTCCTCCCAGTAAAGCCAGCATGTCGATGATTTTCTGGAAAAAGGCTTGGCGGTTGTCACCGCAATACATTTCATTATATAGTTGTCCGTCCTTGATGAACAAGACGCGGTCACAGTAGCTGGCTGCCACCGGATCATGAGTGACCATGAGAATCGTTGCGAAAGCCTCTTTACTCGATGCGGAAAGCGTCTGCATCACCTCTTTGGAGGCTTTGGAGTCCAGGTTGCCTGTGGGCTCGTCAGCGAGAATCAGGGAGGGCTCCTGAATGAGTGCCCTGGCTATGGCAGTGCGCTGCATCTGTCCGCCGGAAATCTCATAGGTATGCTTATGCAGAATGGATCCGATGGCGAGTCGATCCGCGATCCGGCTCAGCCGGCTGCCCATTTCGTCCAGCGGCATGCCTTCCAGCGTTAACGGGAGAACGATATTTTCCTCAACGGTGAGCGTATCCAGCAGATTGAAGTGCTGGAAGACGAAGCCCAGCTCCCGGCGCCGAAACAGAGCAGTGTCGCTTCTGCTGAGCAGATGAGGATTGCGCCCATTGATGATCACTTCCCCGGCCGTGGGCTGATCAATGGTTGCAATCAGATTGAGGAGCGTGGTTTTTCCGCTGCCGGATGGACCCATAATACCGACGAACTCTCCTTTGGCGACGTTGAAGTGAATATTGTTCAGCGCTTGAAACGCCACTTTACCCTCGTAGATTTTGGATAGATGCTTGACGCTCAGGATGGGCATATCTTCACTCCTCTATAACGATGATCTCATTGTAAAAGATTCGGTCGCCTCCATGCCATATTCGTAACTTACAGTTACCTTACAACCTTGTAAGGTTTCTTGAACGGCCGTAAGTTAGATGTTAGATCAGGGACTGCCACTGCCATAGTATCCGAATGGGCACTAAGCAGAGGCGCTGCTTGCCATGAAGCTATTGAGCAATGTGGCCTGAAGAATCCATGAAAATGATACGGACCGTCGTTCCTTCATCCACTTTGGATTCGATCTCGAAGGCATGTCCAAGCTTATCGCATATTTGTTTGACAAGAAAAAGCCCCATGCCTGTCGATTCTTGGAACCTGCGACCGTTCTCTCCGGTGAAATAGGGGTCGAATACCCGCGGCAGGTCGCTTTGGGGAATGCCGATGCCTTCGTCCCGGATCTCAAGCACAACTTGATTCTCCCGGGTGTAGCCGTTAAAAAAGAGGGTGCCATGTTCCTTCAGCGTATACCGAACCGCATTGGTCAGCAGCTGCGTCAGCACAAAAGAGAGCCATTTCTCGTCCGTGGCCACCGTTAGTCCGGAATCGATCCGGATGGACGGGTAAATTCTCCGCCGGATAAACAAACGCTTTTGCTCGGAAGTGACATGACGGACGATTCGCTGAAGCGGCAGGTTCTCCACGTGAAAATCATGCTCGAACGTATCAAGCCTTGCGGTATACAGCACCAGATCAAGCCCTTTTTTGAGTCGGTCCAGCTCGTCGCCGATTGCAGCGAAACGGGGATCATCGTCATCTTGAAGAATCAGGTGAATGACCGAAATCGGCGTTTTCATCTGGTGGGCCCATTGGTTGATGAACTGAAGATGTCCTTCAATTTTATGTTTATAGTTATGCAGATCCGTGGTGTAATGCCGGAACTGGGTTTTTAGCAGCTGATGAAGCGCTTCAGCGAGCGGAGTGTGAGAGGATTCTGCCGAGGATTCGCCGGTGAGGGATTCTCCCGGGAGTGGCTGCTCTAATCGTTTATAGAACGAACGGTTGGCAATAAAGCGAAAGGCCAGATAGCCGAGAAGCAGCAGTAAGCTGATGATGCTCGCGTACAGACTGACCGTCAAATTGCGATAACCATCCAGTCTGTAAATGAGCGTTATCAACATAAGCTGGGCAATGTATACCATTATTAAGGGACGCTGTTCTTGCAGGAATAGCTTCATGCTTTGTCCCTCCAGTTCGGTACCAGTCGATAGCCGCGACCGCGCACGGTTTGAAGGCCATCCTCGATTCCGAGGGCAGTGAGTTTCTTGCGGACGCGGGTGATGTATACGTTCAGTGTATTATCGTCCACAAAGCCCTGATCATCCCATATTTTCTCGAGAAGCCGGTCTCTGCTGACGATCTGCTCGGGCTTCTTCATTAACTCGTCCAATATTTTGGCTTCGGTATGGCTGATTTCCGTCTGGGTCTGCTCAAGCGACAGGGAGAGACGCTCAACGTCGAGCGTAAGCCCGGCGACGCTCAGAACCCGCTCATTCTGTGCGACAGCATAGGAGCCGTAGGCACGCCGGAGCTGACTCTTGATTTTGGCCATGGCAATCTCGTAGTCAAAAGGTTTGGTTATATAATCGTCGGCGCCGTTTTCTAAGGCCATCACCTGATCCATTTTCCCGTCACGGGCGGAGATGAAGATAATCGGACAGGTGGAGAGGCTGCGGAACTGGCGGCACCAATAATAGCCGTCGTATTTTGGCAGATTGATATCCAGAAGCACAAGGTGGGGGCCATACGATTCAAATTGATCGCGTACCGTCTCGAAGTCATGAACGGACTGCGTCATGTAACCGAATTTATGAAGATACTCTTTCAGCAGGTTAACCAGTCCGGTATCGTCTTCGACAATAAAGATTTTGAACATATCGATCATAGTCCCTTCATTCGACATTCTAGTACCGACTGTATTGTACCAAATTGTAAAGATTTAAGGAAAAAAATATGTTAGCAAAGACAACGGAAATCGCTGCTGAAACGAAAAATTTCCTACAGACCGCCGCTTCGTGAACGAACGGTGCATGAAGGGGATTACAGGCTAGGGACTGATGCCCGGCCACTCGGCACGAAAAACCGTTCCTTGGTTGACCTTGCTGTCCATGTTAATCTGCCCCCCATGCGCGGAAATGATGGATTGGGTAATGGATAATCCAAGACCCGCACCGCCATACTGTCTGGTCCGGGATTCGTCGATACGGTAGAAGCGCTCGAACAGATGGGGGAGATGCTCCTTCGGAATCCCGGCTCCATTATCGGCAACCAGCAGTACGACCTGGTCGTTGGTTTTATTAACCGTTACGGTAATCTGCCCTGTAGTTGAGTCAGTATGCTGTACCGCATTATGAAAGAGGTTGTAGATGACCTGTTTGATTTTATCGGGATCACATCGGCACAGCACCGGTACCGCTCGAATCGCTACACTCCTGCCTTGGGCAAGCATCTGTAGATGAGGCTCCATTTCAAGCAACAGCTGATCCAGCCGGGTTTCCTGCAGATGGAGCTCCGGCTTGCGATCAAGCTTGGCTAACAGAAGCAAATCTTCAACCAATTTCTTCATGCGCTTGGATTCCCCGTGCATGCTGGATAGTGCAGCATGCAGCTGCTCCGGGTTGTCGGCGGCGCCGCGGCCCAGCACTTCCAGAAAACCGTGAATCGAAGTCAGCGGCGTTCGCAGCTCATGCGAAGCATCGGCAATAAACCTCCGCATCTGCTCTTTGGCTTCGCGTTCGGCATCAAACGCATCCTCGAGCCGTTCCAGCATGCCGTTAAACGATTCGGCCAAGCGGTCAATCTCCCGTTGACCCTGCACGGCAGGAAATCGCTCCGCCAAGTTTCCGGCATCCGTGCGTTCGACCGTTTTGACCATTTGGTTCAGCGGGTGGAGCGTCCGGCGCAGCAAAGGCAGGTACAATGCAATCCCCGCAGCCATGGCAAGTAAAGCCAGTACGGCAAAAATCAGCAGCTGCCGCAATAGAACGGCATGCAGCGGCTGCGTATCCAATCCAAGCTGCAGCACACCTGAGGGGCTGTTTGGGTTGCCGTAAGGACGAAAGACAATGATCTGCTCGATGCCTTCGGCATTGTCGATCACTACATACGAAATAGGCTGACGTCCCTGGAATTTTTCCAGAATCGCTGAATAAACCTCTGCTGTCAGCTGTGGTGCGGACAGACCGTTGCCAGCGGCGAGGTCGGTATACCCTCCGTCAACTTCTATCTTGGCAAGCGACATGTTTGGCAGAAAAAACATAGGTCTGTCTCCCTGACGCGGATTTTCCGGAAGGGCTTCGTTATTTCGCCCTGCAGACCGGTTACGCGGCTCCCGATCAGGCTCCCATATCTCCACGGGGATAGAGCGAGCCTGAAGGGAAAGAGCCTCGGCTTGATTGCGGAACAGGGCATTTTTCATTAACACATATTGCAATGCGCCGATCAGCACGAGCAGAAGCGCCAAGACGATGAGGGATCGTGACAGGAGCTGCGTACGTAGAGACGTAGGTCCGGATGAACGTATTCGCAAACTCATGGCAAATCAACCCGGTAGCCGGCTCCGCGAAGCGTGCGAATGACCCGGTGTTCCTTATCGCCGAGCTTCTCGCGCAGGGATCGGATATAAACCTCCACGATGTTGTCCTCTCCGCCAAAGTCATAATCCCACACAATATTCAAAATGTTTGGTTTACTCAAAACGCTGCCGTGTTTGGTCACAAGCAATTTAAGCAGCTTATACTCCGTGGGGGACAGCTCAAGTGCCTCCCCTTGGTATGCAATTTCTTTCTTGCGGTCATCGATGGTGAATGGGCCAAGCTGGAGTTCACCCAGCAGGCTCGGGAACTGATTGCGCAGCCTTGCTTGAATTCGGGCAAGCAGCTCTTCGAAACTGAAGGGCTTGGCCATGTAATCATCCGCGCCGATCATGAGGCCCTTCACACGGTCATCAATCTCGTCCTTTGCGGTAAGCATGATGATCGCGACATCCCGGCCCTCCTCCTTCAAGCGTCGGCATGCCGCAAGTCCGTCCATTCCCGGCATCATCACATCGAGAACGATGATATGCGGCTCGAAGCGGCTTGCTTCCATTATTGCAGATTCCCCATCGGGGGCCGTCCGCACCACAAACCCTTCATTATGGAGACCAAGCTCCAGAAACTGCAGGATATGCGGCTCGTCATCCACGAGCAAAATGCGAATACGATGCATTGATTCCATAACACAAAACTCCCCTTATCTCATTCCTTCAACTTTATCATACGTGCTCCAGCTGAATGAAAACTGAACATAAACTGAAAATAAACTGAAAAGTGATTCGCAAATATGCATCCTCAATAAGGGAATTTAAGGATGTTGATATATATTCTGTTATCGTGGATACTATCTTAAAGCCGAGACAATCAATGCAGCACCTGTTCAAGGTCATCATGGATGGGTGAAAGGAGGAGACTGGACATGATAGGAAATGTATATCCACCCGAGGATCAGAGCAAGGGCTCTCTCGATGGAGGAAGGATAACGGAGCAGAAGCCGATCGGTTTCTCCGGAGAAGGGTCTGCCGTGACCCGGGTGGGACCGCTTTTCTATTGGTCCTGGTTTCGTTCGCCCGTCGAAGGTTATATCGCGCCTCATCCCCATCAGGGTTTTGAAATCGTAACTTATATGATTCAGGGGAAGGGCGTTCATAAGGATTCGCATGGTACGCACAATGAGTTGGGGGCTGGAGGCCTGCAATTGATGAGGGCGGGTTCCGGACTAACGCACGAGGAACGTCTCACTGGGCCGGATGCAGAAGGATTTCAGATTTGGTTCGAGCCGTATCTTCGCGATTCATTGAAACAGAATCCTGCCTGTCGTCAGTATCGACCGGATTCCTTTCCGGTAACCCGCATACAGGGTGGGCTGGTTAAAACGATGATTGGCGGTTCTGCGCCAACTGATTTATCCGTTGATGTGAGGATGCTGGATATTCAGATTCTGGCCGGGAACGAAGCTCAGTATGAATTGAAGTCCGGCAGGAGAGCGGCTGTGCTTGCCGTGAGGGGAGCGGGCAGCTTTTGTGCCGAAGAGGAAAGCCTCCAATTTCGTCAGCGGGACTTTATGGTAATGGATACGAAGCATGGCGAGACGCTGAGCCTTAAGGCGCAAGAGAATGTCAGGGTCATCCTGATTGACGTACCGGAAAACCCTGGGTATCCGCTCTATTCCAAGAGGCCATAAGGTTAAATGTTTACAAAATTGTAGTGGAATGAAATTTAGGATGTACGATAAACTAGAGTCTGTCAGATGGGGATGCCCGTCTGGACAGGCTTTTTTAGCTGTCGGAGTGATTCAAATATATTCTCTCATGCAACAATAACAACAAAAAATACGTATATATGGTAAGTAGAAAGACCCAACAGAGAATTCCGGAGTTCGTTATACCGGGATGGTTGGGTTATTTTGGCATGTATTATTTCTAAAATAATCTATTTATACTAAATTAAAGTATAAAAAGAGACTAAAGTCCCCCTCTTTACCAATAGTTGGCATACGTTTTTGTGAGGATGGTAGCATGCGTCCCAAGACATAGCCTGTCTATAATGATTGCGGGATCACGAAAATGACAATTTCGTCATTCCACAATCTAACGAGATGGGGGAGATCATTATTTTCTCGAAAAAAAGCTTTAAACAATTGATGGCCGGAGCGCTTCTATCAGCAGCTGTTCTTGGTTCTTACGGATATGGGTCTGTGAATGAAGTGGCTGCTGCCAGCGTGCAGTCAGTAACCAAAGGTGTAGCAAGCTCGAATGTGTATATGCGCAATCAGCCTTCGACTTCGGGTAAAGTCTTGGATCGTGTGTATAAAGGTGACAGCGTTCAAATTCTGGGCAGCAGCTCAGGGTGGTATAAGATTAAAACTTCGGAGGGTAAGCAAGGATATGCTTCCTCTAAATATATTAACCAAAGTAACGGCTCTTCTAACAATTCCGGCAGTAATTCCGGCAATTCGGGAAGCACTGCGCCTTCTGCAAGCGCAAGCGTTGAAAAAGTAATCAGTGCAGGCATGAAGTATCTGGGCACGCCATATGAATTCGGTTCTAACCGCAATTCAACGAAAACCTTTGACTGCTCGGCCTTTGTCCGCCGCGCATTTATGGACGGCGCTAACATTACGCTGCCAAGCGATTCCCGCAAGCAAGGGCAGTACATCAAGGACAAAGGAACTGCTGTATATAACGTGAATCAATTAAAACGCGGGGATCTGGTATTCTTTATGAGTTACAGAGGTTCATCGGCATCCGCCTATGCCGGATTGGACAAGTCCAAACAGCGGATCACGCATGTAGCTATTTATCTGGGAGATAATAAACTGCTGCATACGTATTCGAAACAATCCGGTGGTGTCCTGGTAGGCACCTTCGGTGATTCCTGGAAAAATCGCTTCGTGCATGGCGGAAGCGTCCTGTAACGTATCTGTGTCATTTTTTCATTAAGTATATATTCATACTTAGTATGAGATAGAAGGACTGTCCGAATCGATCTGAACGATCTTTAACGGGCAGTCCTTTGTTATTTGGGATTTGCTTTTCGCCTTTGATTTTTAGTAAGGTGGACCATAGAGAACGGACAGCATCAAGAAATGGACAGGAGGGACGACGATGAATGGTGGACAGCGTTCCAATATCAAACCGGGACTCGAGGTTGATATCGTATTGAAGCAGGATCAGCGAACGGGCAAATTAACCCGTGGCGTTGTTAAAGATATTCTGACCAATTCCCCGAACCATCCGTATGGCATTAAAGTACGACTTCAAGATGGCCAGGTGGGACGGGTAAAGAACATTTACGAGTCTTGAAAATTCAATGTATCCTGCGGCCATCATAATTCAGGCTGCCATTATATAGTACAGTTTGAGTATAAGTCGATCCAAAACTTCGCAAATTTGAGGGGGGTTGGATGCGGCTTTTTTGCATTTCTATGCAACATTGCCTTCAGATCATCCGTCTGGAAGTTGAGGTGAAAGTAAAGATGAAAAGATACCTTTATATCGGGTTTATCTTGTTGCTTATTATGCTAACAGGTTGTGTGAAGCAGGAGACGCAGGGGGCGGCTCCGTCTGATCCTACATTGAATAAAGCTGCCAGGGGAAGTCAGGCGGAAATGACCGACGGCGTCTTCGTGTATCGACTCGTTAGCGAGAAAGAGAAGTATGAACGGGGAGATCAGGTTCAAGTATACGGGGAGCTGGAATATATCGGCGAAAAGGATGAGATTACGATCGGCCATGCGGCTTCCGCCTTTTATTTCCCGATGAAAGAGCTCACAAGGGACTACAACATCAGTTACGCCATGAATGAGCCTTATATCACCACCAAGCTGAAAAAGGGCGAGCCACTGCGGGAATATTACAAAATCGGCGGCGGTTACGATAGCAGGGACGACAAAAGGTACAAGGATTTCATCCATTCGCTGAAGGATGGTTTTCCGGGCGGGCACTACGTCGTCTACGGATCTGCGGATTTCGTGATTGATTTACAGTCGCACGGGGCGGACCAGGGCGGTTCGAATGGGGAAGAGCCGAAGAGGTATAAGATACAAGCCGAGATCGAATTCAGCGTAAGTGAAGATACGAAGTAAATAACGATGGAAGGGGTATCTCGCAGGTCTTATCGACCTATGAGATACCCCTTTTAACATTCTTATGCTTATTGGAAGCCTTGGCCTTGATGTGTGTTAGGAAAACCCTGTTGGCCAAACGAAGGCTGAATGTGCTGTGTTTGGTTGTGAGCTTGCACGGAATTCTCGACTTGCCTAACGATTTGGGAGATTTGCTGATACTGCTGCATCGCTTGTTGGTGGCCTTGAAGGGCAGACTGGATCATCTGTGCCGCTTGGCGCTCTCGCTGAGCGAGCTCCTCCAGGCGGGCTGTATTTTGCTGCTCCTGCTGCATCAACTGCTGGTACATAGCCGAAGCCTGCTGCGTTTGTTGGGTTAACTGCTGAAGAATTTGCTCGCACTGACGAATTTGCTGCGAAATTTGCGAGTTATTGTTATTCATTTGATACATAGCGTGTATTCCTCCTAAGAATTGTGGTTTCAAATCCTTGGTTAGTGTACGGAAGAATACGTGAAAACATCCTGATTATAAAGTGAGCTGTCCCTCCAATATATGGACAAACTCCTCCAGAAAAGCCTGGTCCTCCTGGTCGAAACGGTTCTTTAGCGGACTATCGATATCGAGAACGCCATATAATGCCCCGTCCACCATTATCGGAACGACAATTTCGCTGTTCGAAGCTGCATCACAGGCAATGTGCCCGGGGAATTCATGTACATCGGGAACAAGCAGTGTCGTCTGTTCAGACGCAGCCGTGCCGCAAACGCCACGATTCATCGGAATCCGAATGCAAGCGGGCAGACCTTGGAACGGTCCAAGCACCAGTTCTTTACCATCATAGAGATAGAAGCCGACCCAGTTCGTATCCGATAGAAACTGCTTGAGGAGCGCAGAGGCATTGGACAAATTGGCAATGGCATTGGGCTCATCGTGTATAAGTGCTTTTAATTGGTTCAGGACCTGTACGTATTGCTCGCTCCGGGTGCCTTCATAGGGTGTGTTTTGAAACATGTGGATTTCCGTCCTTCCTTTATTCGCGTTGGTTTAATGACCTTAGTATAAGTATATGATATTCGTCAAGGGACAAGCCACGGAGAAGAGAAGCATCAAGAGGATCCGGCTGATTCCTCTTCCAGGCGCAAGGGTAATGTATGACATGACCAGGTATTAATTTTAATCAGATGGAGGGAGAGACCTTAATGCGGGCAGACGTACAGAATTTGTTTATCGGTATTCATATGCTCTATCACGCCCATGAGCGGGACCTAACGATCAGCGAGATGCAGCCCGAGTTGGAGCGCCATGGATATAAGGTTGGCGACCGGGAGGTTAAGCATGAGCTCGAACGCTTGACCGAGGAGAACTTCCTGACGGCGCACGGGGAAGGATACAGTCTCACGGGAGCCGGGATCGAGGAATTCAAGGAAATCCAGAGCAGGCTTAAGGAGCTTTGTGATGAAGTGCTTAAACCGGTGAATCCGAAGAAGGCAGACTCCATGGCGTAGGTAGATAATAGGTATAACATTAGAAGAAGCCCCCGACTCACGCTGGTTCTTACGCGTGCAGGCGGGGGCTTTTTTGAAGAGATATGAAGTATCAACTCCGGTCTATATCGTTTCAAGTGAGCCGTCCAACTCCAACTGGAAAGAATGCGGGGCAGGCGCAGCTTCCGTATCCGGCTGTGATACTCGTTCAGCGTCCACCTGCGGTGCTCTTACGGGTTGATCTATATGTTCACGAAGGAAAGAGTGCACGCTTTCCCGATATTGCTTGGGATCAACGTGATAAGCGTTTGCATGGATAGCGCCTTCGATAAGAAGAAGTTTTTTCGGTTCCGGTTTGGCCTCAAACATCTCGATACTCATTCGGGTAGGCACGTAATTATCCTTGGTACCATGAATAAACATAACCGGCAGTGTACTGTTCCGAACAGCACGGATCGGACTGACTTGATCGAGGCTGAACCCGGCTTTGCGCCGTATTCTGGCATTGACCCAAGACAGGAACGGCACCGAAGGGATTTTGTTAATGCGCGTAAGCTGATGCCGCATTAAATCCGTCAAATCGGAATACGGACAATCGGCAATGACAAGCTTGACCTGCGGCTCGGCAATGGACAAATATTCAAGCACGGTCCCGCCTCCCAGCGATTGACCATGAAGCCCGATGGCCACATCCTGGCCATACTTCTGAATAAGCCAGCGTACCCACGCTTGCACATCGTGTTTCTCATAATAGCCGTATGTGGTATAACGTCCTTCGCTTCGCCCATGCCGGCGTTGGTCGATAAGAAGGACATTGCAGCCCTCTTCTGTGAACAAATCGATGAATTGGGTGGATACGGCTCGGGATCCGGTATAGCCGTGTGCGAGAAGCATCCAATGCTTGGAGCCGGGATTGTTCTCAATGGCTGCGCCGCACAGCTTTAAACCGTCAAAACTTGTGATGACCACTTCGTTCTTCTGAAGCGACTCATATTGCTCTCTGCTGTACAGTCCGGCTTTTTCCAGCACGGTGAACAGCCTGAGATCGTTCTTTACTCTCATCCTTGTAATCTGCAGATATCCGATTTGCGTAATGGCAGCGGGAATGATAACGACGGTGAACAGCAAGATAATCGCGATATTCATACTCAGATGACTTTCCTCCTTCTTCGGTACTGTTCAACGGGGCTGTAACATGCATATTGACGGAAGCCTTCCGAATCCATCAATATAGATACATCCAGCTTCTAGAGATACTGAAGGATGACCAGGACACGGGTTAAATATTCGCTATACTCTTTTATACACGACATAGTATCACCGGAAACAGTCGATACAAGTCGGATTTTTTGCAAGGAGGTGCAAAAACCATGTATGTCTGCAAGGGAATCATTCCGGAAATGAATGGCCGGCGAATACGGCTGCGCAGGATGGAGACGGATGATGCGGAAGCGATGTTCCGCTGCTGGTCCGATCCGAATACGACCGCTTTTCTGGATTTGCCCGCCATGCATTCGGCTGAGGACGCAAAGGCTTTGATTCATTGGCTGCATCTGCTTGCCGAGCAGGACGAGGCCATCCGCTGGGGCATCGAAGCCATCGACACAGGCCAATTGATCGGCAGCTGCGGGTTTAATATTTGGCAGCTGGATGGCGCATTCAAGGGCGAGTTCGGCTGTGAGCTCACAAGCGCTTTATGGGGGCAGGGCTTCATGTCGGAGGCAGCCGAAATGGTTGCGGCATTTGGGTACACTTCCATGGGACTGAACCGGATTGAAGCTTTTGTTGATTCGAGAAATGAACGGGCATGCCGTTGGTTTACAAGGATCGGCTATACGCGCGAAGGCGTCTTAAGAGATTATCGCCATACGCCAAGCGGTTACGTGGATGCCGTCGTTTTTTCACGTTTAAGAAAAGATTGGGCAAGGTCGATAGAAAGGCAGGAGTTGTAATATGCTGATTCAATATGAGAAGGGTAACACGCTTCTTCATCGATATGATCCATTAAGCAAGCTGGTGATATTATTTTGCACCGCTGTGATAGCCATGCTGCTTGATCAGGCCTGGCAGCAGGCGTTATTCCTTCTGTTATGCATTGGACAAGCCCGGTTTGCAGGCCAGGTGTCAGGCAAGCGGCTGCTGGGAGGGATCCGGCTGATTGCGATCGTTGCTGTACCCTATTTCATTCTGACCAGCCTGACGGTCAAGGGAGAGACCATATGGCTGCAGTGGGGACCCATCTCCTTAACAGAGGAGGCGCTTAACGCTGCGGGTGCCATGACGCTCCGGATGTTTACCTTGTTTCTAACCTCGATGGCTTATATTTTGACGACAGATCCGAGAGAACTGGTAGCCGAATTGACCAGACGTCTTCGAATCCCTTACCGGTTTGCGTTTGGCATATCCGCTGCGCTAACCTTTATCCCGCTGTTGGAGGAAGAGGGAACCCATATTTTGGCTGCCCAGCAGGTAAGGGGCCATCGGCCACCAAGGGGCCTAGGTAACCGAATCAGCTATGGCTTGAAGTTTGTCTCGGCTGTTCTGCTCAATGCGCTGCGGCGCGTGCAGCAAACGGCGGGTGCCATGGAGTCCAAAGGCTTTGGCGCGTATCCGGAACGAACGTACCGTACGGAGGTTAACATTCCTTTATGGGCGGTCATATCGGCTGTCATGTATGTGTTAGCAACGGTTTTTGTGTGGTGGATTGTTTAAATTGTTAACCTTTTATATTAAAAATTAGGTTGACGGTTGGGGAAGAAGTATGCAAAATATGAAATGAAGCATCCGAAAGTGCTAGTACAGCCAGTCATGGCTGGAATTAAGGAGGACTACATTTGAATTCATCATCATCTTCAAAAAAATGGTTTGCTTTTACGACCCAGGAAATTATCCTGATGGCGATGCTCGCTGCCGTCAATGCCGTTCTAACGGTGTACATAGGGCCGGTTAACAAACTGCTGAGCAGTCTTGGCGGGCCCATCGCAACTTCGACGACCACAGGCATCTACATGGTGTATGGGCTCTTGGCCTATTACATCATTCGTAAACCGGGGACGGCGGTTGTCACCTTTGCGATTGGCGGCACGATTCAAGCTCTGACGGGTACGGTATACGGCATCGCTTCGTGTTTTGTGGCCGCAGGCTGTTATATGATCGTAGCCGAGACGATTTTTGCCATCTACCGCCACAAAAAGTGGAGTGCCGGCGTGCTCATGCTGGTTGGCGGCGCGATGGTACCGCTGTGGTTTCTGTTCGCGGCCAACATGTTCGGATATACGTCTTGGCCGCTTGAAGTGCTTGGTATTGCGCTGGTCGTGCGCATTCTGAGCGGTGTGCTCCTCTGCGGTCTGTTAACCAAAGTGTTAGGAGAGGCGTTAGTGAAGACAGGCCTGCTTCGCCGGTTTGCCGTCGCCGTAAAGGGATAGTTCCATGTCGGGATCAACGGTAACATGCTGGGACCTCGGATTTCTTTACGATGGAGAAGAGCGCCCGGTTATACAGGATCTCCATCTGGAGATCGAGCAGAACGGGTGGGTCGCGATCCTCGGGGCAAGCGGGAGCGGGAAGTCAACGCTGTGCCAGCTGCTGTGCGGTCTTCTTCCGCGGAGCGGCGGAGGCACAAGAACCGGGGAAGTGCTGCTTAATGGTTTCGATCCCGCCACGGCGCCGATTGCCGAGGTGGCCGAAGCGATAGGGGTATTGTTTCAGGATCCGGATGCACAGCTCGTTCAGGGAATCGTAGAGGACGAGGCGGCCTTCGGTCCTGAAAATATGCGGGTTTCACCCGCTGAGATTGAGGAGCGGGTGGTGCAGTCCCTTACGGCGGTCGAGCTGCTGGAGCGCCGGATGGATCCGGTGCGCAGCCTGTCCGGCGGACAACGGCAGCGCACGGCCATTGCCGCGGTGCTGGCGCTGCGCCCGCGGCTCTTCGTCTTCGACGACGCCTGCGCCAGCCTGGATGCCGCGGCGCAGGCGAACTTCCTGCAGCTGTGCCGCAAGCTGCAGGCGGAGGGCCGGACGCTGATCACCGCGTCCGGCCGCTTTGACGATGTCGCGCGCGCCGCAGGGCGCGTCATCGTCCTGGACGGCGGCACCGTCGTGCTCGACGGGCCGCCGGAGGAGCTACTGCACCGCTGCGGGAAGCAGCTGGTGCAGCTGGGCTTGCTGCCTCGGCCTGCAGGCGAGGCAGCGGGTGCCGCCGCCGGGGACAAGCCTGTCCCGGCGGCAACTTCCCCGCATTCGGCTGAACCCCACGCGGAAATGCCGATCCTCGCAGGCTCCCTGCCTGCATCGGTATCCCGTGCGGAAGCGTCGAACCCCGCAGGTTCCCTGCCTGCATCGGTATCCCGTGCTGAAGTGCAGATCCCCGCATGTTCCCTGCCTGCGGCGGTAACCCATGCGGAAGGCGCGCGGCTGTCTGCCGTCTCCCCGCTGCTCCATATCGATTCGCTGACGTTTGCGTATCCCGGCGGCCGGGAGGCGCTGCGCGATATCGATGCGAAGATTGATCCCGGCGACTGGGTGCTGCTGACCGGGGAGAACGGGTCCGGCAAAACGACCCTCAGCCGCCTGATCATGGGCCTGCTGCCGGCTCCGGCAGGCAGCATACGCTGGCAAGGGGAAGATACGAAGGGAATGGCCGTTTACCGCAGAGCCGAGATGATCGGCTATGTGTTCCAGCAGCCGGAATATATGTTTACCGCCCCGAATGTGTGGGAGGAGCTGATTTACAGTCTTCATGGAGGGGTGTCCGTGAAGAAGCGTCCGGAGCTGTCTGCTGGCCAGCAGCAGCGCGCTAGGTTTCTTTTGGAGAAGGCGGGGCTTACGGGTCGGCTTCAAATGTCTCCCTACCTGCTCAGTCAGGGGGAGAAGCGCCTTCTGAGCATCATCAGCCAATTGATGCTGCAAAGAGCGCTGTACATCCTGGACGAACCGACGTCGGGGATGGACTATGCCGCCATCGATAAGGTGATCGAGCTGTGCCGTTTTGTCATTGGGGAAGGTTCGGCCATATTGATGATTACGCACGATCCCGAGCTCATGAAGAGACATGCCACTTCCTTTATTCATCTGCGAAGCGGGAAAATGACTGTGCAACCTTCGTTGTAACCCTTATAATAGAAATGTTACATGATGTGAAAGCGCTCCTGGTATCGGGAGGCGCTTTTATGCTGTTGGCCCCGGTTTTTTATCCTTATCAGAAGGACATATATCGGAAACCTGATACAGCAGGGACTGGAATCATGCCGGGGCTGTCTAGAGTAAAGGGGACGAAGGAACGTGGGTGTATTAAAACAAGACAAACGCAGTTATATCCTGGTCGGTATTTTGTTATCCACCTTCATGGCTGCGATCGAAGGAACGGTAGTCGGCCCGGCGGGACCGGCCATTATCAGCAGTTTCGGCAGCGTAAGCCTCATGAGCTGGATTTTTACGGCCTACCTGCTGACGATGGCGGTAACAACGCCGATCTTCGGTAAAATAAGCGATTTATATGGACGCAAGCCCGTATTTTTATACGGCTCGCTGATCTTTCTCGTAGGCTCATTGCTGTGCGGCCTGTCGCAGAACATGACGCAGCTGATCATATTCAGGGCAATCCAAGGAATTGGGGCCGGTGCGGTTATTCCGGTGACCTTTACGATTGTCGGAGACATTTACAATCTGGAGGAACGAGGGAAGATTCAGGGGATGATCAGCTCCGTATGGGGAATCTCCTCTCTGATCGGACCGCTGCTTGGCGGGTATTTCGTGGATTACCTGTCCTGGCACTGGATCTTTGTTTTTAATGTACCGTTTGCGCTGTTATCGATATGGCTGATTTTCCGTTATTTCAAAGAGGAGCGCACCACCCGCGAAGTATCGATCGATTACGGGGGAGCGGCCCTGTTTACCGTGGGAATGACGGCGCTGCTGTTTGCGCTCGCGGTAGGCGGCGGAGAGAGCTATTCCTGGACTTCTCCGTTCATGCTCGGTTTGATGATCGGTTCCGTGGTGCTGCTCGCTGCGTTTCTGGTGGTGGAGAGCAGAGTGAAGGAGCCGATGCTGCCGCTCCATCTGTTCAAGATCCGGGATATTACGGTATCGACGGTAGCCAATATTCTGGTAAGCGCGCTTATTATCGGGCTGACCACGTATTTGCCACTGTGGATTCAAGGGGTTCGGGGCGGCAACGCGACCTTGTCGGGCCTGACATTAGCCCCGATGTCGATCGGATGGCTGATCGGTTCGATTATCAGCGGGCGCCTGATCATTAAATCCGGTTCCCGGAAAACGGCGATTATCGGCGTCGTATTTCTAATCATCGGAGCGGTGGGATTGGCGTTCATGCATAAGGATACGGCGCTGGGCGTGCTGCTGGTCTTTACGTTCATTTATGGGGTCGGCTTTGGATATATCTCCACCTTGTTTCAGATTATCGCGCAATCCTCGGTGGGTTATGAGGTCCGGGGAGCTTCCACGGCGCTGAACTCCTTCATCCGCACGTTCGGTCAGACCGTGGGCGTAGCGGTGTTCGGATTATGGGTCAATGCGGGAATTGCGGGCAGACTTGCGGCGGAGCCGGATGCGGCAGGCATTACCAGCGACGACATTAATAAGCTGCTCTCTCCGCATGGCATGGCTGAACTGCCCGAAGGGTCAGGCAGCCTGCTGAGCGGAATACTGGAGGGCAGCCTGAATTCCCTGTTTGTGGTGATGGCCGTTATGGCGGTGATCTGTATGCTGATCGTGGCCGCCTTCCGCAATGCGCCTCCTGAACCCGAGACGGGAACGGAAGAGACACAGCCGTCAGGCCATTGATGGATGGACTCATGTAAGGCATATATTTTTTCATAGCATAATTTAACAGGATCCCGCTCTCTTTGAGGCCGGGATCCTTTTTTTGTTTAGTGCTGCTCTATGCGGACAGCAAACGGCCATCTCGCAACAATCCCCTTCGAAAGTGTCTGAAATCTTGCTAATATGCCCTACACGGCACAGGGTGAACTCCGATATAATAAACATATTTCGCTCTATAAATGAACTTCTCATACTACATAACCCAAGGGGCTGCCGACGTATGTCCAAATTTAATCTGTTCCGAAAAATCATGCTGTTTATTTTCCTGATGTTGATTCCGATTGTCGGCCTCTATTTCTATTCGAACCAAACCACGACGAACGTACTCAGCAAGGAGCTCAGCCAATCGAATACGAACCAGCTCGTCTTCTTTCAGAATCAGGTGAATACCAATATTGATATTTTGGCATCGTGGCCGAATTTGCTGCTGCATGACCCGGACATTTCAAGCTTTCGGGATATTTATTTGCAGGATAAATATCTGAACCTGGACGCGATTAACCTGGTGAAGCAGATTCAGACGAAGCTGAGCATACAGGAGAGCTCTTCGAACTGGCGCAGCCACCTGGCCATTTATTCCCCGTCCCTTGGGCGGGTGGTCACCGAAAGCGATGCCGGGTTTTACTCGCCAAAGGAGCTTGCGGAGGACGTGAAGCCGGGCTGGCAGGTCACTCCTTATGATGAGGGGAGCGATCGGCGTTTCCTGTTTGTCTGGTATTCGGTGGCACCGTATTCCACCCAGCATCATACAGGCAAGTCAAATACCGTGATCAAGGTAGAATTCGACAGCACCAACATTCAGGATATGCTGGACCGCTTTAAAAGCGACGGAAGGAGCGATCCGTTCTACTATAAACCGGATACCGGCGTTATTTACAACCGTACCGCGGACCAGGAACTGATTAACCATATGATTGCGGAGCTGGGTCGGGAGCCGCTCCAAGACGTGGAGAACCGCGTGAAGGAAGTGGGCGGCAAAACCTATTCGGTCAGCATCGTATTATCGGAAACGACCGGATGGTATTTGATAGACTATATTCCGCTATCGGACATTATGAAGCCGATCCATACGTCCAACAGGCTCTTTTATATATCGATCGCCGCATTGCTCTTGATGAGCTGCCTCGCCGCATACCTGCTGTACTCCCAGGTTCAGGTTCCGATCAAGCAGCTGGTTTATGTGTTCCGCAGGCTGCAGGCCGGGGATTACGCGGTGAGGATGAAGGTATCGGGCCGAAACGAGTTCAGTTTTCTGGCTACGAGATTCAACTCAATGGTGGAGCAGATCCAGGAACTGTTCGAGCATGTATACATGGAGAAGATCCATGTCAGGGAAGCGAAGCTGAAGCAGCTGCAGTCCCAGATCAATCCCCATTTCTTCTACAACTGCTTCTCGTTTATCACCAGTATGGCGAAGCTTCGGAAATACGAAGCCGTCGTGGCGATGTCGCACAGCTTGTCCCGGTATTTCCGCTATACCACGCGTCAGGAACGGGAACTGGTTCCCTTGCCCGATGAGATGGAGTTCGTTACGCATTATTTGGAAATTCAGCAGATGCGGATGAGGCGTCTTAAATATCATCTCGATTTGACGGAGGAAGCCGAAGGCATGGAGATCCCGCCGCTGGTCATCCAGCCCCTCGTGGAGAATGCCGTCCTCCATGGCATTGAACCTCACTCGGGCGACGGTGAAATCAGGATAACCTTCCGAGTTCTGGACGGCATGGCCTGCATCCAAGTGGATGATAACGGAATAGGTATGAACGGGCAGAAGCTGGCCGAGCTGGAGGCTCGGTTGAACAAGCCGATGGATCAGGAGATGGGCTGCGGCGTCTGGAATGTTCACCAGCGCATGCGGCTGCGTTATGGCGAAGAGGCGGGCCTGCGGTTTGCGGCATCTCCGCAGGGCGGCGTACGGGCTGTGCTCTATTGGCCGCTGCCGGATCGCTTGGAAGGAATCAATCAAAGTCAGGGCAGGGGGCAGGGAATGAATGAATATCTTATTGGTTGATGACGAGAGTTATGTCACGGAAAGTTTATATCAGACGATACCATGGCGTGAGCTGGATATTGAAGAAGTGTATCAGGCTTCTTCCGCCTTGGAGGCGATCGACCTGCTGGAGGAGGAGGACATCGATGTGGTGGTCACGGATGTTCGGATGCCGGTCATGACCGGCCTTGAGCTGATGGAGACCATAACCGAGCGCTGGACGCATATCCGCTGCATTTTACTTACGGGTTATTCGGATTTTGAATATGCCAAGCAGGCGATTCGGCTGCAGGCATCCGATTACATTTTGAAGCCGGTGGACGATGATGAATTCATACGCAGCGTGAGCTCCGCCTTGGCGTCAATCAAGGAGGAGCGGAAGGAGCTTGGGCAGTACCATCAGTTGATGTACAGCCGCAAATCGGATCTCGGCATTCTGCGAAACAGCCTCATGCATGATCTCTTGCTTGGACGCGAGATACCGCGCCCTTCGCTCGAACACAAGCTGCATGAATACGAGATCCCGCTCCGAACAGACCGGCGGACGGTCATGCTGCTGATCCAGCTCGGGCAGAAATTTACAAGGATGGACGACCATTCGGTCGGCCTGATGGAATATGCCATCGGTAATATTGCGGAGGAGGTATTTGCCGAGCTGCTCCATGTGTGGTCCAGCAAAACGCCGCATAACGGCTTGATTCTGTTGGCTCAGTCCAAGAGCGAGTACAAGGCAGAGGAAATGAATCCATTTGCGGATTCCCGCGCATTGAAACAGTATGTATACCAGTTTCAACAGGATGTGGACAGCTATCTGAAGGGGAGCATTTCTGTTCTCGTATCGGCCTCCTTTGATTTTCCGGAGGAATTGGCATCCGTTTACCGGTCGGGATTAAGCTCGCTTTACCTCTGGGGAAACGGAGATCATGAAGCCATCCGGTTTGCTGAAGACCATGATGGCCGGCTGCGTGAGCCTGTATGGGACGTTACCCAGGCTTTTGCCAAACCGCCTAGTCTGCTGCATCTGCTGGAGACAAGGCAGTGGGATGCCGCCCGGGACAAAATAGAACAAGTTTTTGCAGAGCTTGAAACCGCATTCATTGGGCAGACGGCGTTGTATGAAATGTTTTTATCGGTTGCGAATGCCTTTATGTACCTGGCTCATAAGCAGGGCCATTACGTTCATCAGCTGGACCAGGCCGGCTGGGATCCCCTGTATATTCAGCAGGTGGTTCAGTCGGCTGCGAAGCTGCGTTCCTGGTCGCTTGATATGCTGAACAAACTTCATGATATCTCCTCCGAGCAGGAGATAACGAGCAAAAGCCATATCATCAAACAGGTTCAGGAGATGGTGACTGCCGATTCGGGTCATGACCTGTCCGTCAAGACGATTGCGGACCGGGTATTCCTGCATCCGGTGTATTTATCCAAGATTTATAAGAGTGAAACCGGAGAGGGACTTGGCGATTATATCATCCGCAAGCGAATGGAGCGGGCGTTATACCTGCTGAAGCATACAAACAAGAAGATTTATGAAATTACCGCTGAGCTTGGCTACCAGAACCCGCAGTATTTTAGCAAGATGTTCCGGAAGCACTACGGGATGACGCCGAACGAATACAGAGACCAAGGATGTTGCTAAAGGTGCAGAAATCTTCGATTCGTGACATAGGATGCGGCTGCCGGCCCCTCTATAATTAAACATGTAATCCATAAGGTGGTAGAAGGGGGATTTAGATATGAACGCTAGAAGAAAGAAATGGTTCCCGATCCTGGCCGCGTCCTTGTTGCTGGCCGGATCCTTGGCCGGATGCTCCGGGAGCGAGCCGAAGCCGGAATCGGCACAGCAGCCAGCCGAATCCAAAACTGAAAACGTCTACAAAGACAAATACGATCCGGAAGTTACGATTACGACGGTGTGGGGCGTCGATCCAACGCTGCAATTCAAGAATGGGGAAACGATCGAGAACAACGTGGCTACGAAGTGGGCCAAGGAGAAGTTCGGCATCAACATCAAATCGCTGTGGTCCATTACGGATACCAACGGCGCTTTTGCAACCAAGCTGCGTCTGGCTATGTCCTCCGGACAGGAGATGCCGGATATCGTCACGCTCGGTACCGAAAATCAGCAGCTGGCCCAGGATTTAATCGATTCCGGCATGTTTGCCGAGGTAGGCACGCTGTTTGACCAGTATGCATCGGAAACGTGGAAGAACGCGATGAATCTGGATTCCAATGTGTGGAATCAGTACAGCCGGGACGGTAAGCGAATGGGGCTTCCGGTACTGGATTTTGCCTATAATCACGACTATGTATTATGGATCCGGCAGGATTGGCTGGACAAGCTGGGGATGAGCGCACCGAAGACGATGGATGAGCTTGAACAGGTGATGGAGGCCTTCAAGAACCAGAACCCGTCCGGTCTAGCCCCGGACAAAGTCACCCCGCTCAGCATTGGCTTCAAAACGTCCATGAGCACCTGGATGGGCGATCCGTCCTGGATATTCGGCGCTCACGGAACGCTGCCGCAGCAGTGGAACGTGGCTGAGGACGGAAGCCTGGAATATGGCTCGGTTCATCCTGGCATGAAGGAAGGCTTGGCGAAGCTGAACGAGTGGATGAATAAAGGGTATATTCCGAAGGAAGCCGCACTGTGGGATGAGAATAAGACTGCCGAGCCGGCTGTAGCCGGAACGGCCGGGATCATTCCGGGGCCCTATTGGATGAGCGGCTGGCCGCTGATCGATACCGTGAAGAATGCGCCGGAAGCCGTCTGGAAGCCTGTGCAAATTCCGGCTGGTCCTGATGGCACTGCGATGCGGCATGGAACGCAGTATACAAATGGCGTTACCCTGATCCATAAAGACATGGAGCATCCTGAAGCTTTCTTCACGTATCAGAACTACCTGTTTGATAACTTTGCCGTGTCCAAGGAAGGCGGCGAATTTGCAAATGGACTGTTTGAAGGTTATGACTTCGAGCTCGATGCCAATGGCGAAATGGTTCCGAACGATCAAATCGAAGGCGGTTATGTCAATGTCGTCCGTTATTTGCTGGTCCGCGACGGCGCCCGGATTCCGGACGAGCAGATGAAAGCGCTGCTGAAGCTGGCAAAAGGGGAAAAGCCGGAGAGCCGTCTCGAAAAAGATGTCGCGGTCAACTATGGCAAGGATACGCCGGCCGCTGCCGAGGTGCTCCTCTCCCAAGAGGAGATCTCCAAGAAGAACATGTTTACGGGACCGGTTACCGCCACCATGAAATCGAAGTGGGATTATCTGCTGAAGATCGAGAATCAAACCCTGAACGAGATCATTTACGGCAAGCAGCCGGTTGAATCGTTTGATAAATTTGTAGAGACGTGGAAAGCCGGAGGCGGTGAACAGATCACCAAAGAGGTTAACGAATGGTATCAAAGCGTGAAATAGTTATGGTTACCGATTAATGAAGGGCGGCCTACCAAAGGCCGTCCTTTTTGTGCCATTGGAGCCGCCGCAAATTGATTGCTATCGTGCCATGAATATTGGTTTTGTGGGCTACTGCGTCCCGTGGGACGGGTCCTATAATCAAGAGGTAGATTGATTTAACGGGAGGATCTTGGATGAAGAGGATAAAAAAAACATGGCCTTTCCACGTCATGCTGCTGCCGGCCCTTATCTGTCTGTTCTTATTCAGTTATTTGCCGATGGGCGGCATCATTATGGCTTTTCAGGACTATAAGCCGTGGGATGGCGTTGGCGGCTCCGCATGGGTGGGCTTGGACAATTTCCGTTATTTGTTTGAAAGGCAGGACAGCATGCAGGTCATATGGAACACGTTGGTCATCGCGGTGATGAAAATCGTGTTCAATCTGCTGATTCCGTTCGTGTTTGCCATCCTGCTGAATGAAATCCGGAAAACGGCGCTTCAGCGGAGCATCCAGACGATGGTGTATTTGCCCCACTTTTTGTCCTGGGTCATTCTGGGCGGAATTTTGATCGAAATGCTCGCCGTGGACGGCTTTGCCAATCGGATTCTGGCGGCAGTCGGCATCGATCCGATCTTTTTTCTCGGAGACAATAACTGGTTCCGGTTCACGGTGATCGTGTCCGACGTATGGAAGGAGTTTGGCTACAATACAATTGTATTCCTGGCTGCGCTGGCCGGCGTTAGCCCGACCTTGTACGAAGCTGCGGAGATGGATGGAGCGGGACGCCTGAAGCAAACGCTTCATATCACGATCCCTGCCATGATTCCCATTACGATCGTTGTCGGAACATTGGCGCTGGGCAACATCCTGAATGCCGGGTTTGACCAAATCTTCAACCTGTACAATCCGCTGGTATACGAGAAAGGCGATATTATCGATACCTTTGTATACCGTACAGCAATCCTGAATGGCGAGATGGGGTTCGGAACGGCCATCGGCTTGTTTAAATCGGTGATCAGCATGGCCCTTATTCTCGTATCCTATCGGCTGGCCTACAAGTGGGCGGGCTACCGTATATTCTAGCAGAGCGAAAGAGGGAGAGCCATGTACCATAAAACGATGGAATACCGCATATTTAACGTGTTTAATACCTGCTTGCTTGTCTCACTGGCCATTCTCTGCATCATTCCGCTGCTTCATGTGCTGGCGATTTCGTTCAGTTCCAAAGCCGCTGCCGACGCCAGTCTGGTGGGATTATGGCCGGTCGATTTTTCGCTGGAGGCTTACAAGAAAACGATCAATAACCCGGCGTTTTTGCACTCGATCTGGATCTCCATTGCGCGTACCGTATTAGGAACGGCTCTAACGCTTGCCGTAACGTTCCTGGCCGCATACCCGCTGTCCAAGGAGAACCGCGTCTTCCGCAGCCGCAGTATTTATTCCTGGCTGTTTGTGTTCAGCATGGTGTTTAATGGCGGCCTGGTGCCATTCTATATCGTGATTCAGAAGCTCGGCTTGATCAACTCCTTCTGGGTGCTGGTCATTCCCGGCACGGTGAATACCTTTCTGGTCATCCTGATGCTGAACTTCTTCAGGGGGATTCCGAAAGAACTGGAGGAAGCGGCTTTCATCGATGGAGCCGGCCATTTCAAAACGCTGTTTAAGATTTATTTGCCGATCTCGCTGCCCTCGATTGCCACGATTGCGCTGTTCAGCATGGTGTTCCATTGGAACTCATGGTTTGACGGGCTGCTGTATCTGAACAATGCCAAGGACTTCCCGCTGGCGACCTTCCTGCAGACGGTTATTATCCAGCGGGATATGAGCTCGATGAGCATGAGCCCGAAAGAGATGGAGCTGTTGTCCCAGACGACGGTGAATGCCGCACAGATCTTTATCGGCGCGGCGCCCATCCTGCTGGTCTATCCTTTTTTGCAGCGTTTTTTCGTTAAAGGGATGACGCTGGGCTCTGTCAAAGAATAAGAGATGCAAACATAACAGGAAACAGGAGGTTTAACCTACTATGAAACGAACGTTTAATCCGATTAGCTCGCGCGTTCCGCACATGCTGCATGGCGCCGATTATAATCCGGAGCAATGGCTCCGTTATCCCGAAGTCCTCGAAGAAGACATCCGGCTGATGAAGCTGGCGAATTGCAATGTGATGTCCATCGGCATTTTTTCATGGGTTTCATTGGAGCCCGAGGAAGGGGTATTCACGTTTGATTGGCTTGACGGCGTATTTGACCGCTTTGCCGCCAATGGAATTTATGCCTTTTTGGCTACGCCAAGCGGCGCAAGACCGGCCTGGATGTCGGAGAAGTATCCCGAGGTGCTGCGCGTAAGCGAGAGACGGGTCCGTAACCTGCACGGCTTCCGGCATAACCACTGTTATACTTCGCCGGTCTATCGGGAGAAGGTCCATACGATCAACAGGAAGCTTGCGGAGCGGTACGGCAACCATCCAGCCGTGATCGGCTGGCATATCTCGAACGAGTTTGGCGGCGATTGCCATTGCGACTACTGTCAGGACGCATTCCGGTCTTGGCTGCAGGCGAAGTACGCCACGCTGGATGACCTCAACCATGCCTGGTGGACCGCATTCTGGAGTCACACGATTACGACATGGAGCCAGGTTGAATCCCCGGCACCACACGGAGAGACGCAGGTCCATGGAATGAACCTGGATTGGAGACGGTTTGTAACCGATCAGACGGCGGATTTCATCCGGCACGAAATGGAACCCCTCCGCAGGGTCAATCCGTCCCTTCCGGTTACGACGAACCTGATGGAATATTTTGAAGGACTGAATTACTGGAAGTTTGCCGATCTGCTGGACGTGATATCCTGGGACAGCTATCCGACCTGGCATGACCAGGGCGGGGATGATGCTGTGCAGGCAGCCCGCGTTGCCATGATGCATGATATCATTCGTTCGATCAAAGGCGGACAGCCTTGGATGCTGATGGAGAGCACGCCAAGTCTGACCAACTGGCAGCCGGTGAGCAAGCTGAAGCGTCCGGGTATGCATTTGCTGTCTTCCATGCAAGCCGTTGCCCATGGTTCGGATACGGTGCAATATTTTCAATGGCGAAAGAGCAGGGGATCGAGCGAGAAGCTGCACGGCGCCGTCGTCGATCATGTCGGTCATGAACACACCCGGGTGTTCAGCGATGTGGCCAAGGTCGGGGACTATCTCAAGAAGATGGATGCCGTTGTAGGAACAGGCATTCCGGCGGAAGCGGCGGTCATTTTTGACTGGGAGAACCGCTGGGCCATCAACGATGCCCAGGGTCCGCGGAACAAGGGAATCAAGTATGAGGAGACCGTGCAAAATCATTACCGGGCTTTATGGGAGTTGGGAGTCCCGATCGACGTCATCGATATGGAGCAGGACTTCTCCAGATATAAACTTTTGGTAGCGCCCATGCTGTATATGGTACGCCCAGGCGTGGGCGAGCGGATTCAACAATTTGTGGAAGCGGGCGGCACGTTTGTTGCAACGTATTGGTCGGGAATCGTCGACGAGTTTGACCTTTGCTTCCTTGGCGGATTTCCGGGGCCCCTCCGTAAGACGCTCGGCGTATGGTCGGAGGAAATCGATGCTCTCCATGATCACGATGTCAATGGGATCGTAACGAATGACGGAGGGGGGCTTGGCTTGGCCAAAGCTTATGAAGCCATTGAGCTCTGCGACCTCATTCATCTGGAGACGGCGGAGGCACTGGCCGTTTACTCATCCGATTTTTATGCGGGACGGCCTGCTTTGACGGTCAATCAGCTGGGGAAGGGCCGGGCTTATTATATTGCCTCCCGGAACAAGGAGCCGTTTCATTCCGATTTTTACAGGAAACTCGTTGAACAGACTGGTGTCCGCCGGGCGCTGCCGGTGGAGCTGCCTCCGGGCGTTAGCACATCCATTCGTACGGATGGAGAGTCGGACTACATTTTCGTGATGAATTTCTCTGGCGAAGCGAAGCGGGTCACGCTGGACGGAACCCGGTACAGCGATTTTATCTCAGGCGAAGCCATAGGGGCTGAACTTGTGTTGGCTCCTTATGGAGTGAAGGTGATCATGAAAGGCGGGAGTTCGTAAGCCGTCTTAGCTTTCGATGCTCCGATTCGTTTCACAACATGCCTCCTCCAGGGACAGGTGCCTTCGTACGGTGTCTGTCCTTTCTTCATATACCGCGCAGCTTTTGTCTATACCATATGATCGTCTTATCCGCACCGGATCTGACATTTCACCCCTTTGCGCACGGGGTTCATTTTGCTTGGAAAAGGACCGGAAATGTTGGCATTATGCCCTGTGGCTTCATTTGGAGAGCGCTTACAATAGGGATGTCACTTGCGCAGTGAACGAAAACCAAGGAGGTATCATGATGACTGAAGTTGCGAAAGGAGTTTGGTTCAGGATGTTTCTATGCGTATCGATGCTTGCGTTATCGTTTGGCTTTACGGGTAACGGCTCAGCCGAGGCGGCGCCTGCTTTTGCAAAAGGAGCGGACATCAGCTGGGTTCCCGGTATGGAAGCTCAAGGATATAAGTGGAAGGACAAGACAGGGGTTCAGCGCGATATTCTGGACATTCTGAAGAATGATTACCAGATCAATTCCGCCAGGATTCGAGTCTGGGTAAATCCCAATATGAATGATTACATGAACGGCTATCTGAATGCGGAAAAAGCCGCCGAGCTGGCCCAGCGTGCCAAGAATAAAGGCATGAGCATTATGCTTACGCTGCATTACAGCGATTCCTGGGCGGACCCGGGACAGCAGAACAAGCCCTATGCCTGGCGTAATTTTACCTTTCAGCAGCTGATGGATGCGGTCTATTCCCATACCGTCTATGTGATGAACACCATGAAGAATAAGGGCGTGACGCCGGATTGGGTACAGGTCGGCAACGAAACCAACAACGGGATGCTGTGGGAGGACGGCAAAGCTTCGGCGAACATGAAGAATTACGCCTGGCTCGTCAATACGGGGCATAATGCAGTGAAGTCCGTCAGCAGCCAGACCAAGACGATCGTTCATTTATCGAATGGCTACGACAATGAATTGTTCAAGTGGAACATTGGTGGCTTGATCAGCAACGGCGCGAACTTTGATATTATCGGCATGTCGCTGTACCCGGAAGCAGGCGATTGGTCTTCGAAGGTCGATCAAACGATTGCCAATGCCAAAGACATGACCGCCAGATATGGAAAAAGCATCATGATCAGCGAAATCGGCATGGATTACAATCAACCGGAGGCAGCCAAGAGCTTTATCCAGAGCATCAAGACCAAGGTGAGAGGCTTAGCGGGAGGTACGGGGCTGGGCGTGTTCTACTGGGAGCCTGAAGCCACGCCGGGATACAATGCGGGATACAACAAGGGAGCCTGGCAGGCGGACGGGAAGCCGACTATTGCCTTGGAAGGCTTTAAAGACTGAGCGTTTCTAACCAGTACATTGAGCTAGAAGAACCCTGTTTCCGAGAAATAGAAAGGGTTCTTCTCTTTGTTTTTTCAGCCCTGCTGGCGCACGATTTGTACCTGTTCCGCATGTTTCCCCATTTTACTCAGAAGCCCAATGAGTTGATGTTTCTCTTCCTCATCCAATCCACCCAGGGCATGCTCGATGTGACGTTCATGCAGGGGGTAAAGCTTCTGCATTAATTGCTCTCCGGGTGGAGTCAGCTCGGCGTAAATGACCCTTCTGTCCTCGGGACAGGGTTTGCGGCGCACATAACCTTTTTCAACGAGCTTATCAACCACATAGGTTACGTTTCCGCTCTGCAGGAGCAGCTGTGCCCCGATCTGCTGGATGGGCTGGCGGCCTTTATAGTACAGTACTTCCATTACGGCAAATGAAGTTGGATTAAAGCCTTCGATTTTACTGTTATTCACGACATGTTCGTTGACGCTCTTGAATGACTTGGCAAACACCCGATACAGGTGCATAGCAAGCTGTGTATCGCGTTCATGTGACACCTTCATACATTCTCCCGCCTTTGATATGGACTCATGTCCTGAATTACTTCAAATCTAAGATTACGCTGAAATGAGTAAATTCAACATGTGATTTGTCACAATCCGGCCGAAACATTTTCATTCTCCGCTCGTATCAACTACACCTCCAGCCTGATAAGCCGGAATCAGAGGGATTTCAACCGCTGCTGCTGTTGTGTAAAACGCAGAAATGAACAGAAGGATAAAGCTTTTGGCGCAGGGAGAAAGGGCCACATGGTCCCTGAAACTTTTACAGTATAATGTAAGAATGTTTTGCTAAATGCAACGAATCCTTGTCTATCTGCGTAATACTGAGATAAGGATTAACGGATGGGGTGTTAGGATGCATAAGATTCAAGAGAATGAATGGGATACCGAACCGGTACTGAAGGTGGATATTCAGCAGGCGGGTTACGAACCAGGCCGCCCGCGCATACGGGATATATCCTTTCAAGTGGCACCCGGCGAACTGCTGGGGTTGATCGGACCGAATGGAGCCGGAAAGAGCACGACCATTAAGACGGTGCTGGGGCTGCTTAAAGATAGTAAAGCCGACGTCTTTATTGCAGGTCAGCCGCCCCGATATGCTTATGTTCCCGAGCAGCCGGTGTTTTATGAGGATTTGACGCTGTGGGAGCATCTGGATTTGGCGGCTGCTGCATTTGGAATGGATGATGAACATTTCGAGAGACAGGCCGATCAGCTTCTCCGTCAGTTTGGAATGGAGCCGGTGCGCAATGAACTGCCGGGAGGCTTCTCCAAAGGAATGAAGCAGAAGATGATGCTGATGATCGGATTTCTCTCCAAGCCGGACGTCTATATTGTAGATGAACCGTTTATTGGATTGGATCCCCGGGCCACCCGAGATTTCTTGAATTTGCTGCTTGAGGAGAGAAGTCGGGGAGCCGGCGTATTGATGTCCACCCATGTGCTGGATACCGCAGAGAAAATTTGCGATCGCTTTGTGCTCATATCCGCAGGCCGGATTGCCTCGGAGGGCACGTTGGATCAAATTCGCCAGGCCGCTGATCTTCCCGGCGCATCGTTGTTTGATTGCTTCGATGCGCTGACATGAGGGAGGGAATGGACATGGATCGATCCTATCATTTTAGCCATCCGGGCGCCCTCTTTTGGCGAAGGGTGACCGCTCATTGGAAGAATCAACGCGACAATCTGGCAACCGTGGTCGATTGGATCGTAATGCTGTACATCATTGTTCCGGGTCTGCTGCTGGGAGGCGGGCTCTACCGAGAGTTATGGACGAGCCCGCTTCCCGGATGGGCCCAGTTCTTTCCGCTGCAGGCGGTGGTAGGCCTTCTGCTCTTTATGTTCTCAGGTAGAGTGCTGCTGTTCCTGGAAGAGGCTGACGTATTGTTTCTTCGCCAGCAGCGAGGCTGGATGAAGGGGTTAATGATCAGGGGCATGGCATACAGTCATACGGTCTCAGCGATAAAGGGATTGGTCGTTACAGTGCTTGCGCTGCCAATTCTGGTCAGGGAACATGAGATAACCGGCATTGCCCTGGTGACCTTGCTGATGATGACGGCTGTATGCGCCTGGTGCGCGAATTTATTAACCGCCATGATTCGCTCCAGTTATAAAGGCTGGCGGAAACATGGAATGACTTATCTCGTACGCTGGCTCTCATTCGGACTGTTAGCGCTGCTTGTTACATTTTGGCTGGAGTCCTATGCTGTATTGTGGACAGCTGCCTTGATTCTGCTTATGGTTCTGTTTCTTCTTAGCCGCAAGCGGCTTGCCATGCAAGGAACCTTCATCGCAGATGCGCGTGAGGATGCGAAGACAAGGGTCCAGCTGACGGAGAAGCTGCTCGTTCAAGCCGTCGGCAAACCACCAAGTGTACGAAGCAAGACCTGGTTTATGCGCAAGTCCGGCCGATTGTTCAAAGGTACAGCGGAGAAGAGGCTGGCCGATGCGGGGGTAAAGGCGATTGTGCGCCACCCTGAGAGCTTGTTATTGTACATTCAGATTACGCTGGTCGGCATTCCGGCTGTCTGGCTGCCGCCGCCGATCATCAAAATCATCGTATACCTTGCTCTGGTATTGATGATGTCGTATTGGCTGAATACAAGATGGGCGGTGTTCGCCAAAGCCGAGTTTATGCAGGTGCTCCCGTTTACGAATCAGCAGCATCGTTCGGCTGGTGTCCTCGCTGTCCGGACCTTGCTCGCTCTTCCCGCATTTCTTTATTCCCTCGTGGCTGGGCTAACGCTTTTGCAAGGGGGAATGGGATGGCTCGCCGTGCTTGCACTGACTGTGCTGGCAGTCATGGTAGCGCCATCGCTCATGTCTTGGCCAGTCTACAAAGAGGAGAGACACCCGCAACAATAATAAAAAGCGTGCTGGAATGCTCCAAGGGATGGTCATAGCCCCGTCAAGTAGACAATAAAAAAAGAGAAATTTTATTAAGCGGCGACTTTCTCCCGAAACTCAATCGGGGAGAGGTCGCCCAGTTTGTTTTGGAAACGTTCCTTGTTGTAAAACAAA